>CAVYDG010000014.1:0-298996 GCA_963767245.1 uncultured Alphaproteobacteria bacterium
TCGGCGCGGGACCGAAATGGCCCATGAGTTCGCGATCGAGCGCTGGGATGCAGCGGCAGTCTTCCTGACCACTCGCGTGGTGCTGCCGCAAATGCTCGACACCGGCATCACCTGAAACGCAATCTGCCCCCTCTCACAACTGCCTGACCGGTAGCCTCTACAATTGGCCTCTGTGGCCTTCAGCTCTAAGCCGTTTCTTTCATAGGTCATGCGCGTTGAGCCATTCGCGTAGACGGGCAAGGCTTTGCTCGTTCCAGCCCTGCGGCTCGGTCACGGCGATCCAACCGTCGAGATAGTGGGCCGCGGCATAGACATGCCCGACCCCGCGTGGGGTCATGGTGGCCGTCATCATGTCGCAGATCTGTTGGACGAAGGTGACGACCGGCATCCAGCGGATCTCGGGCGACACGTCCGGGCCTCTCGGTTGCTCCATCCACCCGGGCGGGCGCCACAGGCTCGTCATCTCGAAGAAAACGATCGGGTCGGAGGGATATTGCAAATAGACCATTCGCATCGGACCCCAACTCGTCTTGGCCTCATTGAGCGCGTTGCGCTGCGTGGTAAAGCGGAACAGCAACTCGTCGCGAAACCGCGGCAGCCAGACCGGGCTCCCAGCGGCGCGAAGTCTCGGTCACCTTGCGCCAGGTCACGCTGTCCCAGGGCGGCCCCGCCCAGAGAGCGCCTTGAAAGGGGTCCGCGATTATGTCGAAGAAATCGGCCGACAGGTCGGAGTTCCGGGCACCGAGGCTGAGCCCGAACAGATAGAGGCGCGGGCGCCGCTCCTTTGGTAGGCTACGCCAATAACCATACACGGCGTGGAAGACGGCTCGCGCCGTGTCGCTGCCATAGTCCGGCTCGACGAGCAGGGAAAGCCAGCTCGGCAAGTACGAATACTGCACCGAGACTGACGCGACGTCGCCGCGATGCAGGATCTCGAGCGGCGCCATGCCCGCCGGATCGACCCAGCCGGTGCCCGTCGGCGTCGCGATCACCAGGACGGAGCGGTCGAACGCGCCGACGCGCATCAGCTCCGCCAGCGCCAGGGCCGCGCGCTGATCGGCAGTTTCAGCGGAGTTGAGCCCGACGTAGACCCGCAATGGCTCCATCGCGTCGCTTGCGGTCAGCGCCGAGATTTCATTCTTGGATGGGGCCGCGACCACGCGCTCGCGTCCCTGCGCGCCGAGGCTCGCCCATGAAATGAGGGATTTGTTGCTGCCGGCCTCCAAGGGATCCACGGGTGCCGAAAGCTCGGCGGGCAGCAACGCATCGATGCGGCGATACGAACTATCGAGTCCGTGAAGGGCCGTTCTCAGCAAGAGCCCGCTGCCGATCGACCAGAACAGCACCGCCGCAATGCCGAAACCGCCGAGAAGCGCGATGCGACGAGGGACGATCTTGGCCAAACGAGCCGAAATGAGCATCGCCAAAGCATTGAAGAACCTGGCGATGCCGATGAGAAACAGGGCGACCGGGGCGCTCACTATTGCGATGAGGAAAGGAAGGGTCGTCGCGACAGGCGGCATGCCCATCGCCCGACGGATGGCGTTCTGCCAGTCCGGCTCTCGCACGAGCCCATACCCGACAAGAGCAACGCACAGCAGGATCGATACCCAGCCAAACGTGCGCCGATAGCCGGCGCCGGCGACGGGCAACTGCAGCCACGACCAGAGCGCGCTCGCCCCGGTCCCCAGGCCGTAGAGCAAAGCGAAAGCGAGACCGCACTCGACCCCTTGCAAAACGCCCGGGCGGGGAATCATGCTCGGCGTCAGCGCCGCAACGAACGCCGCGGCGCCGAGTATCAGCCCGAACGGCGATAGTGCAGCGAACCATTTCAAGAGCACGACGCTTCATAGAGCGACGGTGGAGCGCACGCCACCCGATATGAGCCCGCGGGCCGCCGCGGCGAAACGAAGTTATTCACATGTTCGCCTGGGTTGTACGACAGTCGAGAGGTCCACACGTTCGCGGGTTATCCAACTCCGGCTCTGAACCATGATGCTTGGTCAATGGCCGTCGCAATAAACACTTGGGCGTGGGACCAAACGCCCGCCCGAAGACAGCCGATCAAAAGGGCTGATCGGAATGACACGGAGCATCCCGCTCCGTTTGCAGGACACGAAGCAGGCCGACCGTGTGGCCGGCAGCGCTGTTGTTGAGGCCCGCCGATGTCTCCTTCGGTGTTGACAAACCACTTGTCATCAATTCGGTAGCGCCCGGTTAGTCCGACGATAGGATCAACCCAATCCTTGTTGGCTGAGGCCGAATGCTGGAATCCGAACACTGGAACCTTGGGGGTGATCGAAAGACCGTCGTTGAAATACCGAGCCCCTAGAATGCTGTATAGATCGAGATTGGGCGACCCGATCGGCATTCTGAGCCCGCCGAACCCCGTGGCGACTGTGTCGGTCAGCTCGAGCTCCGCCCAAGCGCCGTATAACGGGCTCGACGGATTTTGTAGATGAAAGTTGGACGCCGAATGACAGGTACCATCATGTGCTGAGGAGCAAGGGCCATGGGGCTCGTTTCAACCCTCGGGAATCCGGTTCCCGAGGGTGCAATCACCGGGACATTGAAGACCCAAGACGGTGTCCTGTTGCGTCATGCGCGTTGGGCCGCCGAGCGTCGAAGCAAGGGTACTGTCTGCTTGCTCCAGGGGCGCGCCGAGTTCATTGAGAAGTATTTCGAGGTCGTGCGTGAGCTGAAAAATCGCGGCTTCGCCGTGGTCACGTTCGATTGGCGCGGGCAGGGCTTATCGGGGCGGGTGCTTGCGGACCGGCAGAAGGGATACGTGGAGAATTTTCGCCAGTACGATACCGATCTGGAGACCGTCATCACGGAAGTCTTGCTGCCATACTGCGCTCGGCCGTTCATCGGTTTGGCGCATTCAATGGGCGGCGCGATTCTGCTGCGCTCCGCTGTGGGCGGACACCGTCATTTCGATCGCATGATACTTACGGCGCCCATGATAGGACTGCCGTTCATTGGTTCATCAGCATTGGTTCGCGCGGCTTCTCGCGCGATGCGCGTTTGCGGTCTCGGCACTTCGTACATTCCTGGAGGCCGCAGGACGATCATGGACGTGAGGCCCTTTGCCGGCAACCGACGCACCTCCGATCCGGGGCGCTATGCCCGCAATGCCGCAATCCTCGCGGCTGAGCCGTCATTGGGCATGGGCTCCCCGACCATCGCCTGGACAGACGCTGCCCTCGAAGTGATGCACGAGTTCGCTGACACCGGCTATCCGGCGAAGATCCGAGAGCGAACATTAATCGTGGCTCCCGGCCGGGACGAGATTGCAAGCACGGCCGCAAGCCAGACATTCGCCATCCGGTCGGGAGCGGTCTCCCATATCGTCATTGCTGGCGCCAAGCACGAGCTGTTGATGGAGCAGGACCACTATCGAGCGCAGTTTTGGTCGGCATTCAACTCATTTTCCGGTTAATCGGCCTACCAGGCCCTGATTGCGGCAGCCGCAAACGCCCAGCGGGAAGGCGCCAGTTCAGCTAGCAGGCGCGCTGATTAGCCAGCGTAGAGGAGATATAGCCGCGTATTCAACTCGCCAAGTTTTTGCGCTTCCGCGGGCATAGTCACGTCCGCGCTTTTTACTTGCCGAACACGCTTGGCGTCCGTCGGCTCAGAAGAGCAAAATCAATAATCTGTGGGTCAGATTCAGACTGAAATTGGTAAAAAGTAGCTATACTGGACGGACGTGACAATGCCAATGCAGGCGAGCGTCGATCAGACTTCGGCGATGTCGACGATCGCTTGGGCAAAGGCCTGTGGGGCTTCTTTAGGCAGGTTGTGCCCCACGCCGCCCGTGATGAGCCGATGCTCATATTTACCCGATAATTTGCTGCGATAAGCCGCGGGTTCTGGATGGGGCGCGCCATTGGCGTCGCCTTCGAGGGTGATGGTGGGCGGTGATGACCGGACTTTCGGCGAGCCGCTTTTCCAGATCGTCATATTCGGGCTCGCCTCCGGCCAGTCCGAGCCGCCAGCTATAATTGTGGATCACGATCGCGACATGATCCGGGTTTTCGAACGACGCCGCCGTGCGATCGAACGTGGCGTCATCGAAGTTCCACTTCGGCGACGCGAGCTGCCAAATAAGCTTCGCAAAGTCGTGCCGGTATTTGTCGTAGCCCGCCCGGCCGCGTTCGGTGGCGAAGTAATACTGGTACCACCATTGCAGCTCAGCGGCTGGCGGCAAGGGCGCCTTGCCCGCTTCCTGGCTGCCGATCAGATAGTCGCTCACTGACACCAGACCCTCGCAGCGCTCAGGCCACAGCGCCGCGATGATGTCTGCCGTCCGCGCGCCTCAATCAAAACCGCCGTAGTGTCGCCTTCTCGATTTTGAGCACGTCCATCAAGGCGACGATATCGATAGCGACCACCGATTGCTGGCCGTTCCGGAACGTCTCGCTCGAGAGAAATCGCGTCGAGCCATAGCCGCGCAGATAGGGGACGATGAGCCTGTCGCCTGCCGACGCCAGCAGAGGGGCGACATCGACAAAGCTGTGGATGTCGTAGGGTCAGCCGTGCAGCAGAAGAACTACAGGGCCATCGGCGGGGCCGGCCTCGGCGTATCCGACATTCAGGAGGCCAGCGTCGATCTGCTTCAGGGGCGCGAACGTGGTGTTCGTCCCCGGCTTGATTGCGGGCAGGTTTGGTTTTGTCGCGCCGGTTTGAGCTTCCGCAGAACCGCCCATGCCGAACTGCGCGGCTGCAACGGTCATGGCCGCGGCTCCGATAAAGCGGCGGCGAGGATGATCGATATCTTGGGAGACTCTGGTCGCGCCCATCGCTGAACCTTCGTGGTTTCGTGACGGCGTCGGCGCTTGGCCGGTAGACTCAACGCGCCCGTGACTCCCTAAGCCCCGGCGCTGGAACGATCATGCGGCCGATCGAGGCCGGCATTTCAGTTGGTGGCCGGCGTTCACCTTACCGGGAAGTCATTTTTTCGTGATGCCTTCGCGCCCGGCGCGCTGGGCGCGAGGGTTGATCGATGGGTATTCGCACCGCTCGGAGCGGGGAGCCGCTGTGCCGCGCATTTTTCTGAGCAGCGGGTTGGCGTTGATGGTCTCGGCCTCGGGCGGAGACATGCCGTGCGGAGAGCCTTTGTAGGGTTTTTAGAGTTCCGTGCTTCAGCAACTTCGCCGGCGGGCATAGAGCACGATCTGGTCGTCATCCCCGGGAGTCTTCTGTCTATTATGAGGAACCGCAGCCCGGTCCGATAGAGCGCGTGTTGACGCGCCTCGTGTGGCTCCCTAGCGTGCGCGTCCAAAGTGCAAGGGAGGAATCGAGGATGGAACGACGTACGTTTCTGACCGGCGCCGGCGTCGCTGCTCTTCTGCCCGTCGCGGGAGGAGCCACCGCCAAGGACCAAAGCCTCGGGGATGGCGGAACCGCCGCCCGTCAGGCTCCCGACCTCTCCGCAGCGCTGCAAAGATTTCGCGCCACCATCCCCAGCCATTTCGACCGCGAGTACGTCAACAACGCCGTGGTGCCGTTTTTTCTCGGAAGCATTTTTGCCGGCGAGCGGCCCATCCTGCCGATGATCGACCTGCCGCTTACGAAACAGGATGCCATCCCCTGGGATTTTTGGGGCATGCTTTACGAAGACTGGAAGCCGACCCCTTCGGACGGGGTGACCGTCTTCCTCGAGGGGCTTGAGAATCGCGGCGATAACAATCTGCGCAAGCGCATCTATTTCGCGGGCGTCACGCCCGACCTTTACGCTCCAAAATATCAGGCCAAGGTTGTCGACTTTTTCGACAAGCTTCTCAATCCGAAGTTCGCCGACAAGCCTTTCATGCGCCATTACCTCGACTATTACTGGGATATCTACTGGGACCTTCATCTCGGCGTGAAGGGCGGTGCTGTGCCGCCTCAGGTCCGCACCATCGGTGAGGCGTTCAACACAGTGCTCGCCTACCGCAATCCGCTGCAGGAGGTCGTGTACGAAAACTATATGACCGTCAGAGCGCTTCGGCCGTTCCTGAACAAATGGATCGACGCGCGGCTCGACGATATCGAGAACGGCCGGATCGCCGATCCCGACAAGACCATCGCCTATTATTGGCTCAAGAATGCGGGCGACGGGAAATATTTCGCCAAGAAGGACGTCGTCTTCGAATGCTTCCACAATTTTGTGGCGTTCAGCCAATGGGGCAATTCCATCTTCGGCGTCATGAATCGTCTCAACGAAAATGGCGGCGATCCGACGGTGCGGGCGGCCTTCCAAAAGACGATGAGCGGAGACTTCGATAACGCGAACGGAGCGCCCTATACGCCGCTTGAGCTTTTGGTGATGGAGCTCTTTCGAACCGTCTCGCCCAACGGCGGCAGCATTTCCGCGATCACGGACACGCGGGCCTCGTCTTTCTACGGCGGCTCGCCCTTCGCGCAATTTGGCGTGCCTTACGAGCGGCACTCATACATGAACACGCCCCACACCGAGACGAGCTTCGACACCCGGCTGTGGCTGGAGCCAGAGCGGTTCGATCCCCAGCGCTACCTAAGCGTGCCGACCAGCGCTGACGTCGACGAGGCGAAATGCAAGCAGATCGGTCTGCCGCGTTGCCCCTTCGACATTACGACGCTTCCCGTTAGCGATGGGCGCAAGACCGGCATCACCAACAGCGGCTTCGGCACAGTGTTCGCCGTGTCAGACGGGAAGCCGGCGCCGGTCTGCGACTATGCCGGATTCGCGCCGTTCGGCTTCGGCTATCGGCGTTGCCCCGGCGAGCAATTGACGATCGACGTGTTCGCGGACTTTCTCCGCAAAGTGTCGCGCGACAAGATCGTCTTCCACACTCTTCACCAACCGAATCCTGGAAGGGTTCCGGTCGGGCCGGGCGCGGTGATCGACGACGACATCGGGTTCTCGCGGTCGGCGTAAGCGCTTACACGACCAGCGCGTCCTCGGGAGCGAAGACGCAATTGCGGACAGCTCGATGCGGGCGGGGAGCATGCGTCCAGCCAAGCGGTTGAAGGCGCTCGCATGCGTGGGCGTCGCTGCGGCGCTATGGACGACTGAGACCGCCCATGCCGGCTCGGCGCGCGACTATCTCAATGCGCCGGTCGACACGTGGCTTCTCAATTATAACGCCGGTTACACCACCTCCCTCACGCCCGAGGACGGCGCGGATCACATTCCGGGCGTTCGCTCCAACGTGTTCGCCCAGTCGGTCGTTCTCACCCGCATCATGGACTATTGGGGCCGCACCGGGGGCTTCTCGCTCGTTCTGCCTTATGCGCTCATCGACACCAGCGCCGGCCCGTTCCGCGCCAGCACCAACGGCGTTTCCGATGTCGGCTTCCTTTGGCAGATGAACATTTTTGGCGGCCCGGCGCTGACCCGCGAGCAGTTCCAATCCTTCGTGCCGCAAACCTTCTCGAGCTTTCATCTTCTGGTGACGACGCCGATTGGATTTTACCAGCCAAGCTCTCCGATCAATCCGAGCGCGAACCGCTGGATGATCTCGCCGACCGTCAATTTCAGCTACACGCCCGATCAAGGTTGGACCTGGCTCGAGACGTATGTCTCGGGGCGCATCTTCACCGACAATGGGAACTATCTCGTGAACGGGGCGCAGACGCTCACACAGAGGCCGCTGCTGCGGCTCGAGGAGCACTTGAGCCGCAACGTCACCGACGCCTTATGGCTCTCGGCGGACGCTTATTACAATCTCGGTGGAGAGACGAGCATCGATGGGATCGACCAGGACAACATGGCGAATACGCTTCGGATCGGAGCGGGAATGGGGCTTCGTCTCTGGCGCGGCGCCGATATGGCGCTGAACTACGAGCGCGTCGTCGCCAAGCCCGCGAGCGAGCCCTATTCGCAAACCGTGCGACTGACCGTTAGGCAACTCTGGTAGGAGAGTTTTTCACCGTCCAGCGGCAGAGCGGGAAAGGTCCCGGTTGGTCGATTGACCTACTCGCCAGGTCGTCGATGAGTGAGCGCTATTTGCGAATTGTGTTGAAGAACCCGCTTGGCCGACGAGAGCGAATAAGCGGTTGCGATGACAGTCAGGGCGGCCGAGTGAGGCCGCTCCCCTCACGTGACGAAGACCGGCGCCGGAAGGGGGATGATCTTTGCCAGTTTCCTCAAGTTTTGGGCGGTGGCCGCCAACAGGAACTCATCTTTGGCTCCGCTCGGCCCGCGCAGGCGCAATCGGTCGAGCCTGAGGATCCGCTTCAGGTGAGCGAAGAGCATCTCAACCTTCTTCGTTGGCGGCGTGAGACAGCGTAGGCCTCGGTCTTTGCAATTGCGCGCGCCTTGTCGCGAGCAGCTTCGTGGACCGAGCGCGCGATCTTGCGTGCCGGTGCGTTCGGGCAGCATGTGGGCTTGAGCGCGCAGGCCTCGCAGTCGCGCTTGCTGGCGAAGTAGATCAGCGTTCCTTCCTTCGTCAGCCCCTGGCGTGGCTTGGAGAAAGCGCGGTGGTATTTCCTTAACTCTTTGCCGCCGGGGCAGACATAGAGGTTGCGATCCGGATCGTAGGCGAAGTCGCTGCGCGAGAAGGTCCCGTCCGTGCGTTCGGATTTGTCCATCAGTTTGACGTGCGGCTCGATCCCGCGCTCGTACACCAGCCACTCGATCATCTCGGCCGAGCCGTAGCCCGCATCAGCGACCAGGCGCGAAGGCGTGATATCGAACTGTTCGGTCGTGCGATCGAGCATTGTCTTGGCCGCACCGACTTCGGCCTGACGAATCGCCGTCGTCGCCTCGACGTCCATGATCACCGCCTTCTTGAGATCAATGAGATAGTTGTCGGAATAGGCGTAAACCGCGGGAGTGTTGGCCGCAGCTGTGTAGCGGGCCGCCGGATCGGTTGGCGAGAGCAACTTCGGCTCGACCGGCGTCGCGCCGCCGAAGGCCGCGTCGTCGAGGACCGAGAGATATTCCGCGACCGCCCGATTGGACGTCGGATCGAGGTCCTCGATCTTTGCGACGCCGCGCCTGCGATGAGCGTCGGCCACGATAATGCTGGCGTCAACCGCAAAGGCTTCGCCGCCCACGATCCCTTCCTTCATGCAGCGCGCGACTACGGTCTCGAACAGCCTGCGCAGGAGATCGCTCTCGCGAAAACGGCCGTGGCGGTTCTTGGAAAACGTCGAATGATCGGGGACATCGCCGTCGAGACCCAAGCGACAGAACCAGCGATAAGCCAGATTGAGGTGGACCTCGTCGCACAGCCGCCGCTCCGAGCGAATGCCAGAGCAGTAGCCCACGATCAGCATGCGCATCATCAGCTCGGGATCGATCGAGGGCCGTCCCACATCGCTGTAGTAGGGGCCCAAGTGCGCCCTCAGTTCCGACAGGTCAACGAAACGGTCGATCCTGCGAAGCATGTGATTGTCGGGGACGTGCCGCTCGAGGCTGAAGCCGTAAAACAGCGCCTCCTGCATCACCCGCCGCTCGCCCATCATCGGCCGAATCTCCTGCTCCCAAGAGAAGAGAATCAGCCACCGGCGCCCGAATCAAGCGGAGTTTTTCAACGCAATATGCGCTCACCAGACGGCGAGAGTTCGACGGATTGCGTTCTCTAAATTGGTCAAGGGCGGGAGCCTCTTCCGGTGTCGACGCTTTCGGGTGCCCGCATGCTCGTTCGGCACTGTCAAGGATAAGGTGAGAGGCCACCAAACACAGGTGTCTCCGAGGATCGTAAACATGCATAGGGGCCGCTGTCGCAGCACCATCGCAACAAACGCCGGCGAGCGAGAACGCCGAATTCGGGATGGGTAGGGGGCCGCATCCATCTCACGATCGGGTTGGCTTGACATGTTCTGGCGCGGAGGAGACGGAGCGCGTTGGAACGGTCAATGTGAAATCCGTATTGCAGATCGCGTTACCCCCTCCCAGATCGCGTACCACCTTCCACCTCGGCGCTCTGTCATGATCGGGTACCAGGAGTCCCAGGTAAATTAGACACCGAAAACGCGCGTGCGTCGAGTTGGACTTAGTCCACCTCCGCAGCGCTGATGCATGTGATCTCTGATCCTCCGGGATCGGGGGGCTCAACGGGTCTTTGGCGGCAGCTTCACCTCGAGATGATCGCGAGGCGGCGAGCCAGAGCGACCCTCGCCTTGCGCCAGCTCGGCCTTCCCGGGGTCTGCGTCGAGAGCCGGCAGGGCTATCAGGCGCTCAAGTCAAGACGTCAGGAAAAGACCCTGCGGCAGCACATCCCGCTCGGCGTGGTGTGCTCGCGGCGATCGTGGCCACACCTTCGACTACGCGATGATCAACTACCCGGTCCTTTTCGTGAGCATCGTCGAGCACTATCTATTCATTCAGCGACTGTTCGCGAAGATCGGCGTGACCTGGCTGCCCAAGGAGAAGCACGCCAAGACAAGCCGACTTCTCCATGACCGGGTCACGGGCAACGGGACGCTCGCTCCTGAGGAGTGGGCGTGGGAGAATGGCCGCCTTCGTGCGAGCACAAAAGCGACGCCCTAGCTTGCCCATTTTTTCGTAGCTTGCCCCGCCGGTGCGCATCGGCATCCGGTTTCAGTCGTTCCGAAAGCACTATAGCCCGAGTTCGCGTTTGCGCTGGAAGCCCCAGTCGATCCCGCCGCCGGGGGTCAACGTGCCTGACACGTGCTGACCCAGCCTCTTCTCCAGCGCCGGCCGCCAGGGCACGAGCTGGAAACCAAGACCATCATCGATCATGGCGAAGCGGCCCGACGCGAGCGTGACGCGTTGGCGATAGACGCCCGAGACGTGCTCGCCTTCCGTAGATGGGCGATGGGCAAGCCCCGTGTCGGCCGACAGTTTCGAGCGAGCCTCGTCGAGTTCGCGTCGGCGCAACGTGTTGATAAGATCGCGAGCGAAGGTGACCCGCCGACCTTGCCGTTGAGCCAGATCCTGTTCGATAAGACGATCGATCCGGCGGTCCATCGCCTCGCGGACCTCTCCGGCGAAGCCGCCGCCGCTGAGCGCGGATTCCTTAGCGAGAAGCTGACGGTCGATCCAGGTGGCGCCGGACGCTGAGACCTGCGCCTCGACCGTGAGGTCCGATCGTGTGGCGAGTGACTGCCGTTTGTGTCCGCTCGCGTCGTCATAGGCCCGCGTCTCAACGATGGCCCCGGGCTTGGAGTCGCCAGTCAACTCCAGGTCGGAGAAGACGAGATGGTGCGTGCGCCCGTCGACGCCATCGATAATGACGTAGGCCGTGCCTTTCAGTTCGTCGTGCAGGCCGCGCTCCACCAACCGGCCCAACACCGGCTCGTTGGCTTCGTCGCCGTGAAGCGCGAAGCCAGCGACGTCGAACTCGTGACCCAGATCCGCCATCGCGCGGTGCATGGTCTTTATGATGTCTCCTCGGATGCCGAGATCGCGCAAGGCCGGCTCGAGACAGGGCTTCAGCGTCCACTGGGCGGGGCCGACTAGCTCGGCCAGACCGAGGCGTTCAAGCTTGGCGGCTCGACCAACCGTCAGACGGCGAAGCTCGGGGTCTTTGCCCGCGCCTACCGGACGAAGATCGGCGACCCCACCGCCTTCGTCCGCTATGTCGCGAAGCGAATGGTCGAGACTGGTCCAGCGTTCTACCCCGACTTCGCTCTCCAGTCCCGCGCGGATTTCCTGCTCGCTGCGTGGTCCCAATTCCAGTGTAACTCGTTCCGCCGCCCGGCAGCGAAGGCCTTTGCCGATGTAGTCGCGGCTGATGACCAGGTCCTTACCGTCGTCGGCTCGGCCGCGGGCAAGCACGTGGACATGGGGGTTGTCGGTGTTCCAATGATCCACTGCGACCCAGTCGAGCCCCGTTCCGAGGTCGCGCTCCGCGTCCTTCATGAGCTCGCGCGTGAAGGTGCGAAGGTCGGCCATCTGGCCCGCATCCTCCGGAGAGACTGTGAACCGGAAATGATGTCGGTCCTCTCCGCACCATTCCGCGAAAACTTTCGTGTCGGCGTCGTCGGAGGCAGCGTCGAACATTCGGGCGTCTGCGCCGTCACGGGTGACGCCGTCGCGCTTGAGGTAGGCGAGATGCTTCGAGAGCGGCGCCGAGCGAAATCGGCCGCCACGGTGGCGCACGATCCGGGCCATGACGACGACGCGCCGGCCGGACGATCGGGAGGCCAGGACAGCGCCGCCCGCCGTCCGCGGCCGAAAGTCGAACGTCCGGCGGAGCCGCCGCTTCGCTTGAACGTCTGGCCCCGGTGGCCCGCTTTCTTCGCGGCCCGCATCACCTCGCCAACGAAGCTCTTCGGTCGCTTGGCGCCCTGGTTGCCGTGATGGATGCGGCCGGGGCGCGGATTGAAGTCATCGTCTCGCGTGGTCATTGCTGAGAGTGGACTCGCCGATCCCCGGGATGGCGCTCGAAGCACTGAAATCGTTCGCGTTTCGGGCCGAAGCGCCAGCAGGGCGGACGAGCTAGAGGTCGAAAATCTCCAATCCAACCAACCCCATGCGCCCGGCCGAAGGCGGCGCTTTTATCTTGCCGTCCATGGTCGGCGCCTCCCCACCGGCTTAATCCAGGCGCCGACCGAGCGACAAAGCCTGCCAGAGCGCGATGGAATGCGATTTTGCTCATTGGGGACGATCCCCGCTGGCGAGATGCACGAAAATACCCTCGGACTGCGGCGAGAGCGCCGAGAGATCGACGATGCGACGGACGCTTGGCAAACGATCCGGCTGCACTTTGGCGGCAGGCAATTCGACGTTCGGCGGGGTCTCCGGGTGCGTGGCGAACAGCGTCCCGCGAGCCCACGCAATCAAATCGAAAGAGGCGACGGTTCGGCCGTCCGACTGTCGGTCGCCGATCATAGGCGAGAGCATTGCGATATAGACCTGCGTCTCTGGCGGCAGCGGCCGGCCAGTCGCCAAATGCTCATCGTAGCGGGCAGGGCCCGCATTGTAAGCGGCGAGGAACCCTGGCGAGCCGTAACGATCGAGCATCCCGCGAAGATAGGCGGCGCCGGCGAGAATATTGTCGCGCGGATTGTAGGCGTCGGGGCCGAGATGGTGGCGGGCGCGCAATCCGGCGTATGTCTTGGGCATGATCTGCATCAGTCCCATTGCGCCCTTTGGCGAAACGGCGCGCGGATCTCCTCCGCTCTCGATGCGCATCACCGCCCAAATCCAGTTGGCGGGAATATTGAATCTCTGCGAGGCCTCTGCGACGAAAGCGGTGAAAGGAAGGGCGGAGGGTTGGCTTGCCGTGCCTGCCATCGCGGCCGGCTCGGCGCGGACCGAACCGTCAAACGGTCCTCCCGAGCACAAGAAGACCCAAACGGCGCATATCACCAAATGGACGGACGGTGAGCGCGCTGGCGCAATTGCGCCGCCCCCCGCCGATGACCCCGAGCGCCGCATTGGAGGCCGAAAAGGGGTGACGCACTGGGGGACGACGCCGCAAGACTCAGCCGTAAAGAGCGAGTGGTCCGCCCCATAGTCTCCCGGAGCAATCGCAGCAGATTTGCATGATGGCTGCACGATCACTCCTCCTCTTCGGTTTGATGGACCCAGAGAGGGATCGCGCGACCGATGATCGAGGCGGCGGGCAGCGGACCGAAATAGCGTCCGTCGAGCGAGTTGGCGGACTGCGGGTTCATCAGGAAGATGTCGCCTGTTGCGATGACGCGGCAGCCCTGCCAGATAGGGAGCGAGCGGCCGCGGCCATCGCGCTCGCGGGCCTCGCCCATTTCGATCGCGTCGACAGTGACGCTGCCGCCGATGCGACAGACGGTTTGTCCGGCGACTGCCGCCACGTGTTTCAGCAACGGCACGCCGCGCGGCAGATAGCCGCCGTCGGCAAGGAACCGGGCGAGGGGTTCGGGTGGTCTCACGACAACCAGGTCGCCGGCGTGGACCCCGGTGATCCTGGCGACGGCGTAGAGACCGATCGGCACGCTGGCGCTGGCGTTCCAGACGACCCACGGCGGCCGATCGTCGTGCTGAGGGAGCGCCGTGGCGCCGACGCCGAGCGCCATGACCGCGAGAATTGCGCCGCGGCCGATCATGGCGCGACACTGCGGCGCATGAGCCAGGCCTTGTGGAGCGCAAACGTATAGGGGCGGGGCTGTTCGCCAGCCGTCAGGCGATTGTGGACGTGTCGCCAATGGTCCGGCGCCGTGTCGGCGGGATCGACGCCGCAGACTTCCACCGCGTCGATCGCCTGCAGGGCCTGATCGACCTTCGGCCAGCCGTTGATCCGCAGCAGAATTTCGCCGCCGGGACGGACGAATGGCAGCGTCGCCAGATGCAGAGCCAGGGTGGTCTTGCCGACGCCGCCCTTCTGATTGAGCAGCGCCACGATCATTGCGCCCTCGTGCAGCTTGCGTGTCGCGAGGCGTAGGTAACCCCTCGCGGCTCAATCGGAGGTGAAGCCGAGAACGAAAGCAGGCAGTTGTCCTCCTCGGCGATGCCGCCTTCGCGTACGATGCAGGGTATGGGCGCGGTCTTCGCCAGGCGCTTCTGCTTCACCAGGAGTTCGAGCGCCCGGTAGCGGCGGCCGCCGGCCGGGATCTCGAACATTCCGGTCTCATTGCCATCGGCGTCGCAAACCGGCCGCGCGGTGAGACTTTGCAGCAGTGTGCGTCTTGCGATGTCCTCGGCGAGCTCCTCGATCGGGACGCCGGCCTTGATTCGCCGGACGTTGGATTGGCTGCACTGCACCTTGCCCTTCAGGCTTGCCGCCTGATGGCCCGCTCTCCTCGATCCTCCAATGGCAAACCCTCAAGGCAGGTCGACGCCCTCAAGCACAACGAGGCCACCCGCCGGAACATTCCGACGGCGGAGATGGAGAGTTTCTTTCGACGGGACGAGGATGCGGCGCCGCAGGCGCCGAAGCACTATCCGAGGGCTCGGCCGTTAGCGGAGGGCGACACGCGGACGGCGGAAGAGCCGAGCCAGCCCGAACTGATCTGGAACGGCGCCAGGATCACGATCACCGACGAGCAGATGAAGGAGCTGGCGGAGACCGGCGGCTCACCCTCTCCGATGTGCAACTCGTCTGCGCGGCAAGGACCGGCAGGATTGGGCCGACCTCGTCGTCAACGTGCCGCCGCTCTACATTCAGGAGAAAATTCATCCCAAGGCGATCATCGACGACCTGAAACGACGCACGACCGAGAAGCGCGAGGCCGAGGCTGACGCCCCCGACCTGTTCGCCGACTTCGACGGCATCACGCCCGACCAGCGGGCGGAGTTTTACCAGCACGACCAGCACTGGTCGAACCGCATGATCCTGGGCGACAGCCTTCAGGTGATGGCGAGCCTCGCCGAGCGGGAAATCCCCGCGCGCTCCCAGCGGTCGAACTCGCCTGCGTAATGGCTGTAGAGCGTGGTCAGCCCGGTCCTGAGCATCGGCGGCAGGTCGAAGGCGCTGAGCTTGGCGGCGCCCGCAGCAGTCTTCGGCAGATCCTTGCCGATATGCTTCCAGAGATCCCGATAGACGACCGTATCGACGCCGACGAGGTTGTCGCTCACAGGCACGCGGGGCAGCTTGACGATGCCACTCTCGATCGCATCCATCAGACTGAAATCCGACACGACCCAGGGGAAGAGATAGCCCTCCGGATAGCCCGAGCCTCGCAGGAAGAAGGGCGTCGCCGAGAGGTCGTAGACGGCGCGCACTCCCTTCGACAGCTTGCGGTGCAGCGCCTCGATGCCGTTGATCCAGAGCCGCGCGGCTTCCTCGTTTTCGGCCGCCTCCTTCTTGTCGTCGCCGGTCAGCGCGCCCTCGGCGTCGGCACCGACCTTGTGTCGGTAGCAGTGGTGTGCCTCGTCGTTGATGACGTTGACGCGGTCGTAGTTGAGCAGCTTGCCGCAGCCCCGCGGCGAGGCCCTCTCTTGCAGTTCAGCTGTGGCGCGATCGCAGACCTCCCTGCGTACGGAACTGCGGGCTACGACGGCTCCGACCATGCCGAACGTCGTCGAGAGCATGCTAGATTACAATTTCTGGTGCTTCCCCCATGCTTCCCCGGCTCTGACGTCTCTGGGGCGGGGAAGCGACAAACCGCCTCGAAGGACCATTCGAAGTCATTGACTTGCTTAAGAAAAATTGGAGCGGGCGAAGGGATTCGAACCCTCGACCCTTGGCAAGGTTGGGATCGTACAAACGGGTCCGTTCGTCAACCATCGCGCATCCGTGTCTTAGTGACGGCAATCGGTCGTCGTGGCGCAGCTTTGTCGGCAAGAATCGACGCCCTGCGCAGCAGCGGATAGCAAAGAAAAGTAGAACGGTCGTGTGCACTCCATGCGCACGCGTTTCTTTAAGATATTGAAATCTATTGACTTTCTGTCCGGTCCATCATCGGGGCCACCGAAAAGCGGGCGCTATACGGCTTAGACATGGCGCTCATATAAGGGAGATGTTCTTGAATGTCGCCAATGGCGGCGCCGTTCGCCATCACATCCAGCAGTTGCGCCCGGATCCAACTGCGTCTTTAACCGTCGTTCGCATGAGCCCGATGCGCGCAATCAAGATTCTCGCCCTCGCATCCGTCCTTGCCGGCGGCGCGGCCGAAGCCGCGGCCCAGCTTTCGCCGCCGGCGACGCCCGACGTGGCCGTTGCCCCGCAATACGGCACGACCCACGTCTATGTCCCGTTCGCGGACTTCGACCGCTTTGTCGCCAGCTTCGTTTCGACCTTCGGCGGAACGACGTCCAAGGCGGCCATCGTCACGGTTACGCCGGCGCCGAGCCTCGCCAAGTCGCAGTTTGTTCAGACGCCGGTCGGCAACCTCTCGGTTTTCGGCTTCACCACCCCCATCCCCTATCCCTTCGGCGACGAGCGGACCGGCTCTCTGGTCAGTGACCTCGACGCCGCCGTTCGGGCGGCGCGCGCCAATGGAGCGGACGTCATCGTCACCCCGTTCGCGGACGCGCTTGGCCGCGACGCGGTCATCCAGTGGCCCGGGGGCGTGAACATGCAGCTCTATTGGCATACGACGGCGCCAAGTTATCCGCCGCTCGCCGCCGTTCCGGAAAACCGGGTCTATGTGTCCAAAGACCGCGCCGACGACTTCATCCGCGACTTCATCGCCTTCTCGCATGGCGCGGTCGTGAGCGACGAACCGGCGGCTCCCGGCGTGGAGATCGGCCGCGTGGGAGAGACGTACCGCCGCGTTCGCATCGAATCCAGGTTTGGCAAGGTCGCGGCGCTGGTCACGGACGGGCATTTGCGTTGGCCCTATGGCCGCGAAGTCGCCGGCTACGAAGTCTCGAGCATGGCCGAAACGCTGGCCAAGGCGGCCGCGGCCGGGGTCGAGGTGCTGGTCGCGCCGACCACGGTCGATCGCCGCGTCACCGCGATCGTGCTCTTTCCCGGCGGCTATATCGCAGAGATTCACGCCGCGGTGCGGCCCTGACGGCCGGCCGGCGACTCGTCGGCGCTGTTGCGCGCCGCGGCTTGCCGGCCGCTCTATATCGATTTAGCTCTGGTTCGAATGACGCTTCGGGAGCCGAGCCGCGATGAGACCCCTGATCCTGATCGATCCGCAGCCGCGCGGCCTCGATGAGATCTTCGAGCCGAAGGTCCAGGCTGAGCTCGAGAGCCTTGGCGAGCTCGCGGTCCACGACGGACCGGGCCGCATGCCCGCGGAGCGATTGGAAGCCCTTCTGCCGGAGATGGCGCTGCTGCTCGGCCAGAGCGATATGCACAAGACCCGCCTCGATCGCGCGACAAAACTCCGCGCCATCATCAACGTCGAGACCAATTTCCTCCAGAACATCGACTACGAAACCTGCTTCGAGCGCGGAATCCATGTGCTCGCGCCGAGTTCCGCTTTCGCCAGGCCGGTCGCCGAGATGGCGCTGGGCATGGCGATCGACCTTTGCCGTGGCGTGACCGCCGCCGACCGCGCGATGCGCAAGGGAGATGAGAAATGGCTGCTCGACGGCGCGGAAGGCTGCTTCTCTCTCTATCGCGCGCGGGTCGGCCTGATCGGCTTCGGCGATCTCGCGCGCGCTTTCGCTCCGCTCCTTCAGCCGTTCGACTGCCCGATCAAGGCCTATGATCCGTGGATTTCCGATCATTTCATGGCCAGCTACGGTGTTGCCGCCGCGTCGCTCGACGAGGTTCTGGCGACGAGCCAGGTCATCGTCGTGTTCGCCGGCGTGACGAGCGAGAACCAGGGATTCTTGGCCAAGCGCGAGTTCCTTGATCGCGCCGGGGTCGGTCTTCCTGCTGATGAGCCGCGCGGGCGTGGTCGACTTCCCCGAATTCCTGCGCCAGATCGAAAGCGGGCGGTTCCGCGCCGCGACCGACGTTTTTCCCATCGAGCCCGCGCCGCGCGACGATGCGGCGCGTGAGGTGGAAGGCTTGCTGCTGTCGCCCCATCGCGCCGGAGCGATGAGGGATTCGCTCTACGAGATCGGCCGGCAGACCGTCGCCGACGCCGGGCTCATCCTGCGCGGCCTGCCGCCGCTCTCCTGCCGGCGCGCCCAGCGCGAGACCGTGCTCCGCTCCCGGTCGAAGCCGATCGAGCGCAGTTGAAACCGTTCGGAGGCTTGACAGCGAGCGACGGCGAGACATAGTCTAGAACGTTATAGAAAGGCCGGCGAAGAGTCCGCCTCGAACGTCGCCGATGCTTGGAGCGAACGAACAATGGCGGGGAAAGCGCCAACAATCCGCGACGTCGCGTCGCGCGCCGGCGTCTCGGTCGCCACCGCTTCGAATGTCGTGAACGGCGCCCGCCCCGTAGGCGAGGCGAGCCGCCGCAGCGTGGTCGAGGCGATCGCGGCGCTCGGCTACCGGCTCGACCGCTCGGCGAGCGCGCTGCGCGGCAGGTCGACCCACCTCGTCGGCATGGTCGTTCCCGACATCACCAACGTCTTTTTCGCCAGCCTCGTGCATGGGGTCGAAGCGCTCGCTGAGAGCGATGGCTATGATCTTCTTATCGTTTCTTCGAGCGAAGATGCGGCGAAGGAGCGCCGCCGCATCGAGGCGCTGGTCGCGCGGCGCATCGACGGCCTCATTGTCGTTCCGGCGAGCGACGATTCGATGGCGGCGCTCAAGGGCGAAACCGACGCCGCCCGCCTGCCGCCGGCGGTGCTGATCGACCGCGGGGCCAGGGCGTCCGGCTTCGACACCGTGCGCGCCGATTGCGACGCCGGTGGCTACGCCGCGGCGCGCCATCTCATCGGCCTCGGACATCGCGATATCGCTCTGCTCACCCATTCGAGGAGGCTAGAGAATATCGAGAGCCGCATCGCCGGCGCCCGGCGCGCAATGGCCGAGGCAGGGCTCGAGGGGCGCGAGCGCGTCATCTGCGGCGGCCATGACCTCGAATCGCTGCGCGGCGCAATCGAGCTCGAGCTTCATCGCGCCGACCGGCCGACGGCGATCTTCGCCCTCACCAATGTCTGCGCGCTGGCCTCGATCAAGGCGGCGCGCGGGCTCAATCTCGAAATCCCCGGCGACATGTCGATCGTCGGATTTGACGACTTCGACTGGATGTTCGCGCTGAGGCCATACCTGACGACGGTCGCCCAGCCGGTCGGGGATTTCGCCTCGGCCGCCTGGCGCCTGTTGATGCTGCGCCTGTCGGACGGCCAGGCGAAAGGGGTCGAGCGAGTTCGAGCTTCCCTGCACGCTCAAGGTGCGGGAATCCACCGGGCCCGCTCGCCCCCGGCTAAGAGCCGTTGCGGAAGGCCGCTGAACTGCAGAAGACGCTGCCTCATCGCATCGTCGCACGCCGCATCAGGTAGGACGCCCATGATCCGTTTCGGAATGCATTCGAGCCTTTGGACTTCGGCCTGGACGCGCGAGGGCGCGGAGAAAAGCGTCAGCGGATGCGCGCGGCACGGGCTGCAAGTGGTCGAGATCGCGCTCCTCGACCCGGACATCGTCGATGTCCAGCATTCGCGCTCGCTGTTCGAGCGTCACGGCGTCGCCCCGACCGCTTCGCTCTGCCTGCCCCAGGTCGCCGAGGCGACGCGCCATCCGGACGCTGCGCGCACGTTTCTGACCCACGCGCTCGACGTCGCCCATGCGCTCGGCTGCAACACGCTGTGCGGCGTCACCTATTCGACCCTCGGGTATCGCTCCGGCGCCGCGCCGACCGAGGCCGAATATGACGCGATCGCGCGGGCCTTGAAACCGGTCGCCCGGCGCGCCGCCGACTATGGCACGACCCTTGGCCTCGAAGCCTGCAATCGCTACGAGACCCATCTCGTCAACACGGCCGCCCAGGCGCGCGCGCTCACTGAGCGGATCGACGAGCCGGCGGTGATGATCCACCTCGACACCTACCACGCCAACATCGAAGAGAAGAGCTTCGCCGATGCGCTTGCCGACGGTGGCGGGCTGGTGCGTTACGTCCATCTCTCCGAGAGCGACCGCGGCGTGCCGGGCTCCGGCAACGTCCACTGGCATAGCGTGATGACGGCGCTGAAGGGCGCGCGTTTCTCCGGCGACCTGGTGATGGAATCGTTCGTCACGTCGATGCCTGAACTCGCCGCGGCGCTGTCGGTCTGGCGCCCGGTCGCCAGCGGCGCCGACGAGGTGCTGGAAGTCGGCGTGCCCTTTCTCAAGAGCCTCGCCCAGGCGAGCGGATTGCTGGCGGCCTGAGGCCTTGCGTCGCCGTGAACGCCAAAAGCCCGCCCTCGCAAGCCTTGACAACAACGAAGGCGCGTACAGGCGGAGGGCAAAGAAATCGTCAGCAACTCAACCGATCGGGCCAAGTGCGCCCGCGCGGTTGCAAAATCTCACTTGCGCCGGGCACGTGTAGAAAATCTTCGTGCAGGCAAAGGAATCCACATCCCAAGTGGTTGACGTCTGTTTTGCTGTCGACTAGCGTTTAGCGCGAATTAACGCCGTCCTGATTAGGTGCTGCGGCGGGTTTCGAACAAGGAAAGGCGTTATGAAGCACAGAGCAGCGCTCGCTGGCGCGGCGCTGGCCGCTGGCTTGCTCGTGCTGATCGCGGGGCCCAGTTCAGGGGCCACTGTCGATGTCCTCTCTATGGTCGACGCGGGCTGTTGCTCCATTTCGGATGTTTCGAAGCTTCAGAATGATCCGGCCGGCGATCTCCCAACGGTCAGCGACATTGGCGGCGAGGGAGCCGAGAAGACCGGCGCTTCGCCCGGGCCGGATGTGGTCGGGCTCAAGGCCGGCCGCGAATTATACGACATTTCCCCGGACGCGGTGAACTCGGTTGCGGCCCCGGAAACGTCGGTCCTGACCAGGGTGCTGATCGTTTTCTCCGATCTGCGCGCCACGCTGCTTTTCACCAACCATTGATCCGACGGCCGACCTTCGGCTCTCCGTCTTCTCAGCCGTTCGGAATATTCTGCGCCAGCGCCTCCAGCACCGCCATGCGCACGGCCACACCCATTTCCACCTGCTCGCGGATGAGCGACTGCGCGCCGTCGGCGACCAGGGTGTCGATCTCGACGCCACGGTTCATCGGCCCTGGATGCATGATGAGCGCGCCGGGCTTGGCGTAGCCGAGCTTTTCCTCGTCGAGACCGAAATAGCGAAAATATTCCCGCGCCGACGGCACCAGCGCGCCGCTCATGCGCTCGCGCTGCAGGCGCAGCATCATGACGATGTCGGCGTCCTTGAGCCCTGAGCGCATGTCGTGGGCGACCTCGACTCCCATGCGCTCCACACCCGCCGGCATCAGCGTCGAGGGACCGACCACCCTCACATACGCCCCGAGCTTGCCGAGGAGCAGGATGTTCGAGCGCGCCACACGCGAATGCAGGATGTCGCCGCAGATGGCGACGGTCAGGCCCTCGAGGCGGCCGAGATTGCGCCGGATGGTCAAGGCGTCGAGCAGCGCCTGAGTTGGGTGCTCGTGGGCGCCGTCGCCGGCGTTGACGACCGAGCAATCGACCTTTCGCGCCAGAAGGTGCACGGCGCCGGCGTGATGGTGGCGAACGACGAGGATATCGGGGCGCATCGCGTTCAAGGTCATCGCCGTGTCGATCAGCGTCTCGCCCTTCTTGACGCTCGACGCCCCGACCGCCATGTTCATAACGTCCGCCCCGAGCCGTTTTCCGGCGAGCTCGAACGACGACTGGGTGCGGGTCGAGGCCTCGAAGAAGAGATTGATCTGCGTGCGCCCGCGCAAGCTCGAGCGCTTCTTCTCGACCTGGCGCGAGATCGTCACCGCCTCGTCAGAAAGATCGAGCAGCGCCACGATCTCCTCGCGCGACAGGTGCTCGATGCCGAGCAGATGGCGCTGGGCGAAGGTGGGGCGGGAAGCGGTCATCAGGGCCGTCAATAGGGCGATTCTCGCCTAAAATCGATTGAATCCGAACAGCTCAAAGCCTTGCGACGGTCGCCGGGTCGGGGCTGCCAGCGAAATATTTGTCGAGGCAGCACTGGAATTTGCCTCCATCCGGCGCAGCGCGAGCGAACAGCGTCACGGAAGAGCGGAATTTCATCTCGTCGATGGGCCCGAAGATCTCGCGCGCCGTCCGTCCTTCGACGCCGGCGACGATTTCCGCGCATTCCCGTAAGCGAGGGCCGAGGACAGGATGGGCGAGATAGGCCCTCGCCTCGTCAAGCGAGGCGATGGCGAAACGGATCGACATGGCGCTTTGTCCCAGGCCCGCGATTTGCGGAAAGATGAACCACATCCAGTGGCCCTCCTTCCGGCCAGCCTCAAGCTCCCGCCGCGCCCGCTCGTAGAGAGGCGCCTGCGCGTCGACGAAGCGTCCGAGGTCGAAGGGGTCCGCCATCCAACCTCCTTGGAAACATTGCTCCGCCCGACGCCGCGCTTGTCCGCGGAATTGGCCGGCAACCGGCGCTCAACTCGCCTTCGGATAGTCCGCGCCGCGCGCGACCGCTGCCGCCAAATCATGATCCTTGCGCAAGGCGTCGATCTCCGCCCCCATCGCGTCGTAAGCGACGGCGCCGAGCGGCATCCGGAGCGGCGGCTTTTCCTGTTCGACTGCGGCGATGATCGCCTCGGACGCGCGAACAGGATCGCCGGCTTGCGAGCCGCTAATCCCCTGAATCTGCCGTCGCCGCGCATGCGCGGTCTCCGTATAGGCGTCGATGAGCTTCTTCGGCGTTTTGAGGGAACGGCCGGCCCAGTCGGTGCGGAAAGGGCCGGGCTCGACGATGATCACCTTGATCCCCAAGGGCCCAACCTCCTTGGACAGCGACTTTGAGAGGCCTTCGACCGCGAACTTGGTCGCAGCGTAATAGCCCGATCCCGGAAAACCGATGAAGCCGCCGACCGACGAGATGTTGACGATCGCCCCCGACTTCTGGGCGCGCATGATCGGGAGCACCGCGCGCGTCATCGCGGCGAGGCCGAAGAAATTGGTTTCGAACATCGCGCGCACGTCGGCGTCGTCGCCCTCCTCGACCGCCGAGAGATAACCGTAGCCAGCATTGTTGACCAGGACGTCGATACGGCCGAAGCGAGCCTCGGCCGCTTTAACCGCCGCGTCGATCTGAGCCGGCTTGTCGACGTCGAGCGCAAGCGCGAGGCCATTCTTATCGTGACCGGCGACGATGTCATGGATCTTGGCCTTGTCGCGCGCCGTGGCGACGACGCGGTAGCCGCGCTTGAGCAGGATGAGTGACAGCTCGCGGCCAAATCCGGTCGAGCAGCCGGTGATGAACCAAACAGGTTTGGAATGGGCGTCCGCCATCATAGCCTCACGCGATTTGGAAAAGGGAAGGCGAATTTTTTGCACAACCCGCTGCGACAGGGCAATGGTCGCCAAATTGGCGCGCGCCGGGGCGAAGTCAGCCGCGCAGCGCCGGCCGTTAAGCGGCGCCGCCCATTTGACACTCGGCGCTTGCATCTCCATATCCCGCGGCCGAACGGCCGAGACCGGAACCGCATCGCCGGGCGCTCAAAGGAAGCTTCCTGAATGAAAGTCGTGATCGTCGAATTGCCTGCCAAGGCGAAGACCATCAACAAATATCTCGGCAAAGACTATGGCGTTTACGCCTCGTTCGGCCATGTGCGGGACCTCGCGGCCAAGGACGGCTCGGTCGATCCTGACGACGATTTCGCCATGCGCTGGGAGGTCGACGCCAAGGCGGCCAAGCGGCTCAGCGACATTGGCGTGGCGGTCAAGGACGCCGACCGCGTGATCCTCGCGACCGACCCCGACCGCGAGGGCGAGGCGATCTCCTGGCACATCCATGAAATCCTCAAGGGCAAGAAGCTGCTCAAAGACAAGCGGGTCGACCGGGTGGTGTTCAATGCGGTGACCAAGGACGCGGTCCAGGAGGCGATGCGCCATCCGCGCGAGATCGACGAGGCGCTGGTCGACGCCTACCGGGCGCGTCGCGCCCTCGACTATCTGGTCGGCTTCACCCTGTCTCCGGTGCTGTGGCGGAAGTTGCCGGGCGCGCGCTCGGCGGGGCGGGTGCAGTCGGTGGCGTTGCGCATCGTCTGCGACCGCGAGCTTGAGATCGAAAGGTTCGTTCCGCGCGAATATTGGTCGATCGTCGCCCATCTTCTGACCGAAGCGAAGTCGCCCTTCACCGCCCGCCTCGTCGGCGCCGACGGGAAGAAGATCAACCGGCTGGACGTCGGCTCGGGGCCTGAGGCCGAAGCGTTCAGAAGCGCGCTCGAGACGGCCCGCTTCTCGGTCGCTGCGATCGAATCGAAGCCGGTCAAACGCCATCCTTATCCACCCTTCACCACCTCGACCCTGCAGCAGGAAGCCTCGCGCAAGCTCGGCCTCGCGCCGGCGCGCACGATGCAGATCGCCCAGCGCCTTTACGAAGGCGTCGATGTCGGCGACGGCGCGGCCGGCCTCATCACCTATATGCGCACCGACGGCGTCGACCTCGCCCCGGAGGCGGTGGCGGCGGCGCGCCGGGTCATCGCCAAGGATTTCGGCGACGCCTATGTGCCATCGAGCCCACGCAAATACACCGCCAAGGCCAAGAACGCGCAGGAGGCGCACGAGGCGATCCGCCCGACCGACATGACGCGGCGCCCGCGCGACGTCGCCCGCCACCTCGAGCCCGAGCAGGCCAAGCTCTATGAGCTCATCTGGACGCGCACCATCGCGAGCCAGATGGAGAGCGCCGAGCTCGAGCGGACGACCGTCGACATTCTGGCCGAAGCGGGCGCTCGCAAGCTCGAATTCCGCGCCAACGGCCAGGTCGTGCGCTTTGCCGGCTTCCTGGCCCTCTACCAGGAAGGCCGCGACGACGAGGAAGACGAGGAGTCGGGCCGCCTGCCGCCAATGCGTGAGCGCGAGGGGCTCGCCAAGGAGCGCATCGACGCCAGCCAGCATTTCACCGAGCCGCCGCCGCGCTATACCGAGGCGACGCTGGTCAAGCGGATGGAGGAACTCGGCATCGGCCGCCCCTCGACCTACGCCTCGACCATCGCCGTGCTCAAGGATCGCGCTTATGTGCGGCTCGACAAGAAGCGCCTCTTTCCAGAGGACAAGGGCCGCCTCGTGACCGCCTTCCTCGAATCCTTCTTCGCCAAATATGTCGGCTACGATTTCACTGCCGATCTCGAGGAGAAGCTGGATCAAGTCTCGAACAGCGAGATCGACTGGAAGGCGCTGTTGCGCGACTTCTGGAACGACTTCTCCACCGCCGTCGCCGGCACCAAGGATCTTGGCACCCGGCAGGTGCTCGACAGCCTGAACGAGCTTCTCGGACCGCACATCTTCCCTGCGCGCGGCGATGGCGCCGATCCGCGCCTCTGCCCGCTGTGCGGCGAGGGGCAATTGTCGCTGAAGCTCGGCAAATACGGCGCCTTCATCGGCTGCTCGCGCTATCCCGAGTGCAAGTTCTCCCGCGTGCTGGCGCCGAGCGGCGCCGACAGCAGCGAGGGCGACCGGCCCGGCGTGCGCGTGCTCGGCCAGGACCCGGCGACCGGCGACGAGATCACTTTGCGCAGCGGCCGCTTCGGCGACTATGTGCAGCAGGGCGAGGGCGAAAAGCCCAAGCGCTCGTCGCTGCCGCGCGGCTTGAGCGCCGACGACCTCACGCTGGAGAAAGCCATCGCCCTGCTCGCGCTCCCGCGCGAGGTCGCGCGCCATCCCACCAGCAGCGAACCGATTCTGGCCGGCATCGGCCGCTACGGCGCCTATGTCCAGCATGGCAAGACCTACGCCAACCTCGGCCGCGACGACGACGTGCTTGAGATTGGCGGCAATCGCGCCATCGACCTCATCGTCGCCAAGGAAAGCGGCGCCGGGGGCTCCCGCTTTGGCGGCGGCGCGGGGCGCGAACTTGGCGAGCATCCGGAGGGTGGCAAGGTCAGCGTGAAGTCCGGCCAATTCGGCTCTTACGTCAACCATGGCAAGATCAACGCGACCATCGCGAAGGGGACCGACCCGGCCACCCTCACCCTCCATGAGGCGGTCGAACTGCTCAAAGCAAAAGCGGCGGGCGGCGGCGTCATCGGCCGCCTCGTCGGCCAGCATCCCGACGGCGGGCCGGTCACCGCGCGCGACGGGCGGTTCGGGGCTTACGTCAACTGGGGCAAGGTCAACGCGACGTTGCCGAAGGGAACGGCGCCCGACGCCGTCACCCTGGGCATGGCGCTCGAACTCCTCGCCGAACGCGAGGGCAAACCGGCAGCCCAGCCGCACAAGGCCAAGACCGTGGCCGCCAAGAACGCCGGGTCGCGAGCGAAACCCGCCGCGCCGAGCAAGCCCGCGGCCAAGAAGGCCGCCGCGGCAAAACCAAAAACCGCGGCGTCAAGCAAGCAAAGATGATCGACGCCCCGACGCTTGCGGGCGCTTGGAGGATTGAGCCTCTTCACCCCGGCCGGTGACACACGGCTTCGATGTTGTTGCCGTCGGGATCGAAGACAAACGCGCCGTAATAGTTGGCGTGATAGTGGGGCCTTGGCCCCGGCGCGCCGTTGTCCTTCCCGCCGGCGGCGATGGCCGCGCGGTAGAACGCGTCGACCTCGCTAGGAGCCTGTCTGGATAATAGCGGATTGTGGTGGCGGCGTTTGCTCGAATCGGATTCTGTTTTGCTTATGAGCAAGACCTTCCGGCCCTGGACGATCGATCAGCCGCTGTTGTTGCCGCCGAGCGTTCAGGACTTTGTCGGCGAGGACCATCTGGCTCGCTTCATTTTGGCGCTTGTGCTCGAGCCTCTCGACCTTGGTGAGATCGAAGCCGCGTATGCGAGCGAGCGCGGGCAGCCGCCGTTTGACCCGGCGATGATGACGGCGCTGTTGCTGTACGGCTATTGCAACGGCGTCTACTCGTCGCGCCGGATCGCCAAGGCGGCGCGCGAACGGGTCGACTTCCTGAGCATTGTCGGGCTCGATCCGCCGGATTTTCGCACCGTCTCTGACTTCCGCAAGCGGCACTTGAAGGTGCTTGCGGGACTGTTCGGGCAAGTTCTCAAGCTGTGCGAACAGGCGGGACTTGTGAAGCTCGGCCATGTCGCGCTCGACGGGACGAAGATCAAGGCGAACGCCTCCAAGCACAAGGCGATGAGCTACGAGCGCATGGAGAAGCGTGCGGCGGAGCTCGAGGCCGAGGTCGAGCGGTGGCTGAGCGCAGCCGAGGCTGCGGACGCCGAGGAAGACAGAGCCTTCGGCCGCGACAAGAGCGGCGAGGAGCTGCCCAAATGGGTCGCCGACAAGAAGAAGCGCGTCGAGAAGATCCGGGCGGCGAAGGCCGAATTGGAGGCCGAGGCGAAAGCGGCCGCGGCGGCCAAGGCCAAAGCGCAGGCCGAGGAGCGGCGACAAGCCGAGGGCCGCAAGAAACCGGGCAAGCCCGCCGCCCCGCCATCCGAAGAGCCTGACCCCAAAGCGCAGAAGAACTTCACCGATCCCGAAAGCCGCATCATGAAAACCAAGGACGGCTTCATCCAGGGCTACAATGCGCAGGCGGCGGTCGACGCGACGGCGCAGGTGATCGTCGCCCACGGCCTCGACGCGAAGCAGAGCGATCAACATCAATTGGCGCCGATGGCCGACGCCATCGAAGCCAATCTGGGCAAGAAGCCGACGCAACTGTCGGCGGACGCGGGCTATTGCTCCGACGCCAACCTTACAGCGATGGAGGAACGCGAGATCGACGCCTATATCGCGCCGGGGCGGGCCAAGCACGCCGGGGAAGGAGAAGGCGGCGGCGCCCGCGTCGCCGCCATGCGCGAAAGAATCAAGGCCGGCGGGCACTCCAGCCCCTACCGCTTAAGAAAGCAGCTGCCCGAGCCGGTGTTCGGACAGATCAAGCAGGCGCGCGGCTTCCGTCAGTTTCTCTTGCGCGGCGTCGAGAAGGTCGCCAACGAGTGGGGCCTCGTCTGCCTCGCCCACAATATCTTGAAGCTCGCCCAGGGGCGGACCCCGTCCCTGGCCGCACGCGCAACCGGCTGAGCTTCGCCACCTCGGAAACGGTGCAACGAACGATGGCCGCAAAGCTTCCACCCAACCTTACATCAAACCGGATGCGCGAATTTGCTGCATCCGGCTCTCCGACTGGCTTGAGCGGTTCAAATCCCATCTCGCCGAGGATTAAGCAGACAGGCTCCTAGGCGTGCGCGCGGCGAACGCGACGTGGACGCCGCCCTTGGGTTTCGCGCCCGTGCCGATCCAGAAGAACGGCTTGCCCTCGTCTCCGAAGCCAGCGCCGGCATAGCCGCCCGTTTCCTGCGGCGTCACTTCCATGACCACGCCGAGGCCGAGCGGTTTCAGCGCATTCACGTAGAAGTTCTTGGCGCGATCGAGGTCAGCGACCGCAAATCCCATGTGATCGATCATGTTGGAGCCCTTCGGATCTGACGCAGCCTCGCCTCTTCGTATCGCGCTTGGGGCGAACGCGTCGCCTCGAACCATAGCCGAGGCCCGATCGGGGCGCCAAAGCCCTATCATTCGACGGAACTTGAGCCCCATCACGGCGGGCCGGGTTCGTGCTATAATGGCTTGCCTCCGTCCGGGCGAGGGACGGGCAAGCGCGAGCTTGCGAGGGAGGGCGCGAAGATGAATCCAATCAACGCGACGCAAGCCTATGGGGGGCATACGGCGGAAGCCGCCTATAGCCGCTGGGCGCCGGTCTATGACCTGATCTTCGATCTGCCGTTCCATCCGGGACGAGCGGCGGCGGCCCGCGCGGCGGCCGAGGCCGCTGGTCCCGGCGGCGAGATTCTGGTCGTCGGCGTCGGCACCGGGCTCGAATTGCCGCTCCTCCCGGGCAACGTGCTGGTCACCGGCATCGACATCTCGGCGCCGATGCTGCGCGCGGCGCGCGCCCGCGTCGAGCGCTTGGGCCTGGCGCAGGTCAAGGGCCTGCAGGTGATGGACGCCGCTGCGCTCGAATTTTCCGACGCTGCGTTCGACGTCGTGCTTGCGCCCTATGTGATCAGCGTCGTGCCCCATCCCGAGCTGGCGCTCGACGAAGCCTGGCGGGTGTTGCGGCCGGGCGGCGCCCTCATCGTGATGAACCACTTCGCCGCGCCCGGAGGACTTCGCGCGGGCGTCGAGCGCCGGATGGAAACGGCCGCCGCCTGGCTTGGCTGGCATCCGAACTTCCCCTATTCGGCGGTCGGAGACTGGATCGGCGCGCGCCCCGACGCGCGGATCGTCGAGCGGAGCGAGCTTGCGCCGATGAAGCTGTTCACGCTGCTCAGGATCGAAAAGACCTGCCCAGGGTGAAAAAGCCGTCAGTCAGCATCGAGCCGATGAAGCTCGAGCACGTCGAAGGCTATCGTCGGGCGCTCGACATTGTCGCGCGCGAGCGCAGGTATCTCGTGTTGCTGGAGGCGCTGCCGCAGGCGGACACCCTTCTTTTCGTCGAGAATAACCTCGACAAGGGGAATCCTATGATGGTCGCCGTCGCGAGCGGCAAGGTGATCGGATGGTGCGACGTCCGGCGCGACCATTTTCCTTCGCGGGCGCATCGCGGAACGCTCGGAATGGGCGTGCTGCCGGAATGGCGTGGTCAAAGCGT
Organism: uncultured Alphaproteobacteria bacterium; assembly: GCA_963767245.1. Classification (GTDB taxonomy): domain Bacteria; phylum Pseudomonadota; class Alphaproteobacteria; order Rhizobiales; family Beijerinckiaceae; genus Roseiarcus. Next base: position 29,808 of record CAVYDG010000014.1, read on the forward strand.
TGGCGGGCGTCTACTCGAAGCGACGCTGGCTGAGGCGCGGCGAGCCGATTTCGAGCGCATCGAGCTCGATGTTTACGCCGACAACGCTCGCGCAATCGCGCTCTACGAGCGGGTAGGTTTTGTCCGCGAGGGCGTTCAGCGCGACGCAAGTCTGATCGACGGCGTCTATCGCGACGCGATTATGATGGCGATCGTCGAACGTCGAACCGGCGCGGCCAGCTAAGCAGAGATTTTTTGAATGACCAACGGATTGACAGTTCGCTCCCGGTTCAGGGCAGCCACGGCTGCGTGGATTGCGCGGTCGAGGACGTCGGCATCAGCGAAGGTCTGATGGGCCAGATGGCGCGCCTTGAGATCGTGCCAGACAACCTCGATGTCGTTGAGTTCGGGTGCGTATTTTGGCAGCCACTCGACGGTGAGCCAGTGTTTGCGCGCCTCGATGGCTTTAAGAGTGAGCTTGCTGACATGGATCGGCCCGTTGTCCTCGACCAGTACGACCGGTTTTATTGCCCGTCCTGGTTGAGGACCGAACAGGTGGTCGAGTTGCTCGAGGTGAGCGATGAAGTCGCGGCTGCGCTTGGTCTGGCTCGTATGCACAATCAACTGGCGCGTGACATGATCGAGTGAGCCGATTATCGCCACTTTCTTGGCCTGACCCGGCGCCGGCGCCCGCAGGTCCGCACCGCGCAAGGCCCACGCCCGCGCCAGATAAGGGTGCGTCAGGGCCTCGCTCTCGTCGCCGTAGAGGAGGATGATGTCGCCGGCTTCGGCCTGAGCCTTGCGCAGTTGAAGGCGCAGTCCCACGCGTTCGATCTCGGCGGCAATCTGGCGGCCTTTCAGCGTGTGCCGGGGCCGCCGCCAACGGAAGTTTTTTTTCGCAACGCCTTGGACAACTGCGACTTGCCGATCTTGACGCCCTCGCGCGCCTCGATCTCGGCCATGAGGCGCGGGATCGTCCAGTTGGGCCGGTCGGCGACGGGAGCTTCGAGCAGAGGCGCGACGACACGCAGCGCGGCTTCGGTCTTTACCGGTGGCGGGCCGAGCGCCACGGTCGCCTTCAACGCCTCGACACCGCCGCGCGCGAACTCGCTGCGCCAAAGACGCACCGTGTCTTCGCGCACGCTGAAGGCTTCCGCAATGCGCGGGCTGGTCCATCCCGACAACGTCAGCAATATCGCCCGCGCCCGATCAGCCTCGCCCCGATCGCGTGAATGGGCTAACGTCAGCAGTGCGTTGCGCTGTTGGTCACCCGCCGTCACCCGAGATTTGCCCGCCACGCCCCGCCTCCGCGAATCAACGCGAAGATCGAATCACACCTGCGATTCGTTGGTCAAGCTGAGGGAGTTCTGCTTAGCGGCCAGCTGGTCTCGCGAATCCATGTCTGCGACGGCCCCATCGGGGAAGGATGGCTTGTTTCCTTAGGCAGTCGAACTTAACTTCACGCTGGGGCGCTTCCGCCGCCCTTGAGAAGTGGAAGCCTTTGCAGAATCAAAAAATCCGTCGGCGCGCGCCGAAGGCCGACCGCAGCGCGGCTGAACCGCGAGCCGCCGTGCTTCCTTCGCGCGAGGAGGTGATGGCCTTCATCGGCGGAGCATCCGCGCCCAACGGCGAGCGGGCGCCCGCGCGGGTCACCAAGCGCGAAATTGCCCGCGCCTTCGGCGTGAAGGGCGAAGCCAAGGCGGAATTGAAGCTCATCCTCAAGGATTTGCAGGCCGAAGGCGCAGTCGCGCGCGGCCGCAAGGCGCTCACCGTCCAGGGCCGCCTGCCCTCGCTCGTCGTCGCCGACATCGCTGAACGCGACCGCGACGGCGAATTGATCGCAAGGCCTGCCGAATGGAGCGGCCAAAGGCCCGCGCCGCGCATTGTGGTCCATCGCCCCCGAGCCAAGCGCGAGCGCGCGCCGGCGCCGGGCCTCGGCGCGCGCGTGCTGATGCGGGTCGAGTTCGACGCTGCGGCCGGCGAGAGTGCGCCCGCCTATTCCGGCCGGGTGATCAAGATCCTCGACAAGCTCAAGGCGCGCGCCTTCGCCGTCTATCGCGCCGCGACCGACGGCTCGGGCCGGGCGCTCCCGGTCGAGAAGCGCGGCGCCGCGCGCGAATATTTCGTGCCGGCGGCGATGGCCGGCGAGGCGCGGGACGGCGATCTGGTCGCCATCGAACCGTTGCGCGAGGGACGCATCGGGCCGCCGCACGCGCGGGTCGTCGAAACCATCGGCTCGGTCAAGTCCGAACGCGCAGTGAGCCTGATCGCGCTGGCGATGCATCACATCCCGCATGTCTTTTCGCCCGCGGCGCTGGAAGAGGCCGAAGCGGCGCGGCCTGTCCGCCTCAGTCCCCCACGCGAGGACTGGCGCGCACTGCCGCTCATCACCATCGATCCGCCCGACGCCAAGGACCACGACGACGCGGTCCATGCGGCGCCCGACGCCGAGCCCGGCAATTCCGGCGGGTTCGTCGTCACCGTGGCCATCGCCGATGTCGCGGCTTACGTCCGTCCCGGCGCCCTGGATCGCGAGGCGATCGAGCGCGGCAATTCGGTCTATTTCCCCGACCGGGTGGTGCCGATGCTGCCGGAGCGGATCTCGAACGACCTCTGCTCGCTGCGCCCGCTCGAGGACCGCCCCGCGCTCGCGGTCCGCATGGTCATTGGCGCGGACGGGCGCAAGCGCTCGCACAAATTCCACCGGATCATGATGCGCTCCGCCGCCAAGCTCTCTTACGAGCAGGCGCAAGCCGCGATCGACGGCCGCCCGGACGAGACCACGGCGCCGCTGCTCGAGAGCGTGCTGGAGCCGCTTTACGCCGCCCATTCGGCGATCAAGATCGAACGCGAACGGCGCGACCCGCTCGATCTCGATCTGCCCGAGCGCAAGCTCGTTCTCGACCGCGAGGGGCGGCTCAAGGGCGTGCGCTGGCCCGAGCGGCTGGATGCGCATCGGCTGATCGAAGAATTCATGATCCTCGCCAATGTCGCCGCCGCCGAGACGCTCGAAGCCGCGCATTCGCCGCTCATCTATCGCGCCCATGACGCGCCGAGCGTCGAGAAGCTCAACGACCTGATCGAGTTCCTGCGCACCCTCGGGGTCAAATTGGCCAAGGGCGAGCGCGTTCGCCCGTCGCATTTCAACGGCGTTCTCGATCGCGTGCGCGGACAGGCGGTCGAGGCTTTGGTCAACGAGGTGGTGCTGCGCGCCCAGGCGCAGGCCGAATACAGCCACGAGAACTATGGCCATTTTGGCCTCAACCTGCGCCGCTACGCCCATTTCACCTCGCCCATTCGGCGCTACGCCGATCTCGTCGTCCATCGGGCGCTGATCCGCGCCCTCAACCTCGGCGAGGGCGGCCTCAACGACATGCGCGCCGGCGAGCTGGCGCAGATCGCCGAGCATATCTCCGCCGCCGAACGGCGGGCGATGGCGGCGGAACGCGAGACCGTCGATCGCGTCATAGCGGCGCATCTGGCCGATGAGGTCGGCGCCGAGTTCGAGGGCCGCATCGCCGGCGTGACCCGCGCCGGCCTGTTCGTGAAACTTAGCGAGACCGGCGCCGACGGCTTTGTGCCCGCCGTGACGCTCGGCGACGACTATTACCGCTTCGAGGAGGCGACCCGGGCGCTCATCGGAACGCGGACCAAGGAAGCGTTCCGCCTCGGCGGGCCGGTCAGGGTGCGCCTGGTCGAGGCGGCGCCGTTCGCGGGCGCGCTCAGGTTCGAGATCATGCGCGCCGGCGCCGAGCCGCGCGGCGGGCGTAAATCCATTGGTCCGAAGCCGTTCAGAGCGATCCGCAGGGACAAGCGGCGATGAACGACATGACACGCTTCTGGCGCATTCCCCAGCCGCGGCCGGAGCGCCCGCTGCGCACGGCGATCACCCGCGGCTTCTTCGGGCGGTGCCCGGCCTGTGGCCGAGGGCAGCTGTTCCGCTCCTATCTCAAGGTCGTCAACACCTGCAAGATCTGCGGGGAGGACTTGAGCCATCAGCGCGCCGACGACGCCCCGGCCTATCTCACGCTCCTGATCGTCGCCCACGGCGTCGGCGCCGGCATCCTGCTCTCCGACGAGCTGTGGCCGCATGCGTCTGCGCTCTGGGTGATCGCGTTCTGGCTGATCGTGACTGTGGTTGCGAGCACCCTGATCCTGCCTCGCGCCAAGGGCGCCGTCATCGGTCAGCAATGGGCCATGGGCATGCACGGCTTCGGCGCCGAGGGCGATCGGACGTGACCGAGGCCGCCAGGCCGGCTCGCGCGTCGCGCCCGCGCGACGCGGCGACGCTCATTCTGGTCGAACGATCGGAGGGCGGCGGCGCGGCCCGCGTGTTGATGGGCAAGCGGCACGCCGGACATCGCTTCATGCCGGGCAAGTACGTCTTTCCCGGCGGCCGGGTCGAGCCGGAGGACCGGCGCATGGCCGCCGCCGGCGCGCTCGATGCCGATGTCGAGGCGAAGCTCAACGCCCGGGTGCGCCGACCGTCGGCGCATTTCGCCCGCGCGCTGGCGTTGGCCGCGATCCGCGAGACATTCGAGGAAACCGGCCTCGCGATTGGCGTACCCGACTATGGCGCGCCCGAAAATCCCCCGCCCGGCGCCTGGACACGGTTCGCCGCGACCGGCGTCTATCCGGCGCTCGACGCCATCGACTTTCTCGCCCGCGCAATCACCCCGCCGGGGCGCCCGCGACGCTTCGACGCCCGCTTCCTCATCGCCGACGCGACCTGTGTGGCGAGGCGCGTCGAGGGCGCGGTTCACCCCGAGGCCGAACTGGTCGAACTCGTCTGGACCCCGCTCGATCAGGCGCTGAACCTCGATTTACCCGACATCACCCGCGCCGCCCTCGCCGATCTGGCGCATGCTCTCGACGGCGGCCTCGACAAACGCCGCCCGCGGCCGTTTTACCGGGAGCTGCGAGGCAAGCGGCTGAGGGAGCAGCTATAAGGATCGAAACGGGATCAGGAACGGCCGCCCTCGACCCTTCGCTGCCGTTCCCATCAGCTGCGCAAGAGCGGAGAACGCCGGCACACTATGCCAGCAACGGTCATTTCGCGGCGATGGGTGCACACGGAAAATCGGCTGGCGTAGACTCTGGCAGTCAACCTCTGGCGCCTGAGGTGATGTCGCGGCTTGAATATGCTAGTATTGCGGGCCGGAGGCCTGCGCGATGAGCGAGATCCGCAAACTCGCCGCGATCCTAGTCGCCGATATCGTCGGATATAGCCGGCTCGCCGGCGTCGACGAGGGACGGACGCTTGCGCGCTTGCGCGCGCTGCGGGGCGATCTCGTCGACCCCGCCGTCGCCGCCCATTTCGGCCGCGTCGTCAAGGGAACGGGCGACGGCTCGATCATCGAATTCCGCAGCGTGGTCGACGCGGCGCGCTGCGCCATCGAAATGCAGACCGGCCTCGTCGAGCGAAACGCGGGGGTGTCTCCGGAAAGGCGGATCGAGTTTCGCGTGGGCATTCATGTTGGCGAGGTCGTCGAGGAGAGCGACGGCGATCTCATGGGCGATGCAGTCAATATCGCGGCGCGGCTGGAAGGGATCGCGAAGCCGGGGGCCATCTGTCTCTCAGAGGACGCCTATCGACAGGTCAAGGGGCGGCTTGAGATGAAGGTCAGCGATCTCGGCGCCGTCCAGCTCAAGAACATCGCGGAGCCCGTGCGCGCCTATTTGGTCGAGGTCTACAGGCCCGACGAGATCCTGAACCAGCGGTTGGCCCCCCGCCATAGGCTCGTCGCGGCTCTCGCCACGCTCGCGACCCTGGTCGTCGCTGGCGCCGCGGGTTGGCACTCTATCGCCAGCAAGCCCTCAACCACCGGCGAATCGTCCACGACGACGATGGCTTCTTCATTCGGACCAATTGTCGCCACCATGCCTGCCACAGGCAACGAGCCGATGGCGCCTTCCCCTGGCGTCGCGGATTCGGACTCTATCGTCGGCAACCCCTCCACGACCGCGGGATCGTCCACGGCGCCAACAGTGGAGCCGACTGTCGCCGCCATTCCCGCCGCGGGCAACCAGCTGGCGCCGTTGCATACCGAGATCCGTCGACAGATGAAGCCCGCATTGACCAGCCTGGCCGATACTCAGCCCGCAAGAAAGGGAATGCGCGCTTCAGCAAAGGCGCAGCCATCAAGCTCAGAGCCGGCACAACCTCCCTCTACCGAAAGAACTTTGAACTATTCAGAACCGTGTGTCATCTCGGCGGCGCAGACCAACGGGAACCACGTGTCTTGTGGGTATTTGCGTGGTCAGCCATCAAAGGCGGAGCCGGCACAATCTCCTCCTGTCCAAAGCGCTTCAAATTCATCCCAACCGTGCACCATCTCGGCGGCTCAGACCAATGCGAACCACGTGTCTTGTGGGTATTTGCGTGGATATTAAATGCCCACGGCCGTTCTCGGCCCCAATCGAACGCCACGTGAAAGGTGATTTGGGGTTTCGATTCTACGACCGGCGCAGGCTTCAGGCCGCGAGGGCGCATCGGCTTCAATCGGCCGGCGAGGTCCATGAGCGCGAGATGGTAGGCCCGCGCCGTGCGATGGGAGCGGTTGTAGCGCGACATCACCACGTCGAGCAGTTCGATCATGATCTCGCCGTCGACCTCGGCCAGATGGTCGAGGGTGAGAGCGCAGGGATCGAGCGCGCCGACCAGGGTCTCGCGCATGTCCTCGAACTCCGCCATGTCGCCGCGGATGAGCGCGCGCCAGACGCGGGCGTGGAGGCGGGTCAGATTGCGGGCGAGTTCCTGCTCGCTGATCAGTTTGCGATAGGCGGCGATCAGCCGATCGTAGATGACCGGCTCCGACCATTGCTTGAGACCGGATAAGCCTTCGGACAGGTCGGCCCACGGCATGGCGGCGACTCCTTGGCGGCTCGTTTCGCGTCGCGAATCAGGAGGTTGGCCACGCGAAACGACACGCAAACTGATTCATCATTGTTAACATAGTATGAATCCCTCGAAATGGGTTTTCCACAGAAAATACTCTAGGGAAGCACCGATTTTGCTTGACGTTACGGAAGAGGTGAGTTTTTGCGCCCGTCGAGCCGGCGGTGTGTCACCGCCCGGCGGCGAACTCGGCCGGGCGGATCTGGCGGGCGAGCGCGTCGAGCACGGCGTTGATCATGCCGCTCTCCTCGGGACCGAAGAAGGCGGCGGCGACGTCGACATACTCCGTCACCGCGACCCGCGCCGGCACGTCGGGACGGTTGCGCAATTCGTAGAATGCGGCGCGCAGGATGGCGCGCATGAGCGCTTCGACCCGCTTGAGCGGCCAACCCTTCGCCAGCGCGTCGTCAAGGCCACGGTCGATCGGCAATTGGTCGCGCAGCACGCCTGAGACCACGTCGCGAAAGAACGCGAGCTCGGCGGGGTTGTACGAATCCCCCTCGATCTCGCGGCCGATCCAGTGCGCCTCGAACTCAGCCAGAATGTCGGCGAGGCCCTTGTCGGCGATCTCCATCTGGTAGAGCGCCTGCGAGGCGGCGAGGCGCGCGGCCGAGCGCCGCTCGGACCTCGTCATCGCCGGGCGAGCGAGCGCTGAAGCGCGGCGAGCCCGATCGCCGCCCGCGCCGCTTCGCCGCCCTTGTCGCCCCGCTCGGGATCGGCGCGCTCCTCGGCTTGCTCAATCGTGTTGGTGGTGAGAATGCCGTTGCCGAGCGCGAGGCGGCGCTCGACCGACATATCCATCAGCGCCCGCGCCAACTCGCCAGCGACGATCTCGAAATGAAAGGTCTCGCCGCGGACCACGCAGCCGAGCGCGACCGCGCCGTCGTAAGGCCGGCCGGCCGCCTTTGCCGCATCGAGGGCAATCGCCATGCCGGCGGGAATCTCAAGCGCGCCGGCTACGCTGACCAGATCATGGGTCGCGCCGGCGGCCTCGAACGCGCGGGTCGCGCCGGCGAGCAGGCCGGCGGCGATCGTGTCGTAATAGCGCGCCTCGACGATAAGGAACCGGCCGCCCTCGATGCGAGGCGCAGATGCGGCGGCCCGGCGCGGCTCGGCCATGGATCAAGTCTCTCGAGGGCGGGTTTTGGAACAGCGCCAGTCCATAGTGGCCCGGAGCCGGAGAGGCAAGGCTTGCCGCCGCTCACTCGCCGGGCAAACGCCAGACTCCATAGCGCCACGGACGCGCCCAGGAGGCGCTGAGCGCGAGCCGCTCGGGCGGCGGATCGTAACCCGAGCCGCCCCAGGGGTGGCAGCGGCACACCCGCGCCACACCCATCCACGAGCCCGCCCACAGGCCATGCCGCTGGACCGCCTCGTCCGCATAGGCCGAGCAGGTCGGCAAGTATCGGCACTGCCGGCCAATGAGGCTCGAAAGCGTGAGCTGGTAGAAGCGGATCAGCGCGCGAGCGGCGCGCCGAGGGCTGAGGACAAGCGCGCTCACGGCGCCGGCGCGGCCTCTTCCGCCGCATGGCGCGCGGCGATCTGACCGAGCGCATCGGCGACCGCGTCGAACGTCAAAAGGGTGGAGGCGTGGCGGGCTTTATAGCCGCGCACCGGCTCGAGAACGGCGAATTCGGCCCACTTGCCGCCCGGCGGCGGACCGTCGGCCTTCAGCATCCGCGTCATCTGGTCGCGCAGGGCGTGAAGCTCCTCCGCCGTCGCGCCAACCACGTGGCGCGCCATCAGCGATGACGAAGCCTGGCCGAGCGCGCAAGCCTTGACGTCATGGGCGAAATCGACCACCCGTCCGTCCCTGACGCAAAGGTCGACCACGACTGTCGAGCCGCAGAGGCGCGAATGCGCCTTGGCGGTGGCGTCCGGATTTGCCAGTCGCCCAAGCCGGGGGACATTCGCCGCCAGTTCGAGGACGCGCCGATTGTAGATGTCGTCGATCATCGTGGCCCAATTTCGGTCCGCCCTATATAAGTGACGGGAAAGCCGAAATCGAGAGGCGTGCGCCAGAGTTGCGCGCCGAAGAGAGACGCGAATGGATAGCGCTGGTTCCAACGCCGAGCTCGGCCCTGCGCCTGGCGACACGAGCGATCGCGAGGAGGGGTTGGCGTTCAAGCCGAAGTTCGGCGCGGACGGTCTCGCCACTTGCGTAACGGTCGACGCGACGCGCGGCGACATATTGATGGTCGCCCACATGAACGAGGCCGCATTGCGGGCGACACTTGCAACCGGCGTCCTCCATTATTGGTCGCGCTCTCGCGGCGCGCTGTGGCGGAAGGGGGACACGTCCGGCCGAACCCAGACGCTGGTCGAATTGCGCGTCGATTGTGATCAGGACGCCTTTCTGGCTCTGGTTGAGGTTGGCGGCGATGGCGGCGCTTGCCACACCGGCCGGCGCTCGTGCTTCTACCGCCGGGTCGAGACGGACGGAGACGCCGCCCGGTTGGCGTTCATCGAACCGCCGGTGGCGGCCGGCTGACGATCGGCGCGCAATTGGGAACCGGCGCAGGTCGCGCGGAGTTGAACGACCTGACGTTAATTCTCTGGCGATATCTGGCGCGCAAGCTTAAGTTTCGCAGCGGAAGGCGAGACGCGAGGCTATTTGTGGGCGAGTTGGGCGATGTTCTTGGCGGCTTACCGCAAAAACGAGACTGACTCTGGGGCGGGGGGCGGACGGTCTCGGCGGGCGAAAGTGGGCGTCGTGCTCGGCGCCGGCGCGGCGCGCGGCTGGGCCCACATCGGCGCAATGCAGGAACTCGACGCGCTGGGATTGAGACCGGATGTCGTGGTCGGCTCATCGATCGGCTCGCTGGTCGGCGGCTGCTACGCCGCCGGGCGGCTTGAGATGCTGGAGGAGTTCGCCCGCTCGCTGACCAGGCGGCGGGTGCTCGGCCTGCTCGATTTCTCGTTCACGCGCAGCGGCCTTTTTGGCGGCGCGCGGTTGCGCGCGAGGCTCGAGGCCGCGCTCGGCGGGATTCAAATCGAGGATCTGCCGATCCGGTTCGCCGGCGTCGCCACCGAGATCGGCGACGGGCACGAGATATGGCTCAGGCGCGGCTCCCTGGTCGAGGCGATCCGCGCTTCCTACGCCCTGCCCGGTGTATTTGAACCGGTTAAGATCGACGGGCGCTGGCTGTTCGATGGCGCGATCGTCAATCCGGTGCCGGTCAGCGTGGCGCGCGCGCTCGGCGCCGAGCGGGTCATCGCGCTCAACGTTTCGAGCGACAGTGTCGGTCGCGGCACGGCCCTGCAAGATCCGTTCGGCCGCGTGGAGGAGCCGTCGGCGGCGGCTCACGAGCCGACGAGCGACAGCAGCGGGATGATTTCGCGTTGGTGGCGCGGCGGCGCCGTCTGGTCCCGCGCCGACGCCAACGCCGATGCTTCGGCCCCGGGCTTGCTGACCTCGATGGTGAGCGCCTTCGATATTCTCCAGGACCGCATCATGCGCTCGCGGCTGGCCGGCGATCCGCCGGACGCTTTGGTGCAGCTCAAGGTCGGCAGGATCGGCATGTTCGAGTTTCACCGCGCCGATGAGCTGATCAGGCTCGGACGCGAGGCGGTCCGAAAAGCGGCCGCCGAAATCATGCAGCAGGCCGAACCGGCGCGGGTAGACGCCGCCGGGGCCTGACTTCTCGCCCGCCCGTCCTCAGGCGGTCGCGATATATTCGCGCAGCGCCTTGCGCTCGCTGTCGAGGGCGTTGACGTGCCGCTTGACGACGTCGCCGATGGAAATGATGCCGATCAGGCGCCCGTCCTCGACCACCGGGACATGGCGAAACCGGCCCGCCGTCATCGTCTGCATGACATGCTCGATGGTGTCGTCGCGAGTGACCGTGATGACCTTCGGCGTCATGTGACGCGATACCGGATCCTCGAGCGCCGACGCTCCGTGCTTGCCGAGGACCCGGACCACGTCGCGCTCCGAAAGAATGCCGAGCACGCTCTGTGAAGCGTCCGAGACGACCACCGCTCCCACGCCTTTCGACGCGAGGAGCTCCACGACTTCCTTCAGGGTGCGGTGCGGCTGGGTGGTGAACACATCGCGCCCCTTGTCGTCGAGAATGCGCGCAACTGTCATCGCTCTCTCCCCTTTTCGGGCGGTCTTGTGACGGGCCGCCGCTGAATCAGCAAGATGCGCCGTCAATTGGGCGTGATCAAGTCCTTGTTAAACACAAATCTAACGTAAGCCCGCATCGACGAGGAAACATTGCTTGGTGATCATTGCGCTGTCGTCGGCGGCGAGGAACAGCGCCGCCCGCGCGACATCCTCCGGCGCGATGCTGCGGTGGATAAGACATTGGCGCGTGCGGAATTCGGCGATGTCGGCCTCGCTCATCCACAGACGCCGCTGCCGCTCGGTCACCACGAGGCCTGGCGCAATGGCGTTGACCCGGATGTTGTCGGGGCCGAACTCGCGCGCGAGGCTTTTGGTCAGGCCGACGATCGCCGCCTTGGCGGCGGAGTACGCGGTCAGCTGCGCGATCCCGATCATCCAGGCGGTCGATGAGAAATTCACGATTGAGCCGCCGCCGAGTTCGCGCATCGACCGGCGCGCGATCTGGGCGGCGAAGAACTGGTGCTTGAGATTGAGCGCCATCGTGCGGTCCCAATCCTCTTCGCTGATCTCGTGGGCATGGTGGCGCTGATCGTTGGCGGCGTTGTTGATGAGGACGCCGATCGGTCCGAGCCGCTGCCGGACCTCCTCCATCGCCGCCTCGAGCGCGGGGATGTCGGTCAAGTCGCAGTGGAGGAACAACGGCGGCGGGCCGGAGGCGCCGATCTTCGCCGCGAGCTCCTTGGACGGCCCGGCGGCGATGTCGACAAAGGCGACATTCGCCTTCTGCGCGGCGAAAGCCTCGACCATGGCCGCGCCGATCCCCGAGCCGCCGCCGGTGATGAAGACGACCCGGTCGAGGAGCGATGGATAGCGGGCGAAGGACATGTGGGGCCTTTTCGTTGCGCCAGGGACGGCGCCAAGTTAGAGCGCAACTCGGTTGGACGGAACCCTCGCGGACGTCGCGGCTCGGCCGAAGCGATCCCAGGCGAGGGGCGAGTTTGGGCTCGGCGGCGAAATAGCGCCAAGCAAGACCAAGCCAGGCCAAATAAATCCAAGCACAATTTCTTGGATTTGCTTGGTCTTATTTGTCCGAATCCAGACTTTTCAATGAGTTGCGGCGGAAAAATAGAAAAATTCCCACTCCTTTCTCCCTCGCAGGGGCATCGCACGCGTTGGGCGGTGTCGTTCCAGCGAATGGGAAAACAAATAGGAATCAATTCTGTTTTTCGCAAGTGTCAGATGCCATAAAATTGCGCGCGGTTGGCTTCCGACCGGGAGGCGTCGCCGTGCCGGCTGGCGGCGACAATCGACCATAGGGCGTCCGAGCCAAGAGGTCTCACCAGGGGCCGGGTCGGGTCAAGTGGAGGACATTGAGCGTACTCAATTGCACTATGGGCCAACGAGAAACTCATCGCACGTCGGTTTGCGCAACCGAATATCGAGACAATCAACAGTTTTTGGGTTCAACTTCCGCTTCGGGTGGAGGCTCGCCGTTGCGCGGCGACCGTTGATAGTTCGAACTTCGGTAGTGTCTCAGTTTAAAAATTGATGGGCTTGACGCTCATCGCCCGCGCCCCATTTCCCGTCCTATGCTTAGCGGAAAGCGCGGAGCACAATGTGGACAGGGATTTTAGGGCGGAGGTCGAGGAGCAGCTCGACGGTATCGCCCGCAACAGGGAAATTTGGAAGCGGCGTCTGCCCGATCTCAGACGGGAGGGCGCCTCTCCCTCAGAAGAATTGGTTCGGGAGGTCGAAGATCACCTTAAAGGATTAGATGAGTCCGCAAAACGGCTTAGGGAAATATTGAGAAAATATAAGGCGCGGAAAAATGCCAACTGGACCTAAGGGCGAGAAGCGCCCCGCCGACGTGAACGCTCGCGCCGTCCTTATCGCCAAGATCGCAACTGGCGAGGTTGAGGATGTTGGCCGCGATCCGGCAAAGGAACTTCACCGAAAGGGTGGCTTAAAGGGCGGGAGGGCTAGGGCTTCTGCCCTTTCTCCGGAGAAGCGCCGCGAGGTCGCGATGAAGGCTGCGGCGGCGCGCTGGAAGAAGTAGCGTTTTCAGCTGTCGCCCGATTTTTTGCGGCCCTCAAAATGCCAACGATTGCTGCGGCGTCGCTTCCCGGCGCGGTCTCTTCGGTTGGGATATTAAGCTCTCCGTAAAGAGTTTCGTACGCTTTTAGTGTTTCGTTGAGGGAATTTAGCAGAGCTTTGAAATGCTGCGGCGAGAAAGTTACAGAGACTTGATCTACCGCGGCCAGTTGCCCTGGCGTTATTTCTGCGTTTCGTTGAAAGTTCAAAGTTATATCAAACGGTCCTAATTGTGTTTGACTCGCGTTTGAGTATATCTCTCTATATTGTGGGTCTCGCGCCCTCGGAAGATTTGTAGACGCAATGGGCTTCGGGTCGTGGCCGGGCACGTCTTACTCCTCCAGAACTATTGGTCGTCGATGTCTTCCTGTGGGCAAGGTCACCGGATTACGCGAGGGCGATCCATTGAAGACAAGATACAGGGCGTCGGCTCCAGAGGATTGCGGCTCTGCACTACGATCCGGCTCACTCATTGCGGGATGCTGAACGTTCGAGATGTTCCGGTCGTTATCAAAGACAACGGTGTACTCCATTGATGCGTGGACGGCTCGAAGCAAATCGCTCACCGTGTCAAGGGTCCAATTAGACGGTCCAGACAGCCATGTACTCACTTGCGATGGTTTTCGTCCAATCGTGGCAGCAATCTTTGCCTGGGTGACGCCGTTCTCTGCAGCAGCTCTTTCGAGTGCTTCAATGACCTTATCGTATACCCTATTGCGGTTGATCTCCGCGAAAAGGGCGAATTCATAAGGGTAGTTCATTTTTGTACCCGTATAGTCACCGTTGCATTCTCCGTTATATAGCTACTGTATCGGAAGTGTGGCGCGTCAGTGAAAAAATTTACCAGGCCGGCGGCCTTGTAGTGATCTTCGCAGACAAGTTTCTCATACTCGAACTGCGGCGACCACATGCCTCCCATTCCCTTTCTAAGTTTTACATGTGTTCCAATGAAAACATCTGGAAGCGCGAAGCGCCCGAATACCCGGAGGGAGGGCCTCGGTTTCCGGCTCAGGAGTTCCCAGTGCTCATATTTTGGCGGCTTAAGCTGCTTCATGATCGCGTTCGTCATTCTCCCGTTCTCAACGAAGTGGATCATTGCGGCCTCAAGTTTGGCCCATCGCTGCCGCACTTTTTCATCCGGATCGCGCTTCCCCATCTCAAGGTCATCTCGCAGCGGTGCGCATATCAAAAAAGCGCGGTGCCTCCCGATCCAAGAGTTGGTCGGCTTCACTACGGACAAACGATTTTGTCGTTTCGCCTCTTCTATCTCGGGCGAAGTTAACATATAACTTAATATCCCAGCCCGCAAGGGCGCCTACGCAACTTTAGCGGAGAAAAATCGACAACGGCGGGAACCGTCCGACGCTTTCCACGCTGCGAGGTCCGGTTCGCGCCGACCCGGCCTCCTTCGTCGATGCAAGCAGGCGTCCCCCGGTTCGGTGACACAGCGGATGTCGGCGGGCCCCCGTCAGGCAACGGAGCGCAGCAGCCCGAGCAGCTCGCGATGCATGGTTTCGTTGCCGCAGCAGATCGAGCCGGTTTCGAGGTAATTGGCCTCGCCGTCGGCGCCGGTGACGAAGCCGCCGGCCTCGCGGACCAGGAGCGAGCCGGCCGCGATATCCCAGGAATTGAGGCCCCGCTCCCAGAAAGCGTCGAAGCGGCCGGCGGCGACATAGGCGAGGTCAAGCGCGGCGCAGCCCATCCGGCGGACATTGACGACCTGCTGCATCACCGCCGCCAGCTCGGCCAGGAATCGCGGATGCTGCGCCATCTTGCCGAGATGGGGAATCCCGCAGCCGAAAATCGCCTGCGACAACTCGCTGCGCCCGGCGACCCGCAAGCGGCGATTGCCGCCGAACGCCCCCTGCCCCTTCTCGGCGACAAACATGTCGTCGTTGGCCGGATTGTAGACGACGCCGGCCACGATCTGCCCGTCGCGCTCGAGCGCGATCGAAATCGCGAACAGCGGGATCGCATGGAGAAAGTTGGTCGTCGCGTCGAGCGGATCGATATGCCAAGTGTGACTCTTATCGGAGCCCTCGACGCGCCCGCTCTCCTCCATGACGAAGCCGTAGCCGGGGCGCGCCTTGGCGAGCTCGGCGTAGAGGGTCTTCTCCGCCCGATTGTCGGCGAGGCTGACGAAATCGCCCGGCCCCTTCATCGACACCTGCAGTTCGCCGACCTCGCCGAAATCGCGCTTCAAGCCGCGTCCGGCCTTGATCGCGGCGCTGGTCATCACGGTCATCAGGGCGGAGCGGATCATCGAATTTCGTCCGGGGGGCGAGGGCGGGAGGACGTTTATGGGAGCCGCGGCGCCGAGGCAACTTCGCGCCGGCAGGATTCGCGCTTGCAAATCTCTGCGGACCAGACGATTCGTTGCCCGTATTTCTCGGGGAGCGGGTGGCTGATGCGCTCTGACATCGAAATCGCGCGGGCTACGCGTCTGAAGCCGATCGTGGAGATCGGCGAAAAGATCGGCGCGCCCGAATCCGCCCTCTATCCGTTCGGCCGCTTCGTCGCCAAGCTCGAATATGATTTCCTTCGCAGTCTCGCTGACCGACCGGACGGCAAGCTCATTCTGGTGACCGCGATCAACCCGACCCCGGCCGGCGAGGGCAAGACGACGACGACGGTCGGCCTCGGCGATGCGCTCAACCGCATCGGCAAAAAGACGATCATCTGTCTGCGCGAGCCCTCGCTGGGCCCATGCTTCGGCCTGAAGGGCGGCGCGACCGGCGGAGGCTACGCCCAGGTCGTCCCGATGGACGAGATCAACCTCCATTTCACCGGCGATTTTCACGCCATAACCTCGGCCCACAATCTCCTCGCGGCGATGGTCGACAATCATATGTACTGGGGCAATGCGCTTGCCCTCGACCAGCGGCGGATCGCCTGGCGGCGCGTCCTCGACATGAACGACCGGGCGCTGCGCGACACCGTGATCGGGCTCGGCGCCGGCAACGGATTTACCCGGGAGGACGGTTTCGACATCACCGTCGCCTCGGAGGTGATGGCCGCCTTTTGCCTGGCGTCGAACCTCGACGATCTCGAAGAGCAGCTCGGGCGCATGGTGGTCGCCTCGAGCCGGAGCCGGCGCGCGGTCACGGCGGCCGACCTCAACGCCGCCGGCGCGATGACCGCACTGCTCAAGGGCGCGCTCCGGCCCAATCTGGTGCAAACCCTCGAAGCTTCGCCCGCGCTGGTGCATGGGGGCCCGTTCGCCAACATCGCCCACGGCTGCAACTCGGTGATGGCGACCCGGGCGGCGCTCAAGCTCGCCGACTACGTCGTCACCGAAGCGGGCTTCGGCGCCGATCTCGGCGCGGAGAAATTCTTCGACATCAAATGCCGCAAGGCGGGATTGAAGCCGGCGGCGGCCGTGCTGGTCGCCACAGTGCGGGCGCTCAAAATGCATGGCGGCGTCGCCAAGGACGCGCTTGGGGCGGAGAACATTCCGGCGCTGGAGGCCGGCCTCGCCAACCTCGCCCGGCATATCGCCAACCTGCGCAAGTTCGGCGTCCCGGTCGTGGTCGCCGTGAACCGGTTCGGGACCGACACCGCGGCCGAACTCGGCTTCATCGAGAAGACCGTGGCCCGTGAGTTCGCGGTCAAGACGATCGTTTGCGATCACTGGGCCCGCGGAGGCGCCGGCGCGGAAGCTCTCGCTCATGTCGCCGCAGCTCTCGCCAACTCGGGGGAGGCGGCGTTTCGGACGCTCTATCCGGATGAAATGAGCTTATGGGACAAGACTCGAACAATCGCGAGCGAAATCTACGACGCCGCGGACATCGCCGCCGACGCCTCGGTCAAGGCGAAATTCCGCGAACTGGAGAACGACGGCTGGGGCCGCCTTCCGGTCTGCGTCGCCAAGACCCAATATTCGTTTTCGGACGATCCTTCGCTGATCGGCGCGCCGACTGGACATGTGCCGAAAATTCGCGACGTTCGCCTCCGCGCGGGCGCAGGCTTTGTCGTGGCGCTGATGGGGGACGTGCGAACGATGCCCGGCCTGCCGCGCAGCCCCGCCGCCGAGCGAATCCGGGTCGTCGACGGCGAAATCGCCGGCCTGTTCTGAACGCCGGCGAATCCCCGGCGCTCAGCGGGGCGTTGGCGCGTCCTCACGCACCAGTTTCTCCGCCTTGAGCGCTCGCCACAGCGCGGCAGGCAGCTTTGCGCTCATCATCGCGGCGTTGCGTCTGACTTCGCTTGCGCGCTGCGCGCCGGCGATGACGCTGACGACCGAGGGATGGCCGAGCGGAAATCGCAGCGCGGCTTCGGGCAGCCTGACTTTGAAACTCTTGCAGATGTGCTGGATGCGGCGGACCCGTTCCTTCACTTCGTCCGGCGCCCGTCCATAATTATAATGAGCGTCCGCCTTGGCCCCGGTCGCCAATATGCCGGAGTTGAAAGGCCCGCCGATGACAACGGCGATCTTCTTTTCCTGGCACAGCGGCAGAAAACTCGTCAGCGCCCCCTGTTCGAGAAGGGTATAGCGGCCAGCGAGCAGGAAGACGTCGAAGTCGCCGGCGCGCGCCAGTTTCTCGGCCACATCCCATTCGTTGATTCCCGCTCCGATTGCTTTGATCGCCCCGGACGCGCGCAATTCGTCCAGCGCGCGATAGCCGCCGGTCATGAATTCCTTGATCCGCACGTCGGCAGCTTCTTTGCTCCCGTGGGTGAAGGTGTCGACGTCGTGGCCAAAAACGATATCCACTTGATCGAGACCGAGTCGCTCGAGCGAGAATTCGAGCGACCGCATCACGCCGTCGTAGGAATAGTCAAAGCGTTCCCGCCGCGACGGCGTCTCGAAGAAGGCGTCCTGCCGCGAGCGTTCTTGCGGCTTGCAGAGCTCGAGAAGTCGGCCGACCTTGGTTGAGATCAGGTACGAAGCTCTCGGCTTCGCCCTCAGAAGCCCGTTCAATCTGGTCTCGGAAAGCCCCAGGCCATAGAGCGGCGCGGTGTCGAAATATCGGCAGCCCGAGGCCCAGACGGCCTCCAGCATGACCCGCGCTTCTTTTTCCGTCATTGGCCGATAAAGATTGCCGAGCGGCGCTCCGCCGAAACCAAGTTCGGTGAACGGCAGCTCCACGCCGCGGCGCGTAACGAACTTTCGCACCCGCGCGCTCCGCGCATTCGTGGACGCCGCCATCAAATATGCTCCTCCCCTTGCAGAGCGTGACGACGCCCGCCGCCGTGGTCGGCGTGGCGCATTTTCACCGCGGCCCGCGCCCGAATGCGCCTACACGATCAACACGCCGCCGGCGGGTCGAATTGAGGCATATGCGCCGATGCCGTTTGCCTGGTGAATACGCAAATCTTGAGCAGTCCCCGCGACAAGTCAAGCGATCGTCAGGCGCTCAAGCCCTGCCGGTGTCAGCGACATTCTCGAGGGTTTTCTTCCGGAGTCTCTTTATTCCCGCGCAACCAGGCGCGGTCGTTCAAGGCGATGAATGTGCGGAGTCGGCGCAGGCTCGCATGGTCCGGCGCGCGCAACTCCAGATCGGCGAGAATCTTCCTCAGCGCCCGGCGCGCGAGCGGCCAGTCGTGCGCGCCCTGCTTCAGCACCATCCGCGCGTGGCGGATCGACCGGCGCACGATCACATCTATCAGGCGGTCCATTAAAGCGCCCGCTGCCTCTCCGTCGGCGACATCGCGGAGTCAGAGGGCGGCAAGAGCGGCGCCGTTGACGTCAAGGGGCGAGCGTCCCGATTTGACGCAGGATCCCCAACGCTCACCTTAGGGAATGGACGGCCGCGCCCCGGGGCGCTGGGCGCCAATATGGGACTCTGCGCCCGCCTTGGCGCCGCCCGCGCAAACGAACGGATCACAGGCGCCGACCGCCTTACGCGGGCGCGCGCTGGCTGTAACCGTGCCGCTGGTTGAGCTCCTCCATGAGGCTCTGCGCAGCCTCGGCGATGACGGTGCCCGGCGGAAAAATCGCGTCGGCGCCGGCTTCGCGCAGCAGGGCGAAGTCCTGGCTCGGAATGACGCCGCCGACGGCGACCATCGTGTCTCCGAGACCGAGTTTGCCGAGCGCCTTCTTCAACGCCGGCACGAGCGCGAGATGGCCGGCGGCGAGCGAGGAGACGCCAACGATATGGGCCTCCTTCCTGGCCGCAAGAGCCGCCACCTCCTCGGGAGTCGCAAACAGCGGCCCGATTTCGACGTCGAACCCGAGGTCCGCGAACGCCGAGGCGATGATCTTCTGCCCGCGGTCGTGTCCATCCTGGCCCATCTTGGCCACCAGAATGCGGGGAGCGCGACCCTCGTTCTCGGCGAAGGCGCGGGTCATCGCCATCACCCGTTCGTTGGCCTCAACGCCAGGCCCAGACTCGGACAGATAGACGCCGGAAACGGCCCGCGCTTCGGCGACGTGACGGCTGAAGGCCTGCTCGAGCGCCAATGAGATTTCCCCGACGGTGGCCTCCGCCCGCGCCGCTTCGACCGAAAGTTGCAACAGGTTGGCCCGGCCTCGCGCGCCATTGGCGAGCGCCGTCAACGCGGCTTGGGTCGCGCTTTCGTCCCGCTCGGCGCGCAGGCTCTTGAGCTTCTCGATCTGGCGCGCGCGCACCGCCGCGGCGTCGACCTTGAGCACACTGAGATCGCGCTCGATCGTTGGCGCGTAGGCGTTGACGCCGATCACGGTCTGGCGGCCGGAATCGATGCGCGCCTGGGTGCGCGCAGCCGCCTCTTCGATGCGGCGCTTCGGCAGTCCGCTTTCGATCGCTTTCGCCATCCCGCCGAGGCTCTCGACCTCATCGATATGGCTCTGCGCCCGCCGCGCGAGGTCAGCGGTGAGTCGTTCGACATAGTAGGAGCCGCCCCAGGCGTCGATGATCCGGGTCGTGCCGCTCTCCTCGATCAGGAAAAGCTGGGTGTTGCGCGCGATGCGGGCGGAGAACGGCGTCGGCAGCGCCAGCGCCTCATCCAGCGCGTTGGTGTGCAGCGACTGGGTGTGGCCCTGTGTGGCGGCCATCGCCTCGATCTGGGTGCGCACGATATTGTTGAACGGGTCCTGCGCGGTCAGCGACCAGCCGGACGTCTGGCAGTGGGCCCGCAGCGGCAGCGACTTGTCCGATTTCGAACCGAAGCCTTTGACGAGGCCGGCCCAGAGCTTGCGCGCGGCGCGGAGCTTGGCGACCTCCATGAAGAAATTCATGCCCACCGCCCAGAAGAACGACAGCCGGGGCGCGAACGCGTCGACGCTCATTCCGGCGCCGACGCCGGCGCGCAGATATTCGAGGCCGTCGGCGAGCGTGTAGGCGAGTTCGAGATCCTGCGTCGCGCCCGCCTCCTGCATGTGATAGCCGGAGATCGAGATCGAGTTGAATTTCGGCATGTTGGCGGCGGTGAAGGCGAAAATGTCGGCCACGATCCGCATCGAGGCGGCGGGCGGATAAATGTAAGTGTTGCGGACCATGAACTCCTTGAGAATGTCGTTCTGAATGGTGCCTGAAAGCGCGGCCATCGGCACGCCCTGCTCTTCGGCGGCGACAATGAATAACGCCATCACCGGCAGCACCGCGCCGTTCATGGTCATCGAGACGCTGATCGAATTGAGCGGGATGCCGGAAAAGAGGGTGCGCATGTCATAGATCGAGTCGATCGCGACGCCGGCCATGCCGACGTCGCCGGCGACACGCGGATGATCCGAATCGTAGCCGCGGTGGGTCGCGAGGTCGAAAGCGACGGAGAGGCCTTTCTGGCCGGCGGCGAGATTGGCGCGGTAAAAGGCGTTCAACTCCTCGGCGGTCGAGAACCCGGCGTATTGCCGCACTGTCCAGGGCTGCTTGACGTACATCGTCGGATAGGGCCCGCGCAGGTAGGGCGGGAGCCCGGGCCATTCGCTCGCAAGCTCGAGCCCTTCGCGGTCGCGCGGCCGATAGAGGGACTTGACGTCGACGCCCTCCGGCGTCGCCCATACGCGGGTCGCCGGCGCAGCGACGGGTTGCGACGGAGCGGCGAAAGGCACGGCCGAGAAATTGGGAATCTGGCTCATGACGTCGTCATTCCGTGGCGCTCTCCGGAAGAGGCCCCGATCCGCCGATAGAGGTCCTCGAGAGCCGCGACAGCATTCGCGCCGGCGAAGATGAAATCGTCGACGCCCGCGGCGCGCCACTTCGCCTCGCTGTCGCCGGGGCGCCCCGCAAGCATGAGGCCCTTCACGCCCGAGGCCTTGATCGATTTGGCGAAGGCCTCCCCCTGCGCCGCGCTTTCCCTGTCGTCGCCGCATAGGCAGGCGAGCGGCGCGCCGCTCTTCTTCAGCCGCTCGACCGCCTCTTGGGTTGTCGCGCACTCGCCGTCATAAACGGCCTCGAAACCGCCGGCCTCGAGCCATTCGCGCACATAGGCGACCCGGCCTCGATGGGCGGGCTCCGGCCCCAGCGCGGCGAGATAGACCCGGGGTCGCGAACCCGTCCGGTGAAGAATGGCGTCTGACTTGTCGCGCAGGCGCTCGAACGGCTCTGCAAGCCGAAACGGCGCCAGCGCGCCCTCGGCGGGCGTCAAGACTTCGCGCTCGGGTGCGCCAAGCGCAACCTCGACCGGCGCTTCGGCGAGATCGGCGTGGGCGCTGACCCCGGTGATCGGCGAGGCGATCCTCGCGACGTCGCGCCTGAGCGCCGCCGCGCTGACGGCGACCTGGCGCTGGAAGACGCCGCCGGCGAGCGCCGAGGGCAGACCGCCCTCGCCCTCGATCTCCTGAAACAGCGCCCAGGCGCGCTCGCAGAGCGCCTTGGTCAGCGCCTCGAACGCGCCTGAGCCGGCGGCCGGATCGGCGACAAATCCGAGATGGGATTCGCGCAACAGGACGAGCTGGGCGTTGCGGGCGAGACGCCGGGCGAGGCTGTCGGGAAGGCCGACGGCGAGAGTGTGCGGAAGCACGCTCACGCTGTCAGCGCCGCCGAGGCCGGCCGAGAACGCCGCCATCGCCCCGCGCATGACGTTCACGGTCGGGTCGCGCGCCGTCATCATCCGCCAGGCGCTTTCGGCGTGCACATGTGCGGCGCGAGGCTCTAGGCCGCACGCCTCCTCGACCCGCGACCAAGCGATGCGCAACGCGCGGAATTTCGACAAGGTCGCAAACTCGTCCGCGTCGGCCGCCAGACGGAAGGCGATAAGCGCGCGGGCTTCGGCAGGCGGCGCCCCCGCCGCCTCGAGCAGGCGCAACTCACTGACGGCGGACGCGAGCGCAAAAGCGAGCTCTTGCGCCGGGCTCCCGCCCGCCGCGTGGACGCCGCGCGCGTCGGCCGCCATGAGCGGCCCGCTGAAGCCCATGCTTCGCAACGCGAGCGCGCTCTCGAGCCACGGCGCCGCGTGGGCTGTCCAGCCGGCCGCGAACGGTCCGCGAACCGAGGCGGCGAACGGATCGAGGCCGAAAAGAACCGCGCAGTCCGCCGGCTTTGCGCCGGCGCGTTCGATCAGCGCGGCGAACGCCTGCGCCTGCTGCGGACCGTCGCGGCCAAGATCAAGCTCGAAATGCGCCCCGGCGTCGAAGCGGACGCCATCGAAAGCCTGGTGAAGGGTCGCGGGATCGAATCGCCTGAGGCCATAACCGTGCGCGCCGAGCGCACCGGAAAACACGACATCAAGACCGTCCGCGCCATTGGCGAGATCGTCGAGCGCCTGGGCGTTGGCCTCGCCGGGGTCGGGATGGTCGAGGCGCGCGGTGATGCGCCAGGAGCCGGCGGGTCCGAGCGCCCTCGGGCCCTCCGCCGGTTGATAGACGGGCTCGATCCGGATGCCGTCCGCGGTTCTGGAGGCGAGCGTTTCGAGGCTCGCCCCGTGAAGCGCCGCTTCGGCGGCCCGGCGCCAATCGGCTTCGGCAGCAGCAGGAAAAAGGCTCGCAGCCGCGCCCAACGCATTCCTCCGCTAAATGAACTGGGACAACCCCGGGATCGAAGCGGAGATTTCGCCCACGACCTGATCGCCCGCGACCTCGCGGACGTAGCCGAAGACCTCCTTGCCGACCGCCTGGATTTGCTCCATGCCGAGGCCGAGGCCCATCAATTCGGCCCCGAGCGCCATCAGTCCGCCCCCGCCCATGGCGCCGGCGGAGACGCCCATCAAGCCCTTGAGGCCTCCGCCCATGCCTTCGCCGCCAGTGTGCGTGCTCGAGGCGATGATCGCCGGAAAGGCCGGCGCCTTTGCGAACAGGTCACGAATGGCCTCCTCCGGCGCCTCGCGCTGGATGAAATCGCCAATCAGGGCGACCGCCTTGCGCGCGACCTCCGGGGTCGTATCCGACGCCTTGGCGACGCGCGCGATCAGGTTGTCCATTCGACGCTCCTCGGTCGGGCGCAAAAGGCCCGCGGCGTTGGTTGTCTCGCTGCTCGCGGGGGCGAAATCAAGCGCGCTGGCGGAAGTGTAGTTGTTCGGCCGGCGATGGGAAACGGCGAATGCGCCGCAACGGGGCGTGGCGATCCGTCGTCACAGGTTTTGTGGCGCCGCATCACGATTGAGCCATGATTGGGTCACATATATAAAGCCGAATTAATATCTCAATCTTGGCGCCCTGGTGTCTTGGGCTGCCCGATCCGGCCAAAATGAACGGTATTCTGCCTGGTTTCCAGTGACTTTGAGCAAAAAGATCATGTCGATCCCAGAACAAGCAATGCGTAATTTGCATGGCTGATGTTCCGATCGGGCGCCTACCGCTCCCCGCTCGCTGACCTTATGTTGCAGTGCGGTAGGCCAAGCGCCTGCCAGAATTGGAGTATGAAATGAGCCCTCTCAAGACGATCTCCGAGAAGCTGAACACCTGGCGCCGGTATCGCGACGCGGTTCGTGAGCTGTCGCAGCTCTCGGATCGCGAGTTGAACGACATCGGCATCCGCCGCGGCGACATCCAAGATATCGTGCGCCGTTCGGTCACGAGCAAGGCCGCGGTCTGATCCACGACTTGCTTAACGAGCCGGGACGCGCCGCGTAAGCGGCGCGTCGGCCCCCGGGCGGGGCTTGAAGGCGGCATTCCTTCCTTTGACGACGCCTGAAAACCAAGTTGACGCTGGCCCGGAGCTTTGTGACAAGCTCGCCCATGCGCCCCATCCACATCATCGGCGGCGGACTGGCCGGCTCGGAGGCCGCATGGCAAGCGGCGGAGCTCGGCGTTCCGGTCGTGCTGCATGAAATGCGGCCGAACCGCGCCACCGCCGCGCACCGGACTTCGCACCTGGCCGAGCTGGTCTGCTCGAATTCGTTCCGTTCCGACGACGCCTCGACCAACGCGGTGGGGATCCTGCATCGCGAGATGCGCGCCCTCGGTTCGATCGTGCTCAACAACGCCGACGCCTGCCAGGTGCCGGCCGGAGGCGCGCTCGCGGTCGACCGCGACGGCTTCTCCCGCGGCGTCGAGGCCGCCATCCTCGGCCACCCCCTCATAACGGTCGAGCGTGGCGAAATCGCCGGCCTGCCGCCCGAGGACTGGGACAATGTCATCGTCGCCACCGGGCCGCTCACCTCGCCCTTGCTCGCCGAGGCGATCAGCCGGCTGACGGCTGAGGACGCGCTCGCCTTCTTCGACGCGATCGCCCCGATCGTCCATCGCCATTCGATCGACATGGACGTCGCCTGGATGCAGTCGCGCTACGACAAGGCGGGCCCAAGCGGCGGCGCCGAGGCTTATGTCAACTGCCCGATGACCCGCGACCAGTACGGCGCCTTCATCGACGCGCTGCTCGCGGCGGAGAAGACCGAATTCCGCGAATTCGAGGGCACGCCCTATTTCGACGGCTGCCTGCCGATCGAGGTGATGGCCGACCGCGGCCGCGAGACTCTTCGCCATGGGCCGATGAAGCCGTTCGGGCTCACCAACGCCCATGATCCGAAGGTCAAGCCCTACGCGGTCGTGCAGCTCAGGCAGGACAATGCGCTCGGCACCCTGTTCAACATCGTCGGCTTCCAGACCAAGCTCAAATACGGCGAGCAGGGCCGAATCTTCCGCATGATCCCGGGGCTCGAACAGGCGGAGTTCGCCCGGCTCGGGGGCATGCACCGCAACACCTATCTCAATTCGCCCCGCCTCCTCGACGCGCGTCTCAGGCTCAAGGCCGCGCCCCGCCTGCGCTTCGCTGGCCAGATCACCGGCTGCGAGGGCTATGTCGAGAGCGCCGCGATCGGCCTCATCGCCGGCCGCTTCGCCGCCGCCGAGCGCCTCGGCCGCGATCTTGACCCCCCGCCGCCGACGACCGCGATCGGCGCTCTTCTCAACCACATCACCGGCGGCCACATCGAATTGATCGACCCCGGCCCGCGCTCGTTCCAGCCGATGAACGTCAATTTCGGCCTGTTTCCGCCGATCGCCGAGCCGCGCGTCGACGGTGACGGCAAGCGCCTGCGCGGGCCGGAGCGCGGCCTCGCCCGAAAGCGCGCGCTATCGGCGAGGGCGGAGGCGGATCTGGCTGAGTGGATCGAGACGTCGGGTCGAGAGGGCACGCCCCGCGGCGGCTCGTTCGCCCAGCCTCTCACGATCGGAAGTCTGGCGCGTTGAAGACGTTTTGCGGCAACTCGGGGAACGAGCGTGGACGGCGCCTATCTCTCGGCCTTAGCCGCTCTTGCCGGCGCGATCATCGGCGGCGTCACCTCGTTCGCCACGACCTGGCTCGCCACAACTACGCAAGCGCGCGCAACGCGGCTCGCCACTGAGCTTAGCGCACGGCAGGACCTCTACGGCCGCTACATGACCGAACTCGCGACTTTGTTCGCCGATGCGCTAAAAAGCGACAAGGTCGACTACGCCAAGCTGACCGGCGCCTTCGCCCTCAAAGGCCGGATTGAGCTCATGTCCTCCGGCCCCGTGGTCGCGGCCGCCGACCGCGCGCTCAAATTCGTCGTCGACCTGACGATGGGTCCGCCGCGCAGCGACGCCGAGGTGCGCGCGATGATGGACGACCGGAGCGCCGACGTGATCGGCGATTTCGCCAAGGCTTGCCGGACGGAGCTGCGGGCGCTCGGATAAGCGCGCGCGTGCTAGCCCTTGACCAACACGGACACTACAAAGGGGTCGAAGATCAGGCGGTCGCAGCTCAGGGCGTGAGTCGAGGCGGTCGTCCTTGCCGGTCGGGCGCCGCGGGGGTCGAACCCCGAGCTGCGGCGCGCGGGGAGTGTTATTGATGGCCGATCGCATCGTGCGCCTCGTCGCCGAGGCCTACCGATGGCAGCGGCGGCTCGGCGCCAAAGTCATTCCGACGCCCTGCTGCGCTATCGTCGCCAGTCCCGAGCATCCCGACGTCTGGGAGGCAAATCACGCCGACGGCGTGACCGCCCGAACCGACGAGGAGACCCGAACCGTGTTCGCGGCGATGGACAGCCACTTGGCCCATACGCCATGGCGCGTCGTCCACACCGATTGCTTCACTCCCGACGCTTTCCTCGCTCGCCTTGCCCTCGACTTCGACGAGCGCTTCGTCGCGATCCTGATGGCGCTCGAAGGAGACCTCACGGATCGCGGCGCGCCGGTTGAGCTTCGTCCCGTCGTCGACGACGCAGGGTATCAAGCGCTGCTTAAGCTCGTGAGGTTGAACCATGCCGAACGGCAAGAGGTCGACCGCCTGCATTTGCCGCCGGAGTTCAGCGCCGCAATGGTCGACGTCTATCGCGCCAAGAGGGACGCCTATCGTTTTCACCTCGCGGTCAAGGAGGGAGTTCCGATCGCATATGGCGGCTGTGCCGCGGCGCCCAACGGCGTGGGCATGATCGAGGACCTGTTCACCCTGCCTTCCGAGCGCCGCCGGGGCGTCATCACCGGCGTGATCGCGGCCTTCGTGGACGCGCTGCGCGCCAGGGATTGCGAGCTGATCTTTCTCGGCGCGCTCGCCAATGACCGGCCGAAGCGTCTCTACGCCCGCCTCGGCTTTCGCCCCGTCACCCTCGCCCGCACCTGGGCGCGCAAGCTGGCCGAATGAGCAGGAGCGCGAGAAATAGGCTTGCATCGGGCGGAAACAAAACCGGCGGCTCCCGCAAGAGGCCCGGATCGCGGCCGACGAGATCAACGCCGCGGGCGGCGTCAGATCTCTGTAAGTCGGCCTCTTACAGCGCCTCGGTCAGCGCGATCTCCTCGTGGCGGCCGCAGCGACGGTCCATGAGGACGATCGCGACGCCGCTGCCCGCGACGAGAGCGATCCCGGCGAGCGCGAGAGCGTTCGGCGGCGCGCCGAATACGAAGACGCCCGAGAGCACGCCCCAAAGCGCGAAGCTGTAGAAGAAGGGCGCGACAGCCGCCGTCCGGCCGAGCCGATAGGCCAGCAGGAGCCCGACGTGCCCGAGGGTTACGAACAGGCCCGCGAAACCCAGAAAGGCGAGATGCCGGCCCGTTGGCGCCCGCCAGCTCTCGAAACCGGCCGACATCGCGCCCGCAACCGCCATCACCATGACATTGGTCGCGAAGGTCACAACCATGACAGGGATGCGAGCCGGCACACCGCGCCCGATGAGGTCGCGCACCGCGATCAGCACCGCCGAGGCGAAGGCAAGCACCGCTGCTGACGAAATTCCAGCGGGTCCGGGCTGGGCGACCAGAACGCCGCCGGCGAAGCCGAGTATGACGAGGACGACCCGCGCCACCCCGACCGGCTCCCGAAGGACAAAGGCGAGAGCCAGGATCAGGAACAGCGGCGCCGTCTGCATGATGGCGATCACGTCGGCGATCGGCAGGCGCGAGAGCGCCACGATGTAGCAGAGAACGCTGAGGGTCTCCGCCGCCGCGCGCATGAGCGGGCGAAGGTGGGCGGCCGACGAAATATCGCGCCAGTCTCCAAGCGCGACGAGCAGCAGGCCGCAGGCGAGGCTGGCCGCGACGCCGCGCAGGAACAACACCTCGAACGGCGGAAGATCGGCCGTGACGAGCTTCATGAACGTATCGCAGACGACGAAGGACGCAGTCGCGGCGAGCATGGCTGCGATGCCGCCGAGGTCGGAGGTTTTGCGCATCAGCGGCACTTGGTCATGACGCGGCGAGGAGTTCAAGCGCGCTCACCATGCCGCGCATGCAATCTCTGGGCAAAGGCGCTCCAGCGAACGCAAGGAGATACGCGGTCGAGCGCGCCGAAGATTTAGGGAGCGACGCGGCGCGCACGCGTGTCCTTCAACCGGGCACGCCGGCGAGCGCCCGCGGCCGTCTCCGCTTCGGCGAAGTCGGCTCATGCTCTGCGGTAGCTCGAATGAGGGTTTGCTTTGCCGAGGCGAGGTGGGCTCGGCACGCCGCTTCAACCATCGAGAGACTGCGTCCCCGTAACGCATCGATGTAGGCGAGGTGCTCCAGGATCGCGACCTCGTTGCGCTGCCGCTCGTCCCGCTTGTTCCATTGATAGTGGTAGTGAAAGATGAGGGTGATGATGTCGTAAAAACCATCGATGAACCGATTGGGCGAAGCCGAATTGACAAGACGATGAAACCGGCTGTCGAGGTCGGAAAAATCGTGGTAGCTCCCGTCTATTCGGTCGAGCAACGTCACATGCTCCGTACGCAGCATCGCAAGCTCTTCCCAGAGAGGAGAGGCGGCGGGCAGGGCGAAGAACGCCTTTGCCGACCGCAACTCGAACATCTCGCGTATCTCGAAAAGCTCCAGCGCAAAGCTCGCGGTGAAGCCTTTGAACACCCAACCCGCATTCGGCCGCTTCTCGATGAGTCCGAAGCGATGGAAACGATTCATGAACTCCCGAATGCTGGTGGTCGCCACTCCGAATCGTCGCGCGAGATCGAGTTCGTTTATCAGCGCGCCGGGGCTCATGTTGTCACGCAGCGTCCATTCCATGAAAAGTCTTTCGACCTGGTTGGCCATCGGAATGGTTTCCGCCTCAGGAAAACGCTGCATCTGCGCATGGGTCAAGCGAACGGTGCGCTGACCGCCGCTGCCCGTGATCAGCCCGGCCTCAGTGAACTTTGAGAGGACCTTGCGGACGGTTGTCCGGCTGACTCCGAGACGGGCGCCGAGCACGTTCTCGGGCGGGAGCTGCTCGCAATGTTTGAGTTTCGAAACGAGATCCAAAGCGTCGTTGAACGCCTTTTTGAACACCGTGTCCGTTTTCATCGTTCAACCTCGATGGACCCTTGATCGGTTTTTAACCCATAAAAAACCGCTTGACTACGGGGAAACTGGCGATCTTTATCAATAAGAAACACTATGGGGGAACGGGTGGAGGAACGGTCGGCGGTGGCGTTGCACGCCCGGAAGGGCGAGCGAGGAATGGGCGCATCCGTGATTTCCCTCGCCCTCCGACTGTTGAGCGCGGGTCCGCTCCTTATCCTTGTGATCCTTATCGTGCTCGTCAGCATCACGACGCCGGTCTTTCTGAAGCCGGCGAACGTCGGCAATATCCTGGCGCAAACCTCCGTCATCGCGATTGTTGCGCTCGGCCAGCATCTCGTGATCCTCACGCGCGGCATCGACCTTTCTGTCGGCGCCAACCTAGCCCTCGCGACCGTGGTTGGGGGACTGCTGTTCAAAGTCACGGGTTCGTCGGCGATCATCATCGCCGCGATGCTGGCGACGGGCCTAGCGGTCGGATTCGTGAACGGGGCGGTGTTCGTCTTCGGACGCCTCCCCCACCCTTTCATCATAACGCTGGCGACGCTGAGCATCTGCCGCGGCATTGCCTATTCGATCGCCGTGAGCCACACGACGATGCGGGGAATGCCGGACCTTGTCGTGGCCATTGGCGGCGGCGATACGTTCGGGATCCCAAATCCCTTCCTGGTGGCGGTGGTCTGCGCTGGTCTTGTGCTTCTGATGGCCAAGACGATGGTGTGGGGGCGCTGGATATACGCGGTCGGCGGGGCGCCGGACGCGGCGGTTGAAATGGGCATCCCAGTCAGATGGGTGCTCATTTCAACCTACGTCATCACCGGACTTTGCTGCGGCGTCGGGGCAGTGGTTCTCGCGGGACGCACGGAGTCGTCGTCCCCACTTTTCGGCAACCTGCTTGAGCTCGACACGATCGCAGCCGTGATTATCGGGGGCGCGAGCTTCCTCGGAGGGCGCGGGCACGTCGGCCACGCGCTCATCGGGGCAGTGATGATCGGCGTGATCCGAAATGCGCTCAACCTCAACAATTTCGACGCCTTCTTTCAAATGATCGCAATTGGCCTCGTCATCCTCGTCGCAGTCGAGGCGGACGTGCTCCGGAGCCACCTCGAGTTGCGCGCTCGCACGCTTCAAGCGGCGGGGACGTGATGGGCGTGCAATCGCCGGTTCTCTCCGTTCGAAACGCGCAGAAGCGTTTTGGCGCGGTCCAGGCGCTCAGGGACGTGAGTTTGGACGCATACCGTGGAGAGGTTCTGGCGTTGCTCGGCGACAACGGCGCCGGCAAGTCGACGCTGGTGAAGTGCATCAGCGGCGTCTACGCGCTTGACCAAGGCGAGATCGCGCTCGAGGGCGAATTGACGGCGCTACATTCGCCGGCGACCGCGCGGCTCGCCGGGATCGAGACCGTCTACCAGGACCTCGCGCTCTTCGACAATCTGACCCCTGCACAGAATTTCTATTGCGGCCGAGAGATCGCCTTTCCGACGTGGTTGCCCCGAGGGCTCCGCTTTCTGAAGAAGCGAGCCATGGACCAGGAGGCTGCCGCGGTCATTGACCGCTTGAAGGTGCGCCTGCCCAAATTCGATGCGCCTGTCGCCCTGATGTCAGGCGGGCAGCGCCAGGCGATCGCAGTCGCGCGCGCCACTGTTTTTGCCCGCAAGCTCGTCATGCTCGATGAGCCGACCGCGGCGCTCGGTTTGCGAGAGTCACGCAAGGTTCTGGAGCTTATCAAGCAGCTGCGCCTCGAGGGGAACGCGGTGATTCTGATCACCCACAATATGGAGCACGTCGTGGAGCTCGCGGACCGCGCAGTCGTGCTGCGCCAGGGCCGAAAGGTGGGCGAACTGAAACCTGACAAATCCAACCGACAGGAGCTGGTCTCGATGATTGTCGGCGCGGATCAATGAGGAATCGCCGGTCGTCGGGTCGGTGAGGGAGCAGGTCGGTTCACGCGGAGCCGATCAAACAACGGGAGGACTGCGGTATGACAATAAGACATTTGCTCTGCGGGATCGCGCTGGCCCTTGCCGCCACGCCCGCCTTGGCGGCGGACAAGATTAAAGTCGGGTTTATCACCAAGTTCCCCGTCCCCTATTTCGCGACGATGGAGGACGCCGCGAAGGATTGGGGCAAAGCGCACCCTGACGTCGAGATCATCTATGGCCAGGGCAAGAACAACGACGATATCGACGGCACGGTCGCGCTCATCGAGGACATGGTCGCGCAGGGCGTGAAAGGCATCGCCATTACGCCCATCGATCCGTCGGTTTCGAAGGCGCTGGACAAGGCGATCGCCAAGGGCATCAAGATCGTCCTCATGGACAACGACATTCCGGGCTGGGAAGGTCGCTCGGCGCTCGCGACGACGAACAATCTTGAAGCCGGAAAAATTGCCGGCGCCCATCTGAAGACTCTTCTCAAAGACGGCGACAAAATAGGCATTCTCGACGGCAAGCCCGACGTCGCGCCGCTCAACGATCGCGTTCAGGGTATGCTTCAAGGGCTCGGCGGCCTGAAGGTCGACATCGTCGGTCGCGGGCGCACGGCTTGCGAGCCCGACAAGGGCCAGCAAATCGCCGAAGACATCCTGACGGCCCATCCGGATGTCAAAGCGATCTACTCGGCGTGCGGCCCGCCCGCCGCGAGCGCCGCGACAGCGATCAAGAACGCCAAGCTCGACCACAAAGTGATCCTCGTCGGTTTCGACTTCTGCTGCGGCGAAGAGGACGCCATCGCCAAGGGGGAGGAAGACGCTTCGGTCGCCCAGTTCCCAAAGAAGATGTCGCAGCTCGGCCTTGACGGTCTGCTCAAAGCAATCAAGGGCGAGCCGGTCGATAAGGCGATCGATACGGGCGCGGCGCTGGTCACCAAAGCGAACATGCAGAACTTCAAGTAGCGTCCTCCCGATCCCGGAGGCTGCGTTCCGGCCTCCGGGTTTTTTTTGTGCCGTTGGTCGAGGGCTGTCGCGAATTGAAGCCGCGTCAGAATCGCCGCGCCCAGCGCCAGACCGCCCACTGCCGGCGGAGCGGCGAGACTTCGCCGGCGGCGTCGAACGGGCGCGCGGCGTTGCGGTCGAGCCGATCGAGGTCGAGGCGCAAGGGTCCGAGCGGGATGAAAGCCGGCAGGATCGCCGGGCTTGAGCCCATGAGCCGCCGCTCCGCCTCGGCGAGTTCGTCGCGCGCTATTGCCCTGAGTTCCGCGCAGGCCTCGATGACGCCTGCGCTCGCGCGGCGAGCGTCGAAATCGGACGGGCTGACGCCGTTGCGGGCGGCGACGTCGGCGGGAATGAGCGTCGGCGCGGAGCCGGCCCTGAACGGCAGCTCGCCGATGAGGCGCGTCAGCGCCACCGCCATCCCCGCCGGCGCGTGCGCCTCGACTTGATCGAGCTCGACCCCGCCGGCGGCGATCAGCGAAGCCAGCCTCAGCCGCGCGCCTTCGCTCTCGCCGGCGAAGGCGCGAAACGCGGCGAGATTGAAATCCTCCTGCGGCGCGATCTCCTGCAGCCGCGCGTCGAGCATCGCCTCGAACAAGGCGTGTGGCAGCGCATAGGCGTCGATCGCAGCGGAAAGCGCGAGTGCGACCGGGCTGCCGGCCGCTTCGTCCGCCCGTTCGCCGGCGACCGCCTCGCGCCACCAGGCGAGCCGCATCGCCGTGAGATTCGGATCGCGCGCGCGCTTCAGCGCCTGACGGATCTCGTGATCGAATGCGGCGAGCGCGCAAAGGCCGTCGCGCGCGCTCGGCTCCGCATAGAGCGCGCCAAGCCACTGATCGCGGCTTTCAGCGCGCGCGAGCGTAGCGCAATATCGGTTGGCCTCGCCGAGCGCGCCGTCGCCCAGTGGACGGCGCGCGCTCACGGCGTGGCGATCAGCGCCGCCGCAACGCGCCGGTTTTCCGACTGCATGATGTTGTAGACCCGGAGCGCAGGGCCGGTCGCCATCGCTTCGAAACGGAGACCGGCGCGCCGGAGCGCATCCTTCAGCGGCCGCCCGATCGGCGCCATCTGCGCGCCCGTCCCAACGATGAGAAGCTCGATCGATCCCGGCCGCTCCGCGCACTCGGCGATAAGCGGCGCAAGCGCGACCTCATCGAGATCCTCGAGGCTCGCCGCATCGATCCCTCTCACCCCGCCGGGCGTCGCCAGGATCGAGCCCGCATGCGACATGCCGGCGAAGGCGAACGCGCCGCGCCCGTGCGCCGCGATCGGATGACTGCCAGGCGCGAAGGCGGGCCGCGAGAGCGCCGCGGTCACGCCTTTTCCTTCGCCTTCACGTCTTTCACGTCCGCGCCGGCGACGTCTCTTTCCCGCATCTTGTCGAACGCATCGGCGCGCACGCCCATATAGATGAGCATCGGCGAGCAGATGAAGATCGACGAATAGGTGGCGACGAAGATGCCCCAGATCATTGCCGCCGAGAACGAGCGGATGACATGGCCGCCGAGGAAGAACAGGGCCAAGAGGGCGAGAAAGACGGTGGTCGCGGTCATGATGGTGCGCGGCAGCACGGCGTTGATCGACATGTCGATGATCTCGGCGGTCGACAGGCGCTTGTATTTGCGCATCACTTCGCGGATGCGATCGAGCACGACGACGGTCTCGTTGAGGGAATAGCCGACGATGGTGAGGATCGCCGCGATCGAGGTTTGGTTGAACTCGAGCTGGGTGACGCAGAAGAAGCCGACCGTCAGCAGGAGGTCGTGCATCGTGCCGATGATCGCCCCGACCGCGAACTGCCATTCGAACCGGAACCACAGATAGGTCAGGACGGCGATGATGGAGACGACGACGCCGAGCGTGCCGCGCTGGACGAGCTCGGCGGAAATGGTCGGGCCGACCGAATCGACACTGCGGAATTCGTAATCGGCGCCGAAGGCGTCCCTGAGCTTGGCGATCGCCGTCTGCTGGCCGGCGTCGCCGCCGGGCTGGACGCCGAGGCGCAGCAGCACGTCGGATTCGGCGCCGATCCGCTGCAGTTCGACCGGCCCCACGCCGAGGCCCTCGGCTTTGGTGCGCATTTCGGCGACATTGGCTTCGCCGCTCTTGGCGCGCATGTCGACCTGGGTGCCGCCGGCAAAGTCGATGCCGAAATTCATGCCCACGAACAGGAACATCAGCACCGAGACGATCGACAGCGCCGCCGACAGCGGATAGCTCACGCGGCGGAACCGCATGAAGCCGAACTTGGTGTTCTCGGGCGCGAGGCGAAGCAGTTTCATGCCGCGGGGTCCGTGTTGCGCGTCCGTCCGCTCATATCGGCAGCGTCTTCGGCCGCGAGCGGTGATACCAGAGCGCGATCATCATCCGGGTCATGGTGACCGCGGTGATGACCGAAGTCAGAATGCCGAGGCCCAGCGAGACGGCAAAGCCCCGCACTGCGCCAGACCCGAACAGATAGAGAATCAGCGCGGCGACGAACATGGTGACGTTGGAGTCGATGATGGTGGCGAAGGCGCGCCGGAAACCGGCGTCGAGGGCGGAAATGACCGAACGGCCGAGATGCGCCTCTTCGCGGATGCGTTCGTAGATGAGGACGTTCGAATCGACCGCCATGCCGATGGTGAAGACGATGCCGGCGATGCCGGGCAGGGTGAGCGTCGCGCCGAGCAGCGCCATCGAAGCGAAGATGAGAAGAATATGCACCGCAAGCGCGAGATCGGCGAACACGCCGAAGATGCCGTAGGTCGCGATCATGTAGATGACGACCAGCGCCGCCCCGACATAGGCGGCGCGCTTGCCGGCGTCGATCGAATCCTGGCCGAGGCCGGGGCCGACGGTGCGCTCCTCGATCACCGTGAGCTTGGCCGGCAGCGCGCCCGCGCGCAGCAGAATCGCCAGGCTCGAGGCCTCGTCGAGGCTGAAGTTGCCGGTGATCTGGCCGGTGCCGCCGGTGATCGGCGAGCGGATGACCGGCGCCGAAATGACCTTGCCGTCGAGCACGATGGCGAACGGCCGGCCGACGTTCTCCGACGTCACCTGGCCGAATTTCTGCCCGCCGCGCAGGTTGAAACGGAACGTGACGTCCGGCTCGCCGGTCTGCTGGTCGAAGCTCTGCTGGGCGTCGACCAGATCCTCGCCGTCGACCATGACCCGCTTCTGGACCTGGATCGATCCGCCGCCCTTCTGCATCGGCAGCGTCTCGACTTCGTTCGGCGGATCGCCGGGATCGGCGACCAGACGGAACTCGAGCTTGGCGGTCTGGCCGATCATGTTCTTGAGCGCCGTCGTGTCCTGGCTGCCCGGCGCCTCGATCAGCACGCGGTTGGGACCCTGCTGCTGGATGACGGTCTCCTTGGTGCCCATCGCATTGATGCGGCGGTTGAGCACCTCGATCGATTGCCCGACCGCGTGACGCACCTTGTCGGCGATCGCCGCGTCGGTCAGCGCCAGCCGCACGCCGTCGTCGGTTTGGGTCACGTCGAGCGTGCGGCCGTTTCCCGCCGCCAGCGGGCCGCCGATCGGCTGGCTCAGCGACTCGCAGGAGCTCAAGCGCCTTGGCGCGCTCGGCCGGGTCGGCGATGCGGACCATGACGCCGCGCGGCTCGACCGCGATGCCGCCGGAGATCGCGATCTTGCCGTCGCGCAACTTCTGCCGCACGTCGTCACGCAGCGCCTCGACCTGGCTCTTGGTCACCGAGGCGGCGTCGACCTCCATCAGGAGATAGGCGCCGCCCTGCAGATCGAGGCCGAGCACGATCTGGCGCAGGGGAATGAAGCTCGGCAGCCGGGCGGCGAGCGCGTCAACCGACTGAGCGGGCATGAAGCTTGGCAGGATGACCAGAACTGCGGCCGCGACGAGCGCGAGGACCGAGGCCAATTTCCAGGTAGCGAAACGAAGCATCAGGCTTTCTATCTAGCGGGGGACTTGACGGCGCCCAGGATCGGGCCGCCACGCCGTCGTCAGGGGTTCGGCGCGTCCTTTTTCGCCGCCGGCGACTTGGCCGGCGGCGTCGGGTCCTTGACCGGTTCGCCTTTGGCGCGCACTTCGGCGATGCCGGAGCGGGCGAGGCGCACGCGCACATTCGGGGCGATCTCGAACTCGACCTCGTTGTCGTCGACCGATTTGGTGACCTTGCCGATCAGCCCGCCGGTGGTGACGACGACGTCGCCGCGCCGGGCCGCCTGCACCATCTCGCGCTGCTCCTTGGCGCGGCGCTGCTGCGGCCGCCAGAGCACGAAATAGACGATCGCGATCATCGCGACGATCGGCACCAGCTGGACGAGCGTGTCGCTCGCCCCGAACAGGGAGGAGCCGGCGGCTTGCGCGTAGGCGGGGGTGATCAGCACGGGGGCGGTGGCTCCGGCGACGCGAAAGCCGCGCCGTTCATCAAGGCGTCATCCTAAAGGGCGACGCTTATATAGCCGCGGGCCCTGCGAAAGCAACGCCGCGCGGGGGACGAAGCGGCGGCGGCGATACGGGTCGCGGATACGAGCCCTTTTCCGAGAGCGGAGCGATCCGCTATAAGGCCCGCGCCGCCGGCGGAGCGGGCACGGGAGGGGACGGGAATGAATAAGCAGGTCGCCGAATTTGTCGGCACGTTCGCGCTGGTGTTTTTCGGCTGCGGGGCGGCGGTGATCGGGGGCATGGGGTCGGGCCGACGGCCGTCGATCTTCTCGGGATCGCGAGCGCGTTCGGCTTCGCCATCGTCGCCATGGCCTATGGCATCGGGCCGATCTCCGGCTGTCACGTCAATCCGGCGGTCAGCTTCGGCGTCTATGTCGCCGGCCGGATGAGCATCGCCGACATGGTCGGCTACTGGGTCGCCCAGGTCCTGGGGGCGATCGTCGCCGCG
The DNA here is from genome assembly GCA_963767245.1 of uncultured Alphaproteobacteria bacterium. GTDB lineage: Bacteria > Pseudomonadota > Alphaproteobacteria > Rhizobiales > Beijerinckiaceae > Roseiarcus. Next base: position 66,651 of record CAVYDG010000014.1, read on the forward strand.
GTGGTGCTCTATCTCATCCTGTCCGGCAAGGCGCAGGGGTGGAAAGGCTCGCTCGGCCAGAACGGCTGGGGCGCGGGCTACCATCGGCGAATACAATGTCGTCTCGGCGTTCGTGTTCGAAGTGGTGGCGACGTTCCTGTTCCTGGTCTGCATTCTCGGCGTCACCCACCCGTTTGCGCCGACCGGCTTCGCCGGCCTCGCGATCGGGCTGACGCTGGTCGCCATCCATCTGGTCGGCATCAACATCACCGGCACTTCGGTCAATCCGGCCCGCTCGATCGGCCCGGCTCTGGTCGGCGTCGGCTCGAACCCCGGCGCGTTGGCTCAGCTCTGGCTCTTCATCATCGCGCCCCTGATCGGCGCCGGCCCCGCGGGCCTCCTCTATCGCAGCGGCGCCTTTCTCGACGCGCCGAAGAAGGCCTGACCAGCGGTCGCGTCCACAGGCGACAACGTAACGGCCATTTGATCTTGCCAGCGCGGGCGTGGCGGGCGAAAAGCCCGCCATGCTGCATATCAGCGCCCTCACCTACCGGCTCGGCGAGCGTCTCCTGATCGACAACGCCACCGCGGCGCTGCCTTCAGGAGCGCATGTCGGGCTCGTGGGGCGCAACGGCGCCGGCAAGACCACGCTCTTCCGGCTCATTCGCGGCGACCTTTCGCCGGAGGGCGGCGCGATCGCCGTCCCCAGGGGCTTGCGCGTCGGCAGCGTCGAGCAGGAGGCGCCAGGCGGCGCGGAGAGCCTGATCGACTTCGTGCTCGCAGCCGACGAGCGAGCGCGCCGCGCTCATCGCCGAAGCGGAAGACGCCACGCGACCCCGAGCGCATCGCCGAAATCCAGACCCGCCTCGTCGACATCGACGCCCATGCCGCGCCGGCGCGGGCGGCCCGTATCCTGAAAGGTCTCGGCTTCGACGAGACGGCGCAAGGCCGGGCGCTCGCCGAATATTCCGGCGGCTGGCGTATGCGGGTGGCGCTCGCCGCAGTGCTGTTCTCCGAACCCGACCTGCTGCTGCTCGACGAGCCGACCAATTATCTCGACCTCGAAGGCGTGCTGTGGCTCACCGACTATCTGAAGACCTGCCCGGCGACGATCCTGGTCATCAGCCATGACCGCGACCTGCTCGACGATGTCGCCGATCAGATCCTGCACCTCGAGCGCGGCAAGCTGACCCTGTGGAGCGGCGGCTATTCGAGCTTCGAGCGCCAGCGCCGCGAGCAGCAGGTGCTGGCCGGCAAGGCGATCAAGAAGCAGGAGGAGCGGCGCGCCCATCTGCAGGCCTTCGTCGACCGCTTTCGCGCCAAGGCGTCGAAGGCGGCGCAGGCGCAGTCGCGCATCAAGATGCTGGCGAAGATGGAGCCGATCGCGGCGATCGTCGACGACACCGTGCAGCCGTTCAAGTGGCCGCCGATCGCCCGGCGCCTGAGCCCGCCGATCGTCTCGATGGACAAGGTCAGCGCTGGATATGACGGGCGCGCGGTGCTGGCGCGCATCGATCTCACCCTCGCCGACGACGACCGCATCGGGCTCCTCGGCCCGAACGGCAACGGCAAATCGACCTTCGCCAAGCTGATCGCCGGTCGGCTCGCGCCGATGGCGGGCAAGATGACGCGCGCAAGCAAGCTTCAGGTCGGCTATTTCGCCCAGCACCAGATCGACGAGCTCGAGCCCGGCGGCAGCGTCTACGACCATGTCGCCGAGCGCATGCGCGGCGCAGCCCGAATCGAAGATCCGCGGCCGCGCGGCGATGATCGGCTTCTCCGGCGCCCGCGCCGAGACCAGGATCGAAGCGCTGTCGGGCGGCGAGAAGGCGCGCCTGATGATGGGCCTCGCCACCTTCGACGGGCCGCAACTCCTCATCCTCGACGAGCCGACCAACCACCTCGACATCGACAGCCGCGGCGAATTGATCGAGGCGATCAACGATTACGAAGGCGCCTGCATCCTGGTCTCGCACGACCGGCGGCTGCTCGAAGCCTGCGTCGACCGGCTGTGGCTGACCGCGAACGGAACGGTGAAGCCGTTCGACGGCGACCTCGCCGACTACGGCCGCTTCGTTCTCGGCGCCGACGCGCGGCCCGCCGGGGCGCAAGGCGCGAGCCCGCTTCGCCCGCGGCGGCGGCGAAACCCAGGCGCGAGTCGGGGCCGCTCAAGCGCGAGCTTCAGGCGCTCGAAGACAAGATGAGCCGCTTCCATGATCTCCTGCGCCGGGTCGACGAGGCGCTGGCTCAGGCGAGCGCGCGCGGCGGCGATGCGGTGAAAATCGCCGATCTGGCCGAGAAGCGCGTCGAGCTCGAGCGCGCGTTGACCGCGAGCGAACGAGGCGTGGTTCGAATTGTCGGCCGAGGCCGAAGCGACATGATTGCGGAAGGCGTTGAGACGACTGGCGACGGCGGCCTGCGGTTTTTCTGCCGGCGGCGAGCGCGCTTGCCGCCGGGCCAGCGCCATGGGCGGACAGCTTTGTCGGCAGGCTCGAAGCGCTGGCGCTGATCGAGAGCCTCAACGCCGACCTCCTCGCCCATGACAGCGCGACGCTGACGCTCGAACGCTGGTGCGCCGACCATCGCCTCGCCGATCCGGCGCTGATCGTCGCCGAACGCGCGCACGACGTCGACAAGGTCGCGAGCGCGGAAGTGCGGGCCGCGCTCGACGTCAAGCCGGACGAGCCGCTCGGCTACCGGCGGGTCAGGCTCAAATGCGGTGACCGGGTGCTGTCGGAGGCCGACAACTGGTATGTGCCAGCGCGGCTCACGCCGGAGATGAACCGCGTGCTGGAGACGACCGACACCCCGTTCGGCAAGGCGGTCGCGGCGCTTCACTTCCGCCGCCACACGCTGTCGGCGGAGCTGCTGTGGCGACCGTTGCCGCAGGGCTGGGAGATGGGCGCGGGCGGGACGCCGGACGAAACAGGCGCGCTCGCGATTCCCGATCATGTGCTCGAGCACCGCGCCGTGCTCTCGACCCCGACGGCGAGCCGTTCAGCGAAGTGGTCGAAACCTATACCGGCGAAGTGCTGGCCTTCCCGCCGCCGAGATAGCACGCCCTTTACTGCGGGCCGCGATGCGTCTTTTGCGTTTGACGAGGCGGGTCGGTGAGTTAGACTTCTTCTGCAGGTGATTTGAACCGCGCCGGCTTCAGGCTCGCGGACACATATTGGGGCAAGAAAAATGGGGATTTTCGCCGGATCGGGTTTGGCTTTGCTCGCCTTGATGTTCCTTCCGGTCCTAATCGCCTTGCTGCGCGGCCGGTTGCTCGTCTCTTTTGTCGCTTTCGTGATGGTCCTCGTCTCGATTGTGACGCTATTCTTTCCGGTTCTCGCGGTCGTGATCTGGCTCGCGGTGCTTTGCATCGGCGCGTTTGCGGGACAAAAGAAGGTGATCGTGATTGAACGCGCCCGGTAGTCGGGCGCGGGCGCGGTTAGAGAGCCCCGTCGCCTCGTCTATCCCGTCTGCGCTGCATGTTCGAATGCAGGCAGGGAGCGTTGCACCATGTCATCGGACGCCGTCAGGCTGATGCGAAAATAAGCGGTCGCGTTCATGACGCTGCCAGGCAGCACATAGACGTCGTGGTCGGCAAGAGCGTTCCACATCCGGGCGGGATCGCCTTCCGGCCATTTGACCCAGAGGTAGAACGTCCCTTCCGGCGCAAGGGCGGAATAGCCAAGGCGATCGAGCGCACCAATCAGGATGTCGCGTCGGCGCGCAAGCGCAGCCTGATCGATCGACAGACCCTCGAGATTTGGGACTGCGTATTGCATGATCGCGTTCGGAAAGCACCAACCGAGCGCCATCTGCCCGTAGAACATCGAGTTGCGAAGCGCCTGACGATCCGATCCCGGCATCAGCGGCGAGATCGCGAGATAGCCGATCCTCTGGCCGGGCGCGAGCAGGACCTTGCCGTAGCTGTAGGCAATGAGGGTCCAGGGATAGATCGACGCGGCGCTGACGAAGCCGCGTCCATCGAATTGAATCCGGCGATAGGGCTCATCGGAGAGGAGATAGATCCGGCGTCCGAAGCGTCGGGACGCGTCTTCCAGGAGCTCGGCCAACGCCTTCAAGGCGGTCTGCTCATAGATCCGGCCCGTCGGATTGTGCGGCGAGTTGACGATGACCAGGCGCGTGCGCGGGCTGATCGCGCCGTGAATGGCGTCCAGATCCAGATCGAACGCAGGGGCCTTGAGCGCGACCTTGCGCGGCCGCGCATCGGCCGCCAGCAGCATCGGTTCGTAGCAGAACCAGGCCGGTTCCGACACGATCGCTTCGTCGCCGACGTCCAGCGTCAGCCGGATCGCGACAGCAATGGCGGCGAACGCGCCGTTCGTCAGTGCGATATCGGCCGGCTCGAAGCTCAGTCCAAGCTCGCGGCTTACGTGCCTGGCGATAAACGCCTGCGGCTCCTCTTCGCTCGTTTTATATGCGAACCAGTTCTTGTCGCGCGGCGCCGTGTGCTCGCGGATCGCCGAGACGAGGCCTTCGAGCGGCATCTCGTGAGGATTGCCGAAACTGAAGTCGGAAATGCCCGGCTCCAGCCGCCTTTCGCGAGACGTGAACAGGAAGTCTCTGACCACCTGGAATGACGCCGCTGCGGCGCTGATGCGCGTTGAAACCGGCATGATGTCCTCCCGGTAGCGTTCAAATCAATTCTTTTCCGCCCGGCGCCGAACCCCCATAGGGCGCGCGGTTGACTTCGCGCGGCAAATCCACGACGGCTTGCCTTCCTTCGGGGGCCGGAAAAGAGCGCATGAACCCGGAAACGGCATCCTCGCCGGACGGCCGCGTCACGGTCGAAATTGCCGACGGCGTCGCCGAGGTCACGCTCAACCGGCTAGACAAGCTCAACGCCCTCGATCCCGCGATGTTCGAGGCGATCATCGCCGCGGGCGAAAGCCTCGCCCATGCGCCGGGCCTGCGCGCCGTGGTGCTGACCGGCGCGGGCAAGGGCTTCTGCGCCGGCCTCGACAAGGAAACCTTCGCGGCGATAGCGGCGGGCGGGGGCGGACCGACGCCCGCCGAACTCGCGAAGCGCACGCACGGGCTCGCCAACGACTACCAGCACGCCGCCTATGTCTGGCGGACCCTGCCCGTGCCGGTCATCGCCGCGATCCGTGGCGTCGCGCTTGGCGGCGGCTTCCAGATCGCGCTCGGCGCCGACATCCGCTACGTCGCGCCGGACGCGCGGCTGTCGATCCTCGAAATCAAATGGGGCCTCATCCCCGACATGAGCGGGATTGCTCTCATGCGCGAGCTCGCCCGCTCCGACGTGATCCGCGAGCTCAGCCTGACCGGCCGGGTCTTCTCCGGCACGGAGGCGCTGAGTTACGGCTTCGCCACCGGTCTCCACGCCGACCCGCTCGCCGCCGCCCGCGCCACAGCGCATGAGATCGCCGGGCGCAGTCCCGACGCGGTGCGCGCGCTCAAGCGGCTTCTCAACATGGCGAGTGACGCCGAGGTGGCCGCAATCCTCCTCGCCGAATTGAAGGAGCAGGCGGCGCTGATCGGCTCGCCGAACCAGATCGAGGCGGTGCGGGCGGGAGTTCGAGGGGACGCCGGGACGGTTTGCGGATCGGGGGTGAATCCGGCCGATCTCTTTGAGCCTGGCGTCAGCGCCAATCGTCGAGCGCGAAGATCCCGGGCCGGCTATAGGCGGGCTCGTCCGGACGGTGCATCGTGACGACCTGGACGCGGCTGCGGAATCCTCGCGCAATCATCTGCCGGTAGGCCTCCTCGCGCGCCGTACTGACCCCTGCCAGCACGTTCGCCATGCCCGCCGAGCGGGCGAGCGCCCCGCAGGCGTCGAGAAGCGCCCCGAAGCGGACGTCCGCTCCCGGCCCCGGTCTTACAGCGCCGAACTTGACGAACAGGCAATCGGCGCCGGCCTCGCTCGCGGGCCCCCAGTGACAGACGGCGAAACCGTCAACGCGGCTCCCGCCGCCTGGCAGAAAGAGCGTGTCGCCGAGATTGCGCGCCGCCACCGTGCGGATTTCGCCGCCAAGGTCGAGCCCCTCATAGACTTCTTCGGTTAGCGCCCGGCTGGCCTTTTCGGCTTCCTGCCGCTCGCCGGCGGCAAGCCCGGAATAGCGCGGCGCGGCCGGGAGTGCGCCGGCCCCGGCCGGGGCGGCCATGATCGCGGTCAGAGTGCGGGGGTAGAACCCAAACTTCTGATAAAGCCAGAGGTGCTTCGTGCTCTGTGGGAATGTGCAAAGACCGGCATGACTGACGCCCCAGCGCTCGAATTGGCTGCTGGCGGCTGCGACAAGCGGCGAGGCTATGCCTTTGTCCCAGAGGTCCGGGCGGACGGACAGCGGTCCGAAGAATCTCGCCGCGTTCCTGATGTCCGACGGCTGCGAGTGGCTGAGCGGCGAGACCATCGCGATGGACGGCGCGGAGGCGATGGCGACAGGCGGCAATTTCTTTGAGTTGCGCCGTTGGGGCGACGGCGAATGGAAAGCGGCCCGCGAAGCCATCCAGGCCCTCAACGCGCGCGACAAGGCCGAGCGCGGCTGACGTTTGCGATCCGACGCAATCCTCTCCATCCTTGCGGTGAACCAAGTCATTTAAGGAGAACAGCGTTGAGCAAGATACTGGTCATCGGCGCCGCCGGGCTCATTGGTGCAGAAGTCGTCAAGGCGCTCGGCGAAAGCGAATGCATCCCCGCGTCGCGCAATTCAGGCGAGCGAGTCGACATCTCGGACCCGAAATCGCTCGCCGCGCTGTTTGACCGGGTCGGGATGGTCGACGGGATCGTCTGCACAGGCGGAGCGGCGCGCTTCAAGCCCTGGGATCAGTTGACGGACGAAGACTGGACGTTTTCCCTCGCCAACAAATTGTTGGGCCAGGTCAATGTCGTCCGCTACGGACTGAAGACCGTCCGGCCCGGCGGAGCGATCACGCTCACGAGCGGCACGGCGTCGCAAGATCCGTCTCCCGGCAGCGCGATCATCACAACCGTCAATTCCGCTGTCGACGCTTTTGCCCGCGCGGTGGCCGCGGAGCCGTCGATTTCCGTGCGGGTCAATGTCGTTTCGCCGGGCTGGGTCTCCGAAACGCTGCAGGCGATCGGGCGCAATCCTGCGGAAGGCATTCGGGCCGCTGAGGTGGCCAAGATCATCGCCCGCCAATTTCGCGAGGGCGCAACGGGCTCGGTCGTCCAGGCGGCGAAGATCTGAGAGTACGTCTGCACAATAGAACCGATCCGTCGCCATCGTCGCTCTAACGGATCAGGCAGTCGCTCGGCGCGCTATATCCACGACCTCCCACGTGGTATGTTCGACGCTGAAGGCGCTCCGTCCGAGGGGGGGCGCAGTATTGGGAGGGCTCCATGATGTACCTTAGAGCGTCCGTGCTCTTGCTCTTGGCGGCGACGCCCAGCCAGGCCGAGTGTCATCATGACTATTTTAGATTTTATCATGGCTCCGAAGTTTCGGCGACAATGCGCGTAAGCAGCGGGGCGCCGTGTTCGATAAAATTCACGAACAGTGGGAGGTCGAACATCAATTCGATCGCGATCACCAAGCAGGCAAGTCAACGCACGGCATCTTGGAACGGTTCTACCGCCTATCCTGGGGTGTCGTACAGATCAGCGCCAGGGTACAAGGGGGACGACGAATTCTCATTTGATATCTCCGGGGCGAGCGCGCGCAGCACCAGCCCCGCGAGCGTTCGCGTCTCGGTAGACGTCAAGTAGACCTCGACGCTTCTGCTTCACCACTCCGCCGCGCCTCCAGCCGCCTCGATCAGCGACGCGGCGACGTGGGGCGCGAACGAGCGCCAGACCTCAACATGGAACGTCGTCTGAGCCCGGCGCCACAGCACGATCTCCGCCTTGTCGAATATCGTGCGGGTCGCCATGCCGACCGGAAAGGCCTTAAGGTCGAGGTCGAGCGGGCAGCCGGCGTTGAGCGCCCGCGCCGCCGCCGGTCCGCTGGCGATAAGTCCGATCTGGCGGTGCGAGACGTCGACCAGGCTGTGGGCGGTTCCGTCGAGCACCAATTCGAGCATGTCGCCGAGCGGCGCGGGATCGGCGCCGTCCGCGATCATTAGCCATTCGTCCGGGCCGAGCCAGAGAGCCGCGCGCCCAGCGCCCTCGCCCGCCGGCCCGAGTCGGGCACGGCGGCTCAGCGCCGAAGGCGATGCCGCACGCGACGCGGGCGCCCTCGCCGCCCCGCAGGATGAAACGCGCGGCCGGCGGCGCCTCGGACAAGGCAAATCGCGGACCCGCAGGAAGGGCAAGGCCCTGCAGCGGCGAGCGCGCTGCAAGCACCGCATCAGACATGGAGACGCGCTCCCGGCTTGTCATAGAAGATCGGCGCCGTAACCGTCACCGGAATCGCGCCGCCCGGCATCGGCACATTGAGCTTCGCGCCGATGCGCGAGCGCCCCGCGGCGACGAGCGCGAGCGCGATCGAGCGGCCGAGCGTTGCGCTTGCGTAGGACGAGGTGACGTGGCCGAGCGCGGACGAGCCGGTCGGCGGGTTCGCGCTTTCCGTCACCTGCGCGCCCTCTTCGAGCACGATCGCCGGATCGTCGGTCAGGAGCCCGACCAGTTGCTTGCGATTCGCCGCCAGCATGTCGGGGCGTTGAAGCGAGCGCTTGCCGACGAAGTCCTTCTTTGTCTTTCCGATCGCCCAGTCGAGGCCCAGGTCGGCGAGCGTCACCGTGCCGTCGGTCTCCTGGCCGACGATGACGAAGCCTTTCTCGGCCCGCATCACATGCATCGACTCGGTGCCATAGGCGCACCCGCCCTGCTTTTGCACTTCGCGCCATGCGGCTTCCCACACAGCGCGGCCGAAATGCGAGGGCACGTTGATCTCGTAGCCGAGCTCGCCGGTGAAGCTCACCCGCATCAGCCGCGCCGGAACGCCGCAGGCGTGCGCCTCGCGCACAGTCATATGGGCAAGAGCCTCGTTGGCGAGATCGACGCCGTCGATGAGCGGGGCGACGCAATCGCGCGCCTTCGGCCCCTGCAGCGCGATCGTCGCCCATTGCTCGGTGGTCGAAGTGAGCCAGACCTTGAGATCAGTGAACTCGGTCTGGAGATAGTCCTCCATCTGGGCGAGCACGGTGGGCGCGCCGCCAGTGGTCGTCGTCACATGGAAGCGGTCGGGTTTCAGGCGCGCGATCACGCCGTCATCGATGAGAAATCCCGCTTCGTTCAGCATGAGGCCATAGCGGCAGCGGCCGACTTCGAGCTTCTGGAACGCATTGGCGTACATGCGCTCGAGGAATATCGCCGCATCGGGGCCGACGACTTCGATCTTGCCGAGCGTCGAAGCATCGAACAGGCCGACGCTTTCCCGGGTCGTGCGACATTCGCGCGCGACCGAGTCGTGCATCGATTCGCCTGCGCGGGGAAAATACCAGGCGCGTTTCCATAAGCCCACGTCCTCGAAGGCGGCGCCGTTTTCGGCCGCCCAGTCGTGAATGGGCGTGCGGCGGATGGGATCGAACAGGTCGCCACGCGCCGGGCCGGCGAAGGCGCCGAAACTGACCGGCGTATAAGGCGGGCGAAAGGTGGTCAGTCCCACCTCGGGGACAGGCTTCGCCAGCGCGCGGGCTGCGATCGCGAGCGCGTTCATGTTCGAGAGTTTGCCCTGGTCGGTCGCCATGCCGGTCGTGGTGTAGCGCTTGATGTGCTCGATCGAGCGCATGCCCTCCTGCACCGCGAGGTTCACGTCCTTGGCGCAGACGTCGTTCTGGAAATCAACGAACGCCTTGGCGCGGCGGTCGGCGCCGGCGGGCGCTGCGACGAATGCGGCGCCCGGCGCCGGAAATGCGCCGGTCACGGCGTAGACCCGCGCGGCCGGCGCAGCGAAACCGGCCCCGGCCGCCGCGGCGCGCCCCGCCGCATCGCCCTCGGCGAGCGCGCCGGCAAAGTCGAAGGTCGCGTTGCAGGCGCCGGCCGACCGCTCGCGCTGCGCCGACGAGCCCGGTTTGAACATCTGCAGCGCCTCGTCGAAGACGAGCCTCCCGCGCGATTGTGAGAAAAGATGCACCGAAGGCGTCCAGCCGCCCGACATCAGGAGGGCGTCGCAGGCGACCGTCCGCCGTGCGCCGGCGACGTTCAGGCGCACGGCCTTGACCCGAAGCCGCCCGTCGGCGCCGGCGATCTCCGCCCCCTCCGCGACTTCGATTCCCGCAGCGCGCGCGGCCTCCGGCAGCGGTCCTTTCGCCTCGCCGCGGAGATCGGCGACGAGCATGACGTCGACGCCCGCCGCTTTCAGGTCGAGCGCGGCCCCATAGGCGCCATCGTGCGCGGTTGCGACGACGACGCGCTCGCCCACCTTGGCGCCATACTGGCCGCAATAGCGCCGCGCTGCATCGGCGAGCATCACGCCCGGGCGGTCGTTATTCGGGAACACCAGCGGGCGCTCGATCGCGCCGGTCGCCAGCACCACCTCGCGCACGCGAAATTGCCACAGCCGCTCGCGCGGCGAGTCGGGATCGGCGATGAGGTCCGGCTCGGCGATCCGCTCGTTGAGGGCGACGAAGTTCTGCGCGTAGTAGCCGAACGCTTGCGTTCGCGTCATCAGGCGGACGTTGGGCCGGTCGCGCAGCTGGGCGACCGCTCCCAGCAGCCAATCGCCCGCGCTCATGGTCTCGATCCTGGCCTCAGTCTCGGCGAGCAGGGAGCCGCCCGGCGCCGGGTTCTCGTCGCAGACGACGACCCGGGCGCCACTTGCGCTGGCGGCCAGCGCCGCCGCGAGACCGGCCGGGCCTGCGCCGACGATCAGGACGTCGCAATGGGCGAACGTCCGCTGATAGCGGTCAGGATCGGGCTCGCGCGGACCAACCCCGAGGCCTGCGGCGCGGCGGATCGCCGGCTCGTAGATATGCGTCCACGCCCAGTTCTTGCCGAACAGGTTCGGACCCATGAACGTCTTGTAATAGAAGCCGGCGCCGAACAACGGCGACAGGAGGTCATTGACCGCGCCGACGTCAAAGGTGAGCGAAGGCCAGCGATTCTGGCTCGAGGCGCTCAGTCCGTCGTAAAGCTCGATCTGGGTTGCGCGCAGGTTAGGCGTGAGCCGGCCGGGCCCGCGCGCGAGGCTGACGAGCGCGTTGGGCTCCTCCGCGCCGGCGCTGAGGATCCCGCGCGGCCGATGATACTTGTACGAGCGCCCGACGAGATGCACGCCATTGGCGAGCAGCGCGGAGGCGAGCGTGTCGCCGGCATAGCCTGCGTAAGCGACGCCGTCGAACGTGAAAGCGAGAGGGCGCGAGCGGTCGATCGAGCTACCGCCGGCAAGACGAAACGGCTGGCTCATCCGCTTCGCCCGGGTCGTTCGGCCGCGACCTCCGGGCGGGGCTCGCCGGCTTTGTACACCGCCAGGATCCTGTCGCTGACCGTGTCGCGCAGGCAATTGAAGAAGCGCCCGCAGCCGAACGCGTGGCGCCAGCGCTCGGCGGTCACGCCCTTGGGGTTCGAGCGGAAATAGAGGAAGCTCGCCCATTCCTCGTCAGACTGCGCACTGGGGTCGGCCGGTCGGGCGATATGCGCTTCGCCGCCGTAGCGGAATTCGATTTCCGGCCGCTCCATGCCGCAATAGGGACAGGCAATCAGCAGCATGACGGGCTCAGTGCGCCACGGCCGCGGCGGCGGCTTCGTCGATGAGGCGGCCGGAGCGGAAACGGTCGAGCGTGAAGGGCGCCGCGAACGGGTGCGGCTGGCCACGAGCGATCGTATGCGCGAACACATGGCCCGAGCCCGGCGTCGCCTTGAAACCGCCGGTGCCCCAGCCGCAATTGACGGTGAGGCCCGGAACCGGCGTCAGGCCGATGATCGGCGAGCGGTCGGGCGTCACGTCGACGATGCCGCCCCAGTTGCGCAGCATCCGCATCCGCCGCACCGGTGGAAACAGCTCGCAGATCGCCTCGAGCGTATGGTTGGCGATGTGAAGGCCGCCGGTCTGCGAATAGGAAATATAGGCGTCGGTGCCGGCGCCGATGACCAGTTCTCCCTTGTCCGATTGCGACATATAAGCGTGGATGGTGTTCGACATCACGACGCACGGCATCATCGGCTTGACCGGTTCGGAAACCAGCGCCTGCAGGGGATAGCTCTCGAGCGGCATCCTGACGCCGGCCATCGCCATCACCACCGAAGTGTGGCCGGCCGCGACGACCCCGAGCCTTTTCGTCGCTATCGCGCCCCGCGTCGTTTCGACCCCCGAGACGGCGCCAGACGCGTCGCGGCGGATCGCGGTCGCCTCGCAGTTCTGGATGATGTCGACGCCGCGCGCCGAAGCCGCGCGCGCATAGCCCCAGGCGACCGCGTCGTGGCGCGCCGTGCCGCCGCGCCGCTGCAGCGCCGCGCCGACGACCGGGTAGCGGATGTCGCGGGCGATGTTCAAAAGCGGGCAGAAGGCCTTGGCTTCTTCAGGCGACAGCCATTCGTTGTCGACGCCGGCCAGGCGATTGGCGTGGACGTGACGCTTGGCGACCTGAATGTCGTGCGTATTGTGCGCGAGCATCATCACCCCGCGCGGCGAATACATGACGTTATAGTTGAGCTCCTGCGACAGGCCCTCCCAAAGTTTCAGCGCATGCTCATAGAGCGCGGCGGATTCCTCCCACAGATAATTGGAGCGGATGATGGTGGTGTTGCGTCCGGTGTTGCCGCCGCCGAGCCAGCCCTTCTCCAGCACCGCGACGTTGGCGAGGCCGTGCTCCGTGGCAAGGTAATAGGCGGTCGCCAACCCATGCCCGCCGGCTCCGATGATGACCGCATCATAGGCGGACTTCGGCTCGGGGTTGCGCCATTGCTCCGGCCAGCCGGAATTGTGCGCCAGAGCCTGCAACGCCACATTGGCAAAGGAAAATCGCACTTGGGCGCGCCTTGAGGTGAATTCGGCGGCGACGATTGCCCGCATTGACGCGCAATTGCGAGAATAATTTCGCGGCGCCGGCGCAACTTTGTTGCTTCGACGTCGCTCTCGTAGGCTGCGATGTCGGGCGACCTGATCGTTTGGCGCAACCAGTGGCTTTTCAAATCGGCTTGACGGACCACAATCGAGGCCAAAGAAGGGGTGACGCCCGGGGACGAACCTGATAACCTGGTCTCGCGCCGGGCAAGCCCCGGCTGGAATCGCGCCTTGTGGAGAGCCCAATGAGCTGGACCGCCCCCGTCGTTGTCGAAGTCTGCGCTGGCATGGAAGTTACGGCTTATCTCTCCGCCGAAATGTGAGAACCGGCCGGCGTTTCCGCCAAAACCGCGGAGCGCCGGAATGCTTGCTCAATACCGCGATAGGGCGGCGCGCAGCGCCGCTTAGGGGACGCCTCTGGGGACCGGAGCGCGCAGGCTGAGTTGTTGCCTTTATTTTCCCCGCCGATGGTCCCTCCCTGCAGAATCGAGTCGCTCCGGATAAGGCCCTCCCGCGTTTTTGGCCGAATGCGGGGCAAACCAGGGTCCCGGCGCGCTTTAGCCAAGCATCGCTTTGGCGAAGGTCAGGGCGCGCAGCCGACGAGATCCTTGTCCTCGATGGAGAACGGCTTGCCGGTCTCGATCCGTATGCCTTTGGCCATGCACACCCGTCCATCGGCCAAGCTGAGCCGCGCGTCATATGCGCCTGTAGTCACGCCGGTCACCTTCACCCGCTCGTCATGGTCGACGGCGCCGTCGGGATCACTGGCGCATTGGTTGGGACCGAAGGTCGATGTGCCGGCAGGCGCAAGTTCAAGCGATTTGACGATCGAGGAGGTCAGGTTCCAGAACCGCGTGTCCTTCGCCGTGGCGGGCTCAGCGCAAATGATCGCGGCGACGCTCAAGAAAATTGCGAGTTTCATTGTCCCTCCCCCGGCGCATGCGCCGAACGATGATGGGGCGCCCAGCCGGGCGAGACAAACATCGCGCGAAAGCGCGCCAACGGCCGCCACAACGCTCCTTGCGCTCGCGCTTGCGACGCTCGCTTTGCCGCTCGCCGCCCAGGCCGAGCCGCTCGAGGTCAAGGTCGGGGTGCTCCGGATCGGGCACTCGCGCGACACGGTCTCGATCCTCGACGTCCCCCCGGCCGACGACTTCATCGCCGGGGCGAGCATGGCGATGGCCGACAACAACACGACCGGCAAGTTTCTCGACCAGTCGTTCACAGTCGACGACGTCAAGCTGGCCGCGGACGACGACGCCGCGGCCGCGGCGCGGACGCTCCTGGACAGAGGCGTGCGTTACCTGATCGCCGATCTGCCGGCCGGCGCGCTGCTCAAAGTCGCCGACGCGGCCAAGGACGAGGGCGCGCTCGTCTTCAACGCGGGGCGCCCGACGACAGCTTGCGCGAGCAGGATTGCCGCGCCAACGTCATCCACACCGCCCCATCGCGCTCGATGCTGGCCGACGGTCTGGCGCAATACCTGATCTGGAAGCAGTGGCGAAAATGGTTCCTCGTCGTCGGCTCTCATCCCGAGGACGCCGCACTCGGCGCGGCCTACGAACGGGCGGCGAAGAAGTTCGGGGCCAAGATCGTAGAGAAGCGGGTGTTCGAGGATACCGGCGGGGGACGGCGCTCGGATTTGGGGGTGGTGCAGACGCAGCGCCAGATGCCGGTCTTCACGCAGAACGCGCCCGACTACGATGTCCTCGTCGCCGCCGACGAGAGTGAAGTGTTCGCCGGCTATCTGCCCTATCGCACCTGGGATCCCCGCCCGGTCACCGGCTCCGCCGGGTTGTGGCCCACGAGCTGGGACCCCTCGCATGAAATGTGGGGCGCGGTGCAGCTGCAAAACCGGTTTCAGCGCATGTTCCATCGCCCCATGAACGCGCGCGACAATCAGGCGTGGGTGGCGATGCGGATGATCGGCGACGCGGTCAACCGGGCCAGGACCGCGGACGTGAAGGCGGTGCGGGCGCTCATGCTGGCGGCGGATTTCGAGGTCGCGGACTTCAAGGGAGTGGCGCTGACGCTGCGGCCGTGGAACCTGCAGCTTCGCCAGCCGATCCTCCTGACCGACGGCCGGGGCACGGTTTCGGTGTCTCCCCAGGAGGGTTTCCTGCACCAGGTCTCCGAACTCGATACGCTTGGTCTCGACCAGCCGGAAACCAAATGCACACTCGATTGACCCTTTGCGCTCTGGCCCTCGCCGCCTGCGTGCTGTCAGCGACGCCGAGCCTCGCCAATACCGCCTTCGTCAGCAACGAGAAGGGCAACTCGATCTCGGTGATCGACACCGCGACGCTCGAGGTGAGAAAGACGGTCAAGGTCGGTCAGCGTCCGCGCGGGATCGCGCTGTCGAACGACAATTCCGAGCTCTTCGTCTGCGTCGGCGACGACGACGCGATCCAGGTCATCGACACCAAGACCATGACGGTCGTCGGCGAGCTGCCGTCCGGCCCCGATCCCGAGCAATTGCGGGTAAGTCCGGACGGGACCCTGGTGTTTGTCGCTAACGAGAACGACGCGCTGCTCACCGCCATCGACGTCAAGACCCGTCAGGTGGTCTCGCAGTTCCCCGTCGGGATCGAGCCGGAGGGCGTGGCGGTCAGTCCCGACGGGGCGATGGTCGTCAACACCTCCGAGACGACCAGCATGGCCCATCTCATCGACTGGCGGGCGAAAAAGGTCGTCGCCAACATTCTCGTCGCCCCGCGTCCGCGCTTCGCCGAGTTCAAACCCGACGGGTCTGAGCTTTGGGTGTCGTCCGAGGTCGGGGGAAAGGTCTCGGTCATCGATCCGGTCAAAAAGGCGATCACCCAGACAATCGGCTTCGAGGTGCCGGGATTGCGCAAGGAGCAGATCCAGCCGGTCGGAATCCGATTCACCTCCGACGGCGCGCTCGGCTTCGTCGCGCTCGGCCCCGCCAACCGCGTCGCGGTCATCGACGGTGGGACCAAGGCGGTGATCAAATATCTCTTGGTCGGCCAGCGCGTCTGGCACCTCGCGCTCACTCCGGACGACAAGCTCTTGTTCGCCACCAACGGCGTCTCGAACGACGTGTCGGTCATCGATGTTGGAGCGCTGAAGGTCTTGAAATCGATCGCCGTCGGCTCCTATCCCTGGGGCGTGGCGATCACCCGCCGATGAACGGCGCCGCCGCGTCCTCGAAGGCCTCGATCCTCCGGGCGCTTGCGGTCGAGCATGTCTCGCACGCCTATGGCGCGCGCAAGGCGCTCGACGATGTGAGCTTTGAGGTCCCGCCTTCGACTTTCGCCGTGCTGATCGGCCTCAACGGCGCGGGCAAGAGCACGCTGTTTTCGATCATCACCCGCCTCTATGCCGCCGGCGGCGGCTCCGTCAGTGTGTTCGGCTTCGACGTCGCCCGTCAGAGCGGCGCGGCGCTCGCGCGGATCGGCGTCGTGTTTCAGAGCCGGACGCTCGATCTCGATCTCACCATCGATCAGAACCTGCGCTATCAGGCGGCCCTGCACGGCGTCGCCGGCGCCGAGGCGCGCGCCCGCGGGAGCGCGCTGCTTCAGCGAGTCGGCCTCGCCGATCGCGCCCATGATCGCGTGCGCGAGCTTTCCGGCGGACAGATGCGCCGGGTCGAAATCGCCCGCGCGCTCATCCATCGCCCCCGTCTCCTGCTGCTCGACGAGCCGACCGCCGGGCTCGACGTCAGGGCGCGCGCGGACATCCTGGCGCTGACCCGGGGCCTCGTCGCCACGGACGGGGTGAGCGTGCTCTGGACCACGCACCTCGTCGACGAGGCAAAGCCTGACGACAGCGTCATCGTGCTGCACGAGGGCCGCGTCCTGGCGGCGGACCGGGCGCAGGCGGTGGTGGCGGCGGCCGGCGCGCAATCGCTCGCGGACGCCTTCGCACGGCTGACTGGCGAGCCCGGGGCGGCGGCGTCGTGAGCGCGACCGAGACAGAAACCCCGGCGCCGTTCGGCCTCGGCGGCTATCTCATCTGCCTTCGCGGAATCGTCTGGCGCGAGGGCCTGCGTTTTCTACATCAGCGCGAGCGGTTCGTTTCCGCCCTGGTGCGCCCGCTGGTGTGGCTCTTCATCTTCGCCGCCGGCTTCCGCCAGGTCCTCGGCGTCTCGATCATCCCGCCCTACGAGACCTATGTTCTCTACGACGTCTATATCACGCCGGGCCTGATCGCGATGATCCAGCTGTTCAACGGCATGCAGTCGTCGCTGTCTATGGTCTACGACCGCGAGATGGGCTCGATGCGTCTCCTGCTGGTCAGCCCGGCGCCGCGCTGGTTCCTTTTGACCGCCAAGCTCGTCGCCGGGGTCGCGGTCTCGATCCTGCAGGTCTACGCCTATCTCGTCATCGCCTACTTCTGGGAGATCGAGCCGCCGAGCCCGTGGGGCTACCTGACGATCCTGCCGGCGCTCATCCTCTCGGGACTGATGCTCGGCGCGCTCGGCATGGTGCTGTCGTCACTCGTCAGGCAGCTTGAGAATTTCGCCGGCGTGATGAATTTCGTCATCTTCCCGATGTTCTTCGCCTCCTCAGCCCTCTATCCGCTGTGGCGGGTGCAGGAAGGCAGCCCGTGGCTCGCAACCGTCTGCCGGCTCAATCCGTTCACCTACGCGGTCGAACTGATCCGCTTCGCTTTCTGGGGCCGGATCGAGCCGGTCTCGCTTGCTGTCGTCGCAGGCTGCGCCGCCGTTTTTCTCGGCGCCGCGATCATCGCCTACGATCCCGCGCGCGGGATGTTGATGCGGCGCGGCGGCTGACGGTCTCGCCCTCGCTGACTTCAGCCATTGCGGGGAATCCGGCAATTATACAGTAAATGTCAGGACGCTCATTTGAGCAAATGAGCCTGCACGAAGCATATGCCCTGAACGATTGTTAGGACCCGAGTATCAAAAGTCCACTTAGATGCTGCAGCGCACACGCCGCAATATGACAATTGGTTGACATTAGGCTGTCTAAACATTGACCACCATCAAATTGAAATGATTTTTTCCCTGCGGACACGTTGAGAACAAATTCCCTCGGCATAAGTTGCTTCCGAGCCCATCCGGTGAGAGGGAGCCTCCTTTATGACCGTCCGCGAGATCGTCCTGACCTGCTCCAATCCTCATGTGGCGCGCGCCGCGGTCCTTTCTATCGGCGGCGATTTCGCCCGCCGCTTCTCTCGCGACGCCGCCAAACGCAACCTGACGAGCGGGGTCTTCGCCGCCGGGCTGGTTCGCCGCTTCTCCCGCCAGGCGGCCGACGGCGACTGGGAGGGCGTCGGCCACGCGGCGCAGGGCGCCGACCAGCCGATCCTTTCGGGCCTCAGGTACATTCTGGAACGGGTCCGCGATCTGGACGACGACGATTCCGAACCCGTCGAGGACTGGCGCGCACCCGCGCCATCGTTCTCGCGATGCGCAGCCTGGCGGCACTGAACAGAGAGGCGCACGACTCCCTTCTCCCCTTGCGGGAGATGGGGGCCCGAAGGACCGGATGAGGGGTCGCGCCGCCGCTTGTGAACGCTCTCGGGGCGGCGCAGAATTCGCGTTATGTATCTCGGGCTCGACTGTGGCACCTCCGGCCTCAAGGCGGTTCTGACCGACGAGCGCGGCGCGCAGCTCGCCAGCGCCCAGCGCCCCTATTCGCCCGACCGTCCGCGCGCCGGCTGGTCGGAGCAGGATCCCGACGTCTGGGTGGCCGCCATGGCCGGCGCGATCGCGGACATCAAGGTGTCCGCCGGCAAGGCGCTCGGCGCCCTAAGGGGTATCGGCTTCTCCGGCCAGATGCATGGCGCGGTCCTCCTCGACGGCGCCATGAAGCCGGTCCGACCCGCCATCCTGCACAATGACGCGCGCGCCCATCGCGAGGCGCAGGAACTCGGCGCCGATCATCCCGGGCTCGCCTGGATTGTAGGCGTTAAGCCCATGCCTGGCTTCACCGGGCCGAAGCTCAAATGGATCGCCCGGCATGAGCCGGACAATCGCCGCCGCGCTGCGTGGGTCCTGTCGCCGAAGGATTATTTGCGCCTCAGGCTCGGCGGCGAACTTGCCACCGACATGAGCGACGCCGCTGGGACGTGGCTCCTCGACGAGGCGGCGCGGGCGTGGTCGGCGGAAGCCTTCGCGGCCTGCGAGGCCGATCCCGCCTGGGCGCCGCGGCTCGTCGAGGGGTCGGCCCCGGCCGGGCGGATCGGACCAAAAGCCGGCGACGAGTTCGGCCTGCCGCACGGCGCCGTTTTGACCGCCGGCGGCGGCGATGCGGCGATAGGCGCGATCGGCCTCGGCGCGATCGCGCCGGGCGAAGCGTTCATTTCGCTCGGCACCGCGACCCAGCTCATCGTCGCCACCGATCGCTATCTGCCGGCGACCGAAAAGCTCGTCCACTCTTTCGCCCATGCGCTGCCGAACCGCTGGTACGCCATGGCGGCGATGCTCAATGGCGCCGGCGCGCTGGCTTTCGCCGGCCGGCTCTTCGGGGCGCCGCCCGAGACGCTCGAGCGCGAAGCGGCCGCGGATTATCATGGGCCAGGCAGCCTTCTGTTCCTGCCCTACCTGTCCGGCGAGCGCACGCCGCTTGACGACCCTTATGCGCGGGGCGTCCTGTTCGGCCTGAACGAGACGGCGTCGCGCGCCGACGTCGCCCGCGCGGTGATGGAGGGGGTCGCGCTGACGCTCGCCGACGCGCGCGACTGCCTCGCCGCCGCCGGCGCTCGGGTCGAACGCGTCGCCCTCACCGGCGGCGGCGCGAAGAGCCTGTTGTGGACGCGGATGATCGCCGCCGCGACCGGCTTTGCCGTCGTCCGCATGCAGGGCGGCGAAACCAGCCCCGCATTCGGCGCCGCCCGGCTCGCCCGGATGGCGTCGACCGGAGAACCGCCGGAGATCGTCTGCCGGCCGCCCGAAATCGCCGACGTGACCGCGCCCGACCCGAAGCTCGCCGCAATGTTCGCCGCGCAGCGTGAGCGGTTCAAGGCGCTTTACGGCGCCCTGAAGGAGGAGTTTCGGAGGTAGCCTCGGCGCTCAGGCCGTCGAGGCCTCGATCATCAAAACGTCGAGCATGAAGGACCCGTCGGGCTCGATCGCAAAATGCGCCTTCGTCTCCGACGAGGCCGCCACCTGGAGCGCCCGGATCGCGCGCACGTTCTCTTCGGGCGTCCGCATCCGCGCGATCCAGACGGGAAAATCCATCCGCAGCCGCCAGGTCCGGCAAGCCTCGACGGCGAAGCCCGAGCGGGCGAGCGCTCCGAACCATTGCGCGCAGGTGTAATCGCGGACATGGGAATGGTCGCGCAGGAGTTCGATCGCCTGGAGATGGGTATCGAGAAGCGCGGAACCCGGGGCAAAGGCGTCGACGAACACGGCTTTTCCGCCGCGTTTGAGCACCCGGCGCGCCTGCCTCAGCCCGGCCTCGAAGTCGCGCCAGTGATGGGTGGAGAACCGCGAGGCGACGACATCGAACGTCGCATCGTCAAACGGCAACCCCTCGGCCGGAGCTTCGACGGTCTCGATGTTGGTTAGGCCCTTCCCGCGCGCCGTCTCCGCCACCGCCGCCAGCATGTCGGACGACAGGTCGGTCGCGACGACCCGGCGCGCGTGGCGCGCGAGCGTGTAGGCGACGTGCCCGCCCCCGGCGCCGAGATCGAGAGCGAGGTCTGGGCGCAGCGTGTGCGCCAGCGCCGCGATCCGGTCGAGATCCGCACCCTGGCTGTGGACCGCGCTTTCGACATAGGCCCTCGCCTGCGGTCCGAATTGCGCCTCGACGACCTTCTCATGCGCCTCGACCATGAAATCGCTCCTTTGCCTTCTCCGACCCTTGCGTTCGGTCTAAACTGGTACAAGATCGAATCTTATCCTATTATATCGACTGCTATTGCTGGACTCGGATCAAAGGCTGCTCCTCGGCGAGTTCGTGCGCGCTCATCGCGAGCGAATGCAGCCGACGGCGACGGCCGGCCGCCGGCGGACGTCGGGTCTCCGGCGCGAGGAAACTCGCCGGTCGAGCCGGCATCAGCGTGACCTGGTGTACGTGGATAGAGCAAGGCCGGCCGGTGCAAGCCTCCCCGGAGGCGCTGGGCCGCATCGCCAATGCGCTATCGCTGTCGCGCGCCGAACGCGACTATTTGTTTGAGCTTGCGGGTCGCCTCGATCCGGAAGGATCGGGCGGGTCCTCAGCCGACGCGCCCCCCGCATTGATCGCGGCGGTTGGAGCGATCAAACACCCGGCCTACGGACTTGACCGGCTCTGGGGCGCCTGCTGCTGGAATGAAGCCGCAGCGCGACTTTTTCACGGCTGGCTCGACGGGGATTGTCAGCGCAACCTGTTGCGCTACGTGTTTCTGGAGCCTTCCGCCCGCGCGCTGATTCCCGCCTGGAAGGACAGGGCGCGACGGCTGCTCGCCGAGTTCCGCGCCGATTTCGCGCACACGTTTCGCGACGCCCGAGTCAAGACTTTCGTTGAAACGCTCCGCAGCGAGAGCCCGTTGTTCGCGGAAGCCTGGGATGAGCAGGCCGTTCAGATCCGCGAAGGCGGGCGTCGCTCATTCAACCATCCCCGCGACGGACTCCTGAGCTTCACCCAGCACACGTTCGCCCCGGCGGAGCGCCCCGATTACAAACTCGTCATGCTCGCGCCCGCGGACGATTAAGACCCCTTCAAGCCCGCTTCCTTGAGAAAGCTTAATGCGCCGGCCAAGTTCCGGATAGGCGCTGAGGCCGATGATCCTGTCGATCAACCGCTGTAACGCGGTCATTCAGGAATCCGGAGGCCTCCCTATGTCTTACCCCACTTTCGCCGGCCAGCGCGCGCGGCGCAAAACGATCCTCGCCTCGGTTGCCGTAGCTTCGCTTGTCGCCGCGGGCGCCTTCGCCGAGGGCGCCTTGACGAGCTCTCCTCCCGCCCATGCGGCGCCCGTCATGACGTCCGATCTCAATGCACAGGGCGCGCCGTCGTTCGCGACTTTGATTGAGCGCGTCAAGCCGGCGGTCGTCTCGGTCAAGGTCAAGATCGCCAACGCCGCAGCCACTGGCGGCGACGGCGTTCAGATGGACAACCTGCCGCCGGAAATGCAGGAGTTCCTCAAGCGGTTCGGCGGCGGCTCCAACGGCGCGCCCCAGGCCCCGCAGCACGGCGCGATGGCCGAGGGCTCGGGCTTCTTCGTTTCCGCCGACGGCTATGTCGTCACCAACAACCACGTGGTCGAAAACGCCAAGACCGTCACCGTCACCATGGACAACGGCAAGACTCTCGACGCCAAGGTGATCGGGACCGACCCGAAGACCGATGTCGCCCTGATCAAGGTCAACGAGGCTGGCGACTATCCGTTCGTCAGTTTCGCCAAGGAGATGCCGCGGATCGGCGATTGGGTGGTCGCGATCGGCAACCCATACGGCCTCGGCGGCACTGTTACCGCGGGCATCATCTCCGCCGAGGGCCGTGACATCGGCGACGGCCCCTATGACCGCTTCCTGCAGATCGACGCGCCGATCAACAAGGGCAATTCCGGCGGACCGACCTTCAACACCAAGGGCGAAGTGGTCGGCATGAACACCGCCATCTTCTCGCCGTCGGGCGGCAGCGTCGGCATCGGCTTCGCCATTCCAGCCTCAACAGTGAGCAGCGTCGAATCGGCGCTGGAGCATGGCGGCAGCGTCGCGCGCGGCTATCTCGGGGTGCAGATCCAGCCGGTGAGCGACGACATCGCCGAAAACCTCGGGCTCAAGTCCGCCAATGGCGCGATCGTCGACAAGGTCATGCCGGGGACCCCCGCCGCCGACGCCGGCCTCAAGACCGGCGACGTCATCAGCAAGCTGAACGGGCAGAAAATCGACGACGCGGCCGATCTGACCCGCCAGATCGGCGAACTCAAGCCCACCGCCACGATCGAGCTGACCTACCTTCGCGACGGCGCCGAAAAGACCGCCCAGGCTAAGCTGGCGGATCTGAAGAATGAGACGACGGCCAAGGCCGGCGACGCTCAGGCGCCGAAGGACCAGGCGGCGCCAATGCTCGGCATTCAGCTCGCGCCTGCCAAGGAGGTCGCCGGCGCCGGGGACCAGGGCGTCGCGATCGTCGGCGTCGATCCGAACGGCGCGGCTGCCGAACAGGGCCTGGCCACCGGCCAGGTCATCCTCGATGTCGGCGGCAAGCCGGTGTCGACGCCCCAGGAGGTGAAGTCCGAAGTCGCGAGCGCGAAGAGCCAGGGCAAGAAGTCGGTGCTGATGCGGATCCAGACCACCGACGGCGCCCGGTTCGTGGCCGTCCCGTTCCCCAAGGCGTGATCGCAATCCCACGCTGACGGGACGGCGGCGGCGCGCCGACTTGGGAGGGAAAGCGCGCCGCCGTTTTCAAGCGAAAAAGAGCCCCGTCCAGGGAAACCCGGACGGGGCTGTTTGTCGTACTGCATCGAGGACAAATTGCGAGCGCAGCGAGCCTGGAGGCCTTAACCTCCGCGCTTCGATTGCGCTTCCGCAAACCGGCCGAGCTACGCTCGACGGATGAAGGCGAACACGACGCCGATAATTAATACGACGACGGCCACCCATATAAGGAGATGTGCGCCGCCCATAGCGGTCGACGCGACGCCGCCGAACCCCAATAGCGCCGCCACCAGGGCGACAACGATCAGGACGAGGGCATAGTAGATAAGGTTTCCGGGCATGACCGTGCGTCTCCAGCAATTTGCGGACGTATCCGCCGCGAACCCGGAAGTAACGCGGACGCCAGCGTTTGGTTCCATAGATCGCAAGCGACCCAGGAAGCGAAGCGCGGTTCAGCAGTGTCGTGCGGCTCCCGGGGCTTTCCCGGATAACTTGGGCCCAGGCTCGCAATGACGGCCGCTCAGCGAAGCGCCTTTGCGCTGTTCGTGATCGCGACGGAAGAACGAGCACTTCGCGTCGCCGGCGAGTTGACCCGCGCAGGATTCGGCGCGATCATCGCTGATATGACGAGGGGCGCCCGCGCGGCGCCGGATTTGCCCGCCAGCAAAAATTGCCCCGAGGGTCTAAGCGCGGCGACTGTTGTGTCCGGGGGACCATGAAACGGCGCTGGCTCACCTTCGCTCTCCTCAGCCTCGGCGCATTCGGGGCAAGCGGGGGATACCCACAGTCTGCGGAGCAAGCGCCGGACACCATGGAGGCGCGAGTCATGGCCTGCGCCCCGTGTCACGGCGCCAAGGGAGAGGGGACGAACAACGCCTATTTCCCGCGCCTCGCGGGCAAGCCTGCCGGCTATCTCACCAACCAGCTTCTCGCTTTCCACACCGGGCGCCGACACTACCCGCCAATGAACTACCTCCTCGCCTATCTTTCGGAAGACTACCTGAAGAAGATAGCCAACTATTTCGCCGCCCAGCGACCTCCGCTGCCGCCGCCCATGATTCCCGACGTCAGCAATGAGGTGCTCGCGCGCGGCGAGTTGATCGTGACCCACGGCGAAGCGGCGGCCGGCGTGCCCGCCTGTTCGAGCTGCCACGGCCCCCACCTCACCGGTATGGAGCCCGCAATTCCAGGCCTTCTGGGCTTGCGCGCCAGCTACATCAGCGCACAGCTCGGCGCATGGCGCTATGGCACACGGACGGCAACCGCG
Source organism: uncultured Alphaproteobacteria bacterium (assembly GCA_963767245.1). Taxonomy (GTDB): domain Bacteria; phylum Pseudomonadota; class Alphaproteobacteria; order Rhizobiales; family Beijerinckiaceae; genus Roseiarcus. The sequence goes on from CAVYDG010000014.1 coordinate 91,072, forward strand.
CCCGACTGCATGCAAATCGTCGCCGGTCATCTCACGGAGGAGGACGTCAAGGCGATTGCCGCCTTCCTCGCTTCGCGGCCCGCGCCGCCCGATCTTTCGCCTGCGCCCGAAGGCAGTTTCACTTTGCCATTTGCTTGCGGGAGCGAGCCGCAATGACTTGGCTCATGGCGGGCTCATTTCGGTGGAAAAGCGTCCTTTCCGTCGCGGCGCTGGCCGGCGCGTCGATGCTCGCCAGCCTCGCCGCGCGCGGCGAGGACGCGAAACCGGCGCAACTAGATTCCTCGCTGGTCGCGAAGGGCGAATATCTTGCCCGGGCCGGCGACTGCATCGCCTGCCATACCGCCCCCGAAGGCAAACTGTTCGCCGGCGGCCTGCCGATGCCAACTCCGTTCGGGACGCTGTACACATCCAACATCACGCCCGATCGCGAGACGGGGATCGGAACATGGACCGCGGACCAGTTCTACGCGACGATGCATACCGGACGCTTCCCGGACGGCGGCCTGCTTTATCCGGCGATGCCTTTCGGTTCCTACACCAAGGTCACTCGTCCGGACAGCGATGCGATCTTCGCCTATCTGCAGACCATCGCGCCGGTTCGGCAAGCCGACCGTCCGCACGATCTGAAGTTCCCCTTCAATAACCGCTCGCTGATCCTTGGCTGGCGAACGCTCTATTTCACGGAAGGCGAATACGAGCCGGACCCAAGCCAGTCGACAGAATGGAACCGGGGAGCTTATCTGGTCGAGGGGCTTGGGCATTGCGCCATGTGCCACACCGCTATCAACGCGCTCGGCGGCAGCTCGGAATCAGAGGCGTTCCAGGGTGGCCTGATTCCGATGCAGAACTGGTACGCGCCGTCGCTGACCTCTGACAAAGAGGCGGGACTCGGCGACTGGAGCCTGAAAGACATCGCCGATCTGCTCAAGACGGGAGTCTCGGCGCGTGGCGCGGTCTATGGGCCGATGGCCGAGGTCATCTACAACAGCCTGCAATATCTGACCGACGCCGATATCCAGGCAATGGCCGTTTACCTCAAAAGCCTTGCGCAAGGCAGGCCGACGGCCCCCGCGACCTCGAACGTTCCCGGCGCCGAAGGCAGCCTCCTGGCGACCCTGGGCAAAACAATCTACGACAATCAGTGCGCGGTCTGTCATGGCGCGGATGGCCTCGGAAAGCCGCCGAACTTTCCGCCGTTGGCCGGCAACCCGTCGATCGAGATGGGATCGGCGGTGAACCCGATCCGCATGGTGCTGAACGGCGGATATCCGCCCGGGCCCGCAGGCAACCCAATGCCCTATGGCATGCCGCCGTTCGCGCAGTCCCTGTCCGACGACGAAGTCGCCGCGGTTGTCACCTATATCCGCACCGCGTGGGGCAATCGCGGGGCGTCGGTCAGCGCCCGCGACGCCAACGCTTTGCGCTCAGCACCGCTCGATTGAAGGTCCGATGCTCAATTCCCCACTTCCCCCTTCCGGCGGCGATGAACCCCACGACGCCGACATCGAGGCGATCGTCGAGGGCGGCCCACGCGGCGCCATCGCCGTGGCGGGCATTGCGACATTCCTTGTTGTGGCGATCTGGTTTGCTTTCTACCTGTTCGTCTTCTCGCCGCGGGCCATGACGCCATGAGTTAGGAGACGCCCGCGGTGCATGATTCGTCGGGCGCGCAGGTTGCGGCGCGCGTGGAGCGCCGTTGGGCGACCTTCGTCATCCTCGTCATCGCGATTTTCATCGCCGTCGCCGCGTTTGCGGGCATTCATCAGGCCACCATGCCGCAAGCCCAGGTCGAAACCATAAACCCGACCCGGCTTCATCTCGGCGGCGAATTTGTCGAAACCAATCTCGGCAGCGCGGTCGAACCGGACGGCGCGGTGACCGTGCGCGCCATCGGCCAGCAATATTCCTTCACGCCTCAATGCATGGTCGTGCCCACGGACTCGCTGGTGACATTTCGTGTGGCGAGTGCCGACGTCATTCATGGCTTTCTGATCGAAGGCACCAACATCAACACGATGCTCGTGCCTGGTTATGTGTCCACCATCGCGGCGCGCTTCGACCAACCGGGCGATCACCTGATGCCATGCCAGGAGTTCTGCGGCGTCGGCCACGAGGGCATGTGGGCGAAAGTCAGGGTGATCGACGGGACCGAATTCATGAAAATGGCGGAGAGCAAGCCGAGGTTGACCTGTGTTGAATAGCCGGCGTCTGATCCTCGCCCATTTCTGGCTGGCCTTCGCGGTGTTCGGAGTCGCGATCGTGCTGGGCGCCTGGCAGATGCTCATCCGCAGTCCGCTGCGCGCCTGGATCAGCGACCCGGAATGGTATTATCGGTCGCTGACCGCGCATGGAACCATCATGGGTTATGTGTTCCCGACGCTGGTCGCGATGGGTTTTGGCTATGCGATCAGCGAGTTGTCGCTTGGACAGCCGCTGATCGGACGGCGCTGGGCGTGGGTGGGATTTGGTCTGGTCCTCATCGGGGCCGTGACCGCGATAGTTCCAGTGTCGCTCGGCCGGGCGACCGTCCTCTACACCTTCTACCCGCCCCTGATCGGCAGCCCGTTCTATTATATCGGCGTCGTCCTCGTGGTGGTCGGATCGTGGATCTGGGTCGCGCTGATGGCGATCAATCTGCACGCCTGGAAGAAAGCCAATCCCAGCCGGCCGGTGCCGCTCGCGATGTTCGCCAATGTCGCTGGCTCCTATCTTTGGGCCTGGACCGCGGTCGGCGCGGCGCTCGAGCTTTTGTTTCAGCTCATTCCGGTCGCGCTCGGCCTGACTGCGACCATCAATGCCGGGCTGTCGCGCGTGCTCTTCTCCTGGACGCTGCACGCGATCGTCTATTTCTGGCTAATTCCGACCTATATCGCCTACTACGCGATCCTGCCTCGGGCGATCGGCGGCAAGATCTACAGCGACACGATGATGCGGCTCGCCTTCATAACATTCCTGGTCGTTGCGATGCCGATCGGCATCCATCACACGTTTGGCGACCCGCAGGTCGGCGCGGGATTCAAATTCGTCCACTCCACCTTCACCGCGCTGGTCTCGATTCCCACCCTGATCACGGTCTTCACCATTTGCGCTTCGGTCGAGATCGCGGGGCGCCTTCGCGGAGGGCGGGGCCTGTTCGGGTGGCTCGCGGCGCTGCCGTGGAACAACCCGATCATGCTCGCTTCAGCCTTCTCCTTCGTGATGCTGGGCTTCGGCGGCGCCGGCGGACTCATCAACATGAGCTACCAGCTCGACGCGACCGTTCATAATACGCAGTGGATCACCGGGCACTTTCACCTCATCTTCGCCGGCGCGATCGTGATCATGTATTTTGCCATCGCCTACGACATTTGGCCGCATCTGACGGGCCGCGCGCTCGCCGACCTCGGACTGATGCGCGCCCAGCTCTGGCTGTGGTTCGTCGGCATGATCGTGACCACCTTCCCCTGGCATTGGGTCGGCATCCTCGGCATGCCGCGCCGCATGGCCTATTTCGACTATAGCGACCCGGCGCTCGCCGCGGACGCCTTCCCGGTCGCGCTCTCGGTTTTCGGCGGATTCATCCTCCTCGCCTCGGGCATTCTCTTCCTGGCAGTGCTTATCCGCGGCCAGATGGCGCCTGCGGTCGAAACAGAGCCTTACCGGTTCGCGACGGCGATCCATCCGCCCGTCGCCGTGCCCGCGCCGCTCAACGGCTTTGGCCTCTGGATCGCGCTGATGGTCGGCCTGACGATCACCAACTACGGCTACCCGATTGTGCAGCTCGCCCTCCGGCCAGGCAGCGCGGTTCCCGCCGTCTATATTGGGGCTGAGCGATGAGCCAGGAGGCGCCGCTGTCCCCGAGGGACCCCTGGGTCGTTCGCAGCGTCGCCATCGTCGCGGCGGTCTTCGCCGGCTCGGCGATTTTGGGGTTCATGGTGTTTCCGCTGGTGCAGCCGAACGCGCAAGCTTCGAGTTTGTGGGATGCGATATGCAGCGCCGCGGGCGTCGTGCGTGCCCCGACCAGCGAAAAGCCGATCGAACCCACGTTCACCGTGTCGTCCGCGATGATGACCTCCGACATGCTGCGCGGCGCGGACGCCGAGTTCGATCGGCCGCGGGGCCACGCTCGCCCATCAATGCGCGATCTGTCATGGACCCACCGGCGTCAGCCGCGCCAATTCTCCCAACCTCGCGGGCCAGTACGCCAGCGTGATCTATAAGGAGCTCAAGGATTTCAAGACCGGCGCGCGTGTCAACGCCGTCATGTCGCCGTTCGCGGTCGCCCTGTCAGAGCAGGACATGGTCGATCTTGCTTCCTACTACGCCTATCTGCCGCGCCTGCCCGCCTATCATCCAGGCGCGCCACTCCCCCTGCCCCGCATCGTCATCAATGGCGCGCCGCTGCGCGGCGTCGCGCCTTGTGGCGCGTGCCATGGCGCGCTGGACAACAAGGTCGGGAGCCCGTGGCTCGAGGGCCAGTCGGCGGCTTATGTCAAATCGCAGCTCGAGGGCTTCGCGTCGAACGACAGGCGCAACGATATCAGTGACCAGATGCGCAACATCGCCCGGCGGATGACGCCGGAGGAAATCGACGAAGCGGCCCAATACTACGCCTCGCAGCCGTCTCCCGACATGCGCTCGGAAACGCGCTGACTTCGAGGTCGGCGGCGGGAGATCGCGGCGGATTTGCGCGTGTCGCTCACTCCTCGGCCAGCCCCGCTTTGCGCAGGCCCTCGAACAGGGGCGGTATGTTCGGCGCATGGTCGGTCAGCCACTTGACCGTGAGGTTGGGATTGAGGCGGCGGCCTTCCGCCAGAGCAGCCTTCGCCTCATCCATCTTGCCTGCGAGCGCATAGGCGGCGGCCAGATTTACGTACGGTATGAAATAGTGGGCGCCGGCGTCGATCGCCTTTTGGAATTCGTCGATAGCGACGTCGAAATGGCCGAGACCAAGTTCCGCCATACCCAAATTTATCAGCCTGTTGGGAGTTTCGGGATCGCGCGGACTTAACCGCATCGCCTGCTGCGCATCAGATTTGGCTTGCTCGAAACGGCCAAGGACAATTTCAGCGAGAGTTCGCGCGTCAAGCAACGGCGCGTTGTTAGGATCGATCGCGAGACCAGAATCGGCGGCGCGGAGCGCTTCGTTCGCGCGGCCCGTACCGGCCAGATAAAAGCTCTTCGCCGCGTATGCCCGCATGTTGTCGGGCGCCAGCGCTATGGCCCGGTCGGCCTGATCGATGATCTTTCCATCGAGATTTGTTTCCGTGGCGGCCTCTCCGAACGTGAAGAGGGCCATAGTGGTGAAGGCTTCGCCCGCGAGCGCGTCGGCGTCATTCGGGTCGGCCTTGAGCGCCTGGTCGAACAGGGCGAGCGCAGCATAGTGGCTGTCGCGCTTTTCCTTTGGCGGCTCAGGGTACGATTGCCACATCGTAGCCCAGCCGCGCATGGCCAGATCGATGGCGTCCGGGTTCTGTGAGCGGGCGCTCTTTTCTGCTTCCGCCTTAGTCAGTTCGAAACCCAGGGCGTTGCCCAGTCGCGCCACCACCTCGTCCTGCAGCTTGAACAAGTCGGCGACGTCTTCCTCGAAACGGTCGGCCCAGAGATGCGCGCCGGTTTCGGCGTCGATGAGCTGGGCGTTGATGCGCACGCGGTTCTGATCGCGCTGCACCGAGCCTTCAAGCACGTAGCGCACGCCGAGCTCCCTGCCGATCTCCTTGGCGTCGATGCTCTTGCCTTTGTAGGTGAAGGCGGTGTTGCGCGCGATCACGAAGCTGTTGCGGATGCGCGACAGATCGGTGGTGAGGTTTTCGGTGATGCCGTCGGCGAAATAATCTTGCCCAGGATCGCCTGACAGATTGGCGAACGGCAGCACGACGATCGACAGATGCGCGGGTTCGGCGGGCGCCGACGTGCTTGGCGCGACAGGCGCCAGTCCATCTATAACTACGGGCCCGGGCCGGTTTGCGCTAAGGAACCACCAACCGGCGCCGGCGACGAGGACGAGCAAGGCGGCGATCCCGGCCGCGAGCGGGGCTAACATCGAACGCCGCTTCGGCGCCGCAAGCTCCGCCGGCGTCGCGGGCTTCGGCTGGGCAGGCTCGCCAGCCTCCAGCGAATAGACCCGGATCGGCTCGGCGATGTTCTTAAGTTGGGTCGGACCGAGATCACTCACTTTCAGGTCGAGGCGGGACTTGACCTGCCAGTAAGCGGCCTCGGAAAGACAGATCGCGCCTGGCGCGCAAACACTCTCCAGCCGGGCGGCGATATTGACGCCATCGCCCATCAGATCGCCGTCGCTCTCCTCGACCACGTCGCCCAGATGAATGCCGACGCGGAACTCGATGCGGCGTTCGGGCGGCAGGCCCGCGTTACGTTCGATGAGGCCGTTCTGCACTTCGATCGCGCAGCGCACCGCGTCGACCACACTGCGGAACTCGATGAGAATGCCATCGCCGGTGCGCTTGAAGACGCGGCCATGATGAGCGGCGATGGCGGGGTCGATCAGGTCGCTCCTGAGTCCCCGAAGGCGCGAGAGCGTGCGATCCTCGTCCGCTCCCGCGAGCCGGCTGTAGCCGACGACATCGGCGACCAGGATCGCCGCAATTTTCCGGGTCTCGCTCATGGCGCGCCCTCGGCCCGCCACGAGACTAGGACAGAAACCCTTCCCCGACCGACCCCGGCGCGGGAACGATCGCTGCTGACGGCCGAGTCACTCTCTACCTTCGGAAGCCGAAAATCAGGCCGAGGCGCTACCCGTCGCCGCACCGCCGTTGAGCCACGGACGCGCCGGCGCCGCGGCTTCGGTCTAACTGAGCCGATAGAAGATGACGATGTGAATGAACATGAGAGCGGGCACCAGAAACCCTGGAATGAGGAGCCACGGCAAAGTGGTCATCAGCGCGCTGGACGGCGGGCCGGCAAAGACCTGAAGCGGGCCCGGGGCGGATAAGGCGCCGAGCGCGACGGCATTGACGAGGTCGGCGATCCCGATCGTATTCCAGATCAGCGCCAGCGTTCGCGCGGGGCGCCGAACCGCAGCATCGCCCAGGCGACCGGCAGCGCCGTAACGCCGACAAAAATGTCGCCCCAGCCCGCGCTCGGCGCGAAGGGCGCCGGCAGCTTCCCTGCCGCAAGGAGAATGAGGAAGATCACACCAAGGATCCGGATCGCGTTGAGCGCGACCAGCGCGGGCAACGGAATCGCCAGCATCGCGTCCCGGATCGGGCGAAAAGCGAAGAAGATGCCGGTGAGGGCGGCAACCGGCAGCGCCACGATCAAGCCCCGCCCGGGAACGCCGACACCGCGCGTGGGATCGAGCGCCCCGGTCGCGCCGATGGCGAGCGCCAGCGCGAACCAGGCGCCGAAAACGCCGGCGACAGCGAGGCGCCCGGGCGCAGTTCGCGCGAGCGCGTGGGACAGAAAGGCGACGACGATCGAAGCCGCGACCGTCAAGGCGATTGCCGAGAGAGTTTCGAACATGGCGGCTGCTCCTGGTTAATGCGCATATGCACGTACCGAACCAAATTTTTTTTAGCCCGACGGCCTCGCCAGCGCTGCGTCCTGCGCCTTTCGCCAGGCGGGATAAGCGCGCCGGGCCGCCTCCGCGCCCTTGGCCGTAATGGCTGTTTTGTGGACGCGCCGGTCGGCGCCGTCCTCGATCGTGACCAAGCCGTCGCGATGAAGCGGACGAAGGTTGCGGGTGAGCGTCGTCCGGTCGAGGCCGAGAAAGTCGGCAAGCCGCGTCGCCGGCATCGGGCCGGTCTGGATCAGCGTCGCCAGCAGGGTGAATTGCGACGCCCGCAAGCCCGATCCCCGCATCGCCCGTTCGTAAAAGCGCGTTAGCTCGCGGCTCTTCCGCCGCGCCGCCGAGCAGGCGCACTGACGGGTGTCAGCGAAATCGATTGTGTCGGCGGTCATATAACGTGTATATACACTCTTTTCGCTCCTGTCAATCTGCGCGGGAAAGCGTCCTCGAGCGGCGGGCGCGGAAGACATAGCGACGAGACACAGGGTTGCGGTTGGCGCTAGAATTGATCGAGGCGCCGCCTGGCAAAACCGCCGCCCCAATACTGGCGCAGGGCTCCTAGCCTAGCCTAGCCTAGCCTAGCCTAGCCTTGCCTTGCCTGGCCTGGACGGCGGTTCGCCGGACGGAGCGACGCATGGAGGTCCCGATGACCCTGTTTCGCCGCATCGATCGCGTTTTCACCCCGTCTCCGTTCGGGCCGGGATTCGCCGGGCCGCGCCATAGTGCGAGGCTTATGATTCCTCCGGGCGATTTCGCTCAGACGAACCCGTTCTTCCTGATGGCCGATGACCGCACAGAAGTCGGCGGTGACTTCGGCGAGGCCCATCCCCACGCCGGCCTCGAGACCGTCACCTTCATGCTGAGCGGCAGTTTCGAGGACTTCGAGGGCCGGCTCGATCCGGGCGATGTCGAATGGATGACGTCGGGGCGCGGCATCGTCCACGGCAAGGACACGGTCACCTCGAACGACATGCGGCTGTTCCAGCTCTGGATCGCCTTGCCCGAAAACGAGCGGCAGTCCTCGCCCCGCGTCCAGCGCCTGCGCAGGCGGAACGTGCCGGTGCGCGAGGAGCCCGAGGCGGAAGCCCAAGTCTACAGCGGCAAATCCGGCGACGCGGTCGCCAGGACGATGAACGCTGCGCCGGTGACGCTGATCGACCTCAAACTCGAGCCGCACGCGAGCTTCGCCCAGGAACTGCCTTCGTCATATAACGGGTTCATCGTCGTCATCGAGGGCGCGGTCAGCGCCGGCGACCCGGCGCAACTTATGGTGAAGGACCAGGTCGGCTGGCTGGACCGGCCGGCCGGCTCGGAGGACAGCGCGCTCAGGCTGCGCACCGCCGACAAGCCCGCGCGCGTCATCATTTGCGCGGGCGAGCCGCAGGACATGCGACTGGCGGCGCGCGGCCCGTTCATCGCCGGGTCCGAGGCGGAGCTTGCGGGCTATTTCGCCGCCTATCGGCGCGGCGAATTCCCGCTCGCCAGCAGCCTGAGGCGGGAGGTCGTATGAGAAAGCGGCGCCACCGCTCCTCTCAGGGGGTCAACCGGATTTCTGATGAACAGACGCACGAGCCGCCGAATTCGGCGAATATCTTGACAAATTTAGAAATTGTGCTATAATCGCCAGATGTCGGGGAAACCAGCAGAAAGCGTCGTGAGACGCGAGATGAGAGTCGTGACACGCGAGATGAGAAAAGAGCGGGACAGAGAACTTTCCCCGCCGCCAAGGTCGGCGCAAGCCATTGAAAAGGCTCAATTCGGCGAAGGAAATTGAAAGAAATTGAAGCAGATTGAACGGTCATTCTTCCATTCTGTAGGACCGGACTTGGCAGCGTGGCTGGGTTTTGAACGATTTGGAACTGACCTCAGAAGAACCAATTATACGTGTAATTTTGCCTATTCTCACCGCGCCCGTTCCCAGCCGCCCTCGTCGCTCTCGCGCCAATAGCTGATCGCCCGGCCCGCATCCTTGAGCCGCCGCCATTCGGCCCGGGCGCCGGCGAGCGAGGCCTCGTCCCGGCCGTCGAACAGCAGCAGCGAGAGCTCGAACGCCTCGTCGCCCTCGGCAGCCTCGGCGCCGGCGAGCCTCACCAGCATCGTCGCACGGTTGGGATTGTCGACCTCGCTGGTCAGGAAGATCGGCTGGCTCGCCGCATCGCCGTCGCCGGCCGCGCCGTGGGGCAGGAAGCTTGCGTCGTCATAGGTCCACAATCGGTCGTTGAGCGCCGCGACCATCTCGTCGGACGAAGCGCGCACGACGACGCGCCGGCCCTCCTCCAGCGCCCGCTCGAGAATGCGCGGCAGCGCCTCGTCGACGCGGCGGCGCTCGAGATGATGGAAGCAAACCTCGCTCACTCGCCCGCCGGGCCGACGATGACGAACGTGCGATCCGAGCCGGTGGTCATCAGCCCGAGGCTCACGCCGCCGGGTTCGTGCTCCTCGGTCTTGCCGGCGACATAGACGTCGCCGCGCTGGCGCGAGGCGGCGAGATATTCGCGCGCATCCGCGGTCATGCCGCGCAGGACGCCGCGGCTCTTGCCAGCGTCCCAGCCCAGCGCCGCCTTCAGCGCCGCGGTCTGGAAGCGCTCGAAATTCGTGCTCGTGCGGGCGTTCGCCGGCTCGCCGATGCGCGCCTCGAAGCGGAGGAATTCGTCGCCGCGGCAACTCAGGGTCGCGTCGACGTCGACCTTTGTCGTCACGTCGAACACATTCGAATCGGAGCGCGTCCGGGAGACGACGATCGCGCGTCCAAATTCGACCTGCATGTCGCTCGCCTCGGTGCGCAGGGCGGCGGAAAAAGCGTCGCATCCGGTGATCGCCCACGCGCGCTCAGCCGTCCCGCTCGAGGCGGCGGCGGCGAGCGCGAACATCGTGGACCGAAACCGCATCCTGACGCCCTCCGCGCCGAGTCTCTGATCAAATCGTCAACGAGAGCCTAATCTTCGTAGGAATCGGTCATGAGACGATTGAGAAGCCGCACTCCCCAGCCCGAACCCCAGGACTGGTTGATGTCCGAAGGCGGCGAAGCCATTGCCGTGCCCGCAACGTCAATATGCGCCCACGGCGTCTCCTTGATGAATCGCTGCAGGAATTGTGCGGCGGTGATCGAGCCGCCGCTGCGGCCGCCCGTGTTCTTCATGTCGGCGAATTTGGAATCGATCAGCTTGTCGTAGGCCGCCCCGAGCGGCATGCGCCAGACCTTTTCGCCCGACGCCTCGCCCGCTGCGGTGAGCCTCTGGGCGAGCTCGTCGTTGTTGGCGAAGAGCCCGGCCACTTCATGCCCGAGCGCGACCATGATGGCCCCCGTCAGGGTCGCAAGGTCGATGATCGCCCGCGGCGAATAGGTCTCCTGCGCGTACCAAAGCGCATCGGCCAGGACGAGCCGCCCCTCGGCGTCGGTATTGACGATCTCGATCGTCTGCCCGGACATCGAGGTGATGATGTCGCCGGGCCGGAGCGCATCGCCGTCGGGCATATTCTCGACCAGGCCGATGATTCCGACCACATTGACTTTCGCCTTGCGCGCGGCGAGCGCATGCAAAAGTCCGACGACGCAAGCCGCGCCGCCCATGTCGCCCTTCATGTCCTCCATGCCAGCGGCGGGCTTGATGGAAATGCCGCCGGAATCAAAACACACCCCTTTGCCCACGACTACGATCGGTTTGGTTCGTTTTGACCGCGCTCCGTTCCATCGCATGGTGACGAGACGGCTCTCACGCGCCGATCCTCGGCCCACCGCCAGAAGAGCGTTCATTCCGAGCTTGCCCATCGCCTTCTCGTCGAGCGATTCCACCTCGACGCCGAGCTTCTCCAGCGGTTTGACCCGATCGGCGAACTCGACCGGAAAGAGGACGTTCGGCGGCTCGTTGACCAGATTGCGGGCCAACTCCACCCCTTCGGCAATTGCGAAGCGGTCCTGCGCGGCCACCCGCGCGGCCGACCGCATGGCTCGAACCTATGACGAAGTCGGGCGCTTCGGCGCCGTCGTCGTCCGAGTCCTTCTTGCGTGTCTTGTATTTATCAAACCGGTAGCCTCGCAGCCGGAGGCCAAGGGCGAAATCGGTGGCGGCCGGGCCGTCCCAGGTTCCGGCCGGGGCCTCAAACGCGACTTCGACCCGCTTCGCGCCGGTCACCTTGCCGAAAGTGAAGCCGCCCAGCGTGATGAAGTCGACCGGCGCGTTGTCCTTGCCCGGAGCGACGCCGACGACTACGAGCCGCGACGCGTCAAGGCCCGCCGGCGCCAGGATGTCGAGCGCGGTGCGCTGGGCGCCGCGAAAGTTGGACGCCTTGGCCGCAGCGCGGATCAACGGCTCGAGATCGCCGAACTGGGCAGTCACCATCGGCGCGGGCTTCATATCGGCCCCGACGAACATGACGAGCGCGCTGCCCTTGGGCGCGGACAGTGACCCGAAGGCGACCTTGACAACTCCGACCATGACAAACGCGCTTCCTTGGTCCGAATTTCTTGACTTGGGGCTGACCGGCCTGACGACGCTAACGCCGGGCGCCGACATATCGGGGGGTTTGCGGCCCTCGTCAATAAGCCGCCGCGATTGGCTGGCACATTTCAGCCGGTTAGGGTCCCGCGGCCCGAGCCAGAGGAGCAAATCGCCTTGCAAGGACGGAGCGCGCCGGTTAGGCGCTGCCGGCGGGCGCGTCCGCGCTGAGGCGCGGCTGTTCCGCCACGGGAACATGCGATGGCGATGATCCAAATCGAACGCTATCTGTTCAGGACCGCGACTACGGCGTGCGCATCGGGGCTCGTGGTGCTGACCGGCGTCGTCTGGGTCACCCAGGCGCTCAGGCAGATCGACCTGATCACGAGCAAAGGCCAGACCATTCTGATCTTCCTCTTGATGACCGGACTGGCGCTGCCTTCGCTGGTGGCCATCATCGCGCCTGTGGCGCTGTTTGCCGGGATCCTTTACACCCTCAATAAGCTGAACGGCGACAGCGAGCTCGTCGTCATGTCGGCTTCAGGGGTGTCGCCGCTACGGCTGTTGCGACCGATGGCGCTCCTGTCGGGAATCGTGTTTGCGGTTGTGGCGGCCCTCTACATTCAAGTCCTGCCGTGGAGTTTTGGCGCAATCGAGAATCTGACGACCTTCGTTCACGCCGACTTCATCGCCAATTTCGCCCGTCCAGGCGCTTTTTCCCAGCTTGAGAACGGGTTCGTGTTTCATTTTCGCGACCGCACGCCCGATGGGGCGCTGCACGGCGTATTCATGCAGGACATGCGGGATCCCGCCAAAGTCACGACCTACATTGCGGAGGCTGGAAAAACGGTCGATCGTGATGGGACGAGCTACCTCCAGCTGTCGAAAGGCGTCCTTCTGCGGCCGCAATCGGCAGGTGATTCGGCGATTGTGACTTTCGACGACTATACAATCGACTTATCCCAGTTCATTCACGCCATCGGCGCGATCAAACGGCCGCGCGAACGTACGACGTCGCAGCTGATGGCGCCCGACGCGCGCGATCGCGCGGATCCGGCGCTGCTCGGCCACATCCGCAGCGAGCTGCTCGATCGCCTCGCCAGCCCGCTTTATGCTTTTGTCGGCGGACTCATCGCCTTTGCAGCGCTTGGAGAGGCTCGGACAACCCGGCAGGGGCGCGGCATCGCGATCGCCGGGGCCGTCCTCGCGTTTTTAGGCCTTCGCATGCTCGGAATAACGGCGACCACTCTCTCCGTCGGCAACCCGTCAGCTGCTATGTTCGTCTGGTCGGTCCCGCTCGTCGCATGCTTGGCCGCACTGGCGCTGATCTTCCGGCGATTGGTCGCGACGCGCACGCCGGCCGTCAGGAACCCAGCGTGATCGGCCGAACCCTTTCTTTCTATCTCGCCGAACGCTTCGCGCGCACTGTCCTCGCAGCGTTCCTGTTCGTCTTCGTCCTCATCTACGCCGTCGATCTGGTGGAGATGCTGCGCCGCTCCGGCAACTCACAGCGGGCAACGGGCATTCTAATGGCCGGCCTGTCGTTCTTGCGAACGCCCACCGTCGCCGAGCAGGCCTTGCCGTTCGCGGTTCTGTTCGGGTCGATGATCGCCTTTCTGAACCTAACCCGGCAGATGGAGCTGGTGGTCGCGCGGGCGGCAGGCGTCTCCATCTGGCAGATATTGGCCCCGCCCCTCGTGGTGATCACCACGATCGGAGTTTTATCGGTCGTCGCCTATAATCCAGCATCGACATGGATGAAGCAAAAGTCGGACGAGATTGAATCGAGGGTGTTCGGGGGCCCAGCCTTCGGCACAGTTGGAATGTGGATCCGACAGAAGAGCGTCGATGGCCAGGCGGTCGTCAGTGCAGGCGCTAGGACCGGGGACGGGACCGAATTCAAAGGCGTCACGGTTTTCAACTTTGACGACAAGGACAATTTCGTCGAGCGCATCGAAGCGGCCTCGGGCGAGTTGCACGATGGCTATTGGGTGCTGCACAACGCCCAGGTGGTGACTCCGGGCTTCGAGACCATGCCGGTCTCCACCTACCTCCTTGCCACCAATCTTGATCGAACGGAGGTCGCTCAAGCGTTCGTCGCGCCCGAGACGGTGTCGTTCTGGCGACTGCCAGGGCTCGCCAATCAAACCGCGCGCGCAGGACTCGACCCGACGGCTTACCAACTGAAGTATCAGGAACTTCTCGCCCGCCCGCTCACCCTGGCGTCGATGGTGCTGGTCGCCGCATGCTTTTCGTTAAGATTTTTCCGAATGGGTGGGATTGAATCTATGGTTTCTGGTGGCGTCGTAGCGGGGTTCGTGCTTTATGTGGCGACCAAAGTGGTGAGCGATCTGGGCGGAGCGGGCTTCCTCAGCACGCCGGTGGCAGGCTGGGCGCCTGGCGTCGTCGGTTGCATGTTTGGCGTGTATGTGCTGCTGCAACGAGAGGATGGTTGATGGGTTTCGCCGTCAGCTTTTCCTTTAAATCAATTCCCCGCCGCCCCCAGCGAGGGCGGACCGCCCGCGCCGGCTTGCTGGCGCTGGCGGTCGCATGCTTGGCGGCGTGGCCGCATTTGGTCGCCGCCCCGGCGGCGGCGGAAACTCCGCCCGCAGCGGCCAATTCGACCCAGGCCAAGCCGCAGGACAAGCTCGTTATCGATGCCGACGAGCTCGTTTACGACAAGGACAAAAACACGGTCACGGCCCAGGGCTCGGTTCAGCTCTTCTATCAGGGCCGCCTGCTTCAGGCCGATAAGGTCATCTATGAGCGGGCCAGCAAGCGCGTTTACGCCCAGGGCCATGCCAAGATGACCGATGAACACGGCGACGTCATCTACGGAAGCCGGTTCGAGCTCAGTGATGATTTTCGCGACGGGTTCATCGACAGCGTCCAGGTGCTGACGGCCGACAAGACGCGCTTCAGCTCGCCGCGCGTCGAACGTTCGACCGGCGACATCACGGTGCTGCAGAACGGCGCTTATACGGCTTGCGAACCGTGCAAAGACCATCCCGAACGGCCGCCATTCTGGCAGGTGCGGGCGACCAAGATCATCGAAAACCAGGAGACCCACACGATCTATTATGAGAACGCCCAGCTTCAGTTCTGGGGCTTTCCGGTTTTCTGGTTCCCCTATTTTTCGTCGCCAGACGCGACCGTGAACAAGCAGACCGGTCTCTTGGCGCCGGCGATCGTGTCGGGCAACAACCTCGGCGCCGGCTTCAGCATGCCCTATTTCATCAATCTGGCGCCGAACTACGACCTGACCCTCACCCCGACCTACCTGTCGAAACAGGGTTTGCTGGGCGAAATCGACTGGCGGCAAAGACTGTCGAACGGCACCTACAACATCCGCGCAACCGGGATTGATCAGGAGCAGCCCGGCGCATTTCCCGGCTATCCTTACGGAGCGGGCGGATATCGCGAGCGCGGATCGATCAAATCGGCCGGCAACTTCCTTCTCAACGACATGTGGCAGTTCGGCTGGAACGGCACATGGATGAGCGACAAATATTTTCTCAACGATTACAGGCTCCAGGGCATCAACTTCGACAATTACTATTTCCAGGACGTGATCTCGTCGATCTATCTGCGCGGCCAGTCGGCGCAGAGCTTCTTCGACCTCAGCGCCTATCATTTCGAGGGCACGACCGCGAGCGACGACAATCGCACGCTGCCGATCGCCGCCGCGCCGGTGCTCGATTACAATCGGGTGATCGAGATTCCCGCCGACCGCAGCCACGGGATCGGCGGCGAGCTGACGATCGACACCAACGTCGCCAGCATCTACCAGACCAACGCGGCGTTCCAATCGACCGGCCTGCAGACCTTCGACAACGCCTATCACCTCTACAACGTTTGCGAGACGCAAGTCGCAGGCGCCTCCGTGAACACCTATTTTCCGGGAAAATGCCTGCTGCGCGGCGTCGCCGGCGATTACACGCGCGCCAGCGGACAACTTTCCTGGCAGCGCTCCTACATCGATCCGATCGGCGAGGTCTGGAAGCCGTTCCTCTTTGGCCGCCTCGACGGCGAGGCGACCGAACTCAACGAAACCGGATCGATCACCTACGCGAGCTCCGCCGGCGTGAGCACCGTCGCCAATTCGAGCCAGGCCGCGTTCTTCTCCGGCTCGGACCAAGGCGCTTTCGCGCGCGGCATGGCGGGCGCCGGTCTCGAATACCGCTATCCATTCGTCTCGACTTCGTCGTGGGGCTCCCAGACGATCACGCCGATCGCTCAGTTCATCGCCCGCCCGAGCGAGGTCATCCCCCGGATCCAGCCCGACGAGGATTCCCAGAGCCTCGTTTTCGACGAAACGAACCTGTTCGCCTGGAACAAGTTCTCCGGTTACGACCGCGTCGAAGGCGGCACACGACTCAATTACGGAGTGCAGTACACCGCTGACTTCGCCAATGGAGGGCACGCGAATTTCGTCGGCGGGGAGTCGATCCAGGTCGCCGGGCAGAATTCCTACACCCTCTACGATCCGGCCAACGTCGGCCTCGAGTCCGGCCTGGACAAGAAGTTTTCGAACTTCGTCTTCGGCGAGACGCTGCGACCGACGTCGAACTCCGATCACCCTGATGAGCAAGCAGCAGTTCGACAGCTCGACGCTGCAGCTCGCGCGCTTCGATGGGATCGCCAAAGCGGAATATGGCGGGGTCAGCGGCAGCGTCGACTACGCGCTCTACGCTGCCCAGCCGGCGCTCGGATGGGAGTTCCCGCGCGAGGGCCTGACCGGGAATGTCGGATACAAGTTCCAGGATCGCTGGTCGGTCAGCGGCTCGCTCGTGCTCGACATGTCGCGCCATTACTACGACACGTTGGGCCAGACGACGCCGATCTTCTATCCGGTCGGCTATTCGTTCGGGGTCGGCTACACGGACGATTGCACGACCCTGACCATCAGATATTCGTCGAATACCAGCCAGCCGGGCGTCTACACCGAGTTCCCGGGAGGTCCGGTCATCTACAACCCGGCCACGCGCAACCAGACGCTGATGTTCGAACTCGTTCTGCGCACGCTCGGCGATGTAAAGGCGAATGTCGGCGTCGGCTCGTCGCCGGATTTGTGAAGCCGGTTCTCAGGCGATGACCGGCGACAAGGCGCCGCTGGCGATGACGATGGGCGACCCGGCGGGAATCGGCCCGGAGCTCGCGCTTGCGGCGTGGCGCGACCGGGCGATGAGCGCGCCGTTCTTTGTCTTCGCCGCGCCGGGCATCCTCGCCGCCGCCGCCAGGCGCGCCGGCTTCGCGACGCCGGTGATCGAGACCGATCCCGCCGGGGCCGCGGCGGCATTCTCGAACGGCCTGCCGGTGGTCGCGCTGAAGAGCGCGGTGGAAGACGCGCCCGGCCGTCCGACCGCGGCCAATGCCGCCGCGACGATCGAATCGATCGCCCGCGCGGTCGAAGCGGTCCATCAGGGCGCGGCGAGCGCAGTCGTGACCAATCCGATCGCCAAGGCGGTGCTCTATAAAGCCGGGTTCCGATTCCCCGGGCACACCGAATATCTGGGCGAACTCGCCAAGGCGTGGGGCGGCCCGGCCGTTCCGGTGATGATGATCTGGTCGGAGGCGCTCAAGGTCGTGCCGGTGACGATCCACATCCCGCTCGCCGAAGCGGCCAAGGCATTGAGCGCCGAACTCATTATCAAAACCGCGCGGGTGGTCGATCGCGATCTGCGCGCCCGGTTCGGCTTGAAACGGCCGCGTCTGGCCGTCGCCGGCCTCAATCCGCATGCGGGCGAGAGCGGGGCAATGGGGCGCGAGGAGATCACCATCATAAGCCCAGCGATCGAGGCGCTAAGGGCCGAGGGGATCGACGCCATCGGCCCCTTGCCGGCCGACACGATGTTCCATCCCAAGGCGCGGGCGCGCTACGACGTCGCGCTGACCATGTATCACGACCAGGGCCTCATCCCGGTCAAGACGCTGGCCTTCGATGAAGGCGTCAACGTCACACTCGGCCTGCCCTTCGTGCGCACTTCCCCCGATCACGGCACGGCGTTCGACATCGCCGGAAAGGGCGTCGCCAATCCGGCGAGCCTCATCGCTGCGATCCGGCTCGCAGACTTACTGACGCGATGAGCCTCGCCGAGGACGGATTGCCGCCGCTGCGCGAGGTGGTGGCGGCGCACGGGCTTGAGGCCCGCAAGGCGCTCGGCCAGAACTTCCTGTTCGATCTCAACCTGACCCGCAAAATCGCCCGCGCCGCCGGGCCGCTCGAAGGCGTCGCCGTGGTCGAGGTTGGACCGGGTCCCGGCGGCCTGACGCGCGCGCTCATCTTGGAGGGGGCGCGGAAGGTGATCGCGATCGAGCGCGACGCGCGCGCTCTCGGCGCGCTGGCCGAAATCGGCGCGCACTGGCCAGGGCGGCTCGAGGTCATCGAGGGCGACGCGCTCGATGTCGCGCCGGCGACGCTCACCGCCAAGGCTGGCGGCGCTCGCCTGAGGATCGCGGCCAACCTGCCCTATAACATCGCCACTCCGCTCCTCGCGGGCTGGCTCGAGGCGGAGCCGTGGCCGCCGTTCTACGACCGGCTGACCCTCATGTTCCAGCGCGAGGTCGCGCGCCGCATCGTCGCGACCCCGGCCGAGCGCGCCGACTACGGCCGGCTCGCAGTGCTCGCCGGATGGCGGACGGAGGCGCGGATCCTGTTCGACGTCGCGCCCGCCGCCTTTACTCCCGCGCCGAAGGTCACCTCGAGCCTCATCGAGTTGATCCCGCGCCAACGCCCCGAGCCATGCGACGCGGCGACCCTCTCGGCCTTGACCCAGGCCGCATTCGGCCAGCGGCGCAAGATGCTGCGCCAGTCGCTGAAAGCCTTCGCCGCCGCCCGCCGCCTCGACCTTCAAGCGCTCCTCGCCGCCGCCGGGATCGAACCGACCATGCGGGCGGAAGAGGTCGACGTCGGGGGGTTCGTTGCGCTGGCGCGGGCGGCCGCCGAATGAGCCGCCGCTTCCCCCGGACTTGATCCGCGGGGCGAATGGCGGCTGCAGCGCCATCTTGAGCGCGCCTAGCCGGGCGGGAGGCGGCGCGGGGAACGACAAGTCCGGCTTCGCCAATTGAACAAGGCGGAAGCAGGCGGAAAGCCATTGAAGGGCAAAGCTTCCCCAGGGCTTCCCTTCGGCTTCACTTCATTTCATTCCATTTCAATCCGTTTCCCGGATTCGTGACTTTTCAATGACTTACGACCGATCCCACCAGGTCTGCTTCCCACGCTGCCCGAAGCTGTCCATACCACAAGTCGTGATTCGTCCTTTTCCGCAGCTGGGCAGGCCGCGCATCGATTCCGCATTTCAAAAAGCACATAGTGCGGACTTCTGATTTTGTCAAGGCATTCTCCTCACAGGCTCATCTGGGTCTGCACCGTCAGCGCGACGAGCTTGCCGTCCTCGGTTGCGACCAGCGTCTGCCAGATCGAGGTTCTCTTGCCGCGATGAACGAGCGAGGTGCGGCCGATGACGGTCGCGCCGGCTGGAGCGGCCGCGACGAAATTGGTCTTGCTCTCGACCGTCGTCGTTCCCTTCGCCTCCGGCGGAAGGGTGACGAAGGCCGCGGCGGCGCCGAGGGTGTCGGCGAAGCTCATGATCGCCCCGCCATGGCCGACGTCGCCAAGCGTGCAAAGCTCCGGCCGGATTGCCATTCGCGCCGAAAGGGCGTCTTCTTCGACGTTGATGAATTCGATCCCGAGCAATTTTGCGAACGGCAGCGGGTTGGCGTTGATGCGGTCGATAAGCGACATGGGTCCCCCAGGCGCCGCGCGTCTAGCGCTGGCGGTTGGTTCCTCCTCGGCATAGCATCGCCGCGTCGGCGGCGCCACGAAGAGGCCTGAGAATGAGGAAGAAGTCGATGATCGCGGCGGCGGCGTTCGGCCTCGCCTTGCCGCTGTTGCCTGCGGGACGCGGGTTCGCCGCTGGCGCAGGGCCGTTCGACGGGATGTGGAACGTCGAGGTCGACTGTCCGGATGTCGGCGACGTGAGGGGCTACAACTGGCGGTTTTCCGCCGAGGTGTCCGGCGGCGTGCTCTCCGGCCACTATCAGTCACCGACCACCTCGGGGATGGGGAGCCTGAGTGGACGCATCCGTCCGGACGGCCAAGCCACGTTGACAATGGTCGGAAGGACGGGGCCGGAGGAGATGACGCTCTACCACGAACGCGCGGGATCGCCGATCCGTTACACCGCCACCGTCCATTTCGACGCCCATAGCGGCTCAGGCATGCGCAACGAACGGCGCGCCTGCGCGTTGAGGTTTACCAAGGCGTAAAGCCCATTCGGCCGCTTGGCGGTAACGCTCGACCGGGAGGGTCGACCGGTTTAAGCTCTATCATGGGCTGAGCGGGCCGCGTTGGCTATGCAAAGGACGGGGACATGGTTCGCAGACGGGTTCTTATTAGCGCGCTCATCGCCGGGCTCGGCCTCTCGCTCGCGGGTTGCTACGACACGGGCGTCTATAGCAACGGCGGTTACGTCGCCCCTGCCGTCGGCTATGGTTATGGCTACGGCTATCCCTATTATGGCGGCGGCTACTACGGGGGTGGGGGTTATTACGGCGGCGGGTACGGCTACCGCACCGGCTATTATAGCGGCGGCGTCTATCGCGGCGGCGTCTATCGCCGCGCAGGCTACGCCGGCGGCCGCTACTACGGTGGCGGTTATCACGGTGGCTATCGCGGCGGCGGCGGCTATCATGGCGGGTATCGCAGCGGTGGCGGCTACCATGGCGGCGGCGCGTTCCGGCGCTAGGCCGGCCAGGGGCGTGGGCGACTGCGATCCGCGGCCGGCGCGCGCCGCGGCCTGAGGCATGGCGTATCCCATCATTCTGCATCATTTCGACGCGTCGCCGTTCTCGGAGAAAATCCGGACGATCTTCGGCTTCAAGGGACTCTCGTGGGCGTCGGTGCGCATTCCGCGCATCATGCCGAAACCGGATTTGATGCCGCTGACCGGAGGCTACCGCCGCACGCCGGTGATGCAGATCGGCGCGGACGTGTTCTGCGACACTCAGATCATCATCCGCGAGATCGAGCGCCGGTTTCCGTCGCCGACCCTGTTTCCGTCCGGCAACGCCGGCGTCCCTTGGGCGCTCGGCATGTGGACCGATCGCCCATTGTTTCAAAGCGCGGTCAATCTCGTCTTCGGCGCCCTCGGCCACAAAGGTTCCGCAGGAGTTCATCGATGACCGCAGCCTGTTGAGGGGCGCGACGTTCAACGTCGCGAAGATGAGGGCGGCGATTCCGCAAATGCGCGATCAAATGCGCGCCTACCTCGGCTGGATCGAGGCGCAACTCGGCGACGGGCGGACGTGGCTCCTTGGCGATTTCAGCCTTGCCGACGTCAGCGCTTACATGAACGTCTGGTACATACGGTCGAGCCTCGGGTCGGCGGAGGATCAGGCAGTCGCGGGACTTGATCGAAATCTTCGCCGGCCTCAAACGCGTCGCGGAATGGGAAAGCCGCATGGGTGCGGTCGGGCGCGGGCGACGCGAGGAAATGCGGCCCGAGGAGGCTCTCGCCATCGCGGCGAAAGCAAGCCCGGAAACGGTCGCCGAGAACGATCCTGACGATCCCAACGGCCGCAAGGTCGGCGACAAGGTGGTTGTCGTGCCCGACGACTATGGGAAAGTCGAAGTTTTCGGCGAGATCGTGTCCCTCTCGGCGCAGCACATCGCGATCGGGCGCGTCGACGAGCGGGTCGGCGAGATCGTGGTCCATTTCCCGCGCGCGGGTTTCCTCGTCATTCCAGCCTGAAGGACCGAGCCTCTCGAGGCCGACCCAGCTTGCCGCGCTCAACGAGCGCGTTTAGAGGGCGCTTGTGCGTCCGTCCCTTCTCGATCCCATGTTCGCGCCCGCCGGCTCGCTGCCCGGGATCGGGCCGAAGAACGCGAAACTGTTCGATCGGCTGCTCGATAAGCCGCAAGGCTCGCGGGTCATCGACGTCCTCTTCCACCTGCCGCAGGCGACCGTCGACCGGCGCGCGCGGCCGAAAATCCGAGACGCGGTTCCTGATACGATCGTCACCATCGAGGCGACGGTGACAGAGCATCGCGGGCCGCCGAACGCGCGCTCGCGGGCGCCGTTCAAGGTGCTGGTCGAGGACGACACCGGGGACGTCGAACTGGTTTTCTTCCTCGCCAACCCCGAATGGGTGCGCTCCAAGCTGCCGATCGGCGCCCGGCGCTGGATCTCGGGCAAGCTCGAGCTTTGGGACGGCCGGCGGCAGATCGTCCATCCCGACCGGGTGATGGACGCCGAGGAGCTCGCCCGCCTGCCGTCGGTCGAGCCGGTCTACGGGCTGACCGAAGGCCTCTACCCGCGCACCGTCGCCCGCGCCGCCGAGGCTGCGCTCAACCGCCTGCCACGGCTGCCGGAATGGATCGCCGACCAGACCATGAGCCGGCTGAACCTGCCTTCGTTCGCCGAGGCGTTCGGCGCGATGCATCACCCGTCGAGCCCCGAGGACATCGACCCGGCCGGTCCGGCGGCGACCCGCCTCGCCTATGACGAACTGCTCGCCAATCAGCTCGCGCTCCTCCTCATGCGCGCGCGCCTGCGCGCCATTCCGGGCCGGGCGCACCGGGCCGAAGGCGCGCTGGCGCGCCGGCTCGAGGCCGCGCTGCCGTTTGCGCTGACCAAAGCGCAAAGACAGGCGATTGACGATATCCGCGCCGATCTTCAGGCCGAGAAGCGCATGCTCAGGTTGCTGCAGGGCGACGTCGGATCGGGCAAGACCGTGGTCGCGCTGATGGCGATGGCCGACGTGGTCGAAGCCGGACGGCAGGCGGCGATGATGGCGCCGACCGAAATCCTCGCCCGCCAGCACTACGAAAGGATGGCGCCGCTCGCCGCACAGATCGGCTTGCGCATCAAACTCATCACCGGACGCGACCGGGCGCCTGCCCGACGCGCCGCGCTCGCCGCGCTGGCGGAGGGCGCAATCGACATCGCCGTTGGCACCCATGCGCTCATCCAGGAGAGCGTCGCTTTCGCCGATCTTGGGCTTGCGGTGGTCGACGAGCAGCATCGATTCGGCGTCCGCCAGCGACTGGCTCTCGCCTCCAAGGGCGCGGCCGTCGATCTCTTGGTGATGACCGCGACCCCGATCCCGCGTTCGCTGGTGCTCGCCTATTTCGGCGACATGGATGTCTCCGCACTGCGCGAAAAGCCGCCTGGGCGCCAGCCGGTCGACACCCGCGTCCTACCGATCGAACGGCTCGGCGAGGTGGTCACGCGCCTCGGGCAGGCTACCGCCGCGGGGGCGCGCGCCTATTGGATTTGCCCGCTGGTGGAGGAGAGCGAGACCCTCGACGTGGCGGCGGCCGAGGAGCGCGCGAGCGCGCTTGGCGCGATGTTCGGCCGCGCTGTCGGACTGATGCATGGCAAGATGGCCGGTCCCGAGCGGGACGCGGCGATGGAGCGATTCGAGCGCGGGCAGACGGCGATCCTGGTCGCGACCACGGTGGTCGAGGTCGGCGTCGACGTGCCTGAGGCGACGATCATGATCGTCGAGCACGCCGAACGGTTCGGACTGGCGCAATTGCACCAGTTGCGCGGCCGGGTCGGGCGCGGCGCAGGACACTCGTCGTGCCTGCTCGTCTATAAGGGGCCGCTCGGCGAAGCGGCGCGGACAAGGCTCGAGACCTTGCGCGAGACCGAGGACGGGTTCCGCATCGCCGAGGAGGATTTGAGGCTACGCGGCGAGGGCGACGTGCTCGGAGCGCGGCAGGCCGGCGCGCCGGGCTTCCGCTTCGCCCGGCTCGACATCCACGGCGGCCTGCTGGCGCGGGCGCGCGAGGAGGCTCAAGCCGCGCTCAAGCGCAGCGAGCGGCTGACGGGCGAGGAGAACCGGGGCCTGAGGCTCCTGCTCTACCTGTTCGAGCGCGACGAGGCGGCGCGGCTCATCGAAGCGGGCTGAGTCGGGCGGCTTGACGCGGCGCAGCGGCGTCCCGCAAAGGAACGCCGGGATTTCCCCCACAAGCGAAGGTTCCAAGGCGATGCGGCGGCGCGTTTGGCGAAACGGCGAGGTGTCGGCAGTCGGCTTCGGCGCCATGAGCTTCGGCGGCTTCTACGGGCCGACCGACGAAGCTGAAAGCCTGCGTACGCTGGCGCGCGCGCTCGACCTCGGCGTCGATTTCTGGGACACCGCAAACGTATACGGCGAGGGCTTATGCGAGCGGCTGATCGGCAAGTTCCTCGCCGAGGACCCGTCGCGCCGGCGCAAGGTGACGCTGGCGACCAAGTTCGCGATCCGCCGCCGCGAGGACGGCGCGCGCTTCCTCGACAACAGCGCCGCCCACATAGGCGAGGCGCTGAAGGGGTCGATGGAGCGGCTCAAGGTCGAACACATCGATCTCTACTATGTGCATCGGGTCGACAAGGCGATCCCGATCGAGGACACGGTCGGCGAACTGGGCCGGCTGGTCAAAGCAGGCGCGATCGGCGCGATCGGCCTCTCCGAAGTCGCGCCGGACACCCTGAGGCGCGCCGCCGCGGTGCACCCGATCGCAGCGGTGCAGTCGGAATATTCGCTATGGACGCGCAATCCCGAACTCGGCCTCATCCAGGCGTGCGCCGAAGCGGGCGCGCTTCTGGTCGCGTTCTCGCCGCTCGGCCGCGGCTACCTGAGCGGTTCCCTACAGGATGTCGAGACCTTCGCGGACAAGGATTTCCGCCACCTCAATCCTCGCTTCCAGGGTCTCAACTGGCGACGCAATCGCGACAGGCTCGACGCCTATATCAAGCTCGCCGCGACCTGGGGCGTGAAGCCGGCGACGCTCGCGATCGCCTGGACGCTCGCGAGCGCGGCCCACGTCGTACCCATTCCAGGCACAAGGACCGCGGCGCACCTCGAAGACTGCGCCGCCGCGGCCGGGATCGACCTGAGCGAAGCGCAGCTTGCCGAACTCGAGCGGGCGCTGCCGCTCGGCTTCGCCGCCGGGGAACGCTATTCCGACCAGCAGTGGGTCGGCATCCAGAAGTACTGAACGGGGAACAAACCCGTCATTGCGAGCGAAGCGAAGCAATCCATCCCCCTCCGCTTGTTCGTGGACCATCTTGCGCCTTGAAGGGGCGGCGCCAAAATCTCGCCTACCGTCGTTGGATGGATTGCTTCGTCGCTGACGCTCCTCGCAATGACGGCGTCTGTTGAGCCAACTACCGCAGCGCGAGAGGCGCCTGGTCCGACGAGCCGCTGAACAGCGCGCGGATGCCGGCAATGAGACTGCGCGCCGGCTGAGGACCAACGAGGGCCGCCAGATAGTCTTCGGCCCATCGCTTGATGTCGTTTTCCGACAGATGGACGAGCATCGGCGCGTGGCGCTCGCGGCGCTCTTCCAAGGGCATCTCCAATGCGCGCTTCAGCGCGGCAGCGACCGCGTCGGTCTCATGCGGATTGACAATCAGCGCCCCGTCGAGCTCCTTCGCAGCGCCGGCGAATTGCGACAGCACCAGCACGCCGGGATCGTCCGGGTTCTGTGCGGCGAGATACTCCTTGGCGACGAGATTCATCCCATCGCGCAGCGGCGTGACCATGCCGACATCGGCCGCACGATAAAGGCCGGCGAGAACGGTGCGCGAATAAGACTTGTTGACGTAGCGGATCGGCGTCCAGGCGGCGTCGCCGAAACGGCCGTTGACCTTACCGATGAGGCCGGTCACCTCGGTTTCGATCTCGCCATATTGCCTGATCTCGGAGCGGCTCTTCGGCGTGACCTGCAACAGCGTCACTTTGCCGCGCCATTCGGGGCTGTTCTCGAGCAGCCGCTCGAACGCCTTGATGCGGTCGGGGATGCCTTTCGAATAATCGAGCCGGTCGACGCCGAGAACGAGGCGGTTGCCGCTGAGGCTCTCGCGCACCAGCGACACCATCGCCGAGCGCCCGGCGTTGCGTGCAAGCCGCATATAGGCCTTGGTTTCGATGCTGACCGGGAACGCGCCGAGTTCGCACCTTCTGGCCTTCGAATTCGTAGCCCGTCCGGGTCTGCGTCGCGCCCTGCGAGACGAGATAATGGGCGAAATTGTCGCGGTCGTTCTCGGTCTGGAAGCCGACGAGGTCATAATGGGCGAGGCCGCCCAGAATCGTGCGGTGATGAGGTAGCGCCTGAAGGATGTCGGGCGGCGCGCAGGGCGTGTGGAGGAAGAACCCGATCGTGTTCTTGTGGCCGCGCGACCTGAGTTCGCGGCCGAGCACCATCAAATGGTAGTCGTGGACCCATACGACATCGTCCTCCCTGAGCAGCGGGCTCAGACGATCGGCGAACATGCGATTGACCCGCAGGTAGCCGCTGGCGTCGGCGCGGGAATATTCCTGCAAGTCGACGCGGTAGTGAAGGATCGGCCAGAGCACGCTGTTGGCGAGGCCGTTGTAATATTCCTGGATGTCGTTCTTCGACAGGTCGACGAGCACATAATTGATCTTGTTGACCTCGACCGCCTGCGATTCGCCGGCCGTCTCCTCCTCCGTCACCTTGCCGCTCCAGCCGAACCACATGCCGCGGCGATTTTTGAGCGCCGCCTTGACCGCGACCGCCATCCCGCCGGCGAGCGGCGCACGCGGGGTGTCGGGAACCGCGACGCGATTGGAAACGATGATCAGTCTCGGGCCCATGCCTCCTCCCAACTCGACGACAGCCTCGTCGCGGTGTTGATGATTCCGGCCATCGAGTATGTCTGCGGCAAATTCCCCCATAGCTCTTTGGTCTCCGGATGGATGTCCTCCGACAGCAACCCGTAGGCGTTGCGGCTCGCGAGGATGGACTCGAACAACTCCCGCGCTTCGGCAGCGCGTCCGATCTGGCTTAACGCGTCAGCGTACCAAAAGTTGCATGCGAGAAAGGCTGTTTCCGGCGCGCCGAAATCATCGGGCGCGGTGTAGCGCATTATTCGACCATTCCGCATGAGATCGCGGCCAATCGTGTCGCAGCTTTTGATGAAGCGATCGTCGCTCGCCGAGAGAAGTCCGAGCTCTGCGAACAGAAGTACGCTTGCGTCGAGAGCAGGCGCGCCGAACGCGCCGGTCAGCGCGCCGCGCTTTTCGTCCCAGGCCGCAGCCAGGATCCGCTCGCGGAGGGGTCGGGCGTTGCTCGCCCAATATTTGGCCCGGTCGGCGATGTTGAGCCGGCGGGCGATGCCCGCCAACCGGTCGCAG
The DNA here is from genome assembly GCA_963767245.1 of uncultured Alphaproteobacteria bacterium. GTDB lineage: Bacteria > Pseudomonadota > Alphaproteobacteria > Rhizobiales > Beijerinckiaceae > Roseiarcus. The sequence goes on from CAVYDG010000014.1 coordinate 118,162, forward strand.
GCCGCCCAGCACATCGCCGCGGAGTAGGTATGGGCTTGCGAACGCGTCCGATATTCCCACAAGCCCGCATCGGGCTCGAACGCCCGCGCCAACGCGTATTCGCCCAATGGCTCAAGACGGCGAAACAGCGGCTCGTCACCCATTATCGGCAAGCGTTCATCGACAAACATCTGGGTCGCGGCGAGCACGACGCTGCCATAGACGTCGTTCTGAATCTGGTCCGCGGCCTGGTTGCCGACGCGGACCGGACCGGAACCGAGAAAGCCCTTGAGATCGGGCGCGATCGTCTCTTCCAGCGATGAGAACGGTACGATGCTGTGAACCGGGCTCATGTCCTTGCCGTCGATCGCGATGGTGGTGATGTAATTGATGTAGGATTCCATTGTCTGGGTGACGCCGAGCCGGTTCAGCGCGTCGACGACGAAATAGGCGTCTCGCAGCCAGCAGTAGCGGTAGTCCCAGTTTCGCTTCGACGACGGCGCTTCCGGAATCGAAGTGGTATGGGCGGCGATGATCGCGCCGGTCTCCATGAAACTGCACATCTTGAGGGTGATCGCGGCGCGCACCACCGCCGATTGCCACTCGAACGGAACGGCGAGATTGCGCACCCAGGTAAGCCAATGCTCATGCGTGCGGTCGAGAAATTCCCGGCTGGTCGTGTCGATGGCGCTGAGAAACGGGTCGTCCTGGCCGAAGATGAGGTTCACCGGCCGGGTGAGCGGAAACGCGATCTCCTTGTCGATATAAGACAGCGGCGCGTCGGACGTCAGACGGAGGACCTGCGTCGCGCCGATATAGCGGATGTGATTCGAGCCAATGACGATGTTCTTCGTCGGCTGCCCGTAATTGTGGGTCGGCTTGACGCGGATCGTTATGCGCGGCAGGCCGGCAAGCGGTTCGATTCTGCGGACGATCTGCGGCGGCCGGTACTCGCGCTCGAATCGCTGGAAGCGCGGCGCAAAATCACAAATGCGCACTTTGGCGCCGTGGGCGTCGGTCAGGATTGTCTCGACGATCGCGGTGTTGCGCACGTAGCGCGATTCGGTCTCCGCAAGGTCGGTCAGCGCGACTTCGCAGAACCCTTTCTCCTCGTCGTCGGCGAGAAGTCGCGAGAACACCGGGTCAGAATCGAAATAGGGGAAGCACCACCAGACGATGCGGGCGTTGCGGTCGACGAGGGCCGCCGTGCAGGAATTGCCGATCAGCGCCAGATCGAGGTTCTGGCTCTTGGTTTGCAGGCGTCCGGTCATGCGTCGTCGCGGCGCTCGGCGAACTCGGCGAGCCACTCGCGGACCGCCTTCGGCTCGGGGAAAACGCCGATCGTTCCCCACCGTTTCCGGCCGACCGAATAAGCGTAGCCGCCACGCGCGGCGACGAGCGCGAAGCCGCTTTCGTCGGACGCGTCGTCGCCGACAAAAACCGGCGTCCGGTCGCGAAACGCCGACGTGGCGAGAAAAGCCGCGATTGCGCCGCCCTTGTCGAAGCCGGGCGCCTTCAATTCGATCGCGCAATGCCCATCGACGACCTCTATTGCAGTCGTTTTCGCCGAATCGATGACCCGCGCGACGGCCTCGTGCAGAGGTCTTTCCGCCAACGGCGCCATCCGATAGTGAACAACCAGACTGAAGCGCTTGTCTTCGACGAACGCGCCCGGGAACGCCGCGACCACGCGCGTCAACGCCGTCCGAAGCGAACGGGGCAACTCAGTCGCTGCGGGCGTCGACTCCGCCCGCCGCCCGGGGTCGAAACGCATCTCTGCGCCGTGCACGCCGCTCGCGCGAAGCCGCAAAGGCTTGAACAGGCGATCGAGGTCGGAGATCGCCCGACCGCTGATGAATGCGAGCGCGCCGGCGAGCTTGCGTTCCACCCTGGCTAGCGTATCAACGAGCCCGGAGGGGACGACGACGTCAGTCGGCCGCGCGGCCAAATCGATGAGCGTGCCGTCGACGTCGAGAAAGAGAGCGAGCGCCTCGCCGTCAAGAGCCTCCACATCATCCACTGTCGCGCCGGTGAAGGTCGGCGCGCTCAAAGAATACACTCGCAACTCCTGACGCCCCTTGCCGCACCTAGGCAAAATTCTGGGCGATAGCGTGGTCGCGGTGTGGCCGTTTTTTCGTTCATTGTCCCTGCCGCCATATCCCGTCGCAACCGTGGTATTAAACTCCGTAAGGCGACTCTTGTTCCCAACCCCAACGTGCCATCGATGAGTGAACACGCGATATTGATCACGCCCGACCCGGCTCACGCGCTGACATTCGATGTCGTCGTACGCGACGCGCGTGGCGAAAGTCGGCATCAGGTGACCATGGACGCCGACGACGCCGCGCGCTGGGCCAAGCTCGGCGCCAACCCAGCGCATGGCGTCGAGGCGGCGATGCGGTTTCTCCTCGACCGCGAGCCGAAGGAGTCGATCCTCGGCGCGTTCGACACGCGGGTCATTCGGCGTTACTTTCCGGAGTTCGACGCCGCGTTTCCCGCCTATCTCGCTCGCCTCGGCGGCGCGCCGGGGCAAGGCGCGTGACCGTCGACGCGCGGAGGAATGGCTTCATGAATGTCGCCCTCGCCCGGCCGGAGGCGACGCTCGACTCCCGCTACGAAGCGCCCGAGGGCTGGCTGTACATGACCGGCATGCAGGCGCTCGTCCGCCTGCCGATCCAGCAGCGGCTGCGCGACGCCGCCCAGGGCCTCAACACAGGCGGATATATTTCCGGTTATCGCGGCTCGCCGCTCGGGCGCTACGACATCGAGCTCTGGCGCGCCGGGCCGCTGCTTAAGAGCCACAACATCGTCTTCCGCCCTGGCCTCAACGAGGATCTGGCCGCGACGGCGATCTGGGGCGCGCAATATCTCAACAGCTTTCCCGGCGCGACCGTCGATGGCGTGTTCGGCATCTGGTACGGCAAGGGGCCGGGCGTCGACCGCTCGGGCGACGCGTTGCGCCACGCGAATTTCACCGGCGCATCGCCCAAGGGGGGCGCGATCGCGCTCGCCGGCGACGATCACGGCGCCAAGTCCTCGACCGCGGTCAATTTCTCCGACACCTCGTTCATCGCCGTCGGCATGCCGGTGATCTATCCGTCGAATACCCAGGAACTGATCGACTACGGTCTGCACGGCATCGCCATGTCGCGCTTTTCCGGTTGCTGGGTCGGCATGAAGATCGTCACCGACGTCGCCGAGGGCGGCGGCACGGTCTATGTCGGCCCCGATTCGCCTGAAATCGTCGTTCCCGAACGGCCGAGCAATCCGCCGGGGGGCTTGGGCGCGCGAACGATCGACGCGCCGGTCGCGCAGGAGGAGCGGCTCTACAATCACAAGCTGCCGGCCGCGCTCGCCTATGCGCGCGCGAACGGCCTCAATCGCATCATCGGCGACGGCGCGGAGGCGAGGATCGGCGTGGTCGCCGCCGGCAAGGCCTGGCAGGACCTGTTGCAGGCGCTTGGCAATCTCGGCCTCGCCGACCATGGCGCTTCGCTCGGCGTCCGCCTGCTCAAGATCGGCATGGTGTGGCCGCTCGATTCCGTCATCGTCCGCGACTTTGCCCGCGGCCTTGACCTCATCGTCGTCGTCGAGGAAAAACGGCCCCTCCTCGAGGACCAGATACGGTCGATCCTTTACGGCCAACCGCGCGCGCCGCGCATCGTCGGCAAATATTTCGATGGGCCGGCGTTCGATCCGTTGCAGGGCGCCCCGCGATTCCCAACCACGGCGAGATCTCGCCCGAACTCATCGCCGCGGTTCTGGTCAAGGCGCTTTCCCGCCGCGATCCGAACTGCGGGCTGAGCGCGCCAGAGACGACGCCCGGCGGGGCGCTCAGCAACCGGCCGGCGCCGATGCGCAGTCCGGGCTTTTGCGCCGGGTGCCCGCACAACCGCTCGACCCCAGTGCCCGAGGGCAGCCGGGCGCTCGCCGGGATCGGCTGTCATTGGATGGCGACGCTGGTCAACCCCCAGCAGACCGCGACCGCCTCGCATATGGGCGGCGAAGGAACGATGTGGCTCGGCCAACAGCCGTTCACCCGCCAGGACCACGTATTCGCCAACATCGGCGACGGCACCTACGCCCATTCGGGCTCGCTCGCGATCCGTCAGGCGATCGCCGCCGACGTGCCGATCACTTACAAGATCCTGTTCAACGGCTTCGTCTCGATGACCGGGGGACAGCCGATCGAAGGCGGCATGACGCCGGTCCAGATCCTCGCCGAGCTCGCCGCCGAGGGGGTGAAGAAAATGGCGCTGGTGGCCGATGAGCCGGAGCGCTACGCCGGCGTGCCGCTGCCGCCCGGCGTCACCCTTCGCCATCGCGACACGATGGACGAGACGCAGCGCGAATTTCGCCAATTCAAGGGCGTCTCGGTCATCCTCTACGATCAGCCATGCGCGACGGAGCGGCGGCGGTTACGCAAGCGCGGCAAATGGGCGGATCCCCCCAAACGCACGTTCATCAACGCCGAAGTCTGCGAAGGTTGCGGCGATTGCGGGCGGGTCTCCAACTGCATGGCGATCGAGCCGCTCGAGACCGAATTTGGGCGCAAGCGGCGGATCAATCAATCGAGCTGCAACAAGGATTTCTCCTGTGTCGAGGGCTTCTGCCCGAGCTTCGTGACCGTCCACGGCGGACGCTTGCGCAAGCCCGAGGCGACGGCGCCGTTGAACCACTACCTGCCGCCGATTCCCGAGCCGGCCCTGCCCGATATCGGCGAGCGCTATAGCGTCCTGGTGGCGGGGATCGGCGGCTCCGGCGTCGTCACCGTGAGCCAGACGATCGCCATCGCCGCCTATCTCGACGGGCTCTTCAGCACCAATCTCGATCTGACGGGCTTGAGCCAGAAATACGGCGCCGTGACCGCGCATGTGCGCATCGCCCGCGAGGGAAACGCGCTGCATGCGACCCGGATCGCCGCGGGCGAGGCCGATGCGCTGATCGGCTGCGACCTCATCGTCGCCGCGGGCGACGAAGCGGTCTCGAAGCTCAGGCGCGGCAAGACCGGCGCGGTGATCTCCGCCGATCTTACGCCGACCGCCGACTTCGCCCGCAATCCGAACTGGAGCGTCGACAAGGATGACCTGATCGAGCGGTTGAAAAACGCGCTTGGCGACAAGGCGCTCATCCTCGATGCGCAGCGGCTCGCAACCTCGCTGCTCGGCGATCCGATCGCCTCCAACATGTTCATGCTCGGCGCGGCCTGGCAGAAGGGGCTCGTTCCGATCCGCCGCGCGGCGATCGAACGCGCGATCGAGCTCAACGGGGTCGCGATCGAGGCCAACAAGCAGGCATTCGATTGGGGCCGGCGCGCGGCGCATGATCCGGTGAGCGTCGAAACGCTGGTCGGTTTCGACGAGCCGGCGGACGCGCCGCCGCCGCTCGACGCCCTCATTGCCCGCCGCATGGCGCATCTCACCGACTATCGCGATGCGGCTTACGCTGACCGTTATTCGGCGCTGGTCGAACGGGTGCGGGCGGCCGAGTCGAATGCCGGGCTCGGCGAGGCGCTGACCACGGCGACCGCGCACGCCTATCACAAGCTGCTGGCGGTCAAGGACGAGTGGGAGGTCGCGCGCCTGTTCTCGGCGCCGGAATTCGCCCAGTCGCTGGCGCGCGAGTTCGAAGGCTCGTACCGGCTGCATTTCCATCTCGGCGCCTGGCCGTTCGCGCGGCCCGATCCGGCGACCGGACGGATCAAGAAGGGCGAGGCCGGTCCGTGGGCGATGACCGCGTTCCGGATCATGGCGCGGCTCAAGGGCCTGCGCGGCACGTGGCTTGATCCGTTCCGGAACAGCGACGAGCGCAAGCTCGAAAGGCGACTCATCGCGGAATTCGAAGCCGACGTCGCCGATCTCGTGCAGCGGCTTACGCCGGCGTCCCACGCGGCGGCCGTGCACGTCGTCGGGGCATACCAAACGATCCGCGGCTACGGACACGTCAAAGAGGCGAGCGCGACGGAGGCGGCGAAGACGCGCGCGGGGGCGCTGAACGAACTCAAAGCCGGCAGGGCGCCGGCGGAAAAAGCGGCGTAGCCGCTGGCGGCGGCGCGCGGAGCGGGGGTCGCGCCAACGATGGAGATCGGCGGCGCGCGGCGCTTGTATCTCCGCCTTATCGGCACGTCGTCGCGAAGCGGCGATTGCGGCGAGATCGAGAAACCATGCGCTCCTTGCATCGGCTTCGGGCGACGCCGGCGCCACAATTCTCCGCGCCGAACAGCGATGTTTTCGCTCGGGAACAGGGAGAATAATTGCTTGAACAGGGAGAATAATTGTCCGTACAGGGGCTTTCGCAATGTTGCCTCAATCCTCGCGCCGGCGACCAGGTCCATGTTCGAGCCGCATGGCTCCGCCTCGCCGCGTCCTTAGGAGCGCCGGAGGCGCATCTCGAAGGACGGTCCAGGAGGCGGCGCGGATGGGCATACACTGGACCGCCCTTCGACACGGCGGCTGCACCGCCGGCTCAGGACGAGGTCGACGGGGAGCCAAGCGCGCACATCCAATTGCAGGACGCCTGGATGAGCAAGCGGATCGCGCTCAACCACATGCTGGCCGTCGTCGTCGGCATCGCCGATTGATGATTCCCGTCGCCGTCGCTAGTGTCTCGTCGATTGCGCGATTGGCGTCAGCGCCGTCGCAGCCGCCCGTCACCAAGCGAGGCCAAGATGCAGGGCAAGACGATCGTCGTCACCGGCGGGTTTGGCGCATTGGGGCGCGTGGTCGCGGAGGTCGCGGCCGCGCGCGGCGCCGCCGTCGCCGTGCTCGATCACGCCCCGGGCCCGCCGGAGGGGATGACCGGGCGCCTCGGGCCGAACGCGCTCTTGATCGGCGGACTGGACCTGTCATCAGCCGACGTGGCGACGAAAGCCATGGCCGACGTAAAAGCGAAATTCGGCGGGCTCGACGCCCTGCTCAATATCGCCGGCGGCTTTCAATGGGAAACGGTCGAAGGCGGCAAGGACGAGAGCTGGGAGCGCATGTACGAGCTGAACCTGACGACGGCGCTCAACGCCTGCCGCGCCGCGCTGCCCTATCTGATCGAGAGCGGGGCAGGCCGCATCGTCAATGTCGGGGCGCAGTCGGCCTTGCACGCCGCGTCGGGATTCGGCCCGTATGCCGCCAGCAAATCGGCGGTGCACAGGCTCACCGAGAGCCTGGCCGAGGAATTGAAGCAGAAGGGGGTGACGGTCAACGCGGTGCTGCCGTCGATCATCGACACGCCCGGCAATCGCCACGACATGCCGAAAGCGGATTTCGCCCGCTGGGTCGCGCCCGCCGATCTCGCCGCGGTGATGCTGTTCCTGGCGTCGGACGAAGCGAAGGCGATCACCGGCGCGCTGATTCCGGTTATGGGGCGCGTCTAGGAGCGGGTCCATGGGCGAATTCCTGAAGGGAACATGGCGCGCGGAGAGCGAGTTTCCGCACGACAGGACGGGCCACTTCGTCCGGCCCGACGCGCCGTTCCGCAACTGGGTGACGGCAAGCGGCGAAGCGGGGCCGAGCGGCGTCGGCGGGTTCAAGGCGGAACCGGGCCGCTACCACCTCATCGTGTCGCTCGCCTGCCCGTGGGCGCACCGGACGCTCATCTTCCGCAAGCTCAAGGGACTCGAGGGCATGATCTCGCTCTCGGTCGTCCATTGGCTGCTCGGCGACCGCGGCTGGACCTTCGACGAGGGCCGCGGCGTCATTCCCGACCCGGTCTTCGGCGCGAGCGCGCTGCGCGAGTTCTATGTCAAGGCGCGGCCGGACTATAGCGGCCGCGTCACCGTGCCGGTGCTGTGGGACAAAAAGACGGGCACGATCGTCAACAACGAATCGTCCGAGATCATCCGCATGTTCAATCATGCCTTCGATGGGATCGGCGCGGCGGAAGGCGACTATTATCCGGGCGAACTCCGACAAGAGATCGACGCGCTCAACGCCAGGATCTACGCGACCGTGAACAACGGCGTCTATCGCGCCGGCTTCGCCACCACGCAAGAGGCTTACGAGGAGGCGTTCCGGGCGCTGTTCGAGACGCTCGACATGCTTGAGCGCGGCTCGCGGGCCAGCGGTTTCTGTGCGGCGAACGGCTGACGGAAGCGGACTGGCGCCTGTTCACCACCCTCATCCGCTTCGATCCCGTCTATTTTGGCCACTTCAAGTGCAATTTGCGGGAGATCAGGGAGTATCCGGCGCTCAGCCGCTATCTCAGCGACCTCTACCACTGGCCGGGCGTCGCCGAGACGACCGACTTCTTCCACATCAAGCATCACTATTACGCGAGCCACCTGCGCATCAATCCGACCGGCATCGTGCCGCTGGGGCCGGAACTGGATTTGTAGCCCGCGTCATTCCCGACGGCCGCGAGCCCCTTCTCCCCTTGCGGGAGAAGGCACCGCCGAAGGCGACGGATGAGGGGTTTGCCGGCGCCAGCGCGCCTTACGGCGCGACCCCTCACCCTACCCTCTCCCAAGGGGAGAGGGTAATCGCGCCTTGCCGCCGCCGCGCCGCCGTGCCAATCGACGCCGGTGACCGACATCGGCAATACCGGGCCCCGCCCCGCTCCGCGCATCTCCTTCGTTTCGCTCGGCTGTCCGAAGGCGCTCGTCGACAGCGAGCGGATTCTCACGCGGCTGCGCGCCGAAGGCTACGAGCTTTCGCGCACGCACGCCGGCGCCGACGCGGTGATCGTCAACACCTGCGGCTTTCTCGACAGCGCGAAGGCGGAATCGCTCGCCGCGATCGGCGAAGCCATGAACGAGAACGGAAAGGTGATCGTCACCGGCTGCATGGGCGCAAAGCCCGAGGCGATCCGCGACGCTTTCCCCAATGTTTCGGCGATCACCGGTCCGCAGGAATTCGACAGCGTGATGGCGGCGGTGCGCGAGGCCGCGCCCGCGCCGCGCGACAAGTTCATGGATCTCATTCCCGGCGAAGGCGTGCGGCTCACGCCGCGCCACTACGCCTATCTCAAGATCGCCGAAGGCTGCGACAACCGCTGCACCTTCTGCATCATCCCGTCGCTGCGCGGCAACCTTAGCTCACGGCCGGCGGGTGACGTCCTGCGCGAGGCCGAGCGGCTGGTGAAGGCGGGCGTCAAGGAGCTCATCGTCATCGCCCAGGACACCAGCGCCTACGGCCGCGATCTCAAATATTCCGCGAGCGAATGGCGCGGGCGGGAGACGCCGGCGCGCTTTCTCGACCTTACGCGGGAATTGGGAACGCTCGGCGCCTGGATCAGGCTGCAATATGTCTACCCCTATCCGCATGTCGACGCGGCGATTGCCCTCATGAACGGCGGCAACGTGCTGCCCTATGTCGACGTGCCGTTCCAGCACGCTTCGCCTGCGGTCTTGAAGGCGATGCGGCGGCCGGCGAACCAGGAGAAGACGCTCGAGCGCATCCACGCCTGGCGCGCGATCTGCCCGGAATTGACCATCCGCTCGACTTTCATCGTCGGCTTTCCCGGCGAGACCGAGGACGACTTCGCCTTCCTGCTCGACTGGCTCGACGAGGCGAAACTCGATCGTGTCGGCGCCTTCCCGTACGAGCCCGTCAAGGGCGCGGTCGCCAACGATCTCGGCCTCGAGCCCGTGCCCGACGCGATCAAGATGAGCCGGCACAAGCGCTTCATGCAGCGCGCCCAGGCGATCAGCGCCAGGAAACTCGCCGCCAAGGTCGGCAAGCGCCTCGAAGTCATCGTCGACGAGGGCGGCGCGCCCCAGGCGAAGGGCCGCAGCAAGGGCGACGCGCCGCAGATCGACGGCGCAGTGCATATCGCGACCCGCCGGCCGCTGCGCGCCGGCGACATCGTGACGGTGAAGATCGACCGCTCCGACGCCTATGACTTGTGGGGGACGGCGGCCTGAAGGCGGCCCGACGCGGGCGCGGAGAGGCCCGTCCGCTTTGAACCGCCCAGAACCGATGTCCGCTCCTCACGTGGCCGACGTCCACGACGGCCTCCCGAACCCGCAGCGCCTCCTCGCGTTCACGACCCTCGGCATGGCGATCACCATGGCGGTGCTCGACGGCAACATCGTCACGGTCGCGCTGCCGACGATGGCGCGCCAGTTCGCGGTTCAGCCCGAGACCGCGATCTGGATCGTCAACGCGTTCCAGCTCGCGGTCACCGTCTCGCTCCTGCCGCTGGCCGCGCTCGGCGACATGCTCGGCTACCGGCGGGTCTATTGGTGGGGGCTCGCGATCTTCACCGTCGCTTCGCTCGCCTGCGCGCTCGCGCCGACCTTCGCGGTGCTGACGCTCGCGCGCCTTGTTCAGGGTCTGGGCGCGGCCGGGATCATGAGCGTCAACATCGCGCTCATCCGGTTCATTTATCCGCATTCGCGGCTCGGCCAGGGGGTCGGCAACATGGCGGTGGTGGTCGCCGTGGCCAGCGCCGCGAGCCCGAGCGTCGCGGCGGCGATCCTCTCGGTCGCCTCCTGGCATTGGCTTTTTCTCGTCAACGTCCCGATCGGCGCGCTGGCGCTCATCATGGCGGCGCGGACGCTTCCCGCCACGCCCCGCGCGGCCGGGCGCCTCGACCTGATCAGCGTGGTTCTCAATGCGCTCGCCTTCGGGCTCTTCATCGCCGGGATCAACGGCATCGGTCAGGCGGGAGCGCAGTCCCTGGCGTGGATCGAGATCGCGCTCGGCGTGGCGATAGGCTTCGTCCTGGTCAGGCGGCAGCTCAAGCTGCCGGCGCCGCTGCTGCCGGTCGACCTGCTTCGCCGGCCGGTGTTTGCGCTGTCGCTGGCGACTTCGATCACCTCGTTCGGAGCGCAGAGCCTGGCCATGGTGGCGCTGCCGTTCTACTTCGAGGACACGCTCGGCCACTCCGCCGCCGCCACCGGCCTTCTGTTGACGCCATGGCCGGTCGGGACAGCCCTGATCGCGCCGATCGCCGGGCGTCTCGCCGATCGTTTCATCCCCGGCGTCCTCGGCAGCATCGGGCTCTTGGTGATGGGAACGGGCCTCGCCCTGGTCGCCCTCAATATCGGCAATCCCGACCCCGGCGCGCTCGTCTGGCGGCTCGCCGTCTGCGGCCTCGGCTTCGGCTTTTTCCAGTCGCCCAATAACCGGCTCATCATCGGCAGCGCGCCGCGCGAACGCAGCGGCGGGGCCGCCGGTCTGCAATCGACCGGACGGTTGATCGGCCAGTCCCTGGGAACGGCGCTGGCGGCGGTCGCGTTCGGACGCGCGCCCCAGCATGCGCCATCGATTGCGCTATGGGGCGCGGCTGCGCTGACGGTGGCCGGCGCTTGCGCGAGCGGCCTCAGGCGCGCGGACTGAGGGCGAACGTCTATGACGCCGCGCCCGGCTTGCAGAACGAATTCGTAGAGCGCGCCGATAATCGATCGCGCCTTGTCGCTCGCGATCGAGTAATAGATCGTCTTTCCGTCCCGCCGCGCCGACACCAGACCCTCGAGCCTCAGGCGCGCCAATTGCTGCGACACGCTGGATTGACGCCGCGCGAGCAGCGCCTCCAGTTCGCCGACCGACTTTTCGCCATGGAGGAGATCGCAGAGGATCATCAGCCGCGACTCGTGCCCCAGCGCCTTAAGAAATTCGCTCGCCTCCCGCGCGCGCGGCGCCATGCGGCCGACATCCACTTTCGGCGGGGTCGCGTCGACGAGCGCCACGGCGGCCTCAGGGATCCCTATAGTCTTCAAGCCGGCCGATCGCCGGCGGCCGGCTCTGCCGCAGCAGCTTGGCGGCCGCCTCGACCTGCCGCAGCACACGGAGCATGTTTCGCGACGACATCTTCTCGAGGTCGCGCCCTGAGAAGCCGCGCCGCACAAGTTCGGCGAACAGGTGGGGAAAACGGCTGACGTCCTCGAGGCCGACCGGCGAAGCGCCGCCGAAATAGTCGGATCCGACGCCGACATGATCGAGTCCTGCGGTCTCGACCAGCCGCACGATGTGGTCGGCGACCTGCTCGAGGCTCGCCTTCGGCGCCGGCCCTGCTTGGCCTCGAGTTGGGCGAACTGGGCCTTGGGATCGGCGGCCAGGCGGCGCCTTGCCATAAGGATCGCGCGATCGGCGCAACCAGTCGCGCAGCGGCTGCGAAACGAAGCTGGGGACGAATGTCGCCATCACCACGCCGCCATTGACCTTGAGCCGCTTGAGAACGTCGTCGGGCGCGTTGCGCGGATGGTCGCAGAGCGAATAGGCGTTGGAATGCGACAGGGCCACCGGCGCTTCGGTCACGTCGAGCACCCGGCGCATCGCCTCGTGCGACGTATGGGCGAGGTCGATGACGACGCCGAGGCGGTTGAGCTCGCCGACGACAGCGCGCCCGAAGGCGTTGAGACCGCCGTTGCGTGGCGCGTCGGTTGCGGAATCGACCCAGTCCAGGCTTTCGTTGTGGCAGAGCGTCATCAGCCGCACGCCGGCGGCATGCCAGATGCGCAGCGGGCTCAGCGAATTCTCGAGCCCCACGCCGCCTTCGACCGCGATGAACGAGGCGATCTTGCCCTCGGACTTCGCTTTCGCGTAGTCCGCCGCCCGCCGCGCCGGCAGGAACACGTCGGGATGAGCCTCTTCGATGCGGCGGATGAGATCGATCTGCTCGAGCGCGGTGCGCGCCGGATGGGGCGCGTCGGTCGGCTGGAAAGCGGCCCAGAACTGGGCCCCGACCATGCCCTCGCGCAGTCGCGGAATGTCGGTGTCGGCGCGCTCATGGACCCGGGTCAGATCGTAGGCGATGACGTCGCCCCGCGCCGCGCGGTCGACCCGGATCACCCAGGGGAGATCATTGTGCCCGTCGATCAGCGGCGCGCGCTTGAGGACATCCCGCGCCACCGCGAGCGCATTGTCGGCTGTCGCGGATCCGTCGGCCATGGCGCCGCTCCTGTTCGTTCAGTTGACCGGGACAGCGACGAAGCGCACCTCGCCCTCGCCGTTCGATACGAGGAGCAGCGCCGGCTTTTTCGAATCCGTCTTCGCGCTGTCGATCGCCCTTGCGACATCGCCCGGGTGTTCGACCGCCTGATGATTGACCTCCTCGATCACATCGCCCGCCCGCAAGCCCCTCTCGGCCGCTGCCGAACCGGGATCGACCGCGGTCACAACCACGCCCTTGAGCCCGTCCTTGATCTTGAAAGTCTTGCGCGCCTCGGCGCTCAACGCCGAGAATTCCATGCCGATCGCCTTCGCGACGGCGTCCGGTTGCTGCGCGCCACCGTCCTCGCTGGCGAGCGCAGTCTTCTTTTCTCCGTCCTCGAGGCGCCCGAGCGTCACCGTCTTGGTGAGCTCCTGGCCGTTGCGGACCACCACGACCTCGACCTCCCGGCCGACCGGCATCGACGCCACAAGACGCGGAAGGTCGCGCAATTCCTTGACCTCTTTGCCGTCGAACTTGATGATCACATCGCCCGCCATCAGGCCAGCGGGCTTTGCCGGACCCTTCGCGTCAATGCCGGCGATGAGAGCGCCGCGCGCCGAGCCCAGATTCAGGCTGTCGGCGATGGTGTCGTCGACCGGCTGGATGCGAACGCCAAGCCAGCCGCGCCGGGTCTCATGGAATTCCTGCAACTGCGAGATCACTGGAACGACAGTCGCCGACGGAGTCGCGAAGCCGATGCCGATCGACCCCCCGGAAGGCGAAAGGATGGCGGTGTTGATGCCGATCACCTCGCCCTGCAGATTGAACAACGGACCGCCCGAATTCCCCTTGTTGATCGAGGCGTCGGTCTGCAGAAAGTCGTCGTAGGGGCCGCTGTCGATATTGCGGTTGCGAGCTGAAATGATGCCAGCCGTCACCGTTTCGCCGAGGCCGAACGGATTGCCGACCGCCATGACGCCGTCGCCGACGCGCATCTTGTCGCTGTCGCCGAAATTGACGGTCTTCAGCGGCTTGTCGCTCTCCACCTTCAGCACCGCGACGTCCACCTTCGCGTCCTTGCCGACGACGGTGGCCTTGAGTTTGCGCCCGTCGGTGAAGATGACGACGATGTCGTTGGCGTCCCCGATCACATGGTTATTGGTGATGACGACGCCGCTCGGGTCGATGACGAAGCCGGAGCCCAGGGACTGGGCCCTGCGGGCGCGCGGTTGCGGATTGATGCCATGATTCTTGAAGAACTCCTCGAACATCTCGTCGAACGGCGTCCCTTTGGGCAGGTCCGGCAGCACCGCTCTCCTTGTCGTCGACCGTCTGGGTGGCCGAGATGTTGACCACGGCTTCGGCAACCCCATCGACAAGATCGGCGAGATTGGTCGGCCGCGCCTGGGCGAACGCGGGACTGGCCGGCGCCAGAGCGAGCGGAGCGCCGAGGAGCGTCGAAGCGACCGCCAGCGCGACCGCCGACCGGGCATTGCGACGATGCGTCGCCGAATTTCGCAGCGCGTCGTACAGCATGAGTTTCTCCTCACATTCGTCTATTCGAGTCCGGCGGCGACGTTGCTTCGCCGAAAAAGCGGTTTAGAGAAGCGAGCGGGACGCCCACACGATCCCGACGCCAAGAAACGCGGCGCCGAGACCGATCCCGCGCAATTTCGCCGGATCCTCGCGGGCGGCGATCGCCATCCGCGTGCGCATCGAATTGGTGAAGCCGGCCATCAGCAGCCCTTCGATCGCCAGCACCAGCCCGATGGCGACGCTGAAATCGCGCATCTCAGTCCGCCTTGGCCGACGGCGCAGGCACAGGAGCCGCCGCGGCCTCGGGGGCCGGCGTCGGCGTCGAGAAGTAGCGGAAGAAGTCCGACTTCGGACTGATGAGCGCCCGCGTCTGCCCGTTGGCGAAACTGTTCTGGTAGGCCTGCATCGAGCGGTAGAAGGCGAAAAACTCCGGATCGGCGCCATAGGCCTCGGCGAAGATGCGGTTGCGCTCGCCGTCGCCTGCGCCGCGAATCTGGTCGGACTGCTGCTGCGCCTGCGCGGTGATGACGGTGACCTTGCGGTCGGCCTCGGCCTTGATCTGCTGGCTCTGCTGCGACCCTTGCGCGCGATAGGAGGCGGCGCGCTGCTGGCGCTCGGTCTGCATGCGCCGGAACACCGCCTCCGAGTTCTCGGCCGGCAGATCGGCGCGCTTGATGCGCACGTCGACGACCTGGAGGCCGAAGCGCTTGGCGCCAGTGATCATCTGGTCGCGGATGTCGGCCATCAGCTCATCGCGCTTGTCGCGCACGATGTCGGTGATCGAGGCCCCCGACAAAGTGCGGCGGAGCGCCGAGTTCAGCATGCCGCCAAGCTGCGCGTTGGCGCCGCGGGTGTCGGCGACCGATTGATAGAACAGCAGCGGGTCGTCGATCCGATAGCGCACGAAGGCGTCGACCTCGAGGCGCTGATTGTCGGAAACCAGCACTTCCTGGCGCTCGTTGTCGAGCGCGAGAATGCGCTTGTCGATATAGACGACCGAATCGACGAACGGCCATTTGAAATAGAGGCCGGGCGCGTCGATGAGGTCGCGCACCGGCTGGCCGAACCGCAGAATGAGCGCCTGTTCGGTCGGATCGACGATGAACGTCGACATCGCCGCGACGATGATCACGATGACCGCGAGGGCGGCGAGAACGACGCCGTTGATGGGTCGCCTCATTTGCCGCTCCCTCCCGTCTTGGACTGCAACGGGTCGAGCGCGATATAGGGCACCGGCGGGCTGGCGGAGTTCGAATCAACGATGGTCTTGTCCATCGGGCCGAGCACGCGCTCCATCGTCTCGAGGTACATGCGCTCGCGGGTCACGCCCGGCGCCTTCTTGTACTGGTCGTAGATCTGGCTGTAGCGGGAGGTCTGGCCCTTCGCCTCGAGGATCGTCTGCTCGCGATACGCATTGGCCTCGGCGACGATGCGGGCCGCCCCGCCCTCGGCCTCCGGCACGACCTTGTTGGCGTAGGTCTCGGCCTCGTTGACGGCGCGCTGCTGGTCCTGTTGCGCCGCGGTCACGTCGCGATAGGCGGAAAGAACCTGGCTCGGGGCGTCGACGGACTGAAGCTGCACCTGCTTCACCAGAACGCCGGCCCGATAGGTGTTGAGGAGCTCCTGCATCCGCTTTTGCACGTCGGCCTCGACCGAGGCCCGGTCGGTGGTGAGAATGCCGTCGATGGTCTTGAGGCCGACGACCTCGCGCATGATGCTCTCGGCCACCGCCTTGACCGTCTCGCGCGGGTTGAGAATGTTGAACACGTAATCTTCGGGCTTGGCGGGATCGATCTGCCAATTGACCCGAAAGTGAACGTCGACGATGTTCTTGTCGCCGGTCAGCATCTGGCTTTCTTCGGGAATATCCGTGCTCGCGCCGAGGCTGCGATAGCCGACCTCTGTGATCTGCTGATCCCAGACCGGGACCTTGATGACCGAGCCGATCGGCCAGGGCCAATTGGTGTTGAGGCCGGCGGCGGTCTTGCCGGTGTAGCGGCCGAATACGAGATTGATCCCGACTTCGCTCGGCTGGACCGTGTAGAACGTTCCCCAGGCGAACCAGAGCAGGAGCGCGGCGAGCGCCAGGAGCAGCGCCCCACGGCTGCCGAACCCCATGCCGCCCCCGCCTCCCGATCCGCCGGGGGTCAATTTGCCGAGGGCCTCCTGAACGCGGCGGATGATCTCTTCGAGGTCGCCGGTCGGCGGCGGACCGAACGGTCCCTGGCCCCACGGGCCCCGTCCCGGCGAGCGCCAGGGCCCGCCGCCTTGATTATTCCAGGACATCCAAACCTCTTCCCGGCCGCCGGCCGGCGCGCTGGCCGCTTATATAGTCATGTCGGGCGACCCGGCAACGGATGCCGGAGACGCCTGCGGGCCGCCGGAGCGTCGGACCGTCAGACCTTGCCTCAATCATGGGGCGCCGTTTCGCCTTCCTGTCCGACGGCCCGGGGCTCCGCCAAGCGCGGCGCGAGCGGGGTGATCCTCAGCGCCGCGATCCGATTGCGCTGCTTGCGCAGCACCTCGAAACGAAAACCGTGAAAACTGAAGGTCTGGCGCGGCTCGGGAATCGACCGCGCCTCATGAATGACGAGGCCCGCCGCCGTCGCGGCTTCGTCGTCGGGCAGGTTCCAGCCCATGGCTCGATTGAGCTCGCGGATGGTCGCCGAGCCGTCGACCACGACCGAGCCGTCCCGCTGCTTGCGCACGCCCTGCACGGCGACGTCGTGCTCGTCGCGAATATCGCCGACGATCTCCTCGATAATGTCCTCGAGCGTTATCAGCCCCTGCACGACGCCGTACTCGTCGACGACCAGCGCCGAATGCATCTTGCGGCGCAGGAAAGCCTGCAGCTGGTCGCGAAGCGTCGTCGACTCGGGAATGAACCACGGCTCGAGGGTCAGATCGGCGATATTGAGCTTGCCCGCGTCTCCGCCGGCCGCGACATAGGCCCGGAGCAGATCCTTGGCGTGAAGGAGGCCGATGATATTGTCCGGCTCGCCGCGCCAGAGCGGCATTCGGGTGTAGGGTGAAGCGATGACTTCGCGCACCAGCTCCTCGGGCGGCAGGTCAGCGTCGATGAGCTGCATCTTGGTGCGATGAATCATCACGTCCGAAACCGGGATCTCCGATAATCCCAGGAGGCCGCCGAACATATCGCGCTCGTCCCGCTCGACCTCCCCTTCTCGGTGCAGGATGTCGACCGCTCCCATCAATTCGTCATGACCGGAAACGCCCGCGTCCTCGTCGACGAGCGAGACGCCGAACAATTTCAGGACGCCGCGCACCAGGGCCTCGACCGCGCTGACGACGGGACCGAAAACACGCACGAAGAACAGGACCAGGGGCGCGATCAGGAGCGAAACGCGGTCCGGATAGGCGATGGCGATCGTCTTCGGCAGCACCTCGCCGAAAACGACGATCAGCGCGGTCATGATGACGGTCGCCGCGAAGACCCCACGATCGCCAAACAGGCCGAGCAGGACGCTGGTGGCGATGGCGGACGCGCCGATGGTGACAAATTGGCCGCCGAGCAGCATGGCGCTGATGAGGCGCCCGCGCATGCCGATCAGGCGGGTGACCAGTTTCGCCCGGTTGTCGCCGGCCATCTCCAGCGCATGCATGCGCGCCCGGGAGGCCGCAGTGAGCGCGGTCTCGGCGCCGGCAAAGAACGCCGCGGCGACGATGCTCAGGACGATGACGACAATATCGAGGCTATACGCCATGGATCGGTTTTAGCACGGGGGGCGCGCGCGAGTAATGCGGGCTGAGGCCGACAGTCAGGCCGAAACGGCCATCTCGCGGACGAGGAAAGCCGAGACGCTCGCCTCGTCGACGTCGCGGGCGACGAAACTTTCCCCGATGCCCCGGGCGAGAATGAAGGTCAGCCGGCCACGCTCGACCTTCTTGTCCTGGCGCATGGCGGAAAGGACATCCTCGGCCGTGGCGTTGAAGCCCGGAATGTCGCGCATGCGGGTCGGAAGGCCAACGGTCCTCAAATGGGCCTCGACCCGCGTCGCGTCCTGCCCAGAGCACTGGCCGAGGTCGCGCGAGAAGCGGAAAGCCGAGACTATGCCGATGGCGACGCCCTCGCCATGGACGAGCCGCGCCGAATCGTAACCGGTCAGGCTCTCGAGCGCATGGCCGAAAGTATGGCCGAGATTGAGCAGCGCCCGCTCGCCCTGCTCGGTCTCGTCGGCGGCGACGACCCGCGCCTTGGCGGCGCAGCTGACCGCGATCGCTTCGGCGCGCGCCGAGCCGCCGGCGAACGCGTCGCGCCAGTTCGATTCCAGAAACTCGAAAAAGCCCCGGTCGCCGATCAGCCCGTATTTGACAACCTCGGCGTAGCCGGCGCGAAAATCGCGCTCGCTCAGCGTGTCGAGGCACAGAGTGTCGGCCAGCACCAGCGAGGGTTGATGAAAGGCGCCGACGAGATTTTTGCCATGCCGGGAATTGATCCCCGTCTTGCCGCCGACGCTGGAATCGACCTGCGCGAGAAGCGTAGTCGGAATCTGCACCAGACGCACGCCCCGGCGCAGGCTCGCAGCGCAAAATCCGGCGAGATCGCCGATCACGCCGCCGCCGAGCGCGATGACAACGTCGCGACGCTCGATGCGCGCCTCGATCAGCGCATCGCAAACGCGGGCGAATTCGGCATAGCCTTTCGTGGCTTCGCCCGGCGGGCAGACGATCGGCGTCGAGCGCAATCCGGCTCGATCCAGGCTGGCGACGAGCCGGTCGAGATAGAGCGGCGCGACCTGGGAGTCGGTCACGATCGCGCAATGGACGCGCGGCGCGATCCTTGCGATCTCGGCCCCCGCCTCGTCGAGGACGCCCGGTCCGATAAGGATCGAATAGGCGCGCGCGCCGAGCGGCACATCCACTTTGCGCCTCGCCTCCTGGACAGGCTCGACATCCTTGCTCACCGCCGCGTCAAGACGCCGCAGGACGGCCTCGACGACGGTGTCGTGGGAGCCGTCGAGCAATTCGATAGTGAAATCCGCAAGCGCGTAGGTCGGCGTCCGCTCCTCGAGCAGACGGCGCAGCGTCTGCTCCGGATCGGCCGTCTTCAGAAGCGGGCGGTTGGACTTCTTGCGTACGCGGGCGAGCAGAATGTCGAAACTCGGCTTCAGCCAGATCGAGACGCCATGTTTGGCGATATTCTGGCGGGTCGTCGCATTCATGAACGCGCCGCCGCCGGTCGCCAGCACCAGCGGCCCGCCATTGAGCAGGCGGGCAATCACCTTGCGCTCGCCCTCGCGGAAATAGAGTTCGCCGAACCGCTCGAAGATTTCGGAAATGGTCAGTTGCGCGCCGGCTTCAATCTCGGCGTCGGCGTCGACGAACGGCAGTCCGAGCCTGGCCGCAAGCCGCTTCCCAACCGAGGTTTTTCCGGCCCCCATCATGCCGACGAGAACCACGGAGCGGCCGCCCAGCGCGGCCGCTGCCCGCCCGGCGTCGACCGGTTGGCCTTGACCCATGAACTCTTCCACCTCGCGCGAAACGCCTGTTCGCGCCGTCCCATACAGGACCCGGGCGGCGAAGGCGAGACTGGCCGGGGCCGACGCTTCGCCAGACCATCGTCAACCGTCTTGCGCGCCGCGCGTGTTCTTGCAACCATGTCGTTTGCGCGACAGCGCCGCTTCGGCGGCCGACGCCGCCGGCGCCGAGTCATAAGGGTCGGTCATAATTGAGAAAACCGCGTCCGGAGGGGCGCGTTCGGGTCGAGGGAGTGGATCGCCTTGCAATGGGGCGCGCGCGGCGCCTCGCGGCGCGGCGCAACGCTTGAGGGAGGCCGATGTTGAACGCAGGCAATCACGAAAATCGCGTCGCCGGTCCCCGTCTGGTCGCGATCGTCGGGCCGTTTCAGAGCGGCAAAACCAGCCTTCTCGAAGGGATCCTGGCGCGCGGCGGCGGCCTCGCGCGGCAAGGCTCGGTGCGCGAAGGCACCAGCGTCGGCGATTCGAGCCCCGAGGCGCGCAGCCACGCGATGAGCGTCGAGCCCAACGTCGCCAGCATCGATTACCTCGGCGACCGGTTCACCTTCTTCGACGCTCCCGGCTCGATCGAATTCATCCACGACATGCGCTACGCCCTGCCCGTCTGCGACGCCGCCGTCGTCGTTTGCGAGGCCGATCCGCGCAAAGTCCCGGCGCTGCAGGTCATCCTTCGCGAACTTGAAGAGCTGGGGCTGCCGCGCATCCTGTTCCTCAACAAGATCGATCAGGCGACCGGGAGCTTGCGCGAGACCCTGGAGATGCTCCAGCCGGCCTCGCGCACTCCGCTGCTGCTGCGTCAGATTCCGGTATGGGAGAACGGCGTCGCCACCGGCTTCATCGACCTCGCGCTCGAGCGCGCTTTCGTCTACCGCGAAGCCGCGCCGTCCAGCGTCATCGACATGCCCGCCGGCGTCATCCCGGAGGAAAAACAGGCGCGTTACCTCATGCTCGAGAAGCTCGCCGACTACGATGACGCGCTGATGGAGCAGTTGATCAGCGACATCGACCCACCGAAGGATCTCGTCTTCGACGACCTGGCGCGTGAATTGCGCGAGGGGCGCGTCGTGCCGGTGCTGATGGGCTCGGCGACCGGCGGCCACGGGGTCACCAGGCTGCTCAAGGCGCTCCGGCACGAATCCCCGGGCGTCGTCCACACCCGCAAGCGGCTCGGGATCGCCGACAAAGGCCCGGCTCTGGCGCAGGTGATCCGCACAATCCACACCGCCCACGGAGGCAAGCTGTCGCTGGCCAGGGTGCTGCGCGGCGCCTTCGCCGACGGGGCGACCGTCGTCAACTCGCGCGGGGTCGAGGAGCGCATCGGCGGCCTCGCCCGGCTCATGGGCGCGGTATCCTCGAAACTGACGCGCGCCGAGGAGGGCGACACCCTCGCTTTCGCCCGTCTCGAGAACCTCGCCACCGGAGACCGGATCGCCGAAGGCAGAGCTCAGCCCGCGGCCGCCGCGATTCCCGCCGCTCCGCCTCCCACTCAGGGGGTCGCCATCCGGGTCAAGGACCGCAAGGACGAGGTCAGGCTGGCGAGCGCCTTGGCCAAACTGTGCGAAGAGGATCGCGCGCTCTCTTATGTTCAGGACGCCGAGATGTCCGAACTGAAGCTGTTCGGACAGGGCGAGATGCACTTGCGCGTCACCAGCGAGCGGCTCGCCGACCGCTTCGGCGTCACCATTCAGGCGGGCAAGCCGTCGGTCGCCTATCGCGAGTCCATCCGGGACGCGGTCACGGTGCGTGGGCGGCACAAGAAGCAGTCGGGCGGGCATGGCCAGTTCGGCGACGTTCTGGTCGAGGTCGGTCCGCGCGGCCGCGGCGACGGTTTCGCCTTCGCCGAGCGGGTCCATGGCGGATCGGTGCCGAGGCAGTATTTTTCGTCCGTAGAGGCAGGCTCGCGCGACGCGATGACCCGCGGTCCGCTCGGCTTTCCGGTTGTCGACGTCGCGGTGACCCTGATCGACGGCTCGTATCATGCTGTGGATTCGTCCGACATGGCTTTCCGCGCCGCGGCCAAACAGGCGCTGGACGAGGCCCTGGTCAAGGCGCGCCCGGTGCTGCTCGAGCCGATCCTCTCGGTGACGATCTACGTGCCGACCGACGCGCTGGCGCGCGCCAGCGCGCTGGTGAGCGCGCGGCGCGGCCAGATCCTCGGCTTCGAAGCCCGGGCGGGCTGGGCGGGCTGGGAGGCGCTGCGGGCGCTGATCCCGGAGGCCGAGATCGGCGATCTGATCGTCGAATTGCGCTCCGCGACCTCGGGCGTCGGCGCATTCGAAACCAAATTCGATCATCTGGCCGAGCTTTCGGGGCGCGCGGCGGACCTCGTGGTCGCCGCCCGTCAGAAGGCGAACGCGTGAACTTCGGCGGGCGTCGAGCGCATGCGCCGTCTGTACAGGCGCGCCGCCTTCGCATAAGGGAGCAGCGCCCACCTCATGATGGAGACGACGTCGGTGACTGAAGCCACGGTGGAAGCGAATCGTCTGGCGACAGTCTTCGGCGGATCGGGATTCCTCGGCCGCCACATCGTAAGAGCGCTCGCGCACAAGGGGTGGCGGATCCGGGTGGCCGTGCGGCGCCCCGATCTCGCCGCCTTCCTGACGCCGCTTGGCGGCGTGGGACAGATCCAGCCGGTGCAGGCCAATGTCCGGTTCCCGGATTCGATCGCCGCCGCGCTCGAGGGCGCAAGCGCAGCGGTGAATGCGACCGGCGTCAGAGCCGAGAGCGGCGCACAAACCTATACCGCCGTACATGTTGAAGGCGCGCGCGCGCTGGCGCGGGCCGCGTCGAGCGCCGGCGTCGCAACCTATGTCCACGTCTCGGGGATCGGCGCCGACGCAAAATCCGCTTCGCCCTATATCGCCAGCAAGGGCCTGGGCGAGCAGGCGACGCGCGAAGCGTTTCCCGGCGCAATCGTCATGCGCCCCTCGGTCGTGTTCGGCCCCGAGGACGATTTCTTCAACCGCTTCGGCGCGCTGGCGTGCCATCTGCCGGTTTTGCCCCTGTTGGCGGGCGGCGCCACGCGCCTGCAGCCGGTCTATGTCGGCGACATCGGACAGGCCGCCGCCGCGGCGCTCTCCGGCCTGGCGAAGCCGGGCGCGATCTACGAGCTCGGTGGCCCGAAGACGATGACGTTGCGTGAAGCGGCCGAGCTCGCGCTGCGCGCGATTGACCGCGCCCGGCCGCTGATCGGACTGCCGCTCGGCCCGTCGCGCTGGATCGCCGCGTCGACTGGGTTCGCGGCCTGGGCGACATTCGGGCTTTTTCCGAAACTGCTGACGACGACTCGCGATCAAGTCGATCTGCTGGCGTCGGACAACGTCGTGTCGGCCGAAGCGGAAGCCGAGGCGCGCGTCCTGAGGGCGCTCGGCGTCGAGCCGCAGGCCGCCGAGGCGATCATCCCATCCTATCTGGTGCGGTTTCGCCGGACGGGACACTATGAGGTTCAACGTTCGGCGTGAACGTCTGCGGGCGCCGCGGGCGCATTCACCCTTGAGCGTCGATGGATTGCTATTGATGTGGACCGCGATTTCAGGGCATGAAGGCGCGGCGAAACTTCGGGGTCGCTTCGAGTTGGGGACGTTCGGTGATCAAGTCTGAGCTCGTGCAGCGCATGGCGGCCCGCAATCCGCATCTCTATCAGCGCGACATCGAGAACATCATCGACGCCATACTCGGCGAGATCGCCAATGCCCTCGCCCGCGGCGAGCGCGTCGAACTGCGCGGCTTCGGCGCGTTTTCGACCAAGCAGCGGCAGGCTCGCACCGGCCGCAATCCGCGCACCGGCGACAAGGTGCCGGTCACCGAGAAGCTCGCGCCGTTCTTCAAGACCGGCAAGGAAATGCGCGAGCGCCTCAATCGAGCCGCCGTCGAGCGGGTCTAGGATCGTTCGAACAGCCGCTCGGGCATGATCCGGCTCGGGTTGGGCGGGTGAGGCTTTGCATGGTTCGGTTCCTGAAAATCGCCGTCTTCGCGCTTGCCGCTGTCGTCCTCCTCGGTTTCGCGTTTGCCAACCACCACGTCGCAACCGTTTCGTTCGATCCTTTCGCTCCCCCGGACGACGCCGCGTTATCGATCTCCGCGCCGCTCTATGCGATCGCCATCATCGCGGCCATGCTCGGCGTGGTGGCGGGCGCGTTCGCGACCTGGTTGTCGCAAGGGCGCCATCGGCGGGCATCGCGCCAAAGCCGGGTCGAAGCGGACAAATGGAGAGCCCAAGCCGAGGCGCTGAAGGCCGCCCAGGCGCAGACGACGGCGCCCCCAGCCTTGCCGCGCAACCGCTAGCGCAGGTTGCACTCACCTGGAATCGTCATTGCGAGGAGCGTAGCGACGAAGCAATCCATCCTGAAGACCATCCGCCGATGGCCCACGACCCCTGCGTTCGCTCAAATCTCGCAGGATGGATTGCTTCTGCTCAATCGATGAGGGCGTCAAGCCAGCGGGTCAGAGATTCGCCGGGCTGGGCGGGTACGGCGTATTCAGGCCTGGCGACGGTCTGGCGCGCCCGCTCGCGGGCTTCCCCCGGCGTGACGCCGTAGACCTCGTGAAACAAACGGCTGAACGCGCTCACATTCTTGAACCCGAGCTGATAGGCGATAAATCCAATCCGGCGATTGGACAATTCGGCCGCAGTGATCTCCTGATAGGCTCGGCTCAACCGAACCTTGCGGATATATTTGGCGATCCCGCCGGCCGGCTCGAACAGCCGATAGAGCGAGGCCCGAGACAGCCCGAACGCGGCGGCGATCGACTTCGCGCTCAAGTCCGGCGAGGTCAGTTTGCGATCGATGTAGCGGCGAACGGTCACGAACGAGGCCAGCGGCTGCGGGACCACGCCGTCGCCTGCCCGCGCGAGCGCGATAGATTTGGTCGCGAGCGCGACAATGCCTTCGGCGACCACGTCGAAATCGGTCAACCGCATCCGCGGCGCAGACGCTGCGAAGGCCCGCATGGTCGCGCCGACGACCGCCGCTGCCGGCGTCTCAGCCTCGAGAACCAACCCGTGCAGCGCGTTTTCATCTGGGACGAGCGGCAGAATCCTGTCGCGCACCGTCCACAGCGCCACTAAGTCCACCAACCCGTCCGGCGCCGATTGACGCATCGTCAGCGACTGCGACAGGTCGACAAACATGACGTCGCCGGGATCAGCCCGCATCGGCCGATCGCCCGCGAGCCCCGCGGCCGAACCAGCGACGAGAAGACAGATCGCAATCCGCCCGTGGGCCGCGCCCGCCGACCGCCGAACGAGAGAAAGCGGCGAATTGCGGCTTGCGCTGACGAGGTAACGCGCCGAGGCGTGGACATCGATCTCGCCGAGGAAAGCAGCGATCTCCGGCGGAGTCGCGCGAACCTCGAACACCTCGCCCAGCGCGGCGCGCCACTGGGCGAACAATTCCGTTGGGGCGCAATCTTCGGGCTTGAGGCGCAGTCGACGCAAACAGGGCGGCGCGGAACTCCCCATGTGCTCATCCTGCGACCTTTTCAGCTGCGCCGCAAGCAGAGGATGAGCGCCGCCGAGAGGGTTCCGGGCGCCGACGCGCTTCGGCTTCAGCCTTGCGTCGATGGTGGGTTTGGAATTGACCCGCAATCGAGTTGACGGAGGCGCCTATTCGCGATAGCTGGTCATTCGCTTACCAAGCGTAAAGGCGTGGGTAACCCAATTGAGAGCGAAGCCGCAAAGAACTCAGGCGGCGGCGCCCCAGGTCATAAATGCTTCGCCTTTTTGTGCCTGATATATTCTTGTATTGCGGCGCAAAACAACGTTAAGGCCATACACCGGGAGGACATGCGCAAGCGCGGGCGCAAGGGAAGTTTAAAGCTTCACCTTCGAGCGGGCGTATGGGATATTCGGATGGGCTGCAGCGTGGTGAAATCGGGCGGAGCTTGCGCTTCCAACCCGGCGAAACCGAGGATGGTATGAGAGCCGCTCTGCTTGGCGTAAGCTCGGGCCTCAACCAGGCGCTTTCCGAACTCAGGGGCGGTCTGCTCCGCTCGGCGTGGGGCATGGATATTGGCTCGGGATGCCGCATCGCGTTCAGCGCCACGCTCGACAGGACGAATCCCCGTGGCGTCCACATCGGAGCCGAAACCGAGGTATCGTCTCGCGCCGACATCCGGGCGCACGATTCGATCCATCTTCAGCACCTCGACACCCGGATCGGCCAGCGTTGCCACATCGGCTTCGGCGCGGTCATCTATCCGGGGGTCAAGGTCGGCGACGGGTGCATCGTCGCTCCGGGAGCAGTCGTCATGCGTGACGTCCCCGCTGGTTGCGTCGTCGTCGGCAATCCGGCCAGAGTGGTCGAGAAAGACATCCGGACGGGAAAATACGGGGTGAGGTTCGACATGGACCCACCGGAGGGCCCGGATCGACCGCCGACCGAGCGCAAAGAAGCGCGCGACAAGATCGGCGCTCTTTCGTAAGTCCGACCCGCATCGCGCTGAACGGCGTATTCATCAACGCCGGACCCGACCCGGACGCTCACTTGACCGTCGATGTCGTCGCCTGCCGCTGCCTCCACGTCGGCTTCCCGCCCGGGATCGCCAGCGGCGAGGCCTCGTAGACGCCCCGCGCGACGGCGCGGGCGACGCATTCGGCGGCGAGCATGCCGATCTCGGTCAGGTCGCGAAGGTCGGCGACCACGCTTGCCCGCGCCGTCGCCGCGGCGAACACCACATCGTTGTCCATCGGCGCATGGGCCGGACGCAGGGCCAGCGCATAACCGTCCTGGGCCATGATCGCGACCCGCTTGAGCTGGGTCGTGGTCAGGGCCGCGTCGGTGACGACGACCGCGAGGTCGGTGCTCGATGGGGTGTCGGACTTGAGGCGGAGCGTCAGATGGTCGTCGATTTCCTGCGGGCCGAAGCCGAGGCCGCCGAATTCGGCGCCGCGCTCGTAAGGCGCGGCCCAGAAATGCAGGCTTTCGCCGCGGGTCGCCCGCCCGACCGAGTTGACGACCACCAGCGCGCCGACGCGAAAGCCGCTGGAGGCGACCGCGCTCGCCGAGCCAAGGCCGCCTTTGAGATTATAGGTCGTCGCGCCATATCCGGCGCCGGCGGTTCCGAGCGCGAAGAGGACGGCGGCGGTCGACGCAGCCTTGAGGCCCAGGTCCCAGTAAGGCGGCTTGCGGCCCCACTCCTTGTCGCCGCCGTTGAGGAGATCGAACAGGCTTGCGCCCGGCACGATCGGAACACGCGCGCCGCGGTGCTCGAAGCCGCGTCCGATCTCGGCGAGATAGGTCATCGCGCCGCCCGCCGCGTCGAGGCCGAAGGCCGACCCGCCGGAGAGAACAAAGCCGTCGACGCGCTCGATCGTCATTTCCGGTTCCAAGAGCGCTGTGTCGCGCAGAGCAGGGGCGCCGCCATTGATCGCAATCGAGGCGGCCGCCGGTTCGTCGAACAGGACCATGGTGACGCCCGAGGCGAGCCTGGCGTCGTCCGCCGAACCGACGCGCACACCGTCAATGTCGGTGATGAGATTGGCCGCCATCAAATGTCCTTCATCAGCCTGATCGCGTCATAGACCGCGGCGTGGATGTTGCGGCTCGCCACGGCATCGCCGATCCGGAACAGGCGATAGCGCCCGCCGGGATTGCTGCTCACGGTTTGCGGGCGTCCGGCGACGAGCGCGTCGTAGTCGACTTCGCCGCGATTGATCGAGGCCGCCTTGAGTTCGAAATAGAGGTCGTCCACGGGAACCGCGCCGTGCTCGACGACGATCATGTCCGCTTCCTTCTCCACCCGCCGCCGGGCGTATTCGTCGTGGAAGGACGCCGACGACCCGATTGCCCCGGCGGGCGATCGATTCCAGCCTCAGATTCAGCGTGACCTTGGCGTCGGCGCGGCTGAAGGCGCGGAAATAGGGCGGATAAGAGGTGCCGCCGACATCGGGCGCGAGGATGCGTTCGGGGGTGACGATCTCAAGCTTGGCCCCGGATTCGGCGACGAATTCGGCGGCGGTGAGACCCGGGTGAGCGCCGTTGTCGTCGTAGACGATGACCTCGCCGCTCGGCCGCGCGGCGCCCGAGAGGAGATCCCAGCTCGTCACCGCAAATTCGCCGCCGGAGTCGAGGAACTCGAGGTTCGGCGCGCCTCCGGTGGCAATGACGACGACGTCCGGATCGAGGCCGAGCACGTCGTCAACGCCGGCGAAAACGTTGAAGCGGAAGGCGACGCCGAGTCGCTCGCATTCGCGCATCCGCCAGTCGACGATTCCGATGATCTCGCGCCTGCGCTTGAGCGCGGCGGCGAGCACGATCTGGCCGCCGGGCCTCGCCGCGGCCTCGAGCACGACGACCTCGTGTCCGCGCTCGCCGGCGACGCGCGCCGCCTCGAGCCCGCCCGGCCCGGCGCCGACGACGACGACTTTCCGTTTCGGCCCGTTCGAGCGCGGCACGAGATGGGGGATCGTCGCCTCGCGCCCGGTCGCTGGGTTGTGGATGCAGACCGCCTGGCCGGCATAGATCGAATCGATGCAATAGCCCATCCCGACGCACGGGCGAATCTCCGCTTCGCGCCCTTCCGCGATCTTCCGCGCGATGTGGGGGTCGGCCATATGCGCACGCGTCATGCCGACCATGTCGAGCTTTCCGCTCGCAATCGCATGGCGCGCGGTGGCGACGTCCTGGATGCGCGCGGCGTGAAAGGTCGGCAGGCGGGTCTCTGCCCGCACTTCGCCGGCGAAATCGAGATGCGGGGCCGACCGCTCGCCCATGCCGGGAATCACGCGGCTCAGCGCTTCGTCGCTGTCGATATGGCCCTTGATCACGTTGAGAAAGTCGATCAGCCCCGAACGGCTCAGGCGGCGCGCGATCGCCATGCCCTCGTCGCGGTTCAAGCCCCGCGCCCAGTCCTCGTCGCAGACGAGCCGCGCGCCAATAAGGAAATCGGGACCGACGCGCGCGCCTCACCGCCTCGAACACCGCCATGCCGAAACGCAGGCGGTTATCGATCGACCCACCATATTCGTCGGTGCGCTTGTTGGTGGCCGGCGACCAGAACTGGTCGATCAAATGGCCGTAGCACTCGAATTCGATTCCATCGAGTCCGCCCGCCTTCACCCGTTCTGCCGCGTCCGCGTAGGCGGCGATCACCCGGTCGATATCCCAGTCCTCCATCGCCTTGGGGAAAGCGCGATGGGCAGGCTCGCGAACAGGAGAAGGGGCGATCACCGGCAGCCAGTCGTCCTTGCTCCAGCTGGTGCGTCGGCCGAGATGGGTGATCTGGATCATCACCGCGGCGCCCTTGTCGTGCACGTCGTCGGCGAGCTCCTTGAGCCACGGCACGCATTCGTCCCGGTAGAGGATGATGTTGCCGAACGCCTGCGGACTGTCCGGCGCGACCACCGACGAGCCGCCGATCATGGTCAGCGCGATCCCGCCCCTGGCCTTCTCCGCGTGATAGAGCCGGTAGCGGGTCTTCGGCATGCCGTCGTCGGTGTAGGCGGGTTCATGCGCGGTCGACATCAGCCGATTGCGCAAACTGAGCCCACGCAGCTGGAAGGGTTGCAACAACGGATCGACGGACATGATAAGGCCTCGGCGCTTCGGCGGACTATCGGAAGCGCGAGACGCGGGGTCAATCCGGCCCGAAATGCGACGCTGGGGGCGCGGCGCAAGCTTCGGCGAGGGAATATAGTTTCCGGCGAGGCTGATTCGCCGGCTTCAAACGGGCGAACGAAGGACTTCAGCGGCAGTGCGGGACGAACCGAACGAACCGCTGGGGCTCGCATCCGGCGCGACGACCGCGCCGCCCGCCGGCCAGTGGCGTGCGGTTACGCGCGCGGTCGTCGCAGCTGCAGCTCTTGCCGCGACGATTGGTCTCATAACGCTCGCGCGGCGCGACTCGCAGCTCGGCGGCGAGCCGTTCGCGGTGGCGACGGTCGAAATCGCGCCCGCGCCGTCAGGGCCGGCGGCTCCTGACATCACCGCTAGCACCGATGCGGCTGCGCCCCCGCCGATCGCCGCCGCCGACGAGGTGGAGGCGGCGAGCGGGGTGAAGGTCATCCGCGCCGGCGGCGGCCCGCCAAACGCGCGCATCATCGACGTCGAGCGGGCGCTCGCCGCCAGGCTCAACGCCGCGCCGGACCCGCGCCTCCTCGAGAAGTCGCGCACCGGCCCGTTGCCCCGCGTCGGCGCCGACGGCGCGCGGCCGTTCGAAGTCTACGCCCGGCCGGTGCTGCTCGATCCGAAATTGAACGCCGGCGCGCCGCGGGTCGCCCTGATGGTCGGCGGCCTCGGCCTCAGCACCGAAGGCGATGAAGCTGCGATCGCCAAGCTGCCCGGCGCAGTGACGCTCGGATTTGCGCCCTACGGCGCGGCGATCGAAGAGCGCGCGGCGGAAGCGCGAGAGGCAGGGCACGAGACCGCCCTGCAGGCGCCGATGGAGGACTTTTCGGATGGGACCGGCGATTCGGGCCCCCATGTGCTGAAGACCTCGGCCTCGGATGCTGACAATATTGAATCGCTGCGCTGGCTGATGAGCCGTTTCATCGGCTATGTTGCGGTCGCCAATCACCTGGGCGGCAAATTCACCGCCGATCCGAAGGAGATCTCGCCAATTCTGACGGAAATCGCAGCCCGCGGCCTTGGCTATCTTGACGACGGCGCTTCGCCGCGCAGCGTGGCGCCGGACGTGGCCGCGACACTGGCCATGCCGTGGGCGCGAGCTGACCTGGTGATCGACGCCAACCCTTCGCCGGAGGCGATCGAAGCGGCGTTGGCGCGGCTCCTCGATCGCGCCCGCAAGCGGGGGTCGGCGATTGGCGTCGCCTCGGCGTCGCCGATCAGCGTCGAGCTTTTGGCCCGGTGGGCGAACGGGCTCGAGGCGAAGGGCGTCGCCCTGGTCCCGCTGTCGGCCCTGATGTCGGCTCAGCCAAGCCCATCCGCGCAGTCAAACCCATGACCCGATGAGCGCATGAGCCGCGAACTTTCCTATCGTCCCTGCGTCGGCGTCGCGCTGATCAACCGCGGCGGCGAGGCGCTCATCGGCCATCGCAAGCGCAAACGCGGCGCGGAAGTCCTCGACGCCCGGTCCTGGCAGATGCCCCAGGGCGGCATCGACGCCGGCGAACAGCCGCTCGCCGCGGCCAAACGCGAGCTCTGGGAAGAGACCAGCGTGCGCTCGATCGAATTGATCGCCGAATTGCCGCGCTGGCTCAAATACGATCTGCCGGAAGACGCCCGCGGACGGTGGAGCGGGCGCTATCGCGGCCAGACCCAGAAATGGTTCCTGTTCCGTTTCGTTGGCGCGGACAGGGAAATCGACGTCCGCCGCCCGGCTGGCGGGGCGCACGACGCCGAGTTCGACGACTGGCGCTGGGAGCGCTTCGAGCGGCTGCCGGAGCTTGTCGTGCCGTTCAAACGCGATGTCTACGAGGCCGTCGCGGCGGCCTTCGCGCCGCTCGCAAGGCCCGCCGGCGTCGACGAACAAGGAAAATAACCGGGAAACAAATCCCGCTTAACAGGGAAAGAATCCGCGCCGAACAGGGCGACCGGGACGCAGGATCAACAGGCGTCGCGGAGAGCGCAGCGACCATCTCAGGACCGCCGACGGCCATAGCCCATTGGCGCAAATCACCGGCTACCCCAGGAGAAGATCTACTTCCCCGTCCTGATTGAGGTGATGGCTTCCGCCATCTCCTCGTCCATCTTCTTGCGCAGACGGTGATCGGAGAGGTCGATATCGCCGGGACCGAGGTCCGCTTTCAACGCGGCGGCGACGTCATCGTCGCTTTTGCCGACTTGCGCGCCGACAAAGTCGTGGGCGTATTTTTCCGCCTCTGCCGCAGGGAGCTTCTTCATTTCGGCGGCCCAGAGCGCCAGCGCCTTGTTGCGCCGAGCGACCGCCTTGAACCGCAGATCCTCATCATGCGCGAACTGCTTTTCGAACGTATTCTCACGATCCTGGAATGCGTCGGACATGGCGGCTCCGTGACATCAGCGAAGTCAAACCCTCGCGAAAGCTCGCGGGCGGCGACAGCGCGGTCTCTAGGCCGTTTTCGGCCGGATGATCGGACAGCTTATGACGGTTTCCGCCATGCCGCGCAATGCGGCCTATCACCCAGAGGACCTCAGCGCGCTTCGTCGGCGCCCGGCTTTCCGAGTCGGGCGCCGCGCGCTATAGCCCCAGCCTCGTCTTCGCCGCCATGATCAACGCCCGCGCGGCGCGATCCGCATAGGGGCGCGGCGCGCCGCCATACCCCCACACCGGCGCCGGCCACGCGGGGTCGCCGATCGAGCGCGCGACGACGTGCAGATGGAGCTGGCGGACAACATTGCCGAGCATGCCAAGGTTGATCTTGTCCGCCCCGGCGTGAGCCTTGAGGAAGCCGGCCGCCAACGCCGCCTCTTCGGTCAGCTGCCGCCGGTCGGCCGCGTCGAGATCGGTCAGTTCGACGGCGCCTTCGCGTCGCGGGACCAGGATGAGCCAAGGCCAGCGGGCGTCGTTCATCAGGAGAACGCAGGTGAGCGCCATGTCGCCGACGACGAACGCATCGCCCGCGAGCCGTTCGTCCAGGGTAAAGCTCATGGCGCCCAGGCCGCCCCTCGCGACCCTTTCGGCAGGCCGAGCTTGGCCGCGATCGTTTCGGCGACGTCGGCGAGGCTCGACCGCCCGCCGATAGGGCCAGCCGGCGCCCCACCGCCGAATGCGAGGATCGGCACATGCTCGCGGGTGTGATCGAAGCCGCGGAAGGTCGGATCGTTGCCGTGGTCGGCGGTGATGACGCAGTAGTCGGACGGGCGCATCGCGGCTTCGATTTCTCTTAACCGCTTGTCGAAAGCCTCGAGGCAGGCAGCATAACCGGGGACGTCGCGCCGGTGGCCCCATTCGGTGTCGAAATCGACCAGGTTCACGAACATGAAGCCGCCATCGGCGGTCGTTCTCAGCGCATCGAGGAGGACGTCGACGTTGCCGTCGTTGCTCTTGCCCTTGCGCTCGTCCCCGGTGTCGCGATGGGCGAAAATGTCGCCGATCTTGCCGATCGTGACGACCGCCCGGCCCGCGCGCGCCGCCCGCTGCAGCAGGTTTCCTTCGGGCGGGGAAACCGCGAAGTCCTTGCGGTTGGCGGTGCGGACGAAGTCCCTGGAGCTTGCGCCGTCGAAAGGCCGGGCGATGACGCGGCCGATGTTGAGCGGGTCGCAGAGACGGCGCGCGATGCGGCAAAGATCGTAGAGCCGGTCGAGCCCGAAGGCCTGCTCGTGCGCGGCGATCTGGAGGACCGAGTTGGCCGAGGTGTAGCAGATGGGTTTCAGCGTCCTTAAGTGCTCCTCGCCATAGTCCTCGATGATCGTCGTGCCGGACGAGTGCTTGTCGCCGAGAATGCCCGCGAGCTTGCCTTCGGAGATCAGCGCCTTGGTGAGCGACTTCGGGAAGGCGGGGATGGTTTCCGGAAAATAACCCCACTCGAAGTCGACCGGCGTGCCGGCAAGCTCCCAGTGGCCGGACGGCGTGTCCTTGCCGCGCGAGGTCTCGACGCCGAAGCCCCACTGTCCGCTGGGCTCGGGGAGGGCAAAGCCCGGCGGCGCGCGGCCGGTCGAAGCCTTCATCGCGTGACCCAGGCCCAGCGCCTCCAGGCCGGGCAGGCTCAACGGGCCGCCCCTCAGGCCGTCGCGATCGCCAACGCCCTGCGCGCAGGCTTCGGCGATATGGCCAAGCGTGTCGGCGCCCTCGTCGCCATAAGCCTTGGCGTCCTCCGCGCCGCCGCAGCCGACCGAATCGAGGACGATCAGAATCGCGCGGGTCATGGGGCCTTCCCTCCCCCCTCCACCATGCTTCGCATGGTCCCCCTCCCCCGCGTTGCAGCGGAGGATTCGTCAGCGGCGCGGTCCGGATCCTCCCATGCCGCGGAGCGGCGGGGGAGGGGGACCGTCCGGAGGACGGTGGAGGGGGCGAGCACTCAATTCACTGGCTCACGACCGCGTCGAGCGTCGCCTCATTGGCGAAGGCGGCGGCGAACAAAGCTCGGGTATAGTCGTTCTTCGGCGCATGAAACACCTCCCGCGCTTCGCCGCTCTCGACCACCTTGCCGCGCCGCATGACGATGATGTCGCTCGCCAGCGCCCGGACGACCCGCAGGTCATGCGAAATGAAGAGATAGGCGAGGTTGCGGCGCCGCTGCAGATCGCGCAGGAGATCGACGATCTGCGCCTGGATCGACATGTCGAGGGCCGACGTCGGTTCGTCGAGGACCACGAACTTGGGATCGAGCGCCATCGCGCGGGCGATGGCGATGCGCTGGCGCTGGCCGCCGGAAAACTCGTGCGGATAGCGGTCGAGCGTCGACGGATCGAGGCCGGTGTCGGCGAGCGCGCGGGCGGCGACGCGGCGGCGCTCGGCGGCGCTCAGCTTCGATCCCTGGGCGATGAGCCCTTCCTCGACGATCTCGACGACCGACATGCGTGGGCTAAGCGAACCGTACGGGTCCTGGAAAACAATCTGCATCTCGCGTCTGAGCGGCCGCATGGCCTTGGAATTCAGGCGGTCGATCGCGCGTCCGCAATAGACGATCGGTCCGTCGGACCGGATAAGCCGCAGGATCGCGAGACCCAGCGTCGTCTTGCCCGAGCCGGATTCGCCGACGACGCCGACCGTCTGCCCCTGGCGCACGGTGAGCGAAACACCGTCGACCGCTTTGACGTGCGCAACAGTGCGGCGGAGGAACCCTTTCCGGATCGGAAACCAGACCTTGAGGTCATCCGTACTCGCCACCATCGGCGCCGAACGGTCGGCTGCCGGCGGATCGCCCTTGGGCTCGGCGGACATGAGCGCCCGGGTGTAGGGATGACGCGGATCGGCGAACACCCGCGCCGTTTCGCCCGCCTCGACAATCTTTCCGTGCTGCATCACGATCAGGTCGTCGGCGATACGCCGGACGATGTTGAGGTCGTGGGTGATGAACAGCATCGCCATGCCGAACTTGGCCTGGAGGTCCTTGAGCAGCTTGAGGATCTGCGCCTGCACGGTGACGTCGAGCGCGGTCGTGGGCTCGTCGGCGATCAGGAGATCGGGACGGTTGGCGAGCGCCATCGCGATCATCACCCGCTGGCGCTGGCCGCCGGAGAGCTGATGGGGATAGGCGCCGAGCCTCTGGGCGGGGTCGGCGATGCCGACCTCGGTCAGAAGCTCGACGATTTTCTCTTTCGTCGCCGCCGCGCGGCCGTGATGGAGGGCGATGATCTCGCCGATCTGCCGCTCGATCGGGTGCAGCGGATTGAGCGAGGTCATCGGCTCCTGGAACACCATGGTGACGCTCGCGCCGCGCATGGCGCGCAATTCGTCGTCGGACATCTTGAGCACATCATGGCCGCGAAACAGGATCTCGCCGGTCGGATAGCTGGCGGCGGGCTGCGGCAGGAGGCGCACGATCGCCTGGGCGGTGACGGTCTTGCCCGAGCCGGATTCGCCGACCAGGGCAAGCGCGCGGCCCTTCTCCAGCCGGAAGGAGATGCGGTCGACCACGGTTTTGCGCTCACCGCCCTGCGCGAAGGCGATCGAGAGCTCGCGCACGTCGAGGAGCGGGTCGGCCTCGCTCACGAGAACGTCTTTCTCGGGTCGAAAGCGTCGCGGACCGCTTCGCCGATGAAGATGAGGAGCGACAGCATCAACGCTGTGACGACGAAGGCGGAGAGCCCGATCCACGGCGCCGACAGGTTCGACTTGCCTTGAAGCAGGAGCTCGCCGAGCGACGGCGAGCCGGGCGGCATGCCGAGGCCGAGGAAATCGAGCGAGGTCAGGGTCGAGATAGAGGAATTGACGATGAACGGCAGGAAGGTCAGCGTCGCCACCATCGCGTTCGGGAGCACGTGCTTGACGATGATCTTGGCGTTGGAGAGGCCGAGGGCGCGGGCGGCGTTGACATATTCGAAGTTGCGCGCCCGCAGGAACTCGGCCCTGACCAGATGGACGAGGCTCACCCAGGAGAACAGGAGCAGGATCGTCAACAGGACGAAGAAGCTCGGGGCGAGGATCGCGGAGAGGATGATGAGAATGTAAAGATGCGGCAGCGACGACCAGATCTCGATCACCCGCTGCATCGCGAGATCGAGCCAGCCGCCGAAATAGCCCTGCACCGCGCCGGCGAAGACGCCGATGACCGACGAGACGCCGGCCAGGGTCAGGCCGAACAGGATCGAGATGCGGAAGCCGTAGATGAGGCGGGCGACGATGTCGTGCCCGTCCTGATCCGAGCCGAGCCACAGCGGCTCAAGATCGCGGCACGGGCGAGCGATCGCGGCCACATCCTTGGCGCCCTGCTTCTCCAGCGCCGCGCGGCACTCGGCATCGCTCAGCATCCAGGTCGGCGGCGTCGGCAGCGGGGTTGGCGGATTGAGGATGGTGGTCGAATTGGCGAACCGGATCGGCGGCCAGATCATCCAGCCGTTCGCATTGACCTCCTTGGCGACGAACGAGCCGCGAAAATCGGCGCGCGCCTCGAAGCCGCCGAACTTGTCCTCGGGATAATTGAACAATACCGGGAACAGGATCTCGCCCTTGTAGGAAGCGATCAGCGGCCGGTCGTTAGCGATCAACTCGCCGAACAGGGAAGCGACAAACAGGACCAGAAAAATGCGCAGCGACCAGGCGCCGCGCTTGTTGCGGCGGAAATTGTCGAGCCGCCGCCGGTTCATCGGCGACAACCATGGGCGGCGCTCGACGTCCGCGCGTTCCTTGGCCCCCTCCCAGGCGTCGCCCTGGTCGTCCCCCTCTCCCCTTGCGGGAGAGGGGCCGGGGGTTAGGGGTTCGTCCGCCCCCACGCCTTCGGCGTCACCCCTCATCCGGCGCTCCGCGCCACCTTCTCCCGCAAGGGGAGAAGGAATCTGGTCCGGTTTTGAGTGCGTGTCGCTGATCGGCGCCATCACACCTCGCGCGTTTCGAAATCGATGCGCGGATCGATCCAGGTGTAGGTGAGGTCGGAGATGAGATTCACCACGAGCCCGATCAGGGCGAAGATATAGAGGTTGGCGAGCACGACCGGGTAGTCGCGCTGAATGAGGGAATTGTACGAGAGATAGCCCAGCCCGTCGAGCGAGAACACCTGCTCGATCAGGAGCGAGCCGGTGAAGAATGCGCCGATGAAAGCGCCTGGGAATCCGGCGATCACGATCAGCATTGCGTTGCGGAACACATGGCCGTAAAGCACCCGCCGCTCGGTCAGGCCCTTCATGCGGGCGGTCTGGACGTAGGACTTCTTGATCTCGTCGAGAAAGGAATTTTTGGTCAATAGCGTCGAAGTGGCGAAGGCGCCGAGGACCAGCGACGTTACCGGCAGTGTGATGTGCCAGAGATAGTCGAGGATCTTGTGCGGCCAGCTCAGGTCGGCGAAATTGTCGGAGGTGAGCCCGCGCAGCGGGAAAATCTGCCAGAACGAGCCGCCGCAGAACAGAACCACCAGCAGGACGGCGAACAGGAAGCTCGGGATCGCGTAGCCGAAAATGACCAGCGCCGAGGTCACGGTGTCGAATCGCGAACCGTCCCTGACCGCCTTGCTCACGCCGAGCGGAATCGAGATCGCATAGGAGATGAACGTCATCCACAGGCCGAGCGAGATCGAGACCGGCAGCTTCTCCTTGATCAGTTCGAGCACCGGCACATCGCGGTAATAGCTTTTGCCGAAGTTGAAGGTCGAATAGTCGCGCACCAGAATCCAGAACCGCTCCAGCGCCGGCTTGTCGAAGCCGTATTGTTTCTCCAGCTCCTTGATGAATTTCGGATCGAGGCCCTGCGAGCCGCGATAGCGCGAGGCGATGTCGCCGCCGGCCTGAGCCGCGCCGGCGCCGAACTGCCCGCCGCCGCCGCCAAAATTCGCGCTCGAGCCCTGGTCCGTTCCCTGCAACTGCGCGATCGCCCGCTCGACGGGGCCGCCGGGAACGAACTGCACGATAGCAAAGGAAACCGCCATGATGCCGAGGATCGTCGGGATCATCAGCACGAGGCGGCGCAGGATGTAGGCGAGCATCAGTCGGCGACCCCTTCTCCCCGCGCTGCGGGGAGAAGGCGGACAGCGGAAGGCTGGCCGGATGAGGGGCGATGTAAATGCAGGAGATCAGCGTCGCCGCCTCCCGCCTCATCCTGAGGAGCGATGCGAAGCATCGCGTCTCGAAGGATGGTCCAGCGGACGCCGTTGGTCGTGCAAGCTGGAGCGTCCTTCGAGACGCCGCGCTCAGCGCGGCTCCTCAGGACGAGGGGGAGCGTGGCCGTCAGGTCTTCAGAGTCCAATGGATTTGGCCTTCGCTTCGTCCCACCACCACGTGCCGGGCGCGCCGGTGCTGAGCCTCGGCTGGCGATCGGGACGCGAAAACGCGTCCCAATGGGCGACCCAGGACGTATCGCGATACCACATCGGAACCCAATAATGGCCGGCGCGCAGGACGCGGTCGAGCGCCCGGCAAGCGCTGTTGAGCTCCTCGCGCGATTTCGCTGAGGCGATCGTCTCGATCAGCGCGTCGACCACCGGATCGGCGACGCCGGCGAGATTGCGCGAACCGTTCTGCGCGGCGGCCGCTGACGAGAAGACGACCCGTAAGCCGACGCCTGGCGTCGTCGATCCGAAATTGTTCTCGACCACGACGTCGTAGTCGAAGGCTTCGGTGCGGCTTTTCAGCTGGGCGGGGTCGACGATGCGCAGATTGGCCTGAATGCCAAGTTTGTTGAGATTCTGGATGAAAGGCATCGTATGCGGCTGCATGGCGCCGTTCGAATCGAGGAATTCGATGGTCAGCGGCTTGCCGCTCGGCAGCATGAGCGTCCCGCCGTCGCGCTTGCAGCCCGCCGATAGCAAGAGATCGTAGGCGCGCTTGAGCAGCGTCCGGTCGGCCCCCGACCCGTCGCTGACGGGGGGCGTGTAGGGATCGTCGAAGACGGACGGCGAGAGCTTGTCGCGGAAGGGCTCCAGAAGCTTGAGTTCGTCCGGCCCCGGCTTGCCCTTCGCCTCCATGTCGGTATTGGGGAAAAAGGAGATGGTCCGTTTGTAGGACGAATACATCACGTTCGTGTTCGTCCATTCGAAGTCGAAGCAGAGGCCGATCGCCTCGCGCACGCGGGGATCCTTGAACTGGTCACGGCGCGTGTTGAGGTACCAGCCCTGGAAGGTGGACGGCGCGCCGTTATGCAGGGTCTCCTTCTTCACCCGGCCGTCCTTGGCGGCGGGGAAGTCGTAGGACGTCGCCCAGAAGCGCGAAGTGTACTCCTCGTGATAGTTGATCGCCCCGGCCTTGAACGCCTCGAACGCGACCTGCCGCTCGCGATAATACTCGAACCGCAAGCGGTCGAAATTGTTCTGGCCAAGGTTGACCGGCAGTTTGGCGCCCCAATAGCCGGGATCGCGCCCGTATTCGATGAACCGGCCCTGCTCGAACGTCTTGACCTTGTAGGCGCCGGAGCCCAGCGGCGGATCGAGCGTCGCGGCAGTGAAATCGCGACCGCTCCACCAGGCCGCCGAGAACACCGGCATGCCGACGACGATGAGATGCGCGTCGCGGCTCCGACCCTCGACGAAGCGGACATGGACGACTTCGTCGCCTTCGGCATTCGCCCGGTCCATTTCCTTGAGAAGCTGGGCGTAGACCGGATGACCCTTTTCCTTGAGCACGTTCAGCGAGAAGGCGACGTCCGCCGCCGTCACCTTCGAGCCGTCGAAAAAACGCGCTTCGGGTCTCAGCCGGAAACGGTAGTCGAGCTTGTCGGCCGAGACCCTGACCGATTGCGCGAGCAGGCCGTAGACCGAATCCGGCTCATCGCCGTTGGCGGTCATCAGGGTGTCGAAGGTGGCCGACATGCCGGCCGCGCCGTTGCCCTTCCAGGTGTAGATGTTGAGGGTGTCGAAGGTGTCGAAGTTCTGGTTGCCGCTCGTGCCGGTGATCTGCAGCGAGAGCAGGCCGCCCGTCGGGGCTGTCGGATTGACGTAGGCGAAGTAAGGGAAGTCCGATGGGAGGGCGAGGTCGCCGAACGACGACAGGCCGTGGGTCTCGGTCGCGTCGTCCGCCATCGTGGCGAGCGGGCGAGTGGCCAGCGCCGCGAACGTCGCGCAGGCGCCTGCCTTCAAGACCCCGCGGCGGGTCAGTGCCAAGGTCATCGAATCTTCCGCCTCTGCGATCGCCATCATGCGGGATGTACCGCGCCTCGGCGCTCTTCGCCAGCGACCGCGGCGAAAACGAGGCGGCCGGGCGGCGAGGGACATGGAAAGCGGGTTAAAGTTCGTTCACCCACCCATGGCTGCGCGCTTGCCTTCCGCCCCCGCGACCGTCTTACATCCGGATATGGCGATTCGCGACGCCACAGTTGAAGTTGCCGCCGTTCCCCAACATGCCCCGGGGCGTCTCACGATCGACCTTGGCGCGCTGGCCGACAATTGGCGCAAGCTTGCCGCGCGCGCCGCGCCCGGGCGGTGCGCAGCCGTCGTCAAGGCCAACGCATACGGGATCGGCCTCGCCGAAGCCGCGCCCGCCCTCTGGGCGGCCGGCGCGCGCGTCTTTTTCGTCGCCCATTTGAGCGAGGGGGTCGCGGCGCGCCAGGTCCTGCCTGAGGCTGCGATCTACGTGCTCAACGGCCTCGAGATCAGCGCGGACCCGGCAGATTATGGCCGCCATCGCCTCGCGCCGGTGATCGGCGGCGAAGAGGAGCTTCGACGCTGGTCCGCCTTCGCTGCGCTACGCGGCAAGACCTCGCCCTGCGCTTTGCATCTCGATACCGGCATGAACCGGCTCGGGTTCGAAACCCTGGCCCGGCTGCAGGCGGCGATGGAGGCGCATGGCTCAGCCAGCGGGGCCAATCTGCTGATGAGCCATTTCGTCTCGTCCGAGTTCGCGGACGATCCCATCAACGCGGCGCAGATCGAGCGGTTCGAGACCGCCCGCGCCGCCTTCCCGAGCCTGCCCGCCTCGCTCGCGAATTCGTCGGGCATGTTCCTGGCGGCGCGCCCGATCCACGACCTGGCGCGGCCGGGTTACGCGCTCTACGGCGGCAATCCGACGCCGGACCGCCCGAATCCGATGCGCCCCGTC
The DNA here is from genome assembly GCA_963767245.1 of uncultured Alphaproteobacteria bacterium. Lineage (GTDB taxonomy): Bacteria > Pseudomonadota > Alphaproteobacteria > Rhizobiales > Beijerinckiaceae > Roseiarcus. The sequence continues at coordinate 158,981 of CAVYDG010000014.1, forward strand.
GTGACGCTTGCCGTCGCCATCCAGCAGAGCCGCTGGATCGAGGCCGGCGTGAGCTGCGGCTATAACGGCCAGTGGACCGCCAGGCGCCGCACCCGGCTTGCGACCCTCCCCGCCGGCTACGCCGACGGCCTGCCGCGCGGCGCCGGCGCGACCGATACAAAGCCGAGCGCCGAGGTGGCGGTCGCGGGCAGACGCTGCGCGCTGGTCGGCCGCGTATCGATGGACCTGACCATAGTTGATGTTACGGACGTGCCGGAAACCGCCGCGCGGCCCGGCGACCAGGTCGAGTTTTTCGGTTTGTCTGTGGACCTCGACGAGTTCGCGGCCCGCAGCGGCACGATCGGCTATCACGTGCTGACCAGCCTCGGGCCGCGCTACCGGCGGGAATATGTGCGCTAACGAACGTTGCTCTCGGCGCGGGTATTGCTCTTAGGTAGTTTCTCGCATTGGCGCGGGTTCCGGCAGGTCGCATAGCTTCCGGCCGCTTGAACCTTTTTGTCGGGCGGGAACGCGAAGCGCCTTTCTTCGCCTGAGGCGACGCGCCAGTTTGTTAGCAATTCATTTGGAGGACTGAAAATGCGATTTCTCTTGCCAGTGCTTGTCTTGAGCCTCGAAGTTTGCTTTGCCGGCCGCGCCGCTTTGGCCGGCGAAACCGAGACCATTGTCTTCGTCCGTCATGGGGAGAAGCCGGGTACACAAAGCCCCCGGGACAAATCCGGCAATTGTCAGACGTCCGACGCATCCAAATCCGGACTCGGGCAACTCACCTGCCAGGGACTGAATCGCGCCCTGAAGCTGCGGGAAGTTATCGAGGCCAGGTTCGGCAAGCCCTGGGCGATTTTTGCGCCCAATCCGGCCGATCAAAAGGCGGATGACAACGACGAAGATGGCCCACACGATGTCCCCGGCGGGCTGTACGACTATCTCCGCCCGCTGGCGACGATCGAACCGACAGCGGTCCGATTTGGACTACCGGTCAACACCCAAATCGGATTCAGCAACGCCGAGGCCTTGATCGCGACGCTCAAGGAAGAAAACTACCGGGATAAAGTCGTGGTGGTGGCCTGGGAGCACAAGACCATCAACGATGTCGAGTGCCGATTGCTCACCGGAGATGACTGCGCCTGGAAAAAGGACGCCGAAGGAAACAAGCGGTCGGGCGAGGTGAGCAAATGGGAGGGATGCGACTTCGATCGGATGGACATCGTCAAAATCGATTGGTCGGGGGCGAGGCCGACAGCGACGATCGAGCAATCCGCGGAGGGCCTCGACGGCCAGCCGACAGAGTGCCCGAAATAACATCGAGTTTGCCTCGCCTCTCAATGCGCCCGGCCGATGGCGAATTCGACCGCGTCGCGCAGCGCGTGCTTCCAGGGCGATGGGGCGAACAGCTCGAGCGCGTCGCGCGCCATGGCGCCATAGTGGCGGGCGCGTTCGATCGTGTCTTCGAGCGCGCGGTGCTTCTTCATCGTCAGGAGCGCGGTTTCGAGATCGCCGTCGACGACCTCGCCTCGCTCCAGCGTCCGGCGCCAGAATTCGCGTTCGTGGGTCGCCCCACGCCGGAACGACAGCACCACCGGGAGCGTGATCTTGCCCTCGCGAAAGTCGTCGCCGACATTCTTGCCGAGCTTGGCCGACGAGCCGCCGTAATCGAGCGCGTCGTCGATGAGCTGAAAGGCGACACCCAGATTGGCCCCGTACGCCTGGCATGCGGCGATTTCCGCTTTTGCCCTCCCGGCGAGAGTGGGCCCGACTTCGCAGGCCGCGGCGAACAGCGCCGCCGTCTTGGCGCGGATGACGGCGAGGTAGGCGTCCTCGGTCGTTTCGGTGTCCTTGGCGGCGGAGAGCTGCATCACCTCGCCCTCGGCGATCACCACCGCGGCGCTCGACAGCACATCGAGGCAGGGCAGCGAGCCGACCTCGACCATCATCCTGAACGCCTGGCCCAACAGGAAATCGCCGACCAGCACGCTCGCCTCGTTGCCCCACAGCACTCGCGCGGCCGCCTGCCCGCGCCTGAGGTCGCTCTCGTCGACGACGTCGTCGTGCAGCAGCGTCGCGGTGTGCATGAATTCGACCGCGGCGGCGAGCTTGATGTGGCCGTCGCCGGAATAGCCGCACAGGCCCGCGGCGGCGAGCGTCAGGATCGGCCTCAGCCGCTTGCCGCCCGAGGAAATGAGGTGGTTGGCGACCTCCGGGATCATCGCCACTTCCGATCCGGTGCGCGACAGAATGACCTGGTTGACGCGCGCCATGTCGCCGGCGACGAGCGACGTCAGCGGCTCGATCAGACGATCAGCCGACTTTTCTTCGAGCGGAATGACGACTCCCACGCGACGCTTCCCTTGCCAGACCACGCGCATCGACCATAAAGACGGCGAAACGACGCGGCAAGTCAGCCAATCGAGGTCCGGCCTTGGTCGAAATCCTGCGCACCAACGACCTGGTCGTCATCAACGTGATCGAATCGATCCTGACCGCGGAGCGGATCGCCTATTTCGTCGCCGACCAGAACATGGCGGCGGTCGAGGGATCGCTCGGCTTCCTGCCGCGGCGGATCATGGTCGACCGGCGCGAAGAAGGCCGGGCGCGCCGAGTGCTCGCCGAGGCGGGCCTGGCGGGGGAATTGCGCGATGCCTAACCAGCCGCCCGGGCTTGAGCGAGAGCCGGTTGCGGACGGGCTGACCTTCGATCGCTGGCTCGGCGGCCGGCTTGGCCTCGTCCAGCCCAAGGGGGGCCATCGGGTCGGCACGGACGCCGCCCTGCTCGCGGCGGCGGCGGGGACGCCGGAGGGCCGGATCGCCGACGTCGGCGCGGGTGTCGGCGCGGTCGGGCTGGCGCTGGCGCAAAGGTCGGAGCACGCGTTCGCCGACCTGATCGAGATCGCGCCCGATCTGGCCGAGCTCGCCGGGGTCAACGCTCAGCGCAACGGACTCTCCGGCCGCGCCCGGGTCCTCAGCCTCGACGTCCTCAAAGCTGCGGGGCGCCGCGCGGCCGGGCTCGCCGACGAGACGGCCGACTGCGTCGTCACCAACCCGCCGTTCTACGAAGCGGGAACGGTTCGCGCCTCCGCGAACCAGGGGCGGGCGCTGGCCCATGTCCTGCCGCCGGCGAACGGCGGGGAGGCGCTCGAAGCCTGGATTCGCGCCTCGCTCGCCCTGCTCAAGCCCGGCGGCCGGTTCGTGATGATCCACCGCCCCGACGCGCTCGTTGCGATCCTCGCCGCGGTCGAACGGCGGCTGGGCGCGCTCGCGCTGCTGCCGGTTCACCCCTCCGCGAGCGCCGCCGCGCATAGATTGCTGATCTCGGGCGTGAAAGGTTCGAGAGCGCCGCTCCGGATCGCGCCGGCCTTGATCCTGCACGAGGCCGACGGCCGCCTCACCGACGAGGCGGAGGCCATTCATCGCGGCGAGGCGACGATTGATTGGGGCGGCTAGGGGCGAGGAAGCCCTTCCAAATCAGTGGAGCGGGTAGCCTGGCCGGTGACGCCCGACGATAAAAACAGCTAAGACCTTAAGCCTCAACAAGGGGGAAGGTCATGTGGTCCGGGAGAAGGCCCATTCGCTCGAAGGCCCTCGCGGCGATCGTCGCTATCTTCGGGCTCGCGCCGCTCGCCGGCTGCGAGACGCCGCCTTCAGGCGTCCCGAGCGTGGCGGACATCCGCGGGCTAAAGCCGTCAGGCTCGGTGACGATGACGCAATTCTTCGTTTCCGGAACGGGGATCGGCAGCGGAACCCTCGCCTTCAAGGGCCGCACCTATCCGTTCACGCTGATCGGCTCGCTGAACGGCGTCGGCGCAATTGCGACGACGCAGGCCTCGGGCGAGGTCTATAAGCTCAGCGATGTCTCGCAGTTTCCGGGGGCTTGGATCCAGGGCAACGGCAATCTCGCCGTCTCGACGCTGGCCAACGGCGAGCTTTGGCTTCAGAACAACCACGGCGTGGTCATGCGCCTAAACGCGCAGCAGGCCGGGATCACGCTCACGAACGGGCGTTACGAGATTTTCATCCACATGGGTCCATAGCGGCGCGAGTGAAGCAGGCGAGCGCCTAGCCCGTCCCGCCGGGGAGCATGCGCAGGAGCACGCCGTCGCGACGGATGAAGTGATGATACAGCGCGGCTGCGGCGTGCAGGCCCGCGAGCCCAAAAAGGCAATAGGCCAGCACCTGGTGGATCTCCTCCGCCGGATGAAACACGCCAGGAATTCGAAGCGACGCCAAAATTCAGCTGGGCGAAACCGTAGTCGAAGGCGCGTCCGTGCCAGACATAGGCGACAAACCCGAAAATCGGGATGAGGACCATCAAAACATACAGGAGATGGTGCGCCGCAAGCGACGTGCGGCGATCGAACTCGCCAATGTCAGGCGGGAGATCAGGCGGCTTGTGCGTCGTTCGCCACCCAAGTCTGGCGATGACGAGGGCGAAATAGACGAGTCCGACGCAGCCGTGGACATTGATCCAGAACGCGCTCGACTCCTTCGGGATGTCGTCGAACAAGAGACCCAACGTTCCTTGAAACACGACCAGAGCCGCGACGGCCCAATGGAAGGCGACGGCGGTCGAGCCATACCGCGCGAGCACCGGGGCGATGCGTCGCCCGGTCGCGAGAACATTCATGCAAAGGCTCCAGGAAATGGCCCGTCTCAGGCGTGGCGCTGGCTAGTGCATGCGCCACAAGGCGCTTTTGTGGCCTGTTGGAGCGGGTTGCATTTCGATTCAACCGCATCTTTCGGAAGTTGTCTCACCCTCGCCCCGACCCCTCTCCCCGCAAGCGGGCAGGATTGCGCGCGGATTTGAGCGCTCCCTTGGCGCTGCTATGCTTGCGTTCACCCGAACCCGCGAGCCACTATGACCGCAGCCTTTCTCAACCACGTGAGCGCGACCCTCAACCACATCGAGGCGGAGGGCCTGTTGAAGCGCGAACGCCTGCTCAACGGACCGCAGGGCGGGCGGATCCGCGTCGCCGGGCCGAAAGGCGCGCGCGAAGCCGTCAACCTCTGCGCCAACAATTACCTCGGCCTCGCCGACCATCCCGATGTCATCGCGGCGGCCAAGAGCGCGATGGACCAATTCGGCTTCGGCATGGCCTCGGTGCGCTTCATCTGCGGCGCGCAGACGCTGCATCGCGAGCTCGAACAGGCGATCGCAAAACACCTCGGCAAGGACGACGCGATCGTGTTCGCCGCCTGTTTCGACGCCAATGGCGGGGTGTTCGAGCCGCTGCTCGACGAAGCCGACGCGATCATCTCCGACAGCTTGAACCACGCCTCGATCATCGACGGCGTGCGGCTCTCCAAGGCCAAGCGCTACCGCTTCGCCAATTCAGACATGAACGAGCTCGAGGATCGGCTGAAGGAAGCGGACGCTGCGGGAGCGCGGTTCAAGCTCATCGCGACCGACGGCGTGTTCTCGATGGACGGCTATGTCGCCAAGCTGAAGGAGATTTGCGCCCTCGCCGATCGTTATGACGCGATGGTGCTGGTCGACGACTGCCACGCCACCGGGCATCTCGGCGAAAAGGGGCGCGGCACGCCGGCGCTGACCGGAGCGGGCGATCGCGTCGACATCGTCACCGGCACCTTCGGCAAGACGCTCGGCGGCGGTATGGGCGGCTTCGTCGCCGCGGCGCAGCCGATCGTCGATCTGCTCAGGCAGCGCGCGCGGCCCTATCTCTTTTCCAATTCGCTTGCGCCCCCAATCGCCGCCGGGGCGCTGAAAGCGCTCGAAATCGCCATCGATGCGGACGACCGGCGCGAGCTCCTGCAAGCGCATGCGCGCCGTTTCCGGGCCGGAATCGAGAAGGCGGGGTTCAAAGTTCTACCCGGCGAGACGCCGATCATTCCGGTGATGCTGGGCGAGGCAAGGCTGGCGCAGGACTTCGCGCAGGCGCTCGATCGGCGCGGGCTGTTCGTGGCCGGGTTCTTCTTTCCCGTTGTGCCGAAGGGCCACGCGCGCATCCGCACGCAAATGTCGGCCGCGCTCAATTCCCAGGACATCGACTTCGCCGTGAACGCGTTCGCCGATGCCGGCAAGGAACTGGGGATTGTTTGAGGACGAGAAGCCGCGGTCCGAGCGCCGACGACTGCCTGCTCCCAAGCGCGCGGTTGCGGCTGGCGCGCCGGACGCATGAGGGAGGGAGAATATGGCGCGAGAATTGAATGGCAAGGTCGCGGTCGTGACTGGGGCCGCGTCGGGTATTGGGCTGGCAAGTTCGGAAGCGATGCTGGCCGCCGGCGCGCGCGTCGTTATGGTCGACCGCGACGAAGCGGCGCTGAAGGCGCTCAGCGAGAAGCACGGCGAGGCCGTAATCCCGCTCGTCGTCAACCTGCTTGACGCCAAAGACTGCGCAACTCTCGTGCCGAGAATCCTCGAGAAGGCGGGGCAGCTCGACATCCTGCATGCAAACGCCGGCCTCTATGTCGGCGGCGACCTCGTCGACGCCGACAATTCGGCGATCGACCGGATGCTGAACCTCAACGTCAACGTCGTGATGAAGAACGTGCACGACGCGCTGCCGCACATGATCGAGCGCGGGAGCGGCGACATCATCGTCACGAGTTCGCTCGCCGCTCATTTTCCAACGCCGTGGGAGCCGGTCTACGCGTCGTCCAAATGGGCGATCAACTGCTTCGTCCAGACGGTGCGGCGGCAGGTGTTCAAGCACGGCATTCGGGTCGGCTCGATCTCGCCAGGCCCGGTCATCACCGCGCTCATCGCCGGCTGGCCGCCGGAGAAGCTGAAGGAAGCGCGGGAGTCTGGCAGCCTGCTCGAGGCCAGCGAAGTGGCGAACGTCATCCTGTTCATGCTCACCCGCCCGCGCGGCATGACGATTCGCGACGTCGTGATGATGCCGACAAATTTTGACCTTTAGCCCTGCACGCGGCGGGCAGGACGGATCTATTCTTCGAAGAGATCGGCGTGGGATCCGGTGCGGGCGAGGTGGAGTTCGTCGCCCGCAACCCGATAGAGCAAAAGCCAGTCCGGCTCGATATGAGCGTCCCGATAGCCCTTCCAGTCTCCTTTCAAGGGATGATCCCTGTAGCTCGCCGGCAGCGTTTCGCCAGCGATGAGCAGTTCGAGCGCCTGCCGGAGCTTTCCGAGATCCTTGCCGCGCTTTTCCGCCCGCTTGATATCTCGCCGAAACTGTCCGGACCGGACAGGGGTCAGCACGTCAGACGCCCAAGTCCTTGAACAGTTCATCGGCCGAGGCGAAGCGCTTGCCCTTGCCCGTTTCAAGTTCGGTCATCGCCTTACGCGTCGCTGCGTTCGGCGTCTTGACGGCAAAGGGAAACGCCTTATCGGCGGCAATGCGAACGAGCAGCAGGCGGATCGCATCGGAAACCGACAGTCCCATCGCGGCCAAAGCCTCCGCCGCTTCTTCCTTTGTCGCCGCGTCGATTCGGGCACGAACGACACTATCCGCAGCCATGCGCTACCCCTCCTCACATCGGGGCTACAATGTAGCCACGCGCAGGGCTGTGTTCAAGAGCGGCGAGCAGAGCTTGCTTTGACCGCGAACCGCGGAGCGCCTACGCTCGCCGGCGTCCCATGCGCGCGCTCGTCAAAGAAAAGCCTGAGCCCGGTCTTTGGCTGGCGGAGCAGCCTGTTCCGGAGATCGGCCCCGACGACGTGCTGGTCAAAGTGCACAAGACCGGCATCTGCGGCACCGACATCCATATCTTCAACTGGGACGAGTGGGCGCGGAAGACGATCCCGACGCCGATGATCGTGGGCCACGAATATGCGGGCGAGATCGCCGCGGTCGGCGCCCACGTCATCGCCTCAAGGTCGGCCAGCGTGTGTCGGGCGAGGGCCATGTGATCGGGATGAGGAGCCGAGCCGCGCGCGGCGGGCGCTACCATCTCGATCCCGAAACGCAGGGCATCGGGGTCAACATGCCCGGCGCCTTCGCCGAATATGTGCGGGTGCCGGCGTTCAACATCGTGCCGCTGCCTGACGGCGTCGACGACGAGATCGGCGCGATCCTCGACCCGCTCGGCAATGCGGTCCACACCGCGCTCGCCTTCGACCTGGTCGGCGAGGACGTGCTGATCACCGGGGCGGGGCCGATCGGAATCATGGCCGGCGCCGTCGCACGCCATGTCGGCGCGCGGCACGTCGTCATCACCGACATCAATCCGCGCCGCCTCAAACTCGCGGAAGAAGTCGCCGATGTCGTCGGGGTTGACGTCTCGAAGGCCGACCTCAAGCAGACGATGAGCAAGCTCAGGATGACGGAGGGCTTCGATGTCGCGCTCGAGATGAGCGGCGCGGCGGCGGCGTTCGACCAGTTGTTCGACGCGATCATCGTCGGCGGGCGGGTGGCGTTGCTCGGCCTGCCGGCGAAGCCGGTGGTGGTTGACTGGAACAAGGTCATCTTCAAGCAGCTGACCATCAAGGGCATCTATGGGCGGGAGATGTTCGAGACCTGGCACAAGATGATCGCGATGCTGGAAAGCGGCCTCGACGTGCGCAAGGTTATCACCCACCGGCTGCCGGCGAGCCAATTCCTCCACGGCTTCGAGATCATGCGCCGCGGCGAGAGCGGCAAGATCGTGCTGGATTGGACGGGGTGAGACGCCCCAGCAACCGGGCGTCTGACCCAGGAAAGCTCCTATGTCCCGGCTTTTGGGGATCCTCCAATTCGCGCTTGCCGAATTCGGGCCGCTCATCGTCTTCTGGACGCTCGCCTCGACGCTCGGGGTGAAACCTGCGATCCTCGGCTCCATCCTGTTCATCGTCGCCGACGCCGCCTGGCGCCGTGTGAAGCGCCTCAAATTCACCCGGCTCTACCTCCTGATCAGCGGCCTTACGCTCGTCTTCGGACTTGTCGATCTCGCTTCGACCTCGCCCTTCATGCTGAAATACGAAGCGGTGATCACCAATGCGGCGACCGGTTTCGCCTTTGTGGCCGGCGCGCTGGGGGAAAAGCCGATTATCCAGGAGGTCGCCGAGCAGCGGGGCGAGGCTTTTGTCGCCACCGAAGAGGTGCGCGCATTCTTCCGCCTGTTCACGCTTGTCTGGGCGGCGTATTTCATCCTCAAAGCCATTGTCTACCTCTGGATGGCCTGGACAATGCCGATGCTGGAGGCGATGGCGCTTCGATCCGTCGCCGGCGGCGTCAGTCTCGGCCTGATGATCGTCATCAGCACGACCCAGGGCCGGCGCCTCTTCTTTCTCTGCCGCCGCCTCGGCCTCCTGCCCAGGCCCCGACCGCCCGAGCCCCAAGAGCCCGCCTGACCGGCGCTGCCTTTGTCGACCCAATTGCGGTGCGTTGACCGCGCCGCCCGCTTCCGGCGACAAACGCGTCGTGATCCGCGGCTTCTTCATCCTGCTCGTCTTCCAGCTCGTCGGCGAAGTTTTGGCGCGCGGCCTCAATTTTCCCGCCCCCGGTCCGGTGATCGGGCTCGCGCTGCTGGTTGGCGCGCTGGTCGCCTACCGGCGCGTGAGGCCGTTCGACGAGGATCAGCTCGCGGCGAGCGGCCTCGGGCAGGCGGCGCGCGGACTTCTCGCCGCGCTTCCGCTCCTGTTCGTGCCGGCGGGCGTCGGCGTAGTGCAATATCTCGGGCTGTTGCGCGACCAGGGTTTCGCGCTGGCGGCGGCGCTCGTCGTTTCGACCGTGGCGACGCTGATCGCGACCGTCGGCGTCTTTCTCCTCGTCAAGCGTATCGCCGGAGCCAAGGGTGAGGCATGACGCCGTTCCGCCTCTGGGTCTATCTCCAGGCGACGCCGCTCTTCTGGCTGACAGCGACGCTCGCGGCTTTCATCGTCGCCAATTCTCTCGCACGGGCGGCGCACCGCCACCCGCTGGTCAATCCGGTGGCAATCGCAATTCTGCTCCTCGGCGCGCTGCTGGCGCTGACCGGCACGGACTACCGGACCTATTTCAATCGGCGCCCAATTCGTCCATTTCCTGCTCGGGCCGGCGACGGTGGCGCTCGGCGTGCCGATCTACACCAATCTCGCGCTCGTCAGGCGCAACTTCTGGCCGCTCGCGGCGTCGCTCCTGGTCGGCGCCGTGGTCGCGATCGCCTCGGCGGTGCTGGTCGCCAAAGGGCTCGGAGCGCCGCGCCCGGTCCTGATCGCGCTCGCGCCGAAATCGATCACCGCCGGCGTCGCGATGGCGGTCACCGAGGGGCTCGGCGGCGCGGCGCCGCTGACCGGGGTTCTCGTCATCGCCACCGGCATCCTCGGCGCGATCATCGTCACGCCGCTCATGAACATGCTCGGCGTCACCGACTATGCCGCGCGCGGCTTCGCCGTCGGCCTTGCCTCGCACGGCATCGGCACGGCGCGGGCGTTCGCGGTCGATCCGGTCGCCGGCGTTTTCGCCGGCCTCGCCATGGGGCTCAACGCCATCGTGACGCCAGCCGTGATCCCGGCGCTGCTGCCGTGGCTCGTTGGGTGAGAGAGGCGAGGTTTATTTCGCAATCCCTAGAAACACCGCGAGCCTTCTCTCGACCTCCAACAGGGCCTCGGCGCTTAATCGGCCGAAGGATTCGCAAGTCTTGTTCCGCATGACCGTTACCGTCTTGTCGATCATGATCTGAGATGGGACGCGCAGACCGTTCGTCGTGTCGGGCACGATGGTAAAGCGCAGAAACGGCGCGTCGATGAGGGCGCTTGACAGCAAAAGCACGGTTACTGTCGCATGATCGGCGAACGCGTCGGCCTGGATGACGAGAGCCGGCCGCGGTTTGCCAAAATCGCCCGAGACCGCGACAGTGACCAAATCGCCCCGTCGCAATCTAATCGCCGCTCCCGCTCATGTCGGTGAGGCCGGCGTCCAGGAATTCCAGCAAATCCCGATCCGCGAGGTCTGACGCTGCGGCGAGCAGGCTCTGCCGGCGCGCTTCTTCGGCGAACCCTGCTCGACGCGTGTCAGGCGCCCAGATCTGAACAGGTCTCAAGCCCGCTGCCCTGAGCGCGGCGCGTCGCTTGCGTACGCGCTTTGCGGTTGGAGACGTCATGAGCTTATCCATTGCGAGACGCGTTACATGTAACACGCTCTGGCGCTAAATTGAAGCCCTGGCCCTCACCGCCTCGGATACCGCTCGCTCAAAAGCTCGAACAGCGCCCGCGCCGCCTGGATCTCGCCGCCCGCGGGCCCGTGGGCGCGCGGCTTCGGGTTCCAGGCGTAGACGTCGAAATGCGCCCATGCCTTCGCCTTGTCGACGAACCGGCGAAGGAACAGCGCCGCGGTGATCGAGCCCGCCATGCCGCCGCCTGAGCCCGAATTCGAGATGTCGCCGACCGTGCCCTCGATCATCGCGTCATACGGGCGCCAGAGCGGCATCCGCCATACCGGATCGCGAACACGGACCGCCTGAGCCGCGATCGACGCCGCAAGCGGGTCGTCGTCGGTGTAGAAGGGCGGCAGGTCGGGGCCGAGCGCGACCCGCGCCGCGCCGGTGAGGGTGGCGAAATCGAGCATCAGGTCCGGCGCGTCCTCGTCGGCGAGCGCAAGCGCGTCGGCCAGAATGAGCCGCCCCTCGGCATCGGTGTTGCCGACCTCAACCGAAAGCCCCTTGCGGCTGATGAGCACGTCGCCCGGCCGCATCGCCGGGGCGGAGATCGCGTTCTCGACGATCGGGATCACCACTCTCAGCCGAAGATCGAGCCCTTCCTCCATCACGAGCCGCGCCAGCGCCAGCGCCGTCGCCGCCCCGCCCATGTCCTTTTTCATCAATTCCATGCCGGACGCAGGCTTGATGTCGAGGCCGCCGGTGTCGAAGGTGACGCCCTTGCCGATCAGCGCGAGTTTCGGCGCGTCCTCGCGCCCCCAGGAAAAGTCGACGATCCGCGGCTCTTCGGCCGCCGCGCGCCCGACCGCGTGGATGAGCGGAAAATTGGCGGCGAGAAGGTCCTCGCCGCGGACCATTCTAACGCTGGCGTCGAATTGCTCGGCGAGCTTGACCGTCTCCTGCTCGAGCGCGTGCGGCCCGAGCGCGTTGGCCGGCGCGTTGACAAGGTCGCGGCCGAAGGCGACCGCGGCCGCGATCCGCTCGACCCTCTCCCGATCGACGCCGTCGGGCGCGACGAGCCGGGGCTTGGGCCCCGAATCGGCCTTGAACCGGTCATAGCGATATTGCGCGAGCAGGAAGCCGAGCGCGGCGAGATCGGCGTCATGAGGCGGGTTGGCGAAGCGGTAGACGCCCTCCGGCAGCGACGTCGCCAGCTTGCCGGCGGCAAACGGATCGCGCGCCGGCGCGCTCTCCCCATCGACCCCGAACAGCACGCCGGCGAACGCCCCGCCGTCGCCGGGAAGAAACTGGGTTCGTCCCGCCTTCGGCTTGAACCCGCAGCGCTCGGCGAACGCGGTCGCAGCGGCGCCGATCGACGTTTTGACCTTGTCCCAATTGTCGCTGTCGACCAGCCAGACCGGCGTCGCTTCAGGCGCCGGGGAAGCAAAAGCGTTCAAGGGGTCAAGTCTCCGCCGGACGGGTAGCGTCCGCGGCGACTTAACCTCATTTCCCGGGCTCGGGATAGATTGTGGCGACTCGGTCAGCCGGAGGCGGCCGAAAGTTGAGGCCGCGCCTCGCAGGGGCACGAGGCGCGGCCCTTGGGCGCCGCTCGCCGCGGTCCTGGAGAGACCGTGGAAGGGCGCCGATCCCGGTCGGAGGGGGTAAACGACCGGCGGCAGACGCCCGCCGCCATCCTTGCCCGCCGCCGGTTAAAAGCGCGTAATGGAATCGGCTAAAGTTCACCCGCCGCGGCGATTTTTCCGCGCCAGACCGCCGCTGCCGGTCGGCGGCGCCGCTCAGGCGCGCCCCCTCCAGCGCCACGTTGTGGCTTGACTTGCGGGTGACCTTGCGTTCGTTAGGCCGCGCACTCAAATCACGGCGCTTCGGGCAGGGTCCCGTGAGCGGGCGCCCAGGAGGATCGATTGTCCGAGCCCAGCGTGAATTCGAAGATTCGCCTGCTCGGCGGCATCGGGACGAGCGACAAGTCGTCCGTCCCGCTGCCGGCCCGGGCTTCCGCACAAACAGCGGCGCCCCCGTATCGATCACGCCGCCCACCGCTCCGCTCCAGACCGACACCATCTTCCTCGGCGATTCGGTCGACGGAGCTGACGTCCTGGGCGCGGCAGAGCTGGTGCAGCCGCTGGCTCAACTTTGCGTGACCCCGCAGGTCCAGACGCCGTTTCTGGCCGCGATCGCCGGGGCGTCGGGTTCGGGAAAGACGTTCGCGTCGAGACGCCTGGCGCAGGCGATTGTCGAGCTGAGCGCCTCGGCGGCCCCAGGCGGCGGCGTGCTGGCGCGGCCAGTCGTCGCGCATGTCGACGCCGGGAGCGGCCTCGAGGCGCCGGTTGCGATCGCCAGCGCCGTCTACGCCGCGCTCGACCGCGAGCCCGGCGGAATCGACTATTCGGCCCTGCTCGACGAGACGGGTCATGCCGGAGCCGATCCGCACCGCGCCGCGAGGGCGGCGTCCGATCGTCATGACGATCTGGCGAGGAAGCTCGAAACCGAGCGCGCGCACCGCGACGACGTCGAGGCGAAGCGCGCGCGGCTCGCCGACACGCTGTTGTTCGAGACCCCCGGCTCGCGCATCGACGTTTTCGCCCGCGCGCGGCGGGGCATGATCGAAGCGCGGCTGCGCCGGTTCGGCCTCGCCGGATCGGACGCCGACGCCAGTTTCCGCAATCTGGCGCGCGACATGTCGACGCTCGGCGCCGGCGCGCGCATGGGCATCGTGCTCCGCGCCATATGGGGCTACGGCAGCCAGGCGCGGCTGCTGATTTGGGCGATCGTCGCCTTCGCGCTCGCGTTCGGGATTGGCTTGCTGCATGGGGATAGGGCCGTCGCCGCGATCCGCGGCTTTAACGGCTCGCTCGAGCCGGTCGCCGACTGGATCGCGGCCCACGGCGAGTGGTTCGACCGCGCCTCGGAAGTCCTCTACGTCCTCGGCGCGCTGGCGATCGCGCTCAACCTGTGGCGCGCGCTCGGGTTCTCGAACCTGCTCTTGCGCGGCGCGCGGCTGCTCAACCTCGAGGCGCGCGAACGGCGCCGCGACCTTGACCAGCGCGCGACGCGCCTCAATCAACGCGTGGCCGCGCTGACCGCCGAGGCGGAAGGGGCCGCCAAGCGCGCCGAAACGGCGAGCCAGCGCGCCGGCGGCAAGGCGGCCGTCCGCGCCCCGGGGCCGGAATTTCTCGAATCGGGTCATGCGCCGGCGGCCGCGGCGCGGGCGTTTCTCGCCGCCCTTGGCGCCAGGATCGGGCATCCGAATCCGGCTGCGCCGGCCCCGGACCGGCTCATTCTCGCCGATCGACAATCTCGATGCACTGTCGCCGGGCGCCGCGATCGGTTGGATCGACGCCGCCCAGAGCGCGATCGGGCCCGGCTGTATTGGCTTGTTGGCTTTCGATCCCGCCCGCCTTGCGGTCACGCTCGGCGGCCCGCGCAAAGCCCGCCGGCGGCTGGGAAAATGGCTGCAGCTCACGGTCAACTTGCCGGCCCGGGACGGGGCTGACGGGGGACGGGTCGTCGCGCGGCTTCTGTCGACCGCCGGACAGCCGGCGGCCGCGGATACGAAGCTAACGCCGGCGCTCGTCGAGCCGCTTTCGGGCACGGAAACGTCGCTGCTTGCGGCGCTTGCCCCGCTCGCCGCCGATTCGCCGCGCGACGCCAAGCGTTTCCTCAACGCCTATCGGCTGGCGCGCTGCTCAGGCTCGCCGCGGCCGGTGATGGCGCTCATGCAGGCTGTCGCCTTCGCCGATGACGATGCGCAGGCCGCGATGCGCGATCGCCTCGCGAAGGGCTCGGGCGAGCTTAGCGACGTCGGCGGTCCGCCCGAACTCGGTGAAGCGCTCAAGGCCGCCCGGGCCGCCAACAACGGCCCGATTTCGATCGAGGACGCACGCGCGGCGGCGGTGGTGGCCGAGCGCTACGCCCTGCCGCTGTGATTGCGAGCGTCGGCGGTCATCCGGCGCCCGCTATGGGCGCGGGGCCGGCGCGCAGGTAGTGGCGGCGCCACAGGCCGGCGAGCCATTTGCCGAAATTATCGAGATAGATGAACACCACCGGGGTCGTGTACAGCGTCAGCGCCTGACTGACGATGAGTCCGCCGACGATGGTGATCCCGAGCGGATGCCTGAGTTCCGACCCTTCGCCGGTTCCGAACGCCAGCGGCAACGCGCCGAACAGCGCGGCGAAAGTCGTCATCATGATCGGGCGAAAGCGCAGGAGGCACGCCTCCTCGATCGCCTCGCGGGTATCGCGCCCTTGCCGCTCCGCTTCGAGTGCGAAGTCGACCATCATGATCGCGTTCTTCTTGACGATGCCGATGAGCAGCAAAACCCCGATCGCTGCGATGATCGTGAATTGCACGTCGAACAACCATAGCGCCAGCGCTGCGCCGACGCTGGCGGAAAAGAGGGTCGAGAGAATGGTGATCGGATGGATCAGGCTCTCGTAGAGAATCCCCAAGACAATGTAGATCGTGACGATCGCGGCGCCGAACAGAAGCGGCATGCTCGACTGCGACTGCTGATAGGTGGCGGCGGTGCCGGCGAAGGAGCCGCGGACGGTCGAGGGCATGCCGATGCGCTCGATCGCATTGTCGATCTCGGTCTTCGCCTCGCTGAGCGAGCGGCCCTCGGCAAGGTTGAACGAGATCGTCGCCGCCGCGAACGGCCCCTGGTGATTGACGCTGAGCGGGGTGTGACCGGGAGCGAATTTGGCGAAGGCCGAGAGCGGGACCATGGTTTCGAGCGAGGTCGTGACTGCCGCGCCGGTCGAAGCGGGCGAGTGGCCGCTCGCCGCGAGCGCGTTGGTGGCGAGGTTGCGCGCCGAATTGGCCGCGACCGACGCGGCGGTGGTCGCGGTCCCGGTCGAGGAGACGTAGTCGCCGGCGGCGATTCCGGTCTGCTGGACCCCGGTCGGATTGGCGCCTGAGGTCGAAACGTAGATCTGTTCGAGGGTGCGCGGGTCTTGCCAGTAGCGCGGCGCGACCTCCATCACGACATGATACTGGTTGAGGGGGTTATAGATCGTCGACACCTGGCGCTGACCGAACGCGTCGTAGAGGGTGTTGTCGATCGCGCTCAAGGTCAGGCCGAGGCGCATCGCGGTGTCGCGATCGATCGTGACGTTGGTCTGCAAGCCGCCCATCTGCTGATCGGAATTGACGTCCTTGACGATCGCGCTGCCCATCAACGCCTGGGTCAGCTTGGGCGCCCACGCGTAGAGCTGCGCGGTATCGTCGGAGAGGAGCGTATATTGATAGGTCGCGTTGCTCTGCCGCCCGCCGGTTCTCAGGTCGGAGACGGCGACCATAAAAAGCCGCGCGCCCGCGACTTCAGCCAGCTTGGGGCGCAGCCGGGTCACGACCTCATCGGCGGTGACCTTGCGCTCGTCGAACGGCTTTAGCTGTGAGTAGAGGAAGCCGGAGTTGGTCGACCGTCCGCCGGTGAAGCCGACGACGCTTTCGACCGCGGGGTCCTCCTGGACGATGTCCTGCAATTGGGTGAACTTCTCCTTCATCGCCTGGAAGGAGATGCTTTGGTCGGCCTGGATCGAGCCGACGATGAGGCCCGTGTCCTGCACCGGAAACAGACCGTAGGTGATGTGATAGCGGAACATGTAATAATTCAGCCCGACCGTCGCCAATAGCGACAGGGCCACGGTCCCGGGATGACGAAGCGCGATGCGCAACGTCGATCGATAGAACGCGAGCATGGCGTCGAAGACGCGCTCCGTCGCCTGATAGATGCGTCCATGATTGATTTGCGGTCCGCTCGGCAGGATGAGGGCGCACATCATCGGCGTCGTCGTCAGCGACACCACCATCGAGATGATGACCGCTACCGACAGCGTGAGCGCGAATTCGGTGAACAGGCGCCCGACGATGCCGCCGAAGAACAAGAGCGGCGCGAACACCGCGATCAGCGACAGGCTGATCGAGATGACGGTGAAGCCGACTTCGCCCGCGCCCCGGATCGCAGCCTCGACCCGCGGCATGCCCTGTTCGAGATAGCGTGAGATGTTCTCGAGCACGACGATGGCGTCGTCGACGACGAAGCCGGTCGAAATCGTCAACGCCATCAGCGACAGGTTGTCGAGGCTGAAGCCGAGCAGATACATGACGCCGAACGAACCAATGATCGATGTCGGCACCGCCACGCTCGGGATCGCCGCCGCCCGCACGCTGCGCAGGAACGCGAACACGACCAGAATAACCAGCGCGACGGCGATGACCAGCGTCTTCTCGGTGTCATGCAGCGACTGACGGATGGTCTTCGAGCGGTCGACTGCAATCGTGAGGTCGATATCACCCGGCAGCGACGCGATCAGCCGCGGCAATTCGGCCCGGACGCCATCGACGGCCTGGATGATGTTCGCGCCCGGCTGGCGCGACA
Organism: uncultured Alphaproteobacteria bacterium; assembly: GCA_963767245.1. GTDB lineage: Bacteria > Pseudomonadota > Alphaproteobacteria > Rhizobiales > Beijerinckiaceae > Roseiarcus. The sequence continues at coordinate 176,343 of CAVYDG010000014.1, forward strand.
GGATCACCGCGACGCCGGGCTTGCCATTGACCAGGCCGGCGTTTCGCAGGTCCTCGACCGAATCGAGGACCTCGGCGACGTCGGACAGGCGAACCGGCGCGCCGTTGCGGTAGGCGATTACCAGGTCACGATATTGGGCCGCGTGCGACGCCTGATCGTTGGCATAGACCTGGTAGTGGTAGTCGTCGTCTTCGATCGCGCCCTTCGGACTGTTGGCGTTGGCGGACGCCAGCGCCGCGCGGATGTCCTCGAGGCCGATGCCATAGTGGAAGATCGCGCCGGGGTTGATCTCGACCCGCACCGCCGGCAAGGCGGCGCCGGAAATGTCGACCTCGCCAATGCCTGGAAGCTGCGACAGCCGCTGCTGCAGCACGTTCGAGGCGAGATCATAGAGTTGCCCCGCCGTGTGGGTCGTCGACGACATGGCGATGACCATGATCGGCGCGTCGGCAGGGTTAACCTTATGGTAGGTCGGATTCTGGCGCAGGCTCGTCGGCAGGTCGACGCGCGCGGCGACGATGGCCGCCTGGACGTCGCGCGCCGCGCCGTCGATGTCGCGGTCGAGGCCGAACTGGAGTGTGATGCGGGTCGAGCCGAGCGTGCTCTGGGACGACATTTCGTTGACGTCGGCGATCTGGCCCAGGTGGCGCTCGAGCGGCGCGGCGACCGAGGTCGCCATGGTGTCGGGGCTGGCGCCGGACATGTTCGCCTGCACCGAGATCACCGGAAAGTCGACTTGCGGCAGCGGCGAGACCGGGAGTTGCGAATAGCCGAGCAGTCCGGCGAAGATGATGCCGATCGTCAACAGGATCGTCGCCACCGGCCGGCGAATGAAGATCTCGGAAAACCGGTTGTTCACGGCGCTTCCGTCGCCAGCGCCGAACCGGCGGCGCCCATGCCGAAGCGCTCGCCGAGCCGCTCGAAGAACAGATAGATGACCGGCGTCGTATAGAGGGTCAGAACCTGGCTGAAGACGAGGCCGCCGACGATCGCGAGACCCAGCGGACGGCGAAGCTCGGACCCGACGCCGGTCCCGAGCATCAGCGGCAGTGCGCCGAAGATCGCCGCGACTGTCGTCATCAGGATCGGCCGCAGGCGCAACAGGCAGGCCTGATAGATCGCCTCGCGCGCTGGCAGCCCCTGCTGGCGCTGTGCCTCGAGGGCGAAATCGATCATCATGATCGCGTTCTTCTTGACGATGCCGATCAGGAGCACGATGCCGATGACGCCGATGATGTCGAGCCCGGCCCCGGCGGCGTTCAGCGTCAATAGCGCGCCGATGCCCGCCGACGGCAGGGTGGTCAGGATCGTGATCGGGTGAATGAAGCTCTCGTAGAGCACCCCGAGCACGATATACATCGCCGCGATCGCTGCCGCGAGCAGGAACACCTCGTTCGACAGCGCCGACTGGAACGCCTGCGCCGCGCCCTGGAAGCTGACGGCGAAGCTCGCGGGCAGATCAATCTCGGCAAGCGCGGCGCCAATCGCGTCAACCGCCTCGCCGAGCGACGCGCCTTCCGCGAGGTTGAACGAGATCGTGGTCACCGGGAACTGCTTCAGATGCGAGATCTGCAGCGGCGCGGTCTTGATGGTGAAACTGGCGACCGAGTTTAGCGGCGTCTGGCCGGTCGTCGACGCGGCCGAAGGCAGGTAGATCGAATTGAGCGACTTCGTCGAGCGCGCCATGTTCGGGTCGACGTCGAGGATGACGCGATACTGGTTGCTCTGGGTGAAGATCGTCGAGATGATGCGCTGTCCGTAGGCGTCGTAGAGCGCGTTGTCGACGATCGCCGGCGTGATGCCGAAGCGGGCGGCGTTGGCGCGGTCGAGATCGACCACCACCGAGCGGCCGTCCGGCTGGAGATCGCTCGCCACATCGACGATGGACTTGATCTGGCCGAGGCGCGCCAGCACCTTCGGGGTCCAGGTCTGCAGCGTCGCCAGATCCTGGTTTTCGAGCGTGAACTGATACTGGGTCGCGCTGACCGCGGTGTCGATCGAGAGGTCCTGAACCGGCTGCATGAACAGCGAGATGCCCGGCAGGCTCGCCGTCTCCTGCTGCAGCCGGCGAATGATCTCGCTCGCCGTCGCCTTGCGTTCCTTGTGCGGCTTCAGGTTGATGAGGAAGCGGCCGGAGTTGAGGGTGACGTTCGCGCCATCGACGCCGATGAAGGACGACAGGCTCTCGACCTCCGGATCGGCCAGGATGACCTTCGCCAGCGCCTGCTGATGGTCGGACATCTGGTCGAACGAAATCGCCTCTGACGCCTGGGTCACGCCCTGGATGACGCCGGTGTCCTGAATGGGAAAGAACCCCTTCGGGATCGTGGCATAAAGGTAGCCGGTGAGCAGGAACGTGCCCAGCGCCATCAGAAGCATGACGCCCTGATGATTGAGCACGACACGGAGCGTTGCGGCGTAGAACTGGGTCAGCGCCTGGAAGAACCGCCCCCCGCTCGCTTCGCCGCCATGGCCCTGCGGACGCAGGAGCTTGGCGCACAGCATCGGCACCAGGGTCAGCGACACGATCGCCGAGATGATGATGGTGGCGGCGAGCGTGATCGCAAACTCGTGAAACAGCCGCCCGACGACATCGCCCATGAACAGGAGCGGGATCAGGACCGCGATCAGCGACACGGTCAGCGAAATGATGGTGAAGCCGATCTGCGCCGACCCCTTCATCGCCGCGTCGTAGGGACTGTCGCCGGCCTCGAGAAAGCGGGCGATGTTCTCGATCACCACGATCGCGTCGTCGACCACGAAGCCGGTGGCGATGGTCAGCGCCATCAGCGACAGATTATCGAGGCTGAAGCCGGCCAGGTACATGATCGCCAGCGCCCCGACCAGCGAAAGCGGCACCGAAAGGCTCGGAATGATCGTCGCCGGGATGTTGCGCAGGAACAGGAAAATGACCATCACCACGAGGCCGACAGCGAGCGCGAGCTCAAATTCGACGTCCTCGACCGAGGCGCGGATGGTCACCGTGCGGTCGGTCAGCGGCTTCAGCGTGATCGCCGCCGGCAGCGATTCCCTCAGCGAGGGCAATATCTTCTGGATGCTGTCGACGACCTGGATGACGTTCGCGCCCGGCTGGCGCTGAATGTTGACGATAAGCGCGGGCGTGGTGTTCATCCATGCCTTGAGGCGGCTGTTTTCGGGCGCGATTTCAACGCGCGCGACGTCGGAAAGCCGGATCGGCGCGTTGTTGCGGTAGGCGATGACCGCTTTCGCGTAATCGTTCGGATCGCGGATCTGATCGTTGGCGTTGATCGCGGAGGATTGCGTCGGCCCGTCGAAATTTCCCTTGGGCGTGTTGACGTTGAGATTGGCGATCGTCGTGCGCAGGTCGTCGAGGTTGATACCGACGCCCGATAGCGCGAGCGGATTGACATGGATGCGGACGGCCGGGCGCTGCCCGCCGGAAATCGAAACCAGGCCGACGCCGGGCAATTGCGACAGTTTCGGCACGAGGCGGGTTTCGACGATGTCCTCGACCTCGGTGAGCTTCATCGAGTTCCGAAGCGACGCCGAGGGTGAGGATCGGCGCGTCAGCCGGATTGACCTTGGCGTAGATCGGCGGCGCCGGCAGGTCGGCTGGCAAAAGATTGCCGGCGGCATTGATCGCCGCCTGCACTTCCTGCTCGGCGATGTCGAGGCCGATGTCGAGGCCGAACCGAAGCGTGATGATCGACGCGCCGGCGGAGCTTTGCGACATCATCTGGCTCAGGCTCGCCATCTGGCCGAACTGGCGCTCGAGCGGCGCCGTCACCGACGAAGTCATCACCTCCGGGCTCGCGCCGGGATAGAAGGTCTGGACCTGGATCGTCGGATAATCCACCTCGGGCAGGGCCGAGAGCGGCAGGAAGCGGAAGGCCATGATGCCGACGAGCAGGATCGCGATCATCAGGAGGCTGGTCGCGACTGGACGATCGATGAAGATGCGGGACGGATTCACCGCCCCGCCCCCAAGCGCCACGGCCTCATTTCGCCGCGCCTTGCGGCGCCGCCCCGCCGGCCGCCGGCGCGCCGGCCGGAGACTTGGCCTGCGTCGATGCGCCGGCGGAGGGCGCGGCCTGCGTCGATGCGCCGGCTGGCGGCGCTTGGCCGGCCGCGTCGCCGGGCGGCGAACCGGCGCCGGTCTGGTTCTGCCGATGCCGATGATGCTGGCCGGCGCCGTTGGCCGAGCCGGCCGCAGATCCCTCTCCGCCTTGCTCGAGCCCCCCGTCGGCCGCCGCCTGCCCCCCGGGGCTGGCCGGAGCGTCAACCACCTTGACCGTCGCGCCGTCGCGCAGACGGTCGACGCCGTCGATCACCACCTTGTCGTCCGGCTTGAGGCCGGAGGTGATCACCGTGTGCTTGCCATCGCCCGGCCCGGTGACGATGTCGCGTTTGGAGACCGTCGAGTTGTCGTCGAGGAGATAGACGAAGTTGCCCGACGCGCCGAGCTGAATCGCCGGGTTGGGAACGAGCGTCGCCCCGGTCATGGTGTCGACCAAAAGGCGGACGTTGACGAACTGGTTGGGGAACAGGACGGCGTTTGGATTGGCGAATGTCGCCCGCATCCTGATCGTGCCGGTGGTGACGTCGATTTGACTATCGTAGGTGGTCAGCGTCCCGGTCGCCAGCGCGGTGACATTGTCGCGGTCGAGCACCGTGACCTTGAGCTTGGCGCCGGAATTGAGCCGCGCGGAGATGCGCGGCAGATTGTCCTCCGGGGTCGTGAACACGACGCTGATCGGATCGATCTGGGTGATGACGACGATGCCGGCGGCGTCGGAGGGCTGCAGGTAGTTGCCGGGGTCGACCAGCCTCAGGCCCACCCGCCCGGTGACCGGCGAGACGATGTGGGTGTAGGCGACGTTGAGCTCGGCCGTCTTGACCATTGCCTGGTCGGTGGCGATTGCGGCCCTGTCCTGCGCGACCAGCGCCTCCTGGTCGGAGACCTGTTGCATGGCGATCGAATCCTGCTTCGCCAGCTGTTGAAAGCGGGTCAGGTCGCCCTGGGCCTGACCGAGCAGCGCGGTGTCCTTGGCCAATTGCCCCTGTGCCTGGGCCAGCGCCGCCTCATAGGGACGCGGATCGATCTGGGCGATAAAGTCGCCGGCCTTGACGATCTGGCCCTCGGTGAACCCGACGTTCTGCAGCGTCCCGGCGATCTGGGTCCGAATGGTCACGGTTTCGAACGGCGTCACCGTGCCAAGAGCGTCGATGGTCAGCGGCATGTCGCCGACCGTCACCGGCGCCACCCGCACGGTCTGCGGCGGTTGTGCGTGTTTGCCGGAACTTTCGCTTTCCTGCGTCGAGGGCTCGCCGTGTTCGAGTTTCTGCCACGCGAACACGGCCGCCGCGGCCAACGCGGCGACGATCGCGATCCTCAGCAAAAGGCTGCGCCGGCGGGGCCGCGTCGTTTCGACGGTCGCCGGGGCCGAGCGTTGCGTGATCTCGTCCGGTTTAAGGGCCTCGTTCATCCCTAAAACTCACTTTATCATCACGCTTGGCACGGATGAATGGCCGATTCAAATCAAGCCCGCGTGCGCCGCGCGGCTCGACTTGGACAATTTGGCGCCAGGGTCTATCCGGCAGGGAGTTGCATTCTCGTTATCCTTGCGCCATAAGCGGCCGCTGGCGGCGACGCCGTCAAACGGATGCGGGTGTAGCTCAGGGGTAGAGCACAACCTTGCCAAGGTTGGGGTCGAGGGTTCGAATCCCTTCGCCCGCTCCAAAATTTCTCAAGCAAAATCAAGAATTTGAAAGCGGTCCTGCGGGGCCGTTTTTGCTTAGAGAGTCTCCTTCCTCGACCGATCTGAGCGCATTCTATGCTTCAGATTGGAAACCGCCGGATATCGTGGCGCACACTGCGTGGGGGTCTCCGCTCGGCGCGCTGATGCGGTTGCACGGCGTCGGTCATTCGAATGGCTTGGCAGCTTTCGCGAGGGCCATGCTCAACTTTGCAGCCACCTCGGGCGTTGCAGTCTCACCATCGGCAAACTCAACGCTCACTCTGAATCGAAGGGTGAGATTTCCGGCCGCGGCCAGCACATCGCCCATACTCTCCACGAGTTCTGTCATCTCACTGCTATCGAGGACTGCCTCGCGAAACCGCGTCTTGGTCCATGGCGTGGCCGGCGTCCCCTCTGACAATCCCGGAGGGTTAGTTCCACCCGTGCCGCCTTGGCCCCCTGTCGCTTCAGGAACGCCGAACGCGATTGCCGCGGCTTCGTGCGGTTGACATGGCCAAGACACGCTACCCGGGATCTGCCGCAGGAAACCGCTATTCATCGCCGCGGTAATCGCTGTCTCCACCAACTTCCATGGCAGGGACGCAACATTACGCTGAGAGGCCAGAGCTTGCTCTATGGAATGCGCCGTTGCCTTGTTGCCGCTCCAAGCATCCGGCAGAGCCTCCGGCGTCATGGATGAGACGTCGATTGGCTGTGGGGGCACCCGCAACACTGCGGTCTTCGACACGATGCCTGCGGGCGGCGTGTCGCCCCAGATTGATGCAGTTCCGCTGGTCAACCACACAAGGCCCGACTTGACGGCGGCGACAATTGCTTCCAGCACCTTGGCTTCCGGACAGCGCGGGATCGCTCGCTGCTCCGTCCAACCTTCCTCGGGATGGTCGATGGTCAGAACGTACCCGTCGAAGTAGGAAACAAGATCGGCGACCTTCACACCGTTTTTCCAGTCCGGTCCATCCAGCTTGCCAGGCGCAAGAAGGGCTGGGGCAAGTCCGTCCAGTACTGCGGCGGAATTCTGCACCGCTTCGAGTGCGTCGTCGGTCAGCGCTGACTCGTCAATCTGCGCGCGCCACCACGTCCGGGCGCTTCCATCCGGGCGCGGGAGCGACAAAAGGCCCTGCTCACAGCCGTTCGACACCGTATCAAACAGATCCTTGTCAAATCGCTTTCAAGCGCGACCCCCTTTCGCGTCCAATACCGACCCCTCGGGGCGTGACAAATCTTGGCGGATGAGTGCGCGGTAAATCAGGATGAGGATGCGCCGCCGTTAGTGCGACGGAGGGAGGGCGCAGCCCGACTGGAGGCGCGGCAGCGGCGGCGCGTGGAAGATTTTATCTCACGGGGGCCGGCTCGAGATACGACGAGGCCGTGCTTGGCGGGGATCTGTCTCAGGAGCGGTTTTTGAACCGCCAGCTCGTGTTGCCGGTTTCCACGATATCGCAGTGGTGCGTCAGGCGGTCGAGCATGGCGGTGGTCATTTTGGCGTCGCCGAACACCTGCGGCCAGTCGGCGAAGGCGAGATTGGTCGTTATCAGCAGCGAGGTGTTTTCATAGAGCTTGCTGATCAGATGGAACAGCAACTGACCGCCGGGTTGGCTGAACGGGAGATAGCCGAGTTCGTCGATGACGATGAGATCATAGCGCAGCAGGTTTTCCGATAATCGGCCGCTACGACCGGCCGCCTTCTCTTGTTCCAGCTGATTTACGAGATCGACCAGATTGAAGAAGCGCCCTCTGGCGCGGGCGCGAATGACCGCGGACGCCACGGCGATGCAAAGATGGGTTTTTCCCGTGCCCGTTCCGCCGATGAAGATCGCGTTGCGTTTGGCGTCGAGGAAGGCGCCGGAGGTGAGTTCGCGAACTTGGCCTTCGTCTACCGGCGTGTCCGCAAAGACGAACTTGTCGATGTCCTTGAGGACCGGGAACTTCGCGCCGGCGATGCGATAGCTGATCGAGCGTGCCTGTCGGTGGGTGCGCTCGGCGCGGATCAGGCTGTCGATCAGCGGATAAAGCTCGTCGCGCCGGGCAAGGCCCTTGCCGGCGATCTCGTCGAAGCTGGCGCGCATGCCGTAGAGCTTAAGTTCGCTCATCGCCTCCAGAATCTCATGGCGTTCCATCAGGCGATTTTCCTTATGCGGTCGTAGCGGCCACAATCGGCCGCGGGTTCGATCTTTAGGCGAAGCGCGTCGGGAGTAGTGATGCTGGGAGGCGGCGCGGGCTGCCGCCGGCGCGCCAGCACAGTCAGGATCACGTCGCCGCTGGCGATGCCCGCCTCCAGCGCCTCGGCGCAGGCGGCCTCGACCGCGCCGAGCCCATGATCGAGAACCGCGCCCAATATCTTGACGAACTGGCGGTCGCCGTCGGTGTGCGGCTTCAGCTTGGCGCGCACCTGGGTCAGCGCGGCCGGCAGATCCCAGTCCTTGAACGGCGCGCCGTTACGCAAGGCGCCGGGCTTCTTCATCAGCACCGGCAGGTAATGCCAGGGATCGTAAATGATCCGGTCGCGCTGGAACTGACGCGGATGATCGGCGACGACTTCATCGCCCAGCATCACGACAACGCGCTCAGCATGAGAGCGCACCAGAACCATTCGGCCGGCGGCGCGCGCATCGACGCTGTAGCGATTGTGGTCGGCCATGATCAGGCAGGTGGTGCTGGCCCGGACCGCCTTCTCGACGAACCCGTCGAACGGGCCGCGAAGCTGCATCAGGCTCGCCCGTTCCTCCTCGAACACGTCCCAGATCGTTCGATCCTTGAACTCGGGATGCCGGGTTCGTTTGGCGTAGGCGATGCACTGATCTTCCAGCCATGCATTCAACTCGGTCAGGCTTTTCACCCGAGGCTTGGGCCGGAACATCTGGTCCCGCAGGTTGCCGACCTGGTTCTCGACCTGACCCTTCTCCCAGCCCGACGCGGGCGTGCAGGCCACTGGTTCGATCAGATGGTGCGAGCACATCTGGAGAAAGCGGCCATTATACCGGCGCGCTTTGCCCACGAAGATCGCCTCGACCGCCGTCTTCATGTTGTCGTAGATGCCGCGCCGGCAGATCCCGCCATAGAACTGGAACGCCTTGTCGTGGGCGTCGAACACCAGCTCTTGGGTCTCACGAAAATAAACTCGAACGAACGGCATACGGCTGTGCGACAGCTTCATGTGCGCCGCCTTGACCGTCAGCGGCAGCCCCTGAAGCGTGATCGTCTCGTGGCTCCAATCGAACTGATAGGCTTCCCCCGGCGCGAAGCTCATCGGCACATAGGCATGCGCAGGAACCCGGGCCCGTTCCTCGCGCCAGGACCTCACGAACCGATGCACGCTGTCGTGGGCGCCGTCATATCCGCGCCCACGCAGTTCCTCGAACAGCCGTTGCGTCGAGCGTCGTTCCCGCTTTGCCAGCTTGAATTCCAACTCCAGAATCTCAGTCAGCGCCTCGACCCAGACGCCCAGCTTCGGCGTCGGCTGAACGTCGCGAGCGTACTTGAACTCCGTTTGGTGGCCACGGATGATCTTGCGGACCGTCGCGCGGGACACTGAAAGCGTCCGAACGATCTCCTTGATCGGCCGCTCCTGTTCGAAATAGGCGCGTCGTATCTCGCCAATCTTATCCACGCCGACCATCCCATCAGCCCTTCCCGGCCGATCCGGGCCAAAGGGAAGAACGCTGACACACAACGTCAGAGGGGTCGTTATTGGACGCGAAGGCCGCCCCTCAGGGGGTCGTTATTGCAAGCGATTTTGCAGGTCGCCATTCTGACCGGACCGGCGAGCCCGGCTCATCGTTCCTGATCCAGGCGGTCAGATCACTGAGCTCATCGCCGCCCGGCAAAATCGCGGACAGGCAGATGATGCGCCGGTTCGCGGCATCCGATCGCCGGAGTAGGCGCTGGACCAGGGTCTCGTAGCGAATCTCGCGCTCGCTTGGTCCGATCATATGGCCTTCGTCAAGCACGATCAGCCCGACATCGTTGATGAGGGCGGGGTCGTTGCGCAGGGCGAAGTCGAGCTTCTCCGGTGTCGCGATGACGATCTCGCGGGTGCGCAACGCGTCTTCGTCGCCGGCGGATATGCCGCTGGCGCCATAGAGTGAAGACACGTGGAAGCCAAGAGGCGCGAACGTCTTGCGGAACGATCGCTCCGTCTGCGCCGAGGGCGCGAAGCGGCGTGACGATCAGGACGCGGCGGCCGACAGACAAGGTCATCAGCGCCGCAATCTCCGCCACGCGCGTCTTGCCGGCGCTGGTCGGCAGCGCGACGACGAGATCGTCGGTCAGATCGCCGGAGCGTTTTGCCGCCTCGCGCTGCGACGGCCAAAGCTCGACTTCGGCATTCTTGCGGGCATAGAGCGAGGCAATAAACATGTGACGAAGGACGGGATAGGCTTCCGCGCCACCTTCCGGCGGGTCGAGTGGTAGTTGACGTGCAGCGAGTGCGCCCAAAGATCGTCGATGAGATTGAGGCAAAGCCTGCTGATCCACCACAACGGCACGTTCTCTGCGTTGTCGGCGAGGCTGATCGCCCCAACGAGCAGATTGCGCGCAACCGTCATCGGATCTGGGTCACCGGTCTGGAGCGCGAAGTCGAAGAAAGCGAGCGCGCGACAGATGGTGGTGTTTAGGATGATGGCGATCGCTTCGTCCGGCTCGACCAAATCTATGTCAAGCGAAAGCGTCACTGTTCCGTCGCTGTGTTCGTCGTCGACCAGCCAAGCGCGGACATAGCTTCGCAGCCGATCGAGGTCGCGCAGGACGAGCAGCATGATCGCCCTCTCGGCGGGACTGGCGTTGAGCTCGCCAGGGGTCTCGTTGAACAGCGAGTAGGCGACCGCCGAATAACCGGCGAGATGGTACGCTGCCGCCGCGACGGTGCGGTGAAAGCCGCGCTTGGGATCGGCGGGGTCGCCATTGCGAACAACGGCCTCAAACGCGTTTGCGGCCCGCTCGAAGCCACGGCTTGAAATGTCCGACGGTCCCGCCTTCTCTTTCAGCGCCAGGGCGGCGCGCAGCACGGAAAAGCCGTGCTCTGTAAGGTCCGTTTCGATCGTGGCGCCGATACGTGGCGCCCCGTCCGGCAGGACGCCATCTTTCCGCATGAGTGCCAAGGCCGCACCGCGATAGAGAAGGCGATTCCAGATGCCGTCGCGGGTTGCGTCAGTGAGGAACGTGCGGAGTTCGTCAGGTGCCTCCAAGGTTTTGCGCCTCTTCGTACATCTCGGCGATGAAGTCCTGATGATCGTCGATGCGCAGGTTCACGACGTAATGCGTCCGATTAGCGCTGGCACCGTCGAGATCGACCTTCAACGCCGCGGGTGGCCCGTTGCCGGACATGGTGAACAGCATATGGTCGACGCGGCTCGCGAGGATCGTCTTGCGGCCAATGCCGTCCCGGATCGTCCGGCCAAGTTCGACGTCATCGTCATTGTCGCTCTCCAGGAGCCGATTGGCCACGAACAGTAACAAGTCCGGCGTACAGCGGCCGTCGTGGCGGCAGAGCGCTTCGCGAGCCGCAGTGATCGTGGTCTTGCTGAGGATCTGAATGCTCTTGGCTTCGCCCTTCAAGAGCCAGAGTTCATCATTCGGGTCATAAGCGACACCGATAAAATCATCGCCGCGCAGCGCCATCTCGCGTCCGTCCTTGTAGCGCAAGCGCCGGACCGGGACGCGGAAGCCCGTCTCCTCCTCGACCAACTCGGTCGCGAGGATCTCGCCTAGCTCGCCGGAGCGGGCCCTAACGTTGCGGGGTAACACCGTCCGTAGCAGTTCGGCCGCGCCCTCATAGCCAAGACGGGCGACATCGTCAGCGATCCGGTCGAGGCGCTCATAATGGGAGCGCATCGTCTCGGCGAGGCGATCGCGGATGGCGTCCCGCCCGCCGTCCTTCTCGACTAGGGTCAAGAAGTGCTTCAGCTTGTCCTTGCTCTGGCTCTTTCCGCACCAGTCCGTGAACAGGCCCAAAATCACCTCCGATTAAGCATACTGGCGACGCGCCTCCCGGCGCTTGCTGAAGGCGTCCGATACCGGGGCTGGATCTGCGTCATGGGTCGGCTGCCGGCCAGGGCCCAAGCGCTGTCGGCGGGGTTACTGGCGGGTTGGATGCCCACGACAAAATGGTGTTATTCATGCGTCTGCGTCGCCATATTGACAATTCGTTCAATTTCGCCGACCGATGCCAGAATGTCCGCGAAATCAGGTGGCCCGCCAAAAATCATGGCCTTTGTGTTGTCGTAGTCCCGCGTAAGCGCCTCGATCATTCCGTCGATCGGGGCGATAGAGAATGAACCGGTAGCGGCGGAGGCCAGATCATAATCCGGCCGATCAAAGAACATCCGGGCGTGCCGCACGCAGTCGATCCCGAGCGTGGGTTGTGCAAGGGCGGCGCGTCCAACTTCCGATGGAAGGAGGCAATGCAGATCGTAATAATGGCGCGACACGCGCTGACCCGCCTGCCGCAGGATGCCTCGTCGTTCATACCATCGCCGCAAGCCGTGGGCGATCACCACCTTGTCCCAGAAGGTGCGGCCGGCTTCTATCGTGGTGACGTTGGTGATCGAGAGATTCAGATCGGGCGCGTCGTCGGCGATGTAGGGCGTGATCTTGACGGGTTGGTTCGGGTCGAGGGCCGACTTAGCACCGGATTCGATCCGCACGGCGGGCCGGACATAGGCGCCGTCCCGCGGCTCGACTTCAGGGTACCAGAGGAGCAGCGTCTGGCCGTCCGGGTCGGCTTGGTCGATTTCCATTCGGCCGGCACCGCTTGTGGCGTCCGCGACCTGAGCGCCCAGGAACTTGTAAAGCGGCCCCATAATATAAGCGCGGCACGAGTCGCGTATGGCATCGAGCCGGGCTCGGCGTTTCTTGTTCGATAGGGCCTCGAGGTCTTCGAGCGAGACGGCCTCATCGAGATCGTCGCGGAATACGGTGACGTCGATGTCTTCGGAGAATCTCTCGATCAGTCCGTAGGCCTTCGACAGCGATGTGCCGCCCTTGAACAGAAGGCGCGGCCCCGCCGCGGGACGTTCGTGATAGAGCGCATTCAGCGTCCAGCAGACCCAGAAGTCCTTCTCGACATTGCCGATCGGCGTGCCGAGCCGGTTGGCGGTGGCGAGAAATAGATCGAGGCGGTCGCGTGGCGGCGCGGAAATGATTTGCTGGTAGGCGGCGGTCGTCATTGGCGCGCGCCTTCCGCAGTGGTCGGATTAAGGATCTCGCGGAGGAATTCTTGCATCCAGATCGGCAAGGTCGATAGGCCGGAGCGCAGGTCATCGCGGATGGCTTGTCCGTGGCTGGGATCGGTGAAGAGGCGGCGCAGCGCGTCGCTCACCCGCACGCGCTCATCGTCGTTGACCAGCATGTCCTGCATCCAGTGCAGAGCTTGAACAACCCGCATGGCGGGCCGACCAGCCCAGTAGAGGCGGCTGGGCGCGGCGTGCTTGAAGTGGATCTCCTGATTGCCGAGCTTGATGGGCTTCAGGCGAGCATCGACGAGGACCTCGATGCGGGCCGGCACGGCTGTGGTGAGACCGAGGTCGTTGGCGGCGGTCATGCCGTCCACCACGGCGCGAGCTTGATCGCGTCGCGTTACGGCGCGGATGACAGCCCGATAATCTGGTACGGTTGTGCGGCCCGTCAGGCTGCTTCTGCGGGGCCGGTCATAGAGCCCCCGGTCAATGCGGCGAAGCTCTCCGGAGGGGACCAGACGCTGCAAGACCTTATCCACAGCGGCGCGGCTGCCAAGATCCACGAAGTCGCTCGGCGTCCAAACCTCATCAGGGTCTGACGCGATTCGATCGAGCAGCCGGGCGCGAAGGTCTGTATTGAGCGCGATATCCACCATGTCCGAAGGATACGACATTTTTCGGACGCGGTGAAGGGTTGACCGAAACATACCGTTTTCTTCGGACGCCGGCGCTGGAGAGCGCGGGGACGGCAAGGCAGCAAAAGTCGTCCGAAGACTGCTACAAGCTTCGGACAAATCGTCACTTGGCGCTTACCTGTTCCATGCTCATGAGCCGGCAGTTTCCAGACGCCGCTCGGTGCGGTCGCCGCGGGGGACGCGCGTGCGTGCCGGTGTCGCCCGCCCGTCGAGAATATCGGCCATCTCTCCGGCGACGCGGTCGGCGGTCATTCTGAGCGCCTCATCAATGTGGATATAGCGCTGGGTGACGCCACGGGCCGAGTGGCCGAGCAGGGCAGCGATTGTCAATTCGGAAAAACCGAGATCGCCGGCCAGGCTGGCAAAGGTATGGCGCAAGGTGTGTGGTGTGATGTCGGCCAGCCGCGCCTTTTCGCAGACGCGATCCAGCACGCGGACCACACCGACAAAATGGCCTTCGCCCCAATCGGCCGGGAAGAAGTAACGCGATTTCGTCTTTGGCTGATCTAGGAGCCTGTCTGGATAATAGCGGATTGTGGTGGCGGCGTTTGCTCGAATCGGATTTTGTTTGCTTATGAGCAAGACCTTCCGGCCCTGGACGATCGATCAGCCGCTGTTGTTGCCGCCGAGCGTTCAGGACTTTGTCGGCGAGGACCATCTGGCTCGCTTCATTTTGGCGCTTGTGCTCGAGCCTCTCGACCTTGGTGAGATCGAAGCCGCGTATGCGAGCGAGCGCGGGCAGCCGCCGTTTGACCCGGCGATGATGACGGCGCTGTTGCTGTACGGCTATTGCAACGGCGTCTACTCGTCGCGCCGGATCGCCAAGGCGGCGCGCGAACGGGTCGACTTCCTGAGCATTGTCGGGCTCGATCCGCCGGATTTTCGCACCGTCTCTGACTTCCGCAAGCGGCACTTGAAGGTGCTTGCGGGACTGTTCGGGCAAGTTCTCAAGCTGTGCGAACAGGCGGGACTTGTGAAGCTCGGCCATGTCGCGCTCGACGGGACGAAGATCAAGGCGAACGCCTCCAAGCACAAGGCGATGAGCTACGAGCGCATGGAGAAGCGTGCGGCGGAGCTCGAGGCCGAGGTCGAGCGGTGGCTGAGCGCAGCCGAGGCTGCGGACGCCGAGGAAGACAGAGCCTTCGGCCGCGACAAGAGCGGCGAGGAGCTGCCCAAATGGGTCGCCGACAAGAAGAAGCGCGTCGAGAAGATCCGGGCGGCGAAGGCCGAATTGGAGGCCGAGGCGAAAGCGGCCGCGGCGGCCAAGGCCAAAGCGCAGGCCGAGGAGCGGCGACAAGCCGAGGGCCGCAAGAAACCGGGCAAGCCCGCCGCCCCGCCATCCGAAGAGCCTGACCCCAAAGCGCAGAAGAACTTCACCGATCCCGAAAGCCGCATCATGAAAACCAAGGACGGCTTCATCCAGGGCTACAATGCGCAGGCGGCGGTCGACGCGACGGCGCAGGTGATCGTCGCCCACGGCCTCGACGCGAAGCAGAGCGATCAACATCAATTGGCGCCGATGGCCGACGCCATCGAAGCCAATCTGGGCAAGAAGCCGACGCAACTGTCGGCGGACGCGGGCTATTGCTCCGACGCCAACCTTACAGCGATGGAGGAACGCGAGATCGACGCCTATATCGCGCCGGGGCGGGCCAAGCACGCCGGGGAAGGAGAAGGCGGCGGCGCCCGCGTCGCCGCCATGCGCGAAAAAATCAAGGCCGGCGGGCACTCCAGCCCCTACCGCTTAAGAAAGCAGCTGCCCGAGCCGGTGTTCGGACAGATCAAGCAGGCGCGCGGCTTCCGTCAGTTTCTCTTGCGCGGCGTCGAGAAGGTCGCCAACGAGTGGGGCCTCGTCTGCCTCGCCCACAATATCTTGAAGCTCGCCCAGGGGCGGACCCCGTCCCTGGCCGCACGCGCAACCGGCTGAGCTTCGCCACCTCGGAAACGGTGCAACGAACGATGGCCGCAAAGCTTCCACCCAACCTTACATCAAACCGGATGCGCGAATTTGCTGCATCCGGCTCTCCGACTGGCTTGAGCGGTTCAAATCCCATCTCGCCGAGGATTAAGCAGACAGGCTCCTAGCAGCAGCTCAATAGCGGCGCGCCCGATTACCCGCGTTTGCGCACCGCTCTTGGTGTCAGGGAATCGGATCGCCTCTTCTTCCTCATCGAGCCATGCGCGTTCCAGTCCCAGGCCTTCCATACGCCGGAAGCCGGTGAGCAGCAGAAATCGGATGGCTGCGAGCCCAGTCGGGTGCTCCCCCTCTTCGGCGACGGCGCGAAGCGTCTTGCCCAGCCGCTCGATCTCGGCGCGACTGAGTCGCCGCTCACGGGGCTGCGCTGCCAACTTCCGGACGCCCTTGGCGGGGTTGGCTTCGATCCGGCCAAGGCGCACGGCATGCTCGAAGATGGCGTGCAGCGTCGAAATAGTCCGAGCCGCGACGCCTTCGCCGCCGGTGGTGGCGCCACCACGGCTGCCGGCGCGCGCTTTCGACGTCTTACCAGCGGCGATGTCAGCCTGCGCACCCTCGATGTCGCCGAGCTTGAGCGACCCGATCTGCCGACGTCCGAGCAGCGGCTTGATGTGGGCCTCGATCCGGCTGCGATCCATCGACAGGGTGGACGCCTTGATGGCGCGTCGGCGCCTGCCAAGGATGCGTCCCGCCTCGGCCTCGATAATGTACCAGTCGCAGACCTCGGCGACGGTCAAGAGTTCCCGCCGCCCTGGCCTCTTCGGCGACAGGGTCGAGGCCCTTGGACACGGCGACGAGCTTCTCATGGGCGAGGGTGCGGGCCTCCTCGACGGTCATCAACCCATAGCGCCCGATGACCACCCGCCGAGGACGACCCTCGGGGGTGCGATACTGGATGACGAAGCTCTTGAGGCCCGACGGCATGACCTGCACGCCGAAGCCTCGCAGTTCGCGATCCCACAGGAAACTCTCCCGAACCTTGACCCCAACCGTGGAAGGTTCCGGAGCTTGCAGGGCGTCGACGACGCGCTTTGTGAGCTTTTCTCCAGCCATATCAGCCACCTACTGGAAGTTTACTTAGAATGAGGCTATCATACCCCTCTACGAAGCAAATTCCAAGCACTTGGAAGCAAGTCGCCGGGTAGGTCTGGGATACGGACGGCGGGTGATGTTCCTAATAATCGATTGAATTACCGTATAAATTCGCGCTCTAGCGGGCTGTCGGATACCCTGGCGTAGACCCTTCTGGCACCTTGCAAGGTTGGGGTCGAGGGTTCGAATCCCTTCGCTCGCTCCAGATTTCACAGGCACTTAGTGCGGCGCTTGGGCCCAGCTTGATCGGGTAAACAATAGGTAGGCAGGCGGCTACAGCGCTGACGCCCATGAGCCGCCTCCGCGCCCTAGACCTCAAACACGCAATCTCACCAAACACCGGGGCGAACGAGCCATCCGCACGGTCCAGGCGGCCGGACTGAAGGTGACAGGCGGGAAGATCAGTTTCTGACGGTTCATCTCGCGCGCCCTAGGTTGCCCCCGGACGCCAATCAGATCGCCTTGTTCTGATGACGAAGCCGCCTGGCGAGGACCCGCATCACGTTCAGCGCGAATATCGGCATGTGCTTGACCAAAAAGAGAAACTGCATTTCTTTGATCGGCGCGACGGTAACGTCGGTCAAAGCTATGACATTGGCGCTGCGCGGACTGTCGTCGATCAGCGCCATTTCGCCGAAAATGCCTTTCGGGCCCAGAGTTTCGAGGTGACGGCCGCCACTCCTAATCTCGACCTTTCCGCGGACCACGACAAAGAACTCGTCACCCTGTTCGCCCTCCCTGAAGATCGTGTCTCCTTTCGCGAAGAGCGGGTCGGGACCTCAGGCCCAACGAGACGACTAAAATCCACCCCGCTGTCTGACATTTCGCCACGCTAGAGCGTCACGAGGACGAATGAATGGCCGAGATTGCGGGAAACACCTCGCCGCGGCCAAATGGTCGCAGGCTTTGCCCTGCCTCGCCGAGAGTTTTGAGCGCTCACTGACTGGGGTGGCTCGGAGCGTGGTGAAAGGGGTGAGCGGCTTGGCGACGCTCACGCATATACTCTGCGCCCGCTCTCGCCCGATCCTTGCTTTCGTTGTTGCGGTTCCACCGTCGGTCGAACGTCGACGTCGATGGAGCGCCGGGTTTGACGCCGTAACCCGTCTGGGCGACCGCCGAAAGGGGCGCAAGCCAAAGGGCCCCGCCGATCGCGATCGAGGCGATGGTCTTGAGCATGGTTTTCTCTCCTGGCCCCAGCGCCAACCTGAGACTTGCACATAACGGCCGCACCGTGAAGGACATTGACTTGACGCGATCAGAAGGGCGGCTCTCTTCCGAACTCCTGAGCCTCCCCGGTCAGAACGGACGACCGGGTTGGTTCGTTCCCTTGCCCGGGTCGACGAGCTCGAGGCCGTCGATTGCAGCGTTCCGCGCCGCCTCGACCCGGGCCAATGCGCGCCTGAGCTCGTCGGTGGTTGACCGGCTCGAGCCTGAAAGGACCATTCCGCCAATGGCAAGGGCGAGGGCGAACACAGTCCGCGCGGGCGTGAAGGCCACAAGGCCGATGAGAATCGCGACCAGCAACGCCGGTCCGGCGACGACCGAGGCTTGCCCGGCCAGCGCAAACCTCCGGCTGCGCTCGATCGCATCGCGCAGGTCCTCGATTTGAAGCTCGAGCCGCTCGATCTCGTCCATCGGTTTTCAGGATTCCGGCTGGCCGCCCGCTTCCCCGGCCGCTTTCTTGCTGTCCGCGCCGCCGAGAATCATTAGCACCCGGTCAATTCCTGCGGGCGAGAGGCGGATCGCGCCGGTATACGGCGAGCTCAGTTCGAGGATGAGGAAGATCGCGCTCGCGATGGCGATCGCGCCGGCGAGATGGGCGATAACCGTCACCGCATTCGGCGCCGCCACCAGGCCGTTGCCGAGAAAGAGCGCCGAAGCCCAGCAGACGACGACGGAGACCACGTAGGGCGGGAAGGGGCTCGCAAGCTGGCGCGCCATCAGCATTTGGGTGTCGGCGAATTTCCGAACCAGATCGTGGGCGGTGGCGACGAGGCGCGTCTGAGACTCGGTCGCGGGTTTCAGGCCGTCGAAATAGCTCGCCTGACTCAAGAATATCGCTCGCATCTCCTCGAAGGTGAACGGCCGCGGCCCGTGCTTCGCATCGCCGAAGAAGCGCAGCCGCGAGCGCTCGAGCACGTTGCGCAGGCCGGCGCGGCCTCCGGCGGCCTCCGGCCCGTAAAGTTCAAGCGCGAGGTCGATCTCGGCAATGAGCGGGGCCAGGGAAAAAGCCTCGTCGCGCTGGGTGGTGTAGATCGAGAAAGCGGTGAAGACGAGCAGGCCGAGCACGAGCGCGAGCACCAGCGTGACGAGGCCGACCATGGCGCCGACCGAACCCTTGGACGCCGTCAGCACATCCGCCGGCACGACCCACTGCAGCGCCATGCCGACGAGGCTCGCGCCGAAAGTGATGGCTGCGACCGCGCCAGCTTCACGAAACGAGCGCATCAACTTTGCGCCGTCCTGGGGCGTCGTCCGCTCCCTATTCCGCCGCAGTTACACGCGCCGCCGACCCGACCTGCGCCGCCGGGGCGTGCGCGTGCTTGCGCTCCTCGATATGTTTCGCCTTCGCGCCCGCCTGCCGCGTAGCCTCGGTGAGCTGGTACATCTCCTGATGATCGTAGTCGTCGGTCGCCCTCAGCGCCTCGTCGGTGTAGTTCTTGGCGTTCGGGTCGCGCTCAAGCCTGCGGGTCCAAAGGTGAATCTTGGCGAACATCGCGAGAATGCGGCCGTAGGTGACGACCTGCCCGCCCCAGTTGCGGGCGTAGAAGAGGAGCGGGTTCTCGAGCGGCAGACCCGGTCTACGGTCGCGGCGATAGCGCCGGCGGATCATGCCCGTTTCGAGCGGGTAGATGTTGTAGAAATGGAAGCTCGCCCAGAACCAGGTGAGCAGATATGCGACCGTGTCCGGGCGCGGGCCGCCGGCGACCGCGCGGCGGATCACCGTCTTGATGTGGTCTTCGGTATAATAGGTGCGCCAGGCGAGGCGATAGGCCTCCTGCCACTCGTCGCGCGACATTCGCGGATGGTCGGTCGTGACGTGCTCGAGATCGAATTTGTTGAGATCGGGGTCGATGTCGACCCCGGCCGCGACCGCCTTGGCGTGATCCTCGCTGCCCGGCAGCGGGGTGAGGATCGAGAATTCGAGAATGTCGAGCGGCAGTTCGCGCTGAATGATCTGGATGCGCTTGACCAGCGATTCCTGCGTATCGTTCGGGAAGCCGATGATATAGCCGCAATAGGTGAGGCAGCGGTGCTTGCGCCACTCGAGCAGCAGCTCGCGATAGTCGGAGATGTGGTTCTGCTTCTTCTTCGCCGCGGCCAGATTGTCGGGATCGATGTTCTCAAGCCCTATGAACACCCGCTTGACGCCCGCCGCCACCGCCTTCTCGATGAAGCGGGGAATCTTGTGGCACGCGGTGTCGACCTGGATGATGAAGCGCGAGTGGATGCCTTCCTTCCGCAGCGCGGCGAGCCGGTCGAAGATCGATTCCCAGTTGCGGTTGCGGGCCAGGTTGTCGTCGGTTATGAAGAAGTAGCGGACGCCATTGGCGACATTGACGCGCACCAGCGCTTCAATGTCGTCGGCGGTGCGGTAGCGAGACTTGCGGCCCTGCACATTGATGATAGTGCAGAACGAGCACAAGAAGGGACAGCCGCGGCCGGCGTCGAAGCTCGAAATCATGCCGAGCGTGCGTCCTACGCGCTCGGGCGGCATGTAGGGCTGCGTCGCCCCTTCCAGCCCGGGAAGATCGTGGAGATAGTTGTAGATCGGCTTCAGCTTGCCGGCGGCGGCGTCGCGCAAGACCTCGTCGAACCGTCCTTCGGCCTCGCCCGCATAAAGCGAAATGCCGAGATCGAGCGCATCGTTGAGCGATTGAGGCCGCTCCGGCAGCATCGATAGACAGCCCGAAACATGAAAGCCGCCGATGCACACCTGCACCCGTGCCGCCCGCATCGGGCGGGCGCAGTCCAACACCCGCGGGTATTGGTTGGACTGCACGCCGACGAAGCCGACCATGCCGAAGCCGCCGTTGTCCTTGATCTGGCGGATGATTCGGTCTGGCCGGACGCGGGTGTTGGTCTCGTCGACGGGAAAGATCTCGATGTCCACGTCCTCGCCAAGGACCTGATCTTCCATGCATTTCTGGGCGATGCCGAACAGGCAGGCGAGCGAATTGGACGGCAGCGCCGACTTCCACCACTGGATGACGTAGCCCTGGTCGTCGTAATGCGACGGCTTGACGAGAAAAAGCAGAAATCGTCGACGCTTGGCGATATCCGGCATTCTTGCACCCTGCGACATTACGACCGCCCGAATCTTGCCCCGCGACGGCCGTTTTTGGCGACGCAGATCGTTAACAGTCTTTGGCCAAACGCACAATCGCCGCCTTCTTTGCCGCGGGGCCCCCGATTTTGCCGCCGGGAGCCAAGGCCTCCTCGCCCGCTGCTGCCCGCCTCAGGCGTCGATCCGCTTGATGAACCAGTTCAAAAGCCTCGTCCAAACCTCGTCCTTGCCGACGAGGTCCTCGACGCCGTGTTCGAGATTCGGGTTGTCGTTCACCTCGATGACGACGATCGCGCCGTCGGTTTCCTTGATGTCGACGCCATAAAGGCCGGGGCCGATCGCGCGCGTCGCCTTGAGCGCGGCGTCGATGACCCGCGGGGGCGCGTCGGCGATAGGAATCGTCTTCGATCCGCCTTCCCGGGCGCCATTCGGCCCGTGCTTGATGATCTGCCAGTGGCCGCGCGCCATATTATACTGGCACACGAACAGCGGCTCGCCGTCGAGCACTCCGACCCGCCAGTCGAACTTGGTCGGCATGAACTTCTGCGCCAGCAGGAGGTCGGTGTCCTCGAACAATTCGTCGGACAGCGCCTTCAACGCCGGCGCGTTCTCGACCTTGTGCACCCCGCGCGAGAACGAGCCGTCGGGGATCTTGAGCACCATCGGCCAGCCGAGCAGCCGCTCGGCCCTGACGAGGTCTTCGTCCTCGGCCAGCATCACGGTCGGGGGCACGGGAACGCCGTGGGCCTCGAGGAGCTCGTGCAGATAGACCTT
Source organism: uncultured Alphaproteobacteria bacterium (assembly GCA_963767245.1). Classification (GTDB taxonomy): domain Bacteria; phylum Pseudomonadota; class Alphaproteobacteria; order Rhizobiales; family Beijerinckiaceae; genus Roseiarcus. The sequence continues at coordinate 198,080 of CAVYDG010000014.1, forward strand.
GTTGGTGCAGCGGATCATCGATTGCGGGTCGTCGATGACCGGCATGCCTTCGCTCCGGGCGCGCTGGGCGAAGCGATAGGTGAAACTGTCGATCGAAGTCGTCGCGCGGATGAACAGGCCGTCGAATTCGGCGAGTTCGGCGAGCTGCTTTTTGGTGATGAGCTCGACCTCGACCGATTGCTTTTCGGCCAGCCGCTGAAAATGCCGGAGGGTTTCGGGCGATGACGGCGGCAAGTCCTCCTGCGGATCGTGCAGGACGGCCAGCGAATAGCGGGCGATCGCCCGGCCGCGCGGGTTGCGCCAGTCGCGCTGGGTGTGGCGATGCAGACTCTTGTGGAAGAACTCCGCCTCGTCCGGCCCGAGCTTGGCGAGCGGCCGGGCGCGCAGCCGGTCGATTTTCCACCGCTTACCCGCCGTTACGGTGACTTCGATCGCCGGGCAGCGGTACCAGTCGAACAGGAGCCGGCCGAACGCCTCGAAGCGGGAATCCTGGACGTAGCCGAAGCAGAACAGGAGGTCGAACGTGGTGTCCTCGGTCGCCTGCGCCTTGAGCGCTGCGGCGCTCAAGGCTTCCTGCAGCTCCGGCAGCGACTGCTCGTAGAGCTTGAGCTCGCGCAGATCGAGCATCGTCTCGACGGTCGGGATCACCCGGTGGCCGCGGGCCTCGGCGAGCAGGGAAGCGTAATAGCCCTTGGACTGGTAGTTGTAGGAGCGGGAGAGATTGATGATCTTGGCCCGGCCAAGCATGGCGAACAGCTTCGGGCGCGCGAGATAGTCGCGCGTCGTGATCACCTTGTGGGGCGTGTCGGCGTTGGGGAAGTCGCGCGCCTGATCGACGAGAATGACCCAGCCGGTCATGACGCGCGCCGCTCCGGGCGTCCGGTTGGTCGCAACGACGTCTGCATGATGACGGGCGGAGGGGTCCCTGAGGTTGGCGCGGGCCGGGTTCACTCGTAACGGGCGCGACTCACTTTCCACGCTTCTTCGCTTCCCCTAGCGCGGGCGCGATGCGCCGCGCAACGGCCGAACGCGCCTCGGCGGGGGATTGTTCCGGTCGGGAATGGAGACGAGGGGCTTTTCATAGCGCAACGCGGTCGCCCCGTCGGCGTAATAATGGGCGTGCTCGCCGAATTGGCGGAAGCCGGAGCTCTCGTAGAGCGCGATCGCCGACGCGTTGTCGTAGCGCACTTCGAGGGTGAGCAGGGCGCGGCGGTGGCGCCGCGCATAGGCCTCGCAGGCCGCGACCAACGCCCGGCCGACCCCGCGGCGGGCGAATCTGGCGTCGACCGCAAGCGAATAGATGCGAACCGCGCCCGAGGTCCGGCGCAAGGAGACCAGCACGTAGCCCGCCAATTCGTCGTCGATGGTCGCCGCGATCACTGGCCGGTGGGCGGCGCGCAGAAATTCGCGCAATGACCGGCGCGAGACCCGGTCGGTCTCGAACGAGGCATTCTCGACCCTCGCGATGGCGTCAAGATCGCGGGGACGCGCCTCGCGAACGACGACGCCGCTGTTGCGCCATTTGCTCATGGTGGAAATGATCGGCTCTCCTCTCTCGCCGCCCGCGCTACCCACGCCCAGAGCGCCGGACCCATTCCTCCTCGTCAATGGTCTCGACCCCGAGTTCGCGCGCCTTGGCGAGCTTCGAGCCGGCGCCGGGACCGGCGACGACGAGGTCGGTCTTGGCCGAGATCGAGCCGGAGACCTTCGCTCCCAGCCGCTCGGCGACCGCCTTGGCTTCGTCGCGGCTCATCCGCTCCAGCGACCCGGTGAAAACGATGGTCTTGCCAGCGAGCGGGTGGCCGGCGGCGACCGCCTCCATCGGTTCGATTGTGAGTTGCTTTTCGAGCGCGTCGAGCGCCGCCTCGTTGCGCGGCTCGGCGAAGAAATCCGCAATCGCTTCGGCGACCACGGGGCCTATTCCGCCGATCGCGGAGATCTCCTCGGCGGCGTTCTCCGCCCGCGCCGCCGCCCGTAACGGGGCCCAGTCGCCAAAATGGCGCGCGAGGCGCCGCGCGTTCGTTTCGCCGACATGGCGAATGCCGAGCGCGAAGAGGAAACGGTTGATGGGAATCGTGCGGCGCGCTTCGATGGCGTTGAAGAGGTTGCGAGCCGACAGCTCGCCAAATCCCTCCCACTCGCTGAGCGGCGGCTTCCCGCGCCCATCGCGGGCCTGAAGGGTGAAGATGTCGGCCGGGGTCCGGATCAAGCCCTCGGTGAAGAAGAGCTCGATCAGCTTCTCCCCCAGCCCCTCGATGTCGAAGGCGTTGCGTGAGACAAAGTGCTTGAGGCCCTCGACCGCCTGCGCGGCGCAGACCAGCGTGCCGGTGCAGCGGCGCACGACATCGGCCTCTCCGGTCTTCTCGTCGATCTCGCGCAAGGCCGCCGAGCCGCAGACCGGGCAGACCTGCGGAAACTGGTAGGGGCCGGAGCGCTCGGTCTCGGTTGGCCGCTTGTCGAGCACGACTTCGAGGATCTGCGGGATGACGTCGCCGGCGCGCTGCACCACCACCGTGTCGCCGACCCGCACGTCCTTGCGCGCGATCTCGTCCTCGTTGTGCAGGGTGGCGTTGGAGACGACGACGCCGCCGACAGTCACCGGCTTCAGCTTGGCGATCGGCGTCAGCGCCCCCGTGCGGCCGACGTTGACGTCGATCCCCTCGACGAGCGTGATCGCCTTCTCGGCCGCGAACTTGTGCGCGACCGCCCAGCGAGGCGAGCGGGAGATGAAGCCGAGCCGCTCCTGGAGCGCAAGATCGTTGACCTTGTAGACGACGCCGTCGATGTCATAGCCGAGCGTCGCCCGCTCGGCCTCGATCGCGTGGTAGTGGGCGATCAGCTCGGCGGTCGAATGGCATAGTCTGGTCAGGGGATTGGTTGGCAGGCCGAAGCGGCGCATCGCCTCGATCGCGCCGAGCTGGGTCGAGGCGATGGGCGCGCTGACCTCGCCCCAGGCGTAGGCGAAGAAGGCGAGCTGTCGGCTGGCGGTGATGCTGGGATCGAGCTGGCGCACCGAACCGGCGGCGAAGTTGCGCGGATTCGCGTAAACCGGCTTCCCCGCTTCCGCCTGGCGGGCGTTGAGCGCGGCGAAATCGGCATGGCGCATATAAACCTCGCCGCGGGCCTCGAAAATCCTCGGCGCCCCCTCAAGCCGGTGCGGGATCGACTGAACCGTGCGCACATTGGCGGTGACGTCCTCGCCCTCGTAGCCGTCGCCGCGGGTCGCCGCCCGAACCAGTTCGCCGTTTTCGTAACGTAAGCTGCAGGAGAGCCCGTCGATCTTGGGCTCGGCGACGATGTCGAGCGGCGCACTCTCGCTCAGACCAAGGAAGCGCCTGACCCGAGCGCAGAACTCCTCGACCTCCTCATCGGCGAAGATATTGCCGAGCGACAGCATCGGCACGGCGTGGCGGACTTTGGCAAATTTCTCCGACGGCGTCGCGCCGACTTTGCGGTTCTCCGAATCCGCGCCGGCGAGCTCAGGAAACGCTGATTCAAGCGCGGTGTAGCGCCGGCGCAATTCGTCATACTCGCCGTCGGAGATCGTCGGCTGATCCTCGCCATGATAGCGCCGGTCGTGGTCGGCGATCTCGGCCCCGAGGCGGATATGCTCGGCTCGCGCCTTGGCGAGGGTGAGCTTCGCCGGTTCCTTTTTGGGCTTGGTCATCAGGCAAATTTAGCCTAGCGCCTGGCCCGGCGGAAGGCGACGCGTCCTTTAACCGGCGGCTAATACGTTTGCCCGATTGATGACTTCGGCGAGACGCCGGAGCGGGGCTGCCGCGCGTCATGAGACAGATGATCCGCCGGCCCGACAGCCGAGATCGCCAGATGCGCGCCCAGATCGCGATTGTTGTCGCCGCTTCGTTGGTTACGGGATGCTGCCCTGGCGGCTATCCCCCTGTCCCCTGCGCGAATCCGGCTTCGTTCGACGCCTTTCAGGCGAGCATGAAGCTCGCTGTCGGCATGCCGACGGACGTGGCGATTCTTCTTATCGGATCGGAACCGGTGTCCGGTCAGGCGACGAGTTGTGGCATTCTCGCCGGGTACGAATGGACATGCCAACTGATGAAATTCGGCTGGTGGGAGAACAACCAGCTCCTCGTCTATATCGCGCCGACGCCGGACGGCCGCGGCGCGGTGAACTCGTGGTCGGTGCGCAAGGGTTGATTCGGCCGCAGGTCACAGCCTCGATCGGACGGCTCGTTTGCCAACAGGCGGTCCGCCGCCTAACCTTGCGAGCCACTGTATTCTTTGAAGAACCTTGGGGGCGCGCGTGCGAAGATTGTTGCGTTTGAGCTTCGCGGCGATCGCGACCGGCGTCGTCACGCTCCTAATTGTCGCGCCGGCGGAGGCGAAGACCTGCTCCGAGCGACTCAAGGTCTGCCAGAAGTTCTGCACCCGGAGCGAGGGCGGCTCGCCTGCATGCATGTCCGTATGCGGAGGATACCTTCAGGCGTGCCTCAACAGCGGGTGCTGGGAAAGCAAGTACGTCGACAAGGATTGCGGCTTCACCCGCCAATAGGCGCGCGGGCTTCCACCTTGGCGATAAAATCGCCGATGTGCTTGAGGCAAACTGGCGCGAGCGACTCCGGAACGCCATGGCCCATACCCGGAACGACAATGAGTTCGGCGCCGGCGATGCTCATGGCGGTGTCCTCCGCCGCAGCGACGGGAAACAGCGGATCGCTGTCGCCATGAAGCACCAGCGCGGGGCAATGCACCGCCTTCAACATCGCGTTGCGCGGCGGGGCGACGACCACGGCCGCCCATTGCCGCCCGACCCCCGCCGGATCGTAAGGCGCGCGATCCACCGCGCGCTCGACCAAGGCGCGAGTCTCGGTTTCGGTTTCCGGGAAGCCCGGACCAAGGAGCGCATGCCGCACGAGGACGCCGTTTTCAATGAGATCGTCGCGGCTCAGGCTGTTCGGCCCCCGCGCCAGAACTGCGAGCGCACGGGGATCGCCGGGGGGCAAGTCCCGTCGTCCGGTCGTCGACATGATCGAAGTCAGACTTTTCGTCCGAGTGGGATGGTTGATCGCCATCAGTTGGGCGATCATGCCGCCCATCGAGGCGCCGACAACGTGGGCGCGGCCGACGCCGAGCGCGTCCATGAAGCCGACCGCATCGTTGGCCATGTCATCGAGCGTATAGGGAACGTCCGGTATCTTCCCGGAGGCGACCTCCGCCAGCAGCGCGCCAGGCTCGGGCGTCGTCCTGCCCGAGAGGTGGGTCGACTTACCGATGTCGCGGTTGTCGAACCGCACGACGCGGAATCCCCTGGTCGCCAAGCCTTCGCACAGCGACTTTGGCCAGAAAATGAGCTGGGCCGCCAGGCCCATGATCACGAGAATGAGCGGATCGCTGTCACGGCCGAAGGTCTCGTATTCGATATCGATTCCGTTCGCTCGTGCTTGCGGCATGGGTCGCTTGGCTCCTTGCAATGACGGGTTCTGCGTCATCCATGACCTAGCAGCGCCCGCGCTCCCTCGTCCACCGCCTCCTCCGGCGTGACCCATCGGAAGCCGGTCATCTGGCGGCGCGCCCAGGTGAACTGGCGCTTGGCGTAATGACGGGTGTCGAGCTTCGAGCGTTCGGAGGCTTGGTCGAGCGTGATCCGGCCTTCCAGATGGGCGATGAGGTGGGGAACCCCATGGGCGCGCATCACCGGCAGCGCCGGATCGAGCCGCCGCTTCATCAGCGCGGCGGCTTCATCGAGCGCGCCGTTCGCGAGCATCGCGTCGAACCGCGCGTCGACGCGCCGATAAAGCTCCGCGCGATCCGGGGCAAGGTAGAGCCCGGCCCATTCGTGCCGCGCAAGCGCCGGCGGCGCCCGCGTCCCCAGGAACGAAGCGAGCGGACGGTCCGTGGCGGCCAGAACCTCAAGCGCCCGCAAGATCCGCTGCCGGTCGCTCGCGTTGACGCGACTCGCGGTTTCCGGGTCGCGCGCCTTGAGTTCGGCATGCAGATGGTCGCTGACGCGCCCCTCGGCCTCGGCGCGGACCCTGGCGCGGACGGCTTCTGGCACAGCCGGCACGTCGGAGAGGCCTTCGGTCAGCGCTCGCAGATAGAGCCCCGTTCCGCCGACGAAAACGATGGGCTGCCCGTCGATGTCGGCGAGGATTTCATGCGCCGCACGCGCCCATCGTCCGGCCGAATAATTGACCGCGCCGTCGATCGTCCCGAACAGGCGATGGGGCGCGCGCCGCTCCTCCGCCACGGTCGCGCGCGCGGTCAGGATCCGCAAGTCGGCATAGACCTGCATCGAATCCGCGTTGACGACCGTGGCTCCGAACCGTTCCGCGAGCGCGAGCGCCACCGCCGACTTGCCGCTCGCGGTTGGGCCTGCGACGAGGAGCGCGCGCCCGGCCCCCTCCCGTGCGCGTGAGAGCGGTTGGGGCGATTGAAGCCTTATGCCGTCTTCCGCCGTCGTCGCCACTTTGATCGCCGATCCCGTCCGCTTGCAGCTCAGCGATGCCCATATCGTGCGTCTCGCGCAAGGCGTCGACGGGTTCGTTTCGGAGCGGTGGCTCGACGAGCGCGTCGGCGCCAAGGGCCTGCCGCTCCGCGACACGCTCGCCGTCGGCGACGGCGCCAACGATCTCGCGATACTCAAAGCCGCCGGTCTCGGCGTCGCCTATCGCGCCAAGCCCAAGGTCGCCGCCAACGCCGACGCCCGCCTCGACCACGCCGATCTCACCGCGCTGCTCTGCGCACAGGGGATCGAACGCAAGCATTTTGTCGACGGGTAGCGCACACGCTCCCCTTCCGGGCCGCGCCGGGTCGGGCGCAGCCCGGGAGGCGCTGAAAATCGTTGAACCAACGAGATTTTCGGAAGACAACAGCGAAAAACTGGTGTCATATGCCCCGGGGCTCGCTCACCAACGCGAAAACGGTCACTGCCGGACGCGAGGAAAGCAGCGTCGCGTCGGTTCATCGGCGAGCAATCGCAATGGCGGGAATTGTCCTTCACCGCCCGTCTGGGAGCCGCAAAACCGCGGTCTCGGGATCCTCGGCGGGAACGAAGTAGAAGTCGCTGTCGCCGGCAGGCGCGTTGAGATCGGGCATCACGCCCTGATTGATGCGGTGGGCGTTGACTATGATCCGACTCGCCGCGGCCTGCCGGAACACTTCGGTCAATCGCACCACGGGCACCGCGCCAGAGCCGATGATGTCGGCCAGCATCTGCCCAGGTCCGACCGAGGGCAGCTGATCGATATCGCCGACGATAAGCAAAGCCGCGTTGTCTGGCGTCGCTTTCATGAGCGCTTGCATCAGCATGACATCGACCATCGAGGCCTCGTCAACGACGAGCAGATCGCACTCGAGGGGATTGTCGGCGTTGCGCTTGAAACCACCGCTCTTCGGATCGACCTCCAAGAGCCGGTGGATCGTCCTGGCCTCCATGCCCGTCGCTTCGGTCATGCGCTTGGCCCCGCGGCCCGTCGGGGCGCAAAGCAACAATCGCACGCCTTTGGCCGCGAGAATCTTGAGGATCGAATTGACGATCGTCGTCTTGCCCACGCCCAGCCCGCCGGTGATCACGAGCGCCTTCGCCATCAGCGCTAGGCGGATCGCCGCCTTCTGACTGTCGGCCAGCTGGAGGCCGCTGCGACTTTCGACCCAGGGAATGGCCTTCTCTTCGTCAATCCATGCCCAAGGAAGCTTGCCGTTGGCGATGCGAATGAGCCGATCGGCAATTGCTTGCTCCGCCCTGTAGAGGCCAGCCAGGAAGGTGCAGGCGGTGTCGCCGACGCGATCGGCGATTACGACGCCCTCTGATTGTTCGAGCTCGAGGGCCGTCAGGATCAATTCCTTCGGCGCTTCGAGCAATTTCTCGGCGAGCGGGATCAATTGATCGGTCGGCAGCCCGCAATGCCCTTCGTCCATCGCCTCGGTCAAGGCGTACGAGACGCCGGCGCGCAACCGGATCATCGCCGTCTTCTCGATGCCGAGCTTCATGGCGATCGCATCGGCGGTCTTAAAAACCGATGCCTCGAATATCCCGGGCAAGCCGATAGGGGTTCTCACTCATCACCTGGACAGCGTCAGCCCCATAGGTCTTGAAGATGCGAACCGCGCGGGCAGTTCCGACCCCGTTGCTGTGAAGGAAAACCATGATCTCCCGGACGATCTTCTGCTCGGCCCAGGCGTCGGTGATCCGCTTGGCCCGAACCGCGCCAATGCCCGTCACCTCGCGAAGCCGGCCGGGCTCGGCCTCGATGACGTCGAAGACCTTCTCCCCGAAGGCCTTGACCATCTTCTTGGCATAGACGGGCCCGATGCCCCGGATCATCCCGGAGCCGAGATATTTCTCGATCCCGTCGATCGAACTCGGCGCCGAGGTCTTGAGGAACCGCGCCTTGAACTGCTGGCCATGGGCGCGATCATTGATCCATTCGCCGGACGCCGTGATCCACTCGCCGGCGGAGATGATCGCGGCATGGCCGACCACGGTCACCAAATCGCGATGACCGCGCGCTTTCGCCCTGAGGACGCAAAAGCCGTTCTCGGCGTTGTGGAAGGTGACGCGCTCGACGAGGCCGGCGAGCACTTCCTGGATCGACGATTCCGGCGTTGGCCTCATGCGAGTTACGGGATCGTCCGTTTTGCCGATCGGGCACTTTCTAATCGCTTGCGCGTCCCGGCCTCATCGCGAATGACCGCCCCATCCGCTCGCGCCCACAAGCCGCAAAGCCAGGAGCAACACGATCGCTCCGATTGTGGCGTTGATGACGAGGCCAATGATTTCAGCGCCGAAGTGAAATCCTAGTCGATGCAAGAGCCAGTCACCGACGAGCGCCCCAACTATACCGATTGCCGCGTCGCCGACGAGACCGAAGCCGTGCCCCTTAACAATCTTGCCCGCCAACCACCCGGCAATGACCCCGACGACCAAAATGACCAGCAGCCCTTCGTCCGACAGACGCATGCTCTTCTCTAGCCGGTCGCCCTGATTCGCGACCCAACTGGCGACATTGCTAGGAAATTAGGCCGAAAACAAATCGCCGCCCTTGCCACTGGCGTTCGCCGATCATCGCCGACAGGTTCATGAATGTCATTAATTCTCACGCGCGCGCGCGAAGGAAAGCGCCGTCGACGGCCGGTTCGACTCCGACCCATCGATTTAGGTCGCCAATTCCTTATGGGGCGTCGTCAGCCGTCGGAAGGGCGGGGAAGCACCATGATGAAGCGCAGGACGCGGAAAGTGTCGGGAATCGGGGCGCGGCATCCCCGCTATGCCCCTGCGTCCGTCTGGGCGTCTGAAGTTGATTGACGCGTCCGTCAAGGGCTATCAGACTTGGACGTTCGGACGGACGGACGTGCGGCAGACATAGGGGGGACTGGCGCCCTACGCGGTTCGATCCTGAGGCCTGCAAGGCAGTTTGTGACGAGCTTGCCCCGGATCGGAATGTTAAGCCTACGCCCCGATGCCGCATTAGAAAGGCTTGAAGCGCGCCGCGATCCGAGACCTACGCCGTCGCGACTGCGCCTCTATCCGGCTGAGCTCAGCGAACGGCACCCGAGCACGCGCGCAGTCAGACGCAGACGCGCGAGCCGTTGTCTCTGTGTGAGAGAGAAGCCCGCGCGAGGACGGACGTCGGCAGCGAGAGGTCCCTCGTCATCAATGACGTCAATGTCGCTGCCGTCAGATTGTCGGGTTCTGTGATGTTCACTCAGGATGGCGGGCAGGGCTTCTCTTGGCTCTCCTTCGGTCAATACTGCCAGCACGTGGTCACTGCGGCCCAGTTGGTGAAACAGGTCGATCTCTTGAGCAATCCGCTTGGAGCCAGGCGTTAAGCGCGAGCAGACGACAACGAGAAAGCGCGAGGCCGTGAGCGCGCCCGTAACGTCGTCCTGCCGTTGGGTTACGGTCATGAACGAGCGCGAGGGGGCGCTCGATCATATCGTCTCAAATGACAACGGCAAACGACCGGTTTTTGCTCCCCTGCATCGGCGGCAACCCAGAGGCAGCCCGCGCCGCCGGCATCCGCGTCGAGCGCATCACCTGGGGCGTCTACTTGTTGGCCGGCATGCTGGCGGCGCTCGGTGGCCTCGCGATCACCGGCTACGTCGGCGCGATCAGCGCCAACCAGGGCAACGGCCTCATCTTCACCGTCTTCGCCGCTTCGGTGATCGGCGGCATCTCGCTCGACGGCGGCAAGGGCACCATGTTCGGCGCGCTGACCGGCGTCTTGTTGCTTGGCGTGGTGGGCAATCTGCTGAGTCTCGCCCAGGTGCCGTCGTTCTGGATTCAGGCGATCTACGGCGCGATCATCCTCGGCTCGCTGATGGTCGCACGCTTCGCCAGCGGACAGTCGCAGGAATAGTGGCGGGGTCAGTGCGCGCCCTGATTCCTGCTCAACCGCCGCCGTCCTTCAAGCCGTATCGGCGACGAACGCCGCTCGGTGATCGTCGAAGCGCACGGGGGACGCTCCTGGGCCGAGGCAAACGCGCCACAGGGGGCCGCGTTTCAATTCTCTCTTCCTTCGCAAGCCGCGTCGTGACTCGCCAGATCGTCGATGCGCTGGCCGCTGGTCATGTTGCGGCTTGGGCGCAATGGCATCATTTGGTCCACTGACGCGTGGTCCCTCTCGTCTGGCTGCGACGTCCACTGCCGATATCCGCAATGTCTGCTTCACGTGGATTTTGTTGAAGAACTCCGTTTCGGCTCCGCGGCGTTTGGCGTCATAGGCGGCTTTCGGCGAGGCAGAGCTGGCCCTCTGCACCTCAGGTGGCGAAGATCGGCGCCGGGAAGGGGATGAGCTTTAGACGGCGTAGGCCTCGGTCTTGGCGATCGCACGGGCCTTGTCGCGAGCGGCTTCATGAACAGAGCGCGCGATTTTGCGCGCAGGTACGTTCAGGCAGCACTTGGGCTTGAGCGCGCAGGCCTCGCTTTCTATGGTCACAGCTGCAAGCTTCGCGGCCATGCCGAGCAATGAAAAACCACGTTGTTTCCTCTCTAGATGTTGCGCGGGGATGGCGTGACGTTTTGAGGCGTTAGGCCGACGACAGCAGTAAGGCCGTTCAGCCACGGTTCAAATTGGTCGACGTAGCGTGCTGGCGGGCTGACAAACCGAGGTACAGTATGAAACATGTGTTCGTCGCTTCAGTCGCGTTCCTAGGTCTTGCAGCAGTTCCGGCGGCCGCGATGCCCGTCGCCCCGCTCACGGATGTCCCATCCGTCATCACGCTCACAGCAGGCGGCTGCGGCATTGGCTTCCATCGCGGACCTTACGGTGGATGCCGACCGAACGGCGGCTACTATGCCTACGGGTATCGCCCGTATGCATACGGCTACCGCCCCTACGCTTACGGCTACGGATTCTACGGCCGCCGCTGCTGGTGGCGCGGGGGGGTGCGCGTCTGCGCCTGAGAAGAACCGCGACAAGGGGCGCGTCGGCAGCCTAGCGCCGACGTGCCCCTACTTGCTCCGCTCACGTGCCGAATCAGCGCCGTTGTCGCCGCGCAGATCGTCCGAGCCAAGCTTCTTAGGTTGATCGATTGGCGACCGCGCGAGGATGTGTGACGCCGTCGGGTCGGGAAGGGAGCTTCGTATCGTTACCCGCTCGAGCGCGCCGTAGCATCGAACGGCATTCCATCTCGCCGGCGAGGTTAGCCGGACAAAGAAAAGCCCGGCGCAGGGATGACGAGCAACCGGGCTTCAAAGTTGTAGGTCCCCTGCCATTTAAAGCTCGCCTCACGGACCGCCGGCAAGCTGAAGGTAAACATATGGTTAACGCCGCCGGCGCCTGACTGCATCCGGTCGGGCGACGCCGCGCCGCTACGGCGGCCGAGGGCGTCAAAATGAAGCGACGCGAGAGCCGCGCGAGGTTCATGCACTGTACGTACGCCGCGCGCTGCCTACGCCACCATGCGGGCGACGGCAGCGGCGCCTGATCGCGGCGAGCAATATTGCTCAGACTGCAATCCAACTAAAGTTCTCGCAGCTCGGGATTGCGCAGCGACAACCGCTACGGCGCGCTGAAGGAACCGGTTCATCAATGTCAATAATTCTCGCGAGCACGCGCGAGAGCAGTAGGGTCCCTCGGATCGTCCGACGAAAGTTTTGAACGCCCGCCGCCGGTCGCACGGGCAATCTCCGATGCTCTCCGCCTCTTCCGTGCCTTCCGTTGACCCCCGCGCGTGCGCATGTCCTTCACGGGACAAGCCGCTTCTCGCGAGATCATCCATCTCGATCCGCGTGAAACACATGGTTAGGACTTTTCCGGTAAGACCAACGACAGTCCCCTATGACGATGAAATCGACACTCATTGTGCCCATGATGCTCCTCGCAGCGCTCGCGGCGGGCGTCGTCGTGCACGACCGCCTCGGGACCGAATCGCCCGTCGATGACGCGGTTCCTACGCAAACCGCGACGGTTGCGACGGCCGAGCCCGCCGATCCTCCGCCTGTGAGGCTGCCGCCCGTATCGACCCCAGTGCCCGCCTCACAAGAGGCGAGCCGCATTGAGGACGCGGCTCCTGCGCAAACTGCATCGATTGGAACGGCCGGGCCCGCTGCCCCGACCCCAGTGAGGGTGCAGCCCTTTTCCGCCGCACTGCCCGGAACCGGCGTCGAGCCGCCACCGCGCATGACCGCCTCCCAAGAGGCGAGCCTCAACGCGTGGATGATCAAGACCTATCTCATGTGTTGGAATCAGGCGGCTCAGCCCCGCCATGCCAATCGTTATGTCGCGCGGGTGCGCCTTGAGTTCAAACCCGACGGGTCGCTCCTAGCGCCGCCGAAGCTCGTCAATCCGCCGTCCGATCCGGCGCAAAAGCCGCAAGCAAAAAGCGTGTTGCAAGCTGTAAAGGCATGCGACCCTTTACCGATGCCGGCTCAATATCGCTCCTTCTATGAGCAATGGAAGACCAAGACCATCCTGTTCGATCCGCAGGTCGCTGCCCGCTGACCCGGCATGAGCCGCCTGCGGTTCTGCCGGATACACCGGGCAGCCGACGGGAGTTCCCAACCCGCAAGCGCGTATGAGACGGTCCCCCATTTCAGGGCGGGTCTCCAGCGCTTGAGCTTCGCGGGCGGGGCTGGTAACTGAGCCTTGCCGCGATTGCTATAGATGCCCGCCGTGCGCTCGCAATGTTAATCTTCGCCGGCGCTCGCGGCGTAGGGCGGGGGACAGGGCGAATGCTGTCTAGGCTTAAGCGGCTAATTTACTGGCCCGTTGGCTGCGTGGCGCTTGCGATGGCCGCGTTTGTCTCGGGTTGCGGCGGCGGCGGCCCGCTGGAATTTGACCTGGTCTTCTCGGGCGACGTCTCTTCCGGCAATCTTAAGCCGAAGGACTACCCGATCCACGGCATCGACGTGTCCAAGTTCCAGGGCGATATCGATTGGAACGCCGTTGCCGACAGCGGCGTCAAATTCGCGTGGATCAAGGCGACCGAGGGTGGCGACCCGGACGCGCGCTTCCAGGCAAACTGGGAGGGGGCCAAGGCCGCCGGCATCCCGCATGGCGCCTATCACTTCATCTATTGGTGCCGACCGCCGCTCGAGGAGATTAATATCTTCGAACAGAATGCGCCGGTCGAGGACGACGCGCTCCCTCCGGTGCTCGACGCCGAGGCGACGCCAACCTCACCGACCTGCCGTCGCCATGTCACCCAAGACGAGGCCATCGCCGACATGCGCGTCATGCTACAGGAGATGGAACGCCATTACCGCAAGCGGCCGATTATCTATACGACGCTCGATTTCTACGAGGCGAATTTTTCCAACGGCGCGTTGACGGACTATCCGATCTGGGTGCGCTCGACCAAACACCATCCTGCCGTGAAGTACGGCTCGCGTGCCTGGCATTTCTGGCAATATCAATCCGACGGCCGGGTCCCGGGCATCGGCGGCAACGTCGACAAGGACGCCTTCTACGGCACGAAGGAGCAGTGGGACGTTTTCCTGAGGGAGCCGGGAGTGCTCCCCGTGCAGACCGGGGCCGCAGCGCCCGCGCCCGCCCCTGCGCCTCAGCAAACGGCGGCCGCGCAGCCGCCGGAGTTTATCGCCGAGCCCGCCGGCGCCCCCGCAGAATAAGGCGCCGCCCCTGGCGCAGCATCGAGGTTTACCAATGGCCTACGCGGGCACGGACGAGGTCGCCCGGCTGGAGAAAGCGCTGGACAACACAAGGCGACCGGTCGAGTTGATCAAAATCAGCCCCCTGGCGGACCTTTCAGCGCTGATAACCGAGCGGAGCGCTCGCGCGAAGATGGGTATTGGTTCTGGTTTCCGCCAGCCCAGGCCTTCCTTGTGGTAAACATCGCGAAGACGGGAAAAGGCGATCTCGAGCGGGGAATTAAGGGGCCGAATATGCAGTCGAAATTAATTATCGGCGCCTTCGTCTTCCCGGACTTCTGGGGGGATCGGTCCCGCGCAATTTCAAACCTGGCCCGTTTGAGAGATTGTGGCGTCAACGCGATCATGACGGAGAGCGACAGCTACGAGCTTTCCGTGGTAGACGCGACGCACAACGCTGGACTCCGCTTCTTCGCCGGCGTCGCCTGTTTTTCCGACCATGCTTCCAATTTTCGCTCTCTGCGGGAGCGCGCCGAACTATGGCCCGTGCTCGAAAATGGAGCGCGCCGGCCGCAGATGGAGTGGTATGTCGGCATGTCGCCGACGGACCGCAGACGCCAGGTGGAGGCGCTGTCGCAGATCCGGCAGATCGCGCGGACGTTTCCCATCGACGGGCTTTTTCTCGATTTCGTCCGTTGGCCGTTGCACTGGGAAATCGAGCTCAGGCCGGAGCGACAAAGACCGCTTGATTTAAGTTTCGACGGTGCGACGCTCGGAATGTTTGAGAAAGCCACAGGAGCGCTGCCGCAAGATCTCGATTCGACAGAAGCGCGGGCCGCGTGGATTCGCAAAAACCGGTTGGCCGACTGGGTTGAATTCAAATGCAAGGTCGTGAGCGATTTCGTCGGCGAGGCGCAAAACGTGCTGAAGGAAGCGAATGCCGACGCGGAACTCGGAATTTACGTCGTGCCGGACGTTAACGGGCTTACGGAGCCGTTGACCGGCCAACGTATCAAAGATCTCGCGCCGTTGGTCGACTGGATGTCGCCCATGCTCTACCACAACATCTTGCTCCAACCGCCCGAATGGGTCGCATCGACGTTGGCGCCCATGGTCGAAATCGCCGGGGAAAAGACGCTGCCGGTCCTGCAAGCAGATTCGAACCGCGACCCGGCCCTCGTCGCCGATTGGGGACCGCCGATGTCTGACGTTGCCTGGAGCGAAACGCTTTCGCAAGTGGCGGGACGATCCGACGTCGGAGGCCTGATTGTCTTCCCGGGCATGGCGCTGATGGGCGGAAGAGGGGCTTCGCTGCGAGCCGCGCTTGAGGCTAAGCGATAATGGCCGGCTCCCCGAACACCCCAGACTTATTGTTGCGCATGGAACGAGTGAGCAAGAGCTTCGGCGCGGTCGTCGCTTTGAAGGACGCCACACTTCAGCTCCCGACCGGCGAGATCACGGGACTGGTCGGCGACAACGGCGCCGGAAAATCCACCCTCATCAAGATGATCAGTGGCATGCTCACGCCCGATTCCGGATCGATCGAGTTCCTTGGGAAGCCTGCGAATTTCGCCTCGCCCGCAGATGCCCGCGAGCAAGGCGTTGAGACTGTGTATCAGGACCTCGCGCTTGCCGGAAACCTCGCGGTATGGGCGAACCTATATCTCGGCCGCGAACTGACCGTTGGGCCGAAATTCCTTCACATCCTCGACAAGCCCAGAATGCTCTCCAAGACAAGTGAGATGCTCAAGCGGTTCATAGGCAATGTGCCGCCGGTCGGAGAGCCGGTCGAATATCTGTCCGGGGGGCAGCGGCAGGTTGTGGCGATTGCGCGCGCCGGAGCTTGGGGGTCGAAACTCATTCTCATGGACGAGCCTACAGCCGCGCTCGGCGTCGCTGAGACGACGGCGGTCGAAGAGGTCATTTTGGCACTGAAGCGGCAGGGGCTGACGATACTGGTCATCAGCCACAATCTCGATCAGGTCTTTCGCATCACGGATGGAATTTGGGTCATGCGCCGCGGGCGCGTTATCGGCTATCGCAATAAGGCGAGGAGCCATCCCGACGAGATCGTCAGCATGATCACGGGCGCCGGCGCCGCCGCCTCGGCCGGGGCTGGGGCGTGATCTTTCGCCGCTGGGGCAGATTGCTGCCCGTCATTCGACGCCACGGCGTTCTCATTGTCTTCATCCTGCTCGTTGCGAGCATGTTCGTGACGACGTCGACCTTCGGGACCTATCAGAATCTCCGGAATGTCCTGCAGCAAAACTCGATCATCGGAATCATCGCCTGCGGAATGACCTTCGCGATAATTCTCGGCGGTTTCGATCTTTCGGTCGGGTCGATGACTGCCCTTGCGAGCGTCGTTGGCGCAACGCTCATGATCGAAATGGGAACGCCCGGCATTCCTATCGGCATTGTCGGCGCAGTCGCAGCCTGTCTTCTCGTCGGCGCAACGAATGGCGGACTAATCGCCTATCTCGGCGTCAATCCGTTCGTGGCGACGCTTGGGACGATGACCGTTGTGCGTGGACTCATCTATGTCGCCACCAACGCCTCCCCGCGCTTTGGAGTCCCCTATTCATTCACCACGCTTGGCCTCGGACGCCTCTTCGGCATCCCCAATCCAGCAATCCTCTTCCTCCTCGTCGCTCTCTTGCTCGGATTTATCCTCCATCGAACGCGCTTTGGCCATTACGTCTATGCTGTCGGCGGCAATTCTGTTGCCTCAACCCAGATGGGCGTCAACACGGCGCGTGTGCGGTTTGCCGTCTACGTTCTTGTGTCAGTGTGCGCGGCCGTATCGGGCATCATCCTCGTCGGTCAGACAGCAAGCGCAACACCGCAGGCGGCGTTGGGATACGAGCTCACCGCCATTGCCGCGGTGATTGTGGGCGGCGCGCCGCTGGGAGGCGGCCGAGGCCGGATGACCGGTACGATCGTCGGCGTCTTTCTCCTCGGAGTGGTCGCAAATGGCCTCAATCTTTTCGGCGTTTCGCCTTTCTGGCAACCGGTCGCGACCGGACTCATCCTCATTGCCGCAGTCGCTTTCGACGGTTACTCCGGCCGGGGTGCGTTCGGCTCATGAGAACCGGATGAACAGCCTTGGCGCCTGTTTTGCAAAAACCGGAGATGCGCTAGCATGATTGCCGTCGCTGTCTTTTAGACCAATAAAAACGAGGGGCGAGCGATGGCGCCAAACGGGAGGAATCAGACATGACCCATAATGAACCTAAGAATTTGAGTGAATTGCAGGCGCTGCGTTCTGCCCTTAGACAAGCGCTTATGCTCGGGGTCCTTTCCTTAGGGCTTCTCTCAGCGTTCACCCCGGCCGCGCTTGCGGACAAACTGAGCTGTCCGCCACCTGAAAGGCTATCCGAGAATCCAACTCCTACGCCGGCGAACAAGAAGATCGGCGTCACCGTCGCATACCTCAAGGTGCCCTTCTACGCGAACTTCAAGACTGGTCTCGAAGATGGCGCCAAACAGTTCGGCTTCACCTACGACCTGGTCGACGGCAACAGCGGCGACGTTGCAACCGAGCTCGCCAATCTTCAGAATTTCATTGCGCAGAAGAAAGACCTGATCCTTCTTACGCCCTCCGGCGACGGAATCATTCCCGGCATCAAGCTCGTGAACGATGCGCAAATTCCCCTGATCGAAGTGAACAACAAAGCCGGCTTTGGGCGCAGCGAGGCGAACGTGCTCACTTATGTCGGCGCGGACGACGTCGAGTTCGGTCGGCTCCAGGGCAAGCTCCTCGATCAGGCCTTCGGCGGCAAGAAGGCCAAGGTCGCCTATGTCATGGGCATTGCTGGAACTTCGCCGCAAATCCTGCGCGCCAAGGGGTGGGACGAGTTCCGCGCCAAGAATCCTCAATATGAGGAAGTCGCGCGCGTGAACGACGACTTCGATGCCGCGAAGGCGCTGGCCGTCGTGCAGGATCTCCTCAGCCGCTTTCCCAAGGGACAGCTTGACGCGATCATCATGCAGGGTCCCGAGGCGAGCGCAGCTGTTGACTTTGCGCTCCGCAACGGGCGCGACGAGGTCAAGTTCATCGTCGGCGACTACCCCCAGGACGTGCGACAGCTGATTCACGACGGCAAAATTTTCGGCACCGTCGATCAGGATCCTTATCCGCAGGCGTACAACGCGATGAAAATGGCGTGGCTGCATTTTAATGGAAAGGATGCCGACATCCAGAAGCCCTATTTCCTCCCGTTGCCCCTCATCACGAAGGAGAACGCCGAGAAAACGCCGGCGGCCTGGGGCTGTTGATCAATCCTCTATCGCGGCGCTCGGGAGCTTCACCCCGGTTGCGCAGCTTTGGCGAGCGCTTGGATGCAGTCAGCGGGCGCGTGCATCAGATCCCATGAGATCACAAGGCCGGCCGCGTTCGCCGCGCGGCCGGCCTTGACCATCTCGACAATATGGACAGGATCGATGTCGATAACGCCGGGTTGGCGAACGAGCTCCAGCCCGAAATAGACGGGAACCGGCGAAAAGGCGCGAACGGCTGCGTCAATCTCCGCCTGAATGAAGGGGATCGGAACTGCCCGATCCCGCGTCTCCTGAAGCATGTTTCGGTCGAAACCCGCCTGGCGTGCTGACCACTCCACAATCCGACCTTCTTCCAAGCCAAAGCGATTCGCGACCCCCTCGATTAGCGCTGGGATCTCGAGCCGCAATCCGGCTGGTCCCTGCGCCAACCGATATGTCATCGGCTTCGCCCAGTCGCAGTGGTGCTTGAGGAGCCAGTAATCCTGACCTACCAAAGGAGCAAGGCAGGGGGAGAACAGGTCCAGCGACACTTTTCGCCCCATCCGCCGCGCGTCGTCCCCGAGTTCCGCTACGAGAGCCATTACGCTGTCGGCGCGAAAGTGGAGGAAACGGGTAAGGACGCCGCTGCCTGCGAGCAGCGCGCCGAGCCACCCGAGACCTTTGTTGCTCTCTGAGTTGGCTCGCGAAGCCGAGGGGTCGATCGCGCGATCGGAGAGGGCGTCAACGACTGCGTCGAGGTCAAGATCGGCCGCCTTCGCCGCGTCCCGGCAGTGACCGCAAAAGCAGGACAGCATCTCGTCGATACCGTTGGCGGGGGAGGGAAACCGGATCTTGTCGAGAAAGACCCCGGCGAATTTGTACTGGGTGAGCAGCTCGCGAAGTCGCCGAACTGTCTTTCTCCTGACGTTCGGGTTGTTTGGGCACGCGAAGCGGAACGTCTCTTCCACCTCGTCCCTTTCGGCCCAGCCGCCCCAGCCGCGGCTGCGCTCGCCACGCCAGTTCACGACGAGGTCCGATTCGTCCATGCCTTCGATGTCGGAAAGCGCGCCGTACCACAGTTGAGCGTCATCGACCGGCCGGCGGGAACCGCAGAACTCGCGAAAGATTTCTGGCGCCTCTCGAAAGCCAACAATAAGGAAATCGAGGTCGATCGCGTCCTGCACGCGACGCACAGTCTCTAACATTCTGAACGGATCGAGCGAGCCGCGAGAGGAATGGGACGTGGAGAGTTGCGCGCCGAGCTTCCAACGACCGATCATGAATGATGACTATTCCCCGTTAGACGGCGTGCGGTGTGACCGGAGACACCGCCCCCGCCGCCGGAACTTCACTTGATCTGATCGGCGACCTTGTCCAGGCCTGCCTGGACGCAGGGCTCGTCGACGCCCGGCGAGCCTGAAAGGCCAACGCCGCCAATAAAATCATCGCCGGCCTTGATCGGAAGTCCGCCCGGGATGGCGATGACGTTCGGCAGTGTCACCTGCTCGCGCACGACGGGGTCGCCGTCAGCGAGCCGCTTCGCATACGCGGTAGTCGAGGTGCGAAAGCTGAGAGCTGTGTAGGCTTTGCGACGCGCGTTTTCCATAGCGTGCGGGCTGGCGTTGTCTCCACGGAGGGCAACTATGGTTTCGCCGTCGCGGTCGACGACGACCACCGAAACGCGATAGCCGCCCGCGGTGCAACTCTCGACCGCCGTCTCCGCGATTGTCTTGGCGATCGAATAGGAAAGATCGCGGCGAGGGAGCAGTTGGGCGTGCGTGGCCGAAGCTTCAGCGCCAAGCACGATGGCGAAAACGAATGTGGGTATTTGCGAACGCATGTCACCTCCTGTCGGGACGGCGGCGGCCTGGCGAATTTTTCGGTCAATGTGGCGACCGTCTCCGCCAACATGGCGGTCGGCATTTACTATGTCCCGAAAGTCGACATCACCACGTACGCGTTCCACTCGCGCGGTGTGACCGCGGGCTCGATGCGCGGTTACGGAACCGTGCAGTCATCGACCGCGCTCGAAGTGATGGTCGATGAGATCTGTACGGCGCTGAAGCTCGACCCGTTCGAGTTCCGCCGGCGCAATGCCCTCGCGACTGGCGGTCGGATCATTGCTGGAAACACTTACAGCGTGTCGATCCGCACGCGGATGAAAGCGCCTTCCGAAATCGAGACCCTCTGGCGACAAAGTCCGGAAAACGGAGCGACAGGTCTTCGAGAATTGAAGGCGCTACCCCTTCCCCCAACTCAATGAGCGTCACGCAAGTCAGGAATGCGAGCTCCGGCCGATCGGGCGCCAGATAGCGGGCGCGCTCCAGCCACGTTTTCGCCTGTACTATATCGCCCGCCGCGCGAGCATGTATTTCTCGAGCGTTGGACGATGCGGCCACAGCGCCATCGACCCAAAAGGCGCGACCAGCATCGTTGTAGGTGTTCATACCGGTGATCCAGCCCGTCAGCTCATCCCGCACAATCAGCAGGCCCTTGGACGCAGTTGCCGCCAGTAAGTGGGCAACCTTTTCGATGGTGACATCGTTCTGGCGCAGGCGTGGAACCTGCGGTTCGGGACCCGCCGTTTCGATGGGGGGCAGCGGGGCCGAGGCACCCGCCTTTTCGGCTTTGCGAACCTCCTCCCGCCACCGGCCGACCGCCGCCTTCTCGAACTCGACGGTGGCGCGCCACCTGCGCAGCTGGTCGGGGTAGTCGCCGTGCATGCGCCGCTCGATCTCGGGGAGCACGTCCCGCATCAGGCAGTCGGCACCGGGCGACTTGCCGTTGCCGCTTTCGCCGACAGCCCCTATCCACAGATGCGGCGGCTCGGCCCAACCGGGCGTCGCTTGCGCCCACCGGGCGTGCCCGATTAGCGCCGAGGCTCCCGCGAGCAGCGGAGCTGCCACATAGTCCTGTGGGCAGGCCGCGGCGGCAGCGGCGGTATCAATCCACTTCTCATGTTCGCCGTTTCAAGTAGCAGGCACAAGAATGCGTTGCTCGCGCGCGAGCGGTTCAGAATGGCCGCGGCTGAGCAGGGCAGGAGGCACGATCATCAAAACGACGGTTGATCATGCTCTGATGCGCGGGTTGGATACCGCCGGACCGGTGATGCGTCGCGGAGCTTCCTCTGTCTAGGCGCCAGCGTCGGATGATATCCGGCTGATAGTGGACGCGAGGGTTCTCCTGGCCGTGACCGTGCCTCCAGCCTTGCTCGGCTTTGGATAGATGCGTTGTCGGCGATGACCTCCTATTCTTGATGTCCGCTATCGATCTCAGCGCATCAAACGTTGGCGGTTTGAACGTGTTTGGCGACCGCCCAGGCAAAACCCGCCAGTTCTCGAGCGATCGCGGTCGTGACCACTGTGGGTGATTTTCCCGCCCGGGCGAGCTTGCGATAGCGCCGACACAACCGCTCTTGGGCCTTCCACGCGGTGTCGCGGATCGGCTTGGCCAGACCCTCCTGACGTAGCAGTTGCTCTCGGCTGATGCGCGCCGGGAACCGATAACTCCAGGCAGCCTCGATTAGCATTCGCCGCGCCGCGCCATTCCCGGCTTTCGTAATGCCGCCTTGGCGGAGTGTGGCGCCGCTGGAGCGCTCGGACGGAACCAGTCCGAGATACGCCATGAGCTGGCGGGGATTGGCGAAGCGGGTGATGTCGCCGAGTTCGGCGATCACCGTCGCCGCCGCGACCATAGCCATCCCGCGTAGCGCTTGCAGGGCGCGCACCACCGGGGCCAGCGACCAATCCGGCAGCGCCGCCTCGATATGAGCTTCCAAACGGTCGCGCCGCGCCGTCGCCGCCTCAACCGCCGCGATGCAGTCTTCCAACACGATATGATGCGCCGCTTGCTCGAATTTCAGTCCGGCCATCCAGCGACGGTGCATCAATGTCCACGCCGGCCGATTGTAGTGACGGCCATGACGCAGGAGAAAGCCAGAGAGCTGCTGACGGGCCTGGCGAAGACTGCGGACGGCCGCAAGACGCGCGCGTACGAGATCGCGGATCGCCTCATGGGCCTGATCAGGAATCCACACAGCGGTCAGTTCACCGGCGCGATGCAGCTTGGCGAGGTTGATCGCATCCCGCCGGTCGGTCTTGATCCGATCTCCCGGCTTGCGTGGGATCAACGACGGAGCAACGACAACGCAACCATGCCCAGCCAGGCTCAACTGCCGTTGAATGCCATAGCCGCAAGGGCCGGCCTCATAACAGAACCGTAGCTCGCTGCCAGCGCGCGACAGCTTCGCTGCCAGAGCGTTCAAGGCCGTCGCTGTGTTCGCGACCTTGCCATACTCGCGCACGTCCTTGTGCGCGCCCGCCTCCGCAAGCGCGACCGCGATCGTATCCTTGTGCACGTCAAGGCCCACGTATGTGATAGATTTGTCCAAGACCCGTCTCCTATGCATGAGGCTCCGCGCCGGAACGCCCGGCGCAACCCTCGACAAGCCTGCATACTGTGAGACGGGTCGCCCTATCTCAGGCGAACATGTAGTCTAGCCCAACCAGGGCCGAACACCTCCATCGGGAGTGCAGGCGGCGCGCGCCTCTGCAACCGCAGCACTCCCATATCGGGCTCGGGCCACATATCGCTCGCGGGGGCGTAGGGTTGGCCCGCCGTCATCGGGCTGGCTCACTCGTCGATCGGCGGACATGCCGTTCAATGAATTGGACGATGTCGCGCCGCCGATACCTCACCGAGCGCCCGATCTTGACAAACGGGCAGCCGCTGCCGCTGGCGCGCTTCCGCTCGATGGTGCGCTCGGAGCAGCCGCGGAACTCCGCGTATGCGCGCTGCTTTAGTAGATCGTCGAGGTGTTCCATGTCGTCTCTGCCACGTTGCGGGCGCCATACGGCGCGGCGCGGCGGGGACTCTGACGAACGTGTCGCTATTGTGCTGGCGAAAACCCGACGCCACCCGCGGATCAGAATTGGCGGTCGTGGCGTTTTAGCAACTTCCTGATTCTCGTCGCGCCTCGCCTTGAGTTATTTCGGCCCAATACCGGCGCAGAGCATACGAGGCTGCCCCCTCTGGCAGATTGAGCCATTGGAATACTGAATGCACCAAATCGCCAAAGCCTGTTTTGTCGCTCCGCCCGGACTTTGGCCGATGGCCTGCAGCGCGCTGCCAATCGAGAGCAAGAAACCTGATAAGGTCATTCTCGGCGGTGCCGGTCGGCGCGCCGCCCTTGTGATCGGCGGCTCCTGCGCCCCGGACCTCGCCCATTATCGATGGCTCCAGCCGGTTATCGGTACGCTTGCCGCCCCCGCGGCTACGGCCCTTGACCCAACGTGCGCCTTCCGCGGCCAGCACCCGCGTCGCAAGGATCAGCTTTGCCGGATCGGCGTCTTTCGCCCATTCCTGAAATCGCGTGATTTGCGGTTCGCCAGGAAATAGTCGCTCACTTACGATCGGAGCGCGCCCGTCGATATATTTGATAGCCCCTGTCGGGAGAGCCCGAACCCGGTTCCGCAGCAGTGCAACCGAAGGGTCCTCATCATGGCTCAATTCAAAGAGCTGCCGCAGGGCGTCATGCGCCTCACGAAATGGGCCTTCAATGGGCGTAGTGAGAAAATTGTCAATTGATGTCTCGATGCAGCGAATGAGCTGCTCGAAGCTATCCGGCGATAACAAGAGCCCCTCCTTGGTCAGGCAATCGTGGACTCGCGCGCGCTGCTCGTCAGTGAGCTGGTCGGGGGCCTCTCGATCAGTCGCCATGCGCCGAGCCCTGGCCTTTCCGCGTTGGCGAGCTCAACACCTTGTCTGCGGCGTCCGAATCTGGATTGCGGCTCATCGCAGCGGCAATCCGCGCGCCCACCGCATCGTTGGCGGCGCGGAGCGGATCCGCGGACAAATGAGCGTAGCGCGCTGTAGTCGTGGTGTGCCTGTGACCGAGTAAGGCGCCGATGATCGGAAGGCTCAACCCGCCCGCCGCGCCAACGCTGGCGAAGCTGTGTCGCAGGTCGTGTAACCGCGGCTGCGGTGCGCGCCTTCGCCCACGCTTTGTCGATGGCGGCGCTCGCGGTAGCAGCCCGCATGCCAGGTATCACCCGGGGGTTGTCCGCCAGGTGCGTGAGTTGCTGAAGCAATGCGCGGGCCGGCGCGTTGAGGTAGACGATCTTGGCGCCGGTTTTGCTGTCGGGCAGCCGTAGGCATTCGCGATCGAAATCAACGTGATCCCAGCACAGATTGACGATCTCGCCGCGACGGCAGCCGGTTAACAGCAACAGCTTGATCGCCGTCGATGGGAAGGGGTTGCCCGATCGCCTTGCTTCGCCTTCGAGAGCCGCGGCCAGCTTGGCGATTTCCGCCTCGGACCAGAAACGCTCGACTTTCCGCACCGGCGCCTTCTTGACGCCTCGGCCGGGGTTTACGGCGCACACGCCGCGCTCGATCGCAAAGGCGAAAATTGCGCTGACAAGCGCGACGCATTGGGCGGCTGCGCCCTTGCCGCCGGTTGCTATGCTGCCCGGCCGACGCTCGCCGCCTCCAATGGTCTCGGCAGTCTTGCCGGCCGTGACGGAGTTTCGCATCCGCTCGACATCGGCGCGGGCGATGCGATCAGCGCGCAGATTGCCGAGCAGGGGTCGCAGGTGGTTCTCGATGCGTCCGCGATCGGCCTTGAGCGTCGACGCCTTTTTGTGGCTCACTCCCTCGCTCAGATAGAGATCGATCAGCTCGCCGAAGGTCAGCGCCTTGCGATCCTCCCGGCGCGCAGTCGAGGGATCGCGGCCGGCGGCAACCTCGGCGAGCAAGCGCTTTGCCTCGATGCGCGCCGTCTCGGGCGTCCAGGGCGAGCCATGCTTGCCAATGGTAAGCCGCCGCTTCGGCGAGCCGCGGCCCGAACCTGCCCGATAGTCGACCGCATAGGACCTAGCCCCCGCCGGCGTCACGACAAGGACGAAGCCCTTCACGTCGGTGTCGCGGACAAGGTAAGTGGCGTCCCTTGCCTCAATACCATCGACAACCCGTTTGGTGATCTTTGCCCGCACCGAAGCGTCCCCGCAATGTCGGCACCATGTCGGCACCGAAAATCGTAGCCGTGACGGCAATTGTCGGATTCTGACGAGAGAAAAGCAAGGCAATTGAAGGTATTTGGAGCCGACATGCTTCTACCGGCGGCGCGTGTCGGTCCAGGATGCAGGATTTTGATTCCGCCATACGGAGGTTCGAATCCTCCCGCCCCAGCCAATAAATCAATGACTTAGGTCGGAAGACGCTCCCGAGGCGTTGGCGCGGCTACCACCGGGCTACCACGCGCACGCTTTTGGGTGCGGCGGCTTGATTGACCACTCTTCGGATCTGTGATCGGCTCATCGCCGGGCCGCTTTGGGACAGTCTCCGTCCCGCGCACCGCTGCCCGAGGCCCAGACATCGCGCAACGTGCCTGGGCCTCTTTTTTCCTGGGTCGGAATTGAGCTACAAATCACACGGGGCCGCGCGGGTGCTTCCGATTGGAGGCCCGATCATGCCGATCAGACGCATGTTAGATGGTGGGGCCTTCGAGCCGAAGGCCGTTGCGATCCTCACTGAGGCGTTCAACGCCGTTGTCGCTGAGCTCGATTTGAGGACCGACGCCGATCGGGAGCGGGCCGCCAAAATTGTGATCCGGCTTGCGCATGGGCAACAGACCTTTGACGCGGCCAAGATCCGGGACCAGGCGATCGTTGCGGTTCGAAAGGAAGGCGGAACACGCCGCCGCCGGCCATTTTGACGATCGACGCCCGGCGGAGCCTCTTAGGCCCCCTTTCCCAGTTTGCGCCTCTGTCAATAGGTAACTTTCACGGATTGATCCGCCGCAGAAGCAACGCCACAACGGATCTCGTCACGGAGAAAAAATAATGCGCTTCATAATCGCCAGCGTCGCTATTGTCTCACTCATCTCGCTCTCGGCGTGCGCCAAGGGAGACAAAGGCGACAAGGGCGATCAGGGACCACCCGGTCCTGCTGGTCCTCCCGGCGCTGCGGGCCCCGCGGGCGCTGCTGGACCGCCTGGTCCAGCCGGACCAGGCGGTAGCTTCAGGGTCGTCAGCAATTCCCCCAAGGCCGCGTGCGACGCGGGCGAGATCATGGCTAGCGCCTATTGCGCCGGCGGAGGCGCCATGCAGGTCGACGGAACGACTGGCGCAAGCTGCGATGGCGGCAAGGCCGTGATTGTCTGCGCGAAGCAGTAGGGCGACGCGCCTCAAGCGGGGGGAGATAGGAGCCTGAAATGTCGATCAGGCTTGGAGCAGATTTCGTGCTGCGCCTCGGGCGATAGGTATTGTCCCGGATTGATGGTGCGTAAAGGAAAGTCCAGAAGCGCCAGCGGGTGACGCCCTCGGGTGAAGTCACCAGCTCGGCGGGCGGCGGAAGAACATGCGCGTCGCCGTCCGCCGGTTCTAAGTTATTCTGCGAGGTCCTGCTCCTGCCGGAGGAAATCCTCGTCATACTCACGGTTATTGCGGCGGCGGCGATCGGCGCACTGCTCGCGTTCGTCGCTTATGCGTTCGTCGCGCCGTTCTGAGTTCGGCCCGGATCCCCGTCTCGCCGCGGGCCGCCAACTCGCCGTAGCTGTCACCCCGCCGATGAACCTCGCGCCCGTCCGGGCCGAGCACGCCAGGACCGCGGCGCCGCATTTGCATAAAACTGAAGCCGTGCACCCCGAGCACGCGGTCGCAGGCGGGGTTGGCTTAGCGCATGGTCAGCCCCGCCTCCCAAATAGTCGCAGCGGCCCTGAACTTGTGCGTCGCCAGTCCGGGTCGAGCGCACGGAGCCAAGAGCGTGTGCTTCTTGAGACATTGAGCAGGGAGGCCGCTGCGGCGGCTGTCTGAATTCCCGAAGCTGACGGAATTCCGTCAGCTGCCGAAAGATAGTCGCCGCGCTGCCCCGATTTCAGCGTGTCCGCAACGCGGGCCCGCCGCCGCCTTCAGCCCCTCGCCAGCCTCAAGATGACGTCGCTGCGGGCCGCCAGAAGCTCGTCGAGAAACGTCCGATCGACCCAGATCCGCAGCTGACCGTTTTGGCCTCTGGAGGCTTGGTCCTCGAGGTGCGGATTCCCTACCTTGAGGGCTTCGTACGCTTCGTCAGTGATCTTGACGCAGATCATCTTCCGAACCAAGTCCGCGAGCTAGCGCCGATCATCGCCCGATCGCAGGCATAAAAAAAGACCCCGCCGGCGAGGGCGGGGCCCAGGTCGACCTCAAAGCATGCGCACTTTGAGGCGTCCGAGTTGCAGCGCTCGCTGCTGAGCCGGCGCTACGAACGCCAACGAGGCAGCACCTCAACTTGTTCCGCGCTTAGGCGGGGTTGGCGAGCGCACGCTGAAGCTCTCGTCGTTCGCGCCGAGTAACCCTAAATCCGACAGATAGTTGTAAATGGCCGTGTAGGCTTCCTCGCGGATGCCGGCTTCGACGTGGTAGCTTGCTTCACCCTCCCCCTTTGTCGGCAGGGTATCAAAGCGGGGCTTGTATCCTCGCGCCTCATAGAGCGGTCTGGGAATTTCCCCAGGCGGAAAAGCGCTACGATAGAATACCCGAGCGTATTCTGCACCGCTCTCAGGCATTTTCGTCCGATAGAGACCTCTCGTGCGCATCAGGATACTCCACGTTTTGCGCCGGTTATTGAAAAAATCGCCGGGGCAACATTGAGTAAACTGGTCGCGCCTACGCTCCGAAGCGGGCGAGCCGATGACAGCAGTGTGACAAAGGAAGGGCGACCTTTCGGCCGCCCCTCATGTTCCGCCAGTCGCCCCGGCGGCCGTCTGCGCGAACGTTCAGGCGCTCCGGCTCAGCACTCGCATCCCATGCTCGCCTAGCGCCGCGTCGACCTTCCCTCGTTCCGTCATGATGGCGGAAACCGGCATGATGAGGCGTGCCTTTACGATGCGCTCCTCTCCGGTCCAGTCGCCGGGCTGGTCGACGTAATATGCCAGATAGAGCAAGCCGCCAATGATTTTAGCTTGGGCGAGCCAGCTGACGAAAACCGGTTCTATCATAAATGGCTCGCAGATCGGTGCGTCGGCCTCAGCTTCACGAGCGATCGTTCCGCAGTTGGTTTGAGCGGTCGTCATGCTGCCCTCCCGCCAAGCGCCTCGACGTCGACCAAGTCGGTGAGGATCGAGCGAAGGATGCGGAGATCGGTCGTTGGCGTCGGGCCCCAAGTTGGATCGCAGAATACTCCGATCATTTCCTCGAAGTCGCCGCTGTAGCACCATAGGAGCGCACGTGCCTTCACCCGGAAGTCGGCAAGGCTCATCGCTTTCGCGGCGATGATCTCCCGCACAACCGCAGACGTGCGGTCGAATATCACCTCCGCCGCCTCCCCCTCGAGGACATCGTCGTCAAGCGCTCTCTCCGCAGCCCAAGCTGCTTCGAACTCGGCTCCAAGAGCGCCGAGAGCGTCAGGACTAATGCTGGCTACGGCGACGACAGGAAGGGCCAGCGCAGGGACGCCAGCGAGCGCGGTCAATGCCGCACGGCGGGTGGTCGAGGTCATCGGACTGCTCCTATGTTGAAGAAAATCGGCGATTTGGCGAGGGCGGGGAAATATTTGCCGCTGTCCTCGGGCAAATCCCATTCGACGAAGTAGGAGATCACCGCCTTCGCGCCCGCCAACGTCATCGGGGACGTCCTCAGGAGCCGGTCCATGGTGACGTTCGCCTGATGTTTGGCGGCGACGCACTCACCGTGATGGCACGGCACGGCCCTTTCGAGCCTCCCAAGCATCGCCCATTGAACGCGATGGGCCTCGATCAGGGCGAACACCGGATCGGGCTCGCCGGTCGGCTCATCGGCGGGGGGAGCTTCATTGCCGATCCCAAGATTGATCAAATCGTTCTTGATCGAGCCGAGCGCGAGCAGCGCGGCGGCATCCATCGTCTCGCCCAGCACGAGCTCGTCGACCAGGTCGACTTCGAAGGCGCCAATTTTATGCCAGACCTCCTCCTCATCGCGCGCCCGCAGGGAGAAGAGCTCGCGTAGAGCGGCCCGCTCTTCGGCGAAGAGAGCCGCCGCTGCTTTTTCGTCTTCGGGATAGTCGTCGCCCCGGATCGCCGCGCGCGCCTTCAGCCAGCGGGCGTAGGTGCGGCTGAATGTTTGCCTATCGTCTGGCGCGACAAGTTCGGTCTCTTCGACCGTAGTTCGCTCTTGGGTGCGCATGGTGTTTGCTCCTTCCGACGCGCATGTGAGTGTCGGCGGGCGGGCAGTCCTTTCATCATCCGTCCGCCCGCCGCCCTCGCCGGCCATGCGCGGAGCCGGCGGGGAATTCGTCATTGCTGTTGCAGCGCCTCGCGCATCGCAGCGCAGCCGAGGGCGATCTCGGCGCGACGGACCTGAAGGTCCGCGACAAGCTTCCTCGCGCGGGCGAGCTCTTCCGCGACGCCGCCGATGGTCAGGCCGATGGTCGCGGCCATGTCGCTGTCTTCGGTGTGGAGAAGGCGCTCATCCAGCGCCGCCGCGACGAGGCGGGCGTGGCCGACGTTTTCTCGGCCGCGAGGTCGGAGGGCGCGGGTGAGGACGGCAAAGCCGCCGGCTTCGTCGGACAAAGCGGGGGCGGTTGCCCGCGCGGTGCGGTCGGGCATTGTGGAAACTCCGGTTGCTTCTGAGGTATCGGCCGTGATACAATTAGAACATAGCCGGTTGTTCTAATTAGGTCAAGCCCCGATATGGTGAGTTGCGCTCAGATCAGAGCGGCCCGATCGCTTCTTGGCCTCTCACAGCCGCAAGTGGCGGCCGCTGCCGGTGTTTCCTCGATGACCGTCAAAAGGGCGGAGGGGTCTGGTAAGCCGCCCGCGTCGGCAGAGGCTATGAAAGCCGTGCAGACAGCTCTTGAGGTCGCCGGCGTCATCTTCGTCGAAGAGAACGGCGACGGGCCAGGCGTTAGGCTGAGAAAGAAAGGCAAACGGAAATGATCGGGCGCGCGTCCGCATGAAGGTTTCCGCGCCCACCATGATCGAAAGATTGGCGCTCTACGCGACCGATGCTGAGCTGCGCGCGGCGATCTTCGGCGCGCGGGCGAAAGACCCGGTGTGCGGCGGCATGTACGACCGCCTGAGCAAGCTTCCCACGTTCCCCAAGTTGCGCTTAGCTATGGGCGGACGGCATGTGCCGAGCTCGCCGTCGAACTTCGACAGCAAACTCCCAGAGCGCTTGAGGTCTATAGGCCCCTCGTGCAAGCATGCGCGAGGCGTTCTGCCGAGACTGCGAACCGGGAACGCGTCGCACGACGCCAGAGACGAGGAGTTGATACAACGAAAAAGTCGTCGACCGCTACTTGCGGCTCGAAGCCTTGGGGAAATGGCCCAAAGAGCCAAACGACAAGTCGCCGTGGTAGCTCACGGTCGGCGCACCCTGCTCGCACCTTTGGGGAGGAAGTGCGGAAGCGGGAGCGGGTGCGATGCTCGTCGCTTATCGACTGACCGGTCTATCCGCACTTGAGACGTACTATGCAGTGTCAGAACGCGCGCGCAAGCCTGCGCGCCAACGGCGAACAGCGCGCCATATAAGGCCGCTGAGGGCGGTCGGCGGTCTCGGACGTCACCGGGCGGGTGCGGATGGCGTCAGCGCGGCCCCGACCCTTCGCCAGCCTCAGGATCACATCGGAATAGGTCTCGCCCGGGCCGCGCATGGCGGCGAGGCGTGGCGAAGGCGGCGGGGGGGATGGAGATGGTCACCACGGCCGTCCAGTTACCGCTTCGACAAAGACGAACTAAAGACCGATCTCGGCAACGGGGCGCGTTCGGCAGCGTCGGCGTTCAAGATGCCCGGGCAGCAGCTTCTGGGCGTTCGGCCTATCGAGCCGGTGTGGGTCAGCCCCCACGACTACAAGACATCGAACCCGCTCAAGCCGAACTGGTACAAGCCGAACGCTTGGCATGCGGATTCCGACGAAAGCGCCATGTTGTAACGAGATGATGCCGCCACCTGTAACGGAATGATGCCGCCGGGGTGGAGCGGGCTCGCTGGCGCTTTGATTATTGGCGCTTGGGCTGTTGTCTGGTCAAGTTTTCATCTGCAATTTTTTCACGACTTGGCCGGACGCGTCGCAAGCTTTCGCCAGCCAGTTCGATCCGATGGGCGTTGTGAACGAGACGGTCGAGGATCGCATCGGCGTAGGTCGGGTCGTTGACGACGTGATGCCAGCGGTCCACGGGGAGTTGGGATGTGACGATGGTCGAGCGGCGGCCGTATCGCTCTTCGAGGATTTCCAGAAGATCATGCCGGGCGCCGGCGTCGAGGGGCTCCAAACCCCAATCGTCGAGAATGAGAAGGTCGGCGCGGCCGAGCGCACGCAGGAGGCGCGGATGACGGCCATCGCCGCGCGCCAGGGCGAGATCTTCGAAGAGCTTTGGGATGCGGTGATAGAGCACCGAGCGATTATCGCGGCAGGCCTTGTGGCCAAGCGCTGAAGCGAGCCATGACTTGCCGACGCCGGTCGGGCCAACGAGGGCCAAGTTTTCGTGGGCCTCGATCCAATGCCCCTCGACGAGCTTTTGGAACAGGGGCCGATCGAGGCCGCGCGGGCTTCGATAATCGACATCTTCGGCGCAGGCTTGCTGGCGCAATTTGGCGTAGCGCAGTCGCGCCGCGAACCTCTTATCCTGACGCCATGACGCCTCGCGATCGAGCAGAAGCCCGAGCCATTCGCGTTTGTCGAGATTGTCGGCCTCGGCGCCGATTTCCGTAAAGCCCTTGGCCATGCCCTGGAGGCCGAGGGCGTAAAGTTGATCGAGGGTCGGATGTTTGAGCAAGATCGCTTCTCCTAATTGTAATAGCGCGGGCCACGGATATTGGGATGCAGGATCGGCGTTCCGTCCGCGGCGCGCTTTTGCGCGGGGCGCCGATCAAGATTGTTGTCGAGGATGGACTTGACGGAGCCATAGGTGCGCGCGCCGATATCAATGGCGCGTTCCGCCGCCGCTTCGACGCGTCCGACGCCATAGGGACCGGAAAGGCGGACGATCCCCAGACACGCCCGGTAGCCCTGTTCCGGATGCAGTCTATGCTCGAGAATCTGCTCGCAGAGCGCCGCAGTCGCCGGTCCGATCGCGCGCGCGTCCTGGCGGATGCGGTCGATCGTCCAGCCCGCATAGCGGCGGTGGGAGGACGGCATGTGTTCGGGGATCGTCGTATGTTTGCGATTGCCGCTGATGCGCAAATGCGCGGCGATCCGCTCGCCTTTGAGGAAAATCTCGACCGTCCTGGCGGTCATCCGGACGTCCACCTCGGCGCGGGCGAAGCGATAGGGAACGCTGTAATAGTGAGAGCCGGCGTCGACGTGATAATCGATGCCGACCCGACAGACGCGCCATTCGCTGAAGACATAGGGCTCGGCCGGCAGAGACTTGAGCGCCGGACGGTCGATCTCCTCCAGCAATTGCCGGCGAGTCACGCCGAGCCTCCGGATGGGTCGTTCTTCGTTCAGATGCTTGAGCAACTCGCCGATGGCTTCGTTGACCTCAGCGAGGCTGACGAAGATGCGGTGACGCAACCGCCCGAGCAGCCAGCGCTCGACAATCAGCACCGCTTGTTCGACTTTCGCCTTGTCGCGAGGTTTTCTCGGCCGCGCCGGCAGGATGGCGGTGTCGTAATGGGCCGCCATTTCGGCATAGGTGCGATTGACCAGAGGGTCATAGAAGCAGGCCTTTATGACGGCGGTCCTGGTATTGTCCGGCACGAGCAAATGCGGAACGCCGCCGATCGCCGCGAAAGCATGCACGTGGGCGTCGATCCAATCGGGAAGGGTCTGCGTCCAGCTCGCCCAGGCAAAGGTGAAGCTCGATGCGCCGAGCACCGCGACGAATATCTGCGCCTTGCGAATCTCGCCCGTCAGCCGATCAATCAGGACTGGAACGCCATCGCCGGCGTAATCGACAAACAATCGTTCGCCCGCCGCATGCGTCTGGCGCATCGTCGGCGACAATTTTGTCTCGAAGGCTCGATAAAGTTCGCAGAACCGCGAATAGCTGTAGCCGCCTGGGTTCTGCGCAATATACTCGTCCCAGACGATCAGCAGGGTGACGTGCTTGCGTTTCATCTCCCGATGAACCGCCGGCCAGTCCGGTTCGGCATGGCGCCGATGACCCCGTTTGCTGCGCCGGTTGGCGTAAAGCGCAGCTTCCAACCCTTCGTCGCTCAGGCCCTCGGGTAGCGGCCAGATCAAGTCCGAACTCTCGAAACGGCTCAAGGTCTCCCGTACCGTCGAACGCGCCAACCCAAGACGCCGGGCAATCTCGCTCGTCGTGAGCGAAGACAAATATTTAAGGCGAATGATCACGCGTACATCGCGCATGGCAACTCTCTCGGCTGGCATCGGTGCTCCCTTGGTGGCCCAAAGAAGCGACCTTAAATCTGGCCAGCGAAGAGACGCCCACCCTGGCGGGATCATCCCGTTGCAGGTGGCGCAATCATCTCGTTATGAGTGGCGACATCATCTCGTTAAAGGTGGCGGCTTCCGTCGGAATCAGCACGCTTGGCACGTGATGGCGACCGAGGTGCATGCGTCGCGCCTCCTGACGACGATCCCGTTCCCGGTCAGCGACCTGCTCAAGCCCGCCTACAGCTTCGGCGGCCTGCCGCTCATTCAGATGGGCAAGGCCTATGTCGACAACTGGCTGGCTGTGCGGCAGGGCACGACCGACATCGTGCTGGCGTACTCGATCTTCGCGCTTGCGACCGAGATGGGCGACGTGCTCAATGGCGGCGCTGGCGAGGAACTTGAGGAGCGCGTCAAGCTCTTCAACAAGTGGCGCTCGAACAACGGCACCTTCGTCTACGACAAGGAAAAGGAAGACTTCAATGCGGATACCGACGAAGCCGGCCACCGATTCCGATTTGAAGCCGGCCGGGGTTCCGATTTGAAGTCGGCCACCGGGCGTCTGCTTCCGCGGATCGAAGTGATGATGTTTTGCTTGGCTGGATTGGTCAAGCGGTCATGGATTTGGGCCTCCGCAAAATGAGAAGAAGGCTCGGCGTGCGAGGGTTGGATCGTGTGGCGGTGGGCAACGACGGGCGGAGCGCGCTTTCCGTTGCGCCGTAGCGTAGCCCGTCGTTGTCCACGCCCTTGTGCGCCGAGGGTTGGGCGGATCTGGCTCTGCGCGCGCGCCGGATTCAAGGGGATGACCGTCGCTTGCGCAGGCTCTCGCCGGCCAGTTCGATGCGATAGGCGTTATGAATGACGCGGTCGAGGATGGCGTCTGCGAGCGTGGGTACCCCGATCAGATCGTGCCAGCGGTCGACGGGAACCTGGCTGGTGATGATGAGCGAGCCCTTGTCGTAACGATCCTCGACGATCTCCAGCAGATCGCGCGCCTGGTCGGGCGTGAGCGCCTCCGGACCCCAGTCATCGAGGATGAGCAGCTTGACGCGCGCCAGGGAGCGCAGGAGCCTGGCGTAGCGCGCGTCGCCGTGAGCGATGGCGAGATCGGCGAAGAGCCGGGGCATGCGGGTGTAGAGAACGGACATGTTCTCTCGGCACGCCTTATGGCCGAGGGCGCAGGCGAGCCAGCTCTTGCCCAGGCCACTGGCCCCGGTGATCAGCAGGTTGCGGCGCTCGGCGATCCAGTCGCAGGCGGCGAGCTTGAGGAACAGCGCGCGGTCGAGCCCGCGAGGACTTTGATAGTTGACGTCCTCGACGCTGGCGGAATGGCGCAGCCTGGCGACCCTGGCGCGCGTTTCGAACTGCTTTTGCCGGCGCAGCGTCAACTCGTATTCGAGCAGCAGGCCGAGCCATTCGGCGTGATCGAGGCCGCGCGCTTCGGGCCTGTGCTCCAGTTCCTTGAATCCTTTGGCCAAACCGTAAAGGCCAAGCGCGTGCAAATGGTCGAGCGTGGGATGAGCGAGCATGAGGATATCCTCTCAATGGTAATAGCCGCGGCCACGCAGATTGGCGTGGTCGAACAGCGTGGCGGGGCTGCTGTCCTTGGCGGCGGTGCTCTCGGGCTTGCGGGCGAGGAGCGAGGCGACGCCCTTGCAGTTGAGGACGCCCAGTTTGACGGCGCGGGCGGAGACCGCCTCAACGCGGCCGGCATCGAGCCCGCGATACGAGCGCAAGATTCCCAAGCACGTGCGGAACCCTTGTTCGGGATGCCGCCGGCTGGCGAGCACGGCGCTGATTAAGCCTTCGGTGTTCGGCCCGATCTTGCCGGCCCAGCGGCGGAATCGATCCGGCGTCCACTCGGCGTACCGCCTATGGGAACTGGGCATGTGGTCTGGGTCCGTGCCGTGCCTGCGGCCGAGGTAGCGGCGCTGATGGACCCCGACGCGCTGGCCGCGATGGAAGATCTCGACGGTGCGCGCGGTGATGCGCACCTCGACCTCGGCGCGGATCAGCGCGTGCGGAACCGAATACAGGAAGTCATGGATCTCGATGTGATAGTCGAGATTGACCCGCGCGCGCCGCCATTCCGCGAACTCCCAGTCCTCGGCGGGCAGGCCAATGAGGGCGGTGCGTTCGATCTTCTCGAACAGCTCGCGCCGGCTGACGCCGAGATTGCGCATGGGGCGCTCGTTCAGCCGTCGACGAGGGCGGCCGTCAGGGCGGCCTCGACTGGGGTGGAGACGATAATCCCCTTCTGCGTCTGGACGGCGACGATGATCTCCGTATCGCGTCCGCTGTCAATGAAGAGGTTGCCCTCGACGTCCTTTGGGTCGACGGCGTAATGGAGGCAAATTGCGAGGATACGCCGCTCAATTTCTTCGCGCGGGTCTTCGCCGTTCCAATACCAGACCTTCATTGGGCGGCTTGGCATGACGCCGAGCACGTTCCGACCCGACGCCATGGCGACAGCCTCGACGAGGCTCAGCGATGTTTTGCCGGTCTTGGTCGTCGCCGCCGTGACGCCGACGAATCGCCGCGCATAATGGCGGCCGTAGGCAAATTGACGGCGC
Source organism: uncultured Alphaproteobacteria bacterium (assembly GCA_963767245.1). Taxonomy (GTDB): domain Bacteria; phylum Pseudomonadota; class Alphaproteobacteria; order Rhizobiales; family Beijerinckiaceae; genus Roseiarcus. Next base: position 234,227 of record CAVYDG010000014.1, read on the forward strand.
GGAAACCTTGCAGGATCGCACCACTTGAACGGCGTCGGAGCGAACCGAACCGCAGGCGGATCGTCTTTGGGCGCATCAAGCGGCGGCAGGTGCGGGTCAGAAGGGAATCTCGTCATTGAGCGGCCTCCCTTCTGCGAAAAGACTGGGCGCGGCTGCGGGCGGCCGAGGCTCCGGGGCCTTCGTCTGGCGAGGCTTGGGGTTGCGCCGGGCTGACAGAACGCCGTCGGCCAAGGTCGAGATCGTCGGGGCGGGGCGCGTTCATTGCGCAGCCTCGTCGGCAACAAGCGCTGCGACGGCAGCGCCCCACGACGACGCGGGATGCGTTTTGAGGTGGGCGCGCACGCGCCGTTCAAGATCGGTCGGCGCGGCGATCTCTTGCTTCGCCATCGTGGCCAAGGCTTTTTTCACGACCGCCCTCATGCGGGTTCTGCGCACGGTGAGGCGGTAGGCGTCGGCGAGCATCTTGGCGTCGGGGACAACCTTGCGGGCCCCGTGCTTGATCAGCTTCGACTCCAAGTGGTCGATGAACTGGGGAGACGTCATGCGTTCAATTCGACGCGGAAACCGCCCATGAGGAAGTCGATTTCGAGCGCCGTCGCGCCATTGATATTCAGCCGCTCGCGCTGCGCCGCCTCCTTCCTGCGGTCGAGGTCCACCCGCTCGGACGCCAGCCCGAGGCGCTCGACATCATCGAGTTCTGAGGCCGAGGTCGATGCCCGCCTCCACGACGGCCTCGACGCTCTTGCGCCACGCCCCCGTGACGCGGGCAGCCCACGCGACGCGGGCGGTCTCAACGGCGTCGATCTCGGCGTGCCGCGCAGCCTTCGGCATCGCGCCTACTCCGCGCTGGCGGTCGCCGCGGGCGGCTTGGCTACGGCATGGCCGCGCTTCGGGTGGCCGCCCCGGTCGAGCGGCTTCGGCGGCTTCACGCGCCCGGCGTTGTGCGGCAGAGTGATCTTCCCGGAGAGGATATCCTCGATGGTGTCGGCGCTGATGAGCGTTTTCCCTCCGAGCCGCAGCAGGGGAGGGATGATGCCGCGCTTCTCCCAGCGGTAGTACGTCCCCCTGCTGAACGGGAGCGGTGTTGGTGAGTTCGTAGGCGCGTGGCGGAACGGGCGTCTTGGAGATGGACATAGATACGCGTCCCTCCGATCAGTCAAGACCGGGAAGACGCTCCAGCCAACTGCCCGGTTGGCTGCGACGAGCGCAAGGTTGCGCGTTGACTGTCTTTACCATGGCGCGGTCTGCGGGGGTCCTCTGAGGGACAGATCACCCCCACCAATAGGTTGAACGGGCGCAACCCCATCCACCGCCGTCCGAGAGACGGCCTCAAGCCGTCCCCAAGCCGCTCAACACGCCTTGCGTTCGCAAGAGGCGTTCCGGCTTCTGATGACGGTTCGCACCGTCACTAGCCGATCAATTGCATACACCCTAGCGGCCTTGCAAGCCCAAATTGGAGCAAGGGCCGAAAGTACGGCCTAAAGCAAGACCAGCGGCGGGCAGCCTTTGCACAAGCATTTGAAATAACGCACTAAACGTCAGCTTACAACCCGAAAAGCACACTCGACATCAAGCTGGTCGTCGAGCAGCGCGATTCCGAGACCTGAGCCGGCTGGCGAGCCTGAATCTGCACGCGCGCTACGAGATCATCGTCGCGCCGCCCGGCCATCCCCAGACCAAGCCGCGCGCGCTCAACATTGCGCTTGCGAGCGCCCGAGGCGAACTCGTCTGCGTCTACGACGCCGAGGACGCGCCTGCGCCCGACCAGCTCAGGCTCGCCGCGGCGCGTTTCGCCGCGGACAAGACGGTGGACTGCCTGCAGGCGCGGCTTGCGATCCACAACGCCGACGATTCCTGGCTCGCGAGCCAGTTCGCAATCGAATACGCCGTCCTGTTCGATTTCATCAATCCGGGCCTCTGCGCGCTAGAATTGCCCATCGCGCTCGGCGGGACCTCCAATCACTTCCGCATCCGCTCGCTGATCGATGTCGGCGCCTGGGACGAGTGGAACGTGACCGAGGACACCGATCTCGGCATTCGGCTCGCGCGTTTCGGGTATCGCGTCCAGTCGCTTGATTCCGACACGCTCGAGGAGGCGCCCTTCGCGCTCAGGAACTGGTTCCGGCAGCGCGTGCGCTGGCAGAAGGGCTGGCTGCAGACGCTTGTCGTCCATTCGCGCCAGCCCGGCTTCTTCCGCCGCGATCTCGGGCCAAGCCGGGCGCTCGCGGCGACGACGCTGATCGGCGGAGCGATCGTGGGGTGCCTGTTCTGGCCGATCTTCGCGGTTGCGACGCTGTCGCGCGCGCTTACCGTGGGCGACGACGGCGCGCTTGCGCCCGCGCGCGAGATGACCGACGTCTTCACCTATATACTCGCGCTTGCGGGCGCCTGGTCGATCGCGCTGCCCGCTTCGGTCGCGGCGCGGCTTCGGGGCTCGCGGCTGAGCTTGCGGTCCGCCGCGCTGATGCCGGTCTATTACATGCTGATATGCGCCGCGACCTGGACGGCGGTGGTTCACCTCGTGATGTGGCCCTATTATTGGGGTAAGACCGACCACGGAAGAACCCGGCTGCGGCCGACCCTCCGCGTCGTCCGGACGCGATCATCGGCATAGGCTCTTGCCGTCGGCCTGAGGATCGTGGATTTTCAGCAGCCTTCCCTTCAACCGGCGGCCTGACCGCAAACGGGAAAAGAATGTCGTCTGAAACCCTGCGCGAGGCCGCTCAGGCTTCGAAAGCATGGCCGTTCGAAGAAGCGCGAAAACTGATTGCGCGCCTCGAACGTAGCCCCCGCAGCGAAGTCATCTTCGAGACCGGCTATGGCCCCTCGGGCCTGCCGCATCTCGGCACGTTCGGCGAAGTCGCGCGCACCAGCATGGTCAGGCACGCCTTTCGCGTGCTGACCGGCGACAGCGTCAAGACGAGGCTGATCGCCTTTTCCGACGACATGGACGGCTTGCGCAAGGTTCCGGAAAACATCCCCAACCGCGATATCATCGCCACCCATCTCGGCAAGCCGCTGACCAAGATTCCCGACCCGTTCGGCGAATATGACAGCTTCGCCGCCCACAACAACGCAAGGCTGCGCGCCTTTCTCGACCGGTTCGGGTTCGATTACGAATTCATGTCGTCCACTGAAGCCTATCAATCGGGCCGGTTCGACAAGGCGCTCATGCGCGTGCTCGAATGTTTCGACGAGGTCCAGGCGATCATGCTGCCGTCGCTGCGCGAGGAGCGGGCGGCGACCTATTCGCCCTTCCTTCCGATTCATCCGCGAACCGGAGTCGTGATGCAGGCGCCGGTCTTGGGGCACGATCCGCGCGCCGGGACAATCAGCTGGCGCGATCCGGACACCGGAGAGGAGTTCGTCACCCCGGTGACCGGAGGCAAATGCAAGCTCCAGTGGAAGCCCGATTGGGCGATGCGCTGGCATGCGCTCGGCGTCGATTACGAAATGGCCGGCAAGGACCTGATCGATTCGGTCAAGCTGTCGTCGCGGATCGCGCGAGTTCTGGGCAGCGAGCCGCCGGCCGGTTTCAACTACGAGCTGTTCCTCGACGAGAACGGGCAGAAGATCTCGAAATCGAAGGGCAATGGGCTCACGATCGACGAATGGCTGGCCTATGCGAGCCCGGAGAGCCTGTCGCTGTTCATGTTCCAGAAGCCGACGGCGGCAAAGCGGCTCTATTTCGACGTCATCCCGCGCAATGTCGACGACTACCTCTCCTTTCTCGACGCCTATCCGCGCCAGGAGTGGAAGGAGCGGCTCGGCAATCCGGTCTGGCACATTCATGCCGGAGCGCCTCCCGAGCCGGAAATCCTGACCCACGACCAGCACGGACAGACGATCTCGTTCGCCATGCTGCTCAATCTCGCCGCGGTATCCAACACCGAAAATCCGTCGGTGCTATGGGGGTTCCTCCGCCGCTACTATCCTTTGGCGTCGCCGGAAACCCATCCCCGCCTCGACGGCCTGGTTCGCTATGCCGTCGCCTATTTTCGCGATTTTGTCGCTCCCAAGAAGCGATATCGCCTGGCCGACGAGGTCGAGCGCGGCGTTCTCGAGCGGATTTCGGCTAAGCTCGCTGAATTGCCCGCAAGCGCGAACGCGGATGAAATCCAGCACGCGCTCTATGACATCGCCCGGCCGGTCCCGCGCTATCAGGACCATTCGGCCAAGGGCGCGACCGCGGCGCGGCCGGGCGTCTCGAACGACTTCTTCAACATGGTCTACGCCGTGCTCCTCGGCGAGGCGCGGGGACCTCGCCTGGGTTCGTTCATCGCGCTCTACGGACTGAACGAGACCCGCGCGCTAATCGCGAAGGCGCTGACGGGCAATCTTGTCCGCGAAAGCCGGAACGGGGCTGCATCGCCGCCCGCGGCCGACTCGGGAAGAGCGAGGGATCCGGAGGCCGCGCGGAGCTAGCGCAGGTTGCACTCACCCGGAATCGTCATTGCGAGGAGCGCAGCGACGAAGCAATCCATCCTGAAGACCATCCGTCGATGGCCCACGACCCCTGCGTTCGCTCAAATCTCGCAGGATGGATTGCTTCCCCCCGGACTTGATCCGGGGGTCGCTCGCAATGACGAGCGAAGCCGTGCCGCAGGCGGCGACGCGGTTCTAGGACGAGGAGCGCGCGGCTATTCCGCCGGCGTCGCCGAAACTCCTTCAACAGGGATGGTCACCGGTTCCGCCTCGCGCCGGAAGCGCCGCCACGCCATGCGAATGTCGCGGAACAATCTGCCCCAGGCATTGGGGGCGCGGAAGTGCGACGCAAACTCCCGGTTGGTCTCCAGCGGGACCCAATAGGAGGCCCGCCAGGTCTTGAACATCGTATGGAGATCGTCGGCCTGCTCGGGCCTTACCGACAGCGCCGCGCAGCCGCAAAGAGCGTCGATGGTAACCCGTCCGCTCCGGTCGAACTGGAAGCGATGGCGGCTTGGCACATGGTTCAGCCAGCCATGAGAAAATTCAAAATCGGAAGGCTGGGAGCGAAGCGCGCTGATCATCGGAGCGACATCGAGATGGCGAAACGAGTACCCTGACGCTAGTCTGTATTCCATGTTTGGCATCATAGTCTCCTGATCTAGGAGCCCCGACTTAGCCCTCAACGTTATGGCGTGTCGCCCTTGTTCCGCACGACGCGCCGGCCTCGACGCTTTTTCTTGATGGGCGCGAACCGCGATGCGGAATGCGAGGAGCATCGCAACGACGGCGCGCCGTTTGCGCTGGGGTCACTCTAACGCCGTTTGCGGTGTTGCTGCAATCGGTTCCGTCGCGCCCGCATCGGCGGCAAACGCCAAGCTTGAAATCTTTGGATGCCTGACTAAAGTCAGAGAATGGACGAAAGCCAGCTTACCCAGGTTCGCCGCTTCAACCGTCTCGTCACCCGGCGCGTCGGCGCGCTCGAGACCAATTATTTGCGTCGAGGCCGGCCGCTGGCGGAGGCGCGGCTCATTTTCGAAATCGGCGCCGACGGCGTCGACCTCCGCACGCTGCGCCTGCGGCTCGGGCTCGATTCGGGTTATCTGAGCCGTCTCATCCAATCCCTCAGGGCGCAGGGCTTGATCGCGGTCGTCAAGGAGGGTGGGGATGGCCGCCGGCGCCGGGCGAGCCTGACCCGCAAGGGGAGCGCGGAGCGCACGGCTTATGACCGGCTCTCGGACCGGCTAGCGGCGTCGATGCTCGAGGCGCTCGACCAGGCCGAGCGCGGTCGGCTGACCGCAGCGATGGGCGAGGTCGAGCGGCTGCTCCGGGCCGCCTCGGTCGAAATCGCGGCGGAAGCTCCGAACAGCGCCGACGCGCGACGGTGCCTTGACGCCTACTTCGGCGAACTCGCGGCGCGCTTCAAGGGCGGCTTCGACGTTAATAGGGACGATTCCGCGCGCGCCGACGACATGGCGGCGCCATCGGGCCTATTCGTGGTCGCCAGGCTCGACGGGGATCCGGTTGGGTGTGGCGGTCTCAAGGGTACGGACAAGACGACGGGAGAGATCAAGCGGGTCTGGACCGCGCCGTCCGCCCGCGGCGTCGGCGTCGCCCGTCGGGTGCTGAGAACGCTCGAAGCAGCGGCGCGCGAGATGGGCTTCAAGACGCTTCGCCTGGACACCAACCGGGCGCTGACCGAAGCGCACGCACTCTACCGGAAGGAAGGGTTCCGGGAAATCGCCCGTTTCAACGACAACCCTTACGCCGATCACTGGTTCGAGAAGCGGCTTTAGGCGGTAACCGTTGAATTCAGTCCGCTTTTGTCATCCGCGCCAGCAGGGTTTGTTGATTTCCGACCAGCGCTCGGCTGAGGTGACGCCGATGTCATGCAGTTCGCCGTCCGACATACGCGCGAGCTCGTCCCGTTCCCGCGATCGCCGGCGCCATGATTGCAATTCGCTTCGCCAATGGGCGAGCCGCAGCGACGACATTTCCAACGCGAAATGCGGCAATGCGATGCGCATGATAGCCTCCAAAGTGATGGGCCATTGGTAGGGTCCGCGCCGGTCGCCCGTCAAACGACATATCCGCATCAATCGCATGCGCGTTTGGAATGCGATGGCGGACGCACTAAGCGGGCTGGCCAGCCTCCTCACGATCCAGCTTGACAAACTCTGAGGCTAAGACGATGTTTACGGCTCGATCGCATGAGGCAGTGACATGCGAAGCTTTCCGATTCGGCTGCCCTCGCTCGATCTCGTTCGCGGTTTCGTGGCCGTTGGGCGGCGCATGAGCATTACACTCGCCGCGCAGGATCTTTTCCTCACCCAATCCGCCGTCAGCCGGCAGATCATCGCGCTCGAGGAGGCGCTCGGCGTTCAATTGCTCAACCGCGGCTATCGCTCGATCAGCTTCACCGCCGAAGGCGAACGTTTCTTTCGGGTCGCCGACAGCGCCCTGCAACAGCTTCAGGATGGCGTCAACGCGCTCGCCGCCGGACGCGACCGGCAGCCGGTGACGATCACCGCCAGCATCGGCGTCACGGGCTTATGGATCATGCCGCGCCTCGGCGGTTTCCAGCAGCGCCACCCTGACATCGACGTGCGGGTGGCGGCGAACAACAGGGTGGTCGATCTGAGAACCGGAGGCGCCGATGTCGCCATCCGCTATTGCCCCGCCTCGAACGCGCCTCCGGGATCGCAGCGCCTGTTCGGCGAAGCGGTCGCGCCTGTCGCCCACCCCTCGCTTGGCGTGACCCGGCTCGACCCCGGGTCGATCGCAACCCACGTTCTCATCGAATACGACGACTCCAATCGTCCCTGGCTGCAATGGGCCGACCGGCTGCATTCCATGGGTCTGAGCGCGGTCAAGCCGAAGGGGGTCCTGCGCTACAATCAATATGATCAGGCGATCCGCGCCGCGCTCGAGGGCCAGGGACTTGCGCTTGGCCGCATCGCCCTGATCGAGCCGTTGCTGTCGCAAGGCCGGCTCGTCGCGGTCGGCGGCGCGGGCGCCGACCAAGCGCATGGATACGCCTATTGGCTGGTTCAGGCGGACGCGACGCCGCGCGACGACGTCCAGGTCGTGATCGACTGGATCAAGACGGAAGCAAAGAATGTCGAATTGCGGCTCGAGGATGAGCTCAGCGCCCTTGCCGGGTCGAAGCTCAGTCGAGGTGATTAGGGTCGTCATTGCGAGCGAACCGAAGCCATCGAAGGAACGGAGGGCGGTCGCCGGTCGCCGGATTGCTTCACTCCGCTCGAAATGATCATGCGGGGCGTTGGTCCTACTTGGCTTCGCTCTTCGCCACTCGCTCATAAGTACGGGCGGCCGAGGTGACGGCGAGCCCGGCGGCGGCGAGCGGGCCGGCCTCGGCGGCGCCGGCTGCGGCCGGCTGGCCGGCGAGGAGGGCCTGAAGCCACTCGCAGATCGCCGGGTTGAGCGACGGAGCGCCGGTCTGAACCGCGAGACGGGCGGCCGAAAGCTCGGCCACGAGGCCGTAGGCGGCGATGAGCAGGTTCGCCATCTCGTCGAGGCCCTTGCGAGCCGCCATCGGCTCGATGCTCATCCGTCCGGCGGAATCGGAAAGTGCGGCGATCGCCTCGATCACATTCTTGCGCGCGAGCCGATAGTCATGGTCGCTGACATCGGCCCTGAGCGCGGCCGCGGCGAAGGCGGCAAGCTGGGCCTGAAGGCGGCTCGCCAGCCGCGGCGCCTCCGAAAATTCCCAGCGCGGCCAGAGATAATTGAAGAGATGCGCGATCGCCGCGCCGATCAGCGTATCGGCAAGCCGCACAAGGATCGGCGCCGAGACCCACGGCTGAACCAGGTGCAGCGACACCAGCGCGGTCACCGAGGCGCCGGTCGAAGCAATGCGATAGTTGAGCCGCGCAAAGCTGTGCGTGACGGCAACAGCCAGGCCCTGCACCGCGACCAGAACGCTGGCCGGCAGATAGGCGACCGAACCCGCCGCCACGACGCAGCCGATGAGCGTGCCGATGACGCGGTCGTCGCGCCGCTGCTTGGTCATCCCGTAGCCTGCCCGCATCACCACCGCGATGGTGAGCAGGACCCAATTGCCATGCCGGTCATCGCCGAGCGATTGCGCGACCACCGCCCCGGCCATCATCGCCAGCGCGAGGCGCACGGCGAATCTGAGCACCGGCGAATTCGCGGCTCAAATGGGGCCTGAGCACACTTGGCGCGTAGCGCCGTTTCGGGATGAATGCGGCGAGATTGACGTTGCCGATCGAGGCGCGCGCCGTCCCGTCGTCCGACAGCGCCTGCTCGAGGCGCCGGACGTGGCTGAGCGACAGAGCGAGCCGCCAGGTCGTGGCGTTCAGCGCCGCGCGCGCTTTCGGATCCATCGCTACGACCTCGACCCGCGCCGCCTCGCGCTTGAGCGCGTCGATCGCAAGCTGATGGTCGGGCGGCAGGATGGGGTGGCCAGTGGTCAGGAGCTCCAGACTCAAATGATCGAGATCGAGCGAGCCGACCCTCAGCGCGTCGCCGATTCGCGCCAGCACCGTCGCGGCCGCGGGGGTCTCACGGATGAGTTCGACGTCGCATTGCGCGGCGACCAGCGCATCGAGCGCGTCGAGCAGGATACCGATCGAGGCCGCGAGCCGCAGGCGCTCGCCCTTTTCTCCCGGTCGATCGAGCAGGACCGAGCGCGCCGACTGCAATTGCTCCGAAAGCGCCGACTGCTGGCGGATCGTCGCGCCATAGGCCGCAGCGAGTTCCTGATCCGGATCGAAAATGCCCGCGACCGCACGCATATAGATCGAGAATTCGCGGATCGATTCGCTCGTGACCAGCCGGCGAGCGCTGGCGTCGGTAAAAACCGTCGCCAGAAGCGCAAACGCAATATAGGCGGCGCCCCCGCCGGCGATCAGCAGCTCGATCCGAACGGCGGCCGGGAAAGTCTCGCGCGGGAATCCGAGAACGAAGACCATCGGGATGACCGCCTGCATGCCCACCGCCACCGCCCATCGGCCATACCCGGTGACGAGACCGCCGAGAAAGCTGATGACGCCGATCATGATGAGGGCGGCGACCGGCCACGGCAGCGCGAGCTGGATCGCCATTGTCGAGAGAAGCGCCAATGCGAAGCCAAAGCCCAGCGTCTTCGCTTTTACCCGCCACGGCGCCGGCAGGTCGGAAATGCTGGCCGATATCGCGCCGATCGTCGCCGGCTGGCCGGCGGCGAAGCCGAAAATCGACGAAGAGACAAGAGCAACCGCAACCACGCCGAGGCCGACGCTCACGCCGTTGATGATGTGCTGGCCGACGAAGAGCCGTAGCAGATTGGGTGTGCGCGGCCAGCGAGGCATCGGGCCCGGCGAAGTCCTAGGCGGCCGTCGCCCTCTGTTTCAACAACTCGACCGCGCGCGCCGCGATCGCATTGAGGCCGGGATGGCCTTGATCGGCGAAAGCGATGATCTCGCGAATCATCCTCGGCGTCCAGTAGAGGCTGAGATGCGAGGCGGCGCCCGCAATCGCTTCCCGTTCGGGCATGGCGGCGTAGAAATCCGCGATCTGATTGGCCATGCGCACCAGTTTGTCGATCTTGCCGGTCGTCACGCCGCCAGTCCCCCGCTCGCCTCGTCCTCGCCGCCGTCGAAAGTGAGCGCCTGGTCGCCGCGCGCGACCGCGATCAGGCGAACGCCGAAACGCCGCGCCCGCTCCAGGGCGAGCGAGGTCGGGGCCGAAACCGACACCAGGGTCGAGGCGCCGAAGATGGCCGCCTTCGCGACCATTTCGAACGAGCACCGGCTGGTGATGACAAAAAATCCGCTGTCCGGCGCAACGCGGGTCGCGCGCCAGCGCCCCGATCGCCTTGTCGAGCGCATTGTGCCGCCCGACGTCCTCGCGCGACAACAGAATCTTACCGTCCTGCCCACACCATGCGGCAGCGTGGACGGCGCGGGTCGCGCGATTGAGCGGTTGCCAGGCATCGAGTTCGCCAATCGCGGCGCGGATCGCTTGCGGCTCGATCGAAGGAGGCCTATCGAGCAGCGGCCGGGGCGACGGCATCTGGGAGAAATCCTCGATGCCGCAGAGGCCGCAGCCGGTGCGCCCGCTCATCGCCCGGCCGCGCGCCAAATGCGCCCGTAACCGCTCGCTGGTCAGAGCAACGTTGAGCTTCCAACCGTCCTCGACCGCTTCGACCTCGATGCCCCGGATGTCGGCGACGCTCTCCGCGATCTGCTCGGTCAGGACAAAACCGGCGGCGAAATCCTCGAGATCCCGCGGCGTCGCCATCATGACGGCGAACGGCGCGCCGCCAAGGACGATCTGGACCGGCGCTTCGACCGCGATGGCGCGCGTGAACTCCTTTCCGCCGGCGCCCAAGTCGTAGGAAAAGATGCGGACCGGAACGTCGATCGAGCCCGGAGCCCTCACTCGGCCGCATCGGTCAATGCCTTCGCCATCTGGCGCAACGACACACTCTCTTCGCGATCGCGCACCTGCCAATCGGAATAGTGGTTGGTGCGCCGGACTTGCACAGCAGTCACCTTGTATTCCGGGCAGTTGGTCGCCCAGTCGGAATTGTCGGTCGTCACCACGTTGGCGCCGGTCACGGCGTGATGGAAGGTCGTATAGACGACCCCCGGCTGCACGCGCTCGGTGACTTTGGCGTGGAGCGAAATCTCGCCGATGCGGCTCGCGAGCGCCACGAGATCGCCGTCGCGCACACCGCGCTGCTCGGCGTCGAAGGGATGAATTTCGAGCACGTCCTCGGCGTGCCAGACCGCGCTCGCGGTCCGCCGCGTCTGCGCGCCGACGTTGTATTGCGACAGGATGCGGCCGGTGGTCAAAAGAAGCGGGAAGCGCGGCCCGGCGCGCTCTTCAGTGGCGAGATATTCGGTCAGCATGAACTGGCCCTTGCCGCGCACGAAGCGATCGACATGCATGACCGGCGTGCCGGTCGGGGCGGCGTCGTTGCACGGCCACTGGATCGAGCCGAGTTCGTCCAGGCGGGCGTAGGACACGCCCTTGAAGGTTGGCGTGGTCGCAGCGATCTCGTCCATGATCTCGCTCGGGTGATTGTAGTGCATCGGCGCGCCGATCGCGTCGGCGAGCGCCATCGTGACCTCCCAGTCGGCCATGCCCGCAAGAGGGGGAATCGCCTTTCGCACCCGACTGATCCGGCGCTCGGCGTTGGTGAACGTGCCGTCCTTCTCGAGGAACGACGCGCCGGGCAGGAATACATGGGCGTAACGCGCCGTCTCGTTGAGAAAGAGATCCTGCACGATGACGCATTCCATCGCTTTCAGGCCCGCGGTGATGTGGGTCGTGTCGGGATCGGATTGCGCAATGTCCTCGCCCTGGACGTAGAGCCACTTGAACGAGCCATCGATCGCCTCGTCGATCATATTGGGAATACGCAAGCCCGGCTCATTGCTGAGCGGCACGCCCCACAGACGCTCGAACGTCTCGCGGGCGGTGTCGTTCGACACGTGGCGATAGCCGGAGAACTCGTGCGGGAACGAGCCCATGTCGCACGAACCCTGGACGTTGTTCTGTCCGCGCAAGGGATTCACGCCGACGCCCTCGCGGCCGATGTTTCCGGTCGCCATGGCGAGATTGGCGATCGCCATCACCGTCGTCGAGCCCTGGCTGTGCTCGGTGACGCCAAGGCCGTAGTAGATCGCGCCATTGCCGCCCGTCGCATAGAGACGCGCCGCCGCGCGCAGCTCACGCGGATCGACGCCGGTCGCCGCCGCCGTCGCTTCGGGCGCGTGTCGCGGATCGGCGACGAACCGCGCCCAGGACTCGAAATTGGCGATTTCGCAGCGCTCGCGGACGAAAGCTTCATCGACGAGGCCCTCGGTGACGATGACATGGGCCATCGCGTTGAGGACCGCAACGTTGGTTCCGGGTTTCAAAGTCAGATGATGGTCAGCCTTTACGTGGGCGCTCCTCACGAGATCGATGCGGCGCGGGTCGACGACGATGAGATGGGCGCCGGCGCGCAGACGTTTCTTGAGGCGGGAGGCGAACACCGGATGGGCGTCGGTCGGATTGGCGCCGATCACGACTACGACGTCCGACTTTTCGACCGACTTGAAATCCTGGGTGCCGGCCGAAGTGCCATAGGTCCGCGACAGGCCGAACCCGGTCGGCGAGTGGCAGACGCGGGCGCAGGTGTCGATATTGTTGTTGCCGAATCCGGCGCGAACCATCTTTTGAACCAGGAACACTTCCTCGTTTGTGCAGCGCGAGGAGCTGATCGCGCCGACTGAGTCACGCCCGTACTTCCCCTGAATGCGCCGGAATTCATTCGCCGCATAAGCGATCGCGTCGCCCCAGGAAACTTCGCGCCAAGGATCCTCGATCCGCTCTCGGATCATGGGTTTCAGAATGCGGTCCTTGTGGGTGGCGTAGCCGTAGGCGAACCGCCCTTTGACGCACGAATGCCCTTCGTTGGCCTTGCCGGCCTTGTAAGGGACCATGCGCAGGACTTCGTCGCCTTTGAGCTCGGCTTTGAAGGAGCAGCCGACGCCGCAATAGGCGCAGGTGGTCACCACCGTGCGCTCCGGCGTTCCGTGCTCGATGACCGGCTTTTCGTTAAGGGTCGCGGTCGGGCAGGCCTGCACGCAGGCGCCGCAGGAGACGCATTCGGACGAGAGAAAATCGACACCGCCGGTCGCGACCTTCGAATCGAAGCCGCGCCCCAGGATGGTCAGCGCGAACGTGCCCTGGACCTCCTCGCAGGCGCGCACGCAGCGCGAGCAGACGATGCACTTTGACGATTCAAAGGTGAAATAAGGGTTGGAAGCGTCGGTCGGCGCCTTCAAATGGTTCGCGCCATCATATCCGTAGCGCACGTCGCGCAGGCCGACATTGCCAGCCTGAGTCTGCAACTCGCAGTCATCGTTGGCGCTGCAGGTGAGGCAATCGAGCGGATGGTCGGAGATGTAGAGCTCCATCACACCCCGGCGCAGCCGCTCGAGCCGCGGCGTCTTGGTGTGGACGATCATGCCCGGTTCGGCCGGGGTCGTGCAGGAGGCCGGCGTGCCCTTCCGGCCGTCGATCTCGACAAGGCACAGCCGGCACGAGCCGAACGCCTCGAGGCTGTCGGTCGCGCAAAGCTTGGGGATCGGGTTGTCGATCAGCGCGGCGGCGGCCATCACCGACGTCCCCGGCGGCACGCTCACCTTGCGCCCGTCGATGGTCAGGGTGACGGCAGCTTCGCCAACGCGGATCGGCGTTCCGGTATCCAGTTCCTGCAGCAGCGCCATCGCTTGATCTCCTATTCCGCCGCGGCGCGTGCCGGCGCCCTGGCGAAATCCTCGCTGAAATGGTCGAGCGCGCTGAGGACCGGCATGGGAGCAAGCCCGCCAAGCGCGCAAAGCGATCCGTCGGTCATCACCTCGCAAAGATCGCGCACAAGTTGGATGTTTCGCTCACGGTCGCGTCCGGCGATGATCTTGTCGACCGTCTCGACGCCGCGGGTCGAGCCGATCCGGCATGGCGTGCACTTGCCACAGCTCTCCTTGGCGCAGAACTCGAAGGCGAAGCGCGCCTGGCGCGCCATGTCGACGCTGTCGTCGAAGACAACGATTCCGCCATGTCCAAGCATGCCCTTGGCCGCGGCCATCAACTCGTAGTCGAGCGGCGTATCGAGCAGCGAAGCGGGAAAATAAGCGCCGAGCGGTCCGCCGACCTGAACCGCGCGGATCGGCCGGCCGGTGCGCGTGCCGCCGCCAAAGCCTTCGACGAGTTCGCGCAGGCTCGCGCCAAAGGCGAGCTCAACGAGGCCGCCGCGGCGGACGTTGCCGGCGAGCTGGAACGGCTGCGATCCGAGCGAACGGCCGATGCCGTAGTCGGCGTAGGCCTTGGCGCCGTGCTCAAGGATCCACGGCGTGGAAGCGAAGCTCAGGACATTGTTGACTACCGTCGGTTTGCCGAACAGGCCCGCGATCGCCGGCAACGGCGGCTTGACGCGAATCTGGCCGCGCTTTCCCTCGAGGCTTTCCAGGAGCGACGTCTCCTCGCCGCAGATATAGGCGCCGGCGCCGAGCCTCGCCTCGAGATCGAAAGTATGGGCCGAGCCGAGCACGCTCGGGCCGAGAAGGCCCGCCGCCCGCGCCCGCTCGATCGCGCGTGAAAAGACCGCGAAGGCGTGCGGATATTCGGAGCGGATATAGACGTAGCCCTGCGTCGCGCCAACCGAGAGCGCGGCAATGGCCATGCCCTCGATCAGGAGGAAAGGGTCACCCTCCATCAGCATTCGATCGGCGAAGGTGCCGCTGTCGCCCTCGTCGGCGTTGCAGACGACGTATTTTTGCTCGGCGTCGATCCCGGCCGTCGTCCGCCATTTGACGCCGGTAGGAAAGCCGGCGCCGCCGCGCCCGCGCAAACCCGAGGCCAGAATCTCCTCAATCGTCGCCTTGGAACCGAGGCGCAGCGCGCGCTCGAGGCCTCGAAGGCCGCCATGACGCCGGTAATCGTCGATCGACAAGGGATCGGTGAGGCCGCAGCGGGCAAAGATAAGCCGCTGCTGGCGCGCCAGATAGGCGATGTCGTCGACGCGCCCGAGCGCCTTGGGATGAGAGCCGCCGGTCAGGAAGCCCGCATCGAACAGCGGCGCGACCTCATCCGGCGCAACCGGTCCGTAGCCGACGCGCCCGGCGGCGGTTTCGATCTCGATCAGCGGCTCGAGCCAAAAGAGGCCGCGCGAACCGGTGCGCACAATCGTTAAGTCGACACTGCGGCGCCGCGCCTCGTCGACAAGCGCCGCGGCGACGCGCGTCCGCGCCGACTGACAGCGCCGAAGAATCGGCCGGGACGAAAACGAGCGCGCTCATTGCGTCTTCCGTTGGGCGCCGGCGACAATCGCGTCGAGGCGATCGCGGTCGAGACGGCCGATGGGTTCGCCGTCGATGAGCGCGGCGGGGGAGAGCGCGCAGTTGCCGAGGCAGTAGACCGATTCGACGTGAATCCCTGAATCTTCGTCCGCGCCGTCGACCGTGACGCCGTGACGGACGGCGAGATGGGAAACGAGGTCTTCGCATCCCATGGCCTGGCAGGATTCAGCGCGGCACAGCTTCAGGACCCGGCCGTCAAAAGGCGAACGGCGGAAATCGTGGTAGAAGCTGACGACGCCGAGCGTTTCGGCTCTCGAGATGTTGAGCGCGTCGGCGATCAGCGGGACGGCGGCGGCGTCGATATAGCCGAACTCTTCCATCAGATCGTGAAGGATAGGCAGTGTCGCGCCCGGCAGCGTCCGCTTGCGATCGATCAGCGTCCTGGCCAGATCAAGATCAAAAGCCGTTCGGCCAGACAACATATTCCTCCCGGATCAAATAAATTATGCCCCCGGGCAGGAGCGCGTTCAAATTGAACGTTTGGAAGGTACGATAGGAAACCTCTATCGAATCGCCTTCCCCTCCCCCTCATCGAGTGGACTCGGCGGCTGGATGAGGGCTCCGACATCGGCGGGAAACTTCATCGCAAAGAGATTGCGGGCGAGCGGCGACGGGGGCTCGCGGTCGCTCATCACCAGACCGATCGTGCGGCGTGCGGTAGGCTCCACAAGTTCGATTGCCCGCGTTCCTGGCGGCACGCCGAAAAAGCGTAACAGCTGCCGCGGCACGATCGCCGACCATTGGCCGGCGCTCACATGCGAAACGAGGTTGAAGATTGAGTTGGTTTCGACCGCCGGGACGGGCTTGACGCCGACCGACCGGAACACCCCGTCGATGATGCGCCGGTTCTGCATGTCCGGCGTCAGCAGGCACAAAGGCGCTTCGGCGGCTTCGCGCCAGGCGACTTGCGACCGGCCGGCGAACGGGCCAGCCGCCGGGGTCAGAAAGAGATATTCCTCGACGCAGATTGGCTTCGTCTTGACGTGGCTGATCGGTTCGGCGTCCAGATAGGTGAGGCCCGCATCGAGTTCGAAATCCTCGATCCCCCGATCGATTTCCTGACTGTTCATGGAAAAAACAGCGACCGTCACGCCGGGAAATCGCCTGTAGAATGGACCGGTAAGCTGGGAGACAATCGGCAGCGCGGTCGGAATTGCGCCGATGCGAAGCCGGCCGGTCAGGCCCTTGTCGATCTCGTCGAGCTCGTGGCGCAGATTCTCGACTTCGGCGAGAATCCGGTGGGCGTGGTCAAGCGCCACCTGCCCCTGCGGCGTCAGGCCGACATACCGATGGCCGCGCTCGACGATCGGCGCCCCGAGATCGTCTTCGAGCAGGCGGATCGCAGCCGATAGGGTCGGCTGCGAGACATGGCAGGCCTCCGCGGCGCGGCCGAAGTGTTTCTCGCGCGCGAGCGCGGCGAGATATTCGAGTTGACGGAGGACCATAGCGCCTTAATCCAGCTCCTTCTCGTGGCGCCGGACAAAGTCAAGGTCAATAGCGAGCTTCTATCGGCGTGGCTGCCGCGTCGTCTGGAGATCGCCCAATTTGGCGGCTATGAACGGGTCCTCCGTCCAACCGGAGGCCAGATGCCGGCAGTCCAACCCAACAAGACGCCGCAGTCGCAGGCGTTCGCGATCCGAGCGCTCGCGACAATGGTCGCCGTCGCGGTCCTGGGCCTTGTGGCGTTCATGGTCACGAGCGCGCCGATCAGGCCGCGCGCCGCGCTGATCGGCGGAGCCTTTTCGCTGCAGGACGGCGGCGGCAAAACCGTCAGCGACGAGACGCTGCACGGCCGGCCGTTCCTGGTCTATTTCGGCTATACCCACTGCCCGGACGTCTGTCCGACCGAGCTTGCGCGCATCTCCGACGTTTTGACCGAGATGGGCGACAAATCCATTCCTGCCCTGTTTATCACGATTGATCCGGAGCGCGACACGCCCAAGATCATGCAGGACTATGTCGGCAGCTTCAATCCGGCCATCGTCGGGCTTTCCGGCAGCCCGCAAGCGGTCGAGGTGGCGGAGAAGGCCTACAGGGTGTTCGCCCGCAAGGGGCCGCTGCAGGCCGACGGCGACTATTCGATGGACCACAGTTCGATCATCTATCTCATGGATAAGAACGGCGCGTTCATCGAAGCTTTCAATCTCGAACGCCCGCCGAAAGACGCGGCGAAGGCCCTGGAGCGGTATCTGTAAGGTTCCCCTCCCCCATTGCGCCAGACGCCACGAGGGAGGATAAGGCCGGCCACGAGGGCGGAAGCGTCTGAAGCAAAGAGCCTGACAGGAATGGACAAGTTTACGACATTGACCGGGGTGGCCGCGCCGCTGGCGATCGACAACATCGACACCGACATGATCATCCCCAAGCAATATCTCAAGACGATCAAGCGCACCGGGCTCGGGGCGGGCCTGTTCGCGGAGATGCGCTATCGTGACGACGGATCCGAGCACCCTGACTTCGTTCTCAACAAGCCGGCGTACCGCAAGGCGTCGATCATCGTAGGCGGCCACAATTTCGGCTGCGGCTCCTCGCGCGAGCATGCGCCCTGGGCGCTGCTCGACTTCGGCGTCCGGTGCGTCATCGCGACCGACTTCGCTGACATCTTCTATAACAACTGCTTCAAGAACGGCATCCTGCCAATCAAGGTCTCGCGCGATGACCACGCCAAGCTCCTCGACGACGCTGAGCGGGGCGCCAACGCGACCCTGACCATCGACTTGCCGGCGCAGGAAATTCGCGGCCCCGACGGTGGCGTGGTCAAGTTCGAGCTCGACGCTTTCCGCAAGCAGTGCCTGGTCGAAGGCCTCGACCACATCGATCTCACGCTGGTCGAGGCCGAGGCGATCGAGGCGCACGAAACGAAGTCCGCCGCCGCCCACCCCTGGCGATAGCGGTTCAGGCGGCGCCACCTTCAAGGGAGCGTCGTTCATTCCACGGACCGCCTTCATGCTTTAATATGCCCGTTCACTCAGCAAAGGGCGAACGCTCGCTGCGATGAATGGCACGACGGTATTTCTCACCGCCATCGGGTACGTCTCGCTGCTATTCCTCATCGCCTGGTGGGGCGACCGCGGGGGACGGCGTCTAGCGTCCGGCCGCTCGCGAGCGGCCGTCTACGCGCTCAGTCTGGCCGTCTATTGCACCTCCTGGACCTACTACGGCTCGGTCGGGCTGGCTTCCGAGCACGGGCTCGATTTTCTGCCGATCTATATCGGGCCCATTCTCGTGATCGGCCTCGGAGCGCCGTTTATCGCCCGCATCGCCAATCTCGCCCAGGCGCAGAACGTCACCACGGTCGCCGATTTCGTGTCGGCGCGGTACGGAAAATCTCAAGCCGTCGCCGCGGTCGCGGCGCTGATCGCGCTCATCGGATCGGCGCCCTATGTCGCGCTCCAGCTCAAGGCTGTCGCTCCGACCATATTGATGGTGGTCGATTCGTTCGACCGCGCCCGGCTGACGCCGGAGAAGCCCTCGACCTCGTCTTATCTGGCGGTGTCCCTGGTGCTCGCGGCCTTCGCGATGGCGTTCGGCACCCGGCGCATCAACCCCAAAGAGCATCAGGACGGTCTCATTCTCGCGATCGCCGTCGAATCGATTGTCAAACTGGTGGCGTTTCTCGCCGTCGGCGCCTTCGTCGTTTGGCGACTCAACGGCGGGATCGTCGCTCTGACCGAGATTGCGCAGTCCAATCCCAAGATCGCCGCAGTCATCCAGACTCCTCCCGATCCGGCCGTCTGGGTGGTGACGACGCTGCTTTCGGCTTTCGCCATCGTGCTTCTGCCCCGCCAGTTCCATGTCGCGATAGTTGAGAACCATGATCTGCGTGGCGTCCGCACCGCGGCCTGGCTCTTTCCGGCCTATCTCGTGCTGATCAATCTCTTCGTCGCGCCGCTGGCCATCGCTGGCCTCAAGGCTTTCCCGGACGGATCGATCAATCGCGACCTGACCGTTCTGGCGCTGCCGCTGAGCGCCGGAGCGCATGGGCTCGCGCTCTTGACGATGGTGGGCGGCCTCTCGGCGGCGACCGGAATGGTGGTGGTCGAAAGCGTCGCGCTCTCGATCACCATTTCCAACGACCTCGTGATGCCGCTCGTGCTCCGGCGCAGGGGCGCGCAGGGGCGCGCGATCGAGGGCGACATCGGCGCGCTGGTGCTGTGGGTCCGCCGGGTCGCGATCGTGGGGGTTCTGGCGCTGGGCTTCGCCTACGAGCGCATGGCCGGCGAAGCGGGTCTTGTGTCGATCGGCCTCTTGTCGTTCGCGGCCGTGGCGCAAATCGCGCCGGCTTTCCTCGGCGGCCTCTTCTGGCGCCGCGGGACAGCGCGGGGCGCGATCGCGGGGATGACCGTAGGTTCGCTCGTCTGGTTCTACCTCCTGCTCCTACCCTCGATCCGGCCTGAGCAAGCGCTTGCGGGCCTTTTGGCGCACGGGCCGCTGGCGATCGCCTGGCTGAGCCCGGCCGCGCTCGTCTCGTTCGCGCCCAACGCGCTGGTGGGTGGCGTAGTTCTGTCGCTCATGGCGAATATCGCAGCGTTCGTCGCCTTCTCGCTGACCCGCCAGCCGGGCGCGCTCGAACGGGCGCAAGCGAGCGCGTTTGCCGGAGTGGGCGTCGGCGGCAAGCCACAGGCGTTCCGGCTTTGGCGTTCGTCGACGACCGCGGGCGAACTTGAGGCGGCGGTCGCCCGCTACCTCGGGGCGGCGCGAGCGCGCCGCGCCTTCGTGAGCTTCGCGCGCGAGCGCGGTCTCGTTTTCGACCCGACGCTCGAGGCCAGCGCGCAATTGGTTCGCCACGCGGAATTCCTGCTCTCGCCGGCGATCGGCGCCTCGACCTCGCGCCAGGTGCTGTCGCTGCTGTTGCGGCCCCGGACGGTGTCCGGCCAATCGGCGCTCAAGCTCATCGACGAGGCCTCGGCCGCGATCCAGTCGAGCCGCGATCAATTGCAGCATGCGCTCGATCACGCGCGCCAGGGGATCACCGCTTTTGACGCCAATCTCGCGCTAACCGCCTGGAACCGCGAATTCGCCGACCTTTTCGATCTGCCGCCCGGCATGTTGCGCCTCGGGGTGGGACTTGACGAGATCGTGCGCTTCAATGCCGGCCGCGGCGCCTACGGGCCAGGCGACTCGGAAGATTTCGTGGCCGACCGGGTCGCGAGTCTGCTCTATGACGACCAGCCGAACCGGCTGCGCCTGTTCTCGACCCACCGCGTCATCGAGGTGCGCTCGGCGCGGCTTCCGGACGGCGGGATCGTGACCACCTACACCGACGTCACCCAGACCGTTCAGGTCGAGGAAGCGCTCGAGGCGGCGAACGAGATGCTCGAACGCCGCGTCGATGAGCGCACGGCGGAATTGCAGCGTCTCAACGCCGAGCTCGAGCGGGCGAAGAACGAGGCGGACGCCGCCAACCTGTCCAAGACCCGTTTCCTCGCCGCCGCCAGCCACGACATTCTGCAGCCGCTCAATGCTGCGCGCCTCTACGCCAGCTCGCTCTCCGAGGGTGCGGACCGGATGGGCGTCGAAGAGCGCGCCGATCTCGCCCGCAATGTCGATGTCGCGCTCGAGGCGGTCGAGGAGATTCTCGGCGCGCTCCTCGATATTTCGCGGCTCGACGCCGGCGCGACCCGGCCGGAAATCTCCGACGTTCCGGTCGCTGATCTCATGGGGATGCTCGAAATCGAGTTTGCCGCGCTCGCCCGCGCGAAGGGGCTCGACCTCGTCTTCGTCCCGACCACGCTCGCCGTCCGCACCGATCGGCGGCTGATGCGCCGCCTCATGCAGAATCTCATTTCGAACGCGCTCAAATATACGCTGAGCGGCCGGGTTCTGGTCGGCTGCCGGCGGGTTCGCGGCGCGGCGCGGATCGAGGTCTGGGACACCGGCATCGGCATTCCGCCCGAACATGAGCGTGCGGTGTTCGCCGAGTTCCGGCGGCTCGATCAGGGGGCGCGGGTCGCGCGCGGCCTGGGGCTGGGCTTATCGATCGTCGAGCGCCTGGGGAGGGTGCTGGAGCACCCGGTGGGCTTGCGCTCACGCGCCGGCAAGGGTTCGGTGTTCTCCGTCACTGCGCCGCTCGGACGCGCGGCGCCCAAACGGCGTACGGCGCCGGGCGCACCAGAGCCGATAGCGGCGGGCGAACCGCTCGACGGCCTCAAGGTTCTGGCGATCGACAACGAGCCCAGGGTGCTCGAGGGCATGCGCGTTCTCCTCGAGCGGTGGGGCTGCGTGGTCGCCACCGCCCACGGTCTCGCCGAGGCGAGCGCGGCGCTGGCGGAATTCGGCGAGCCGGACGTCATCATCGCCGACTACCACCTCGATTCGGGCGACGGCGTCATCGCCATCCGGGCGTTGCGCGAGCAGTTCGGCCGCGGGATTCCCGCCATCCTCGCCACCGCCGATCGAAGCCCCGAGGTCCGGGACGCGGCGGCGCGCGAGGACGTCCCGGTCATGAACAAGCCGCTCAAGCCCGCGCCTTTAAGGGCGCAGCTCACGCGCTACGGCGCAATGCGGGAGGCGGCGGAGTAGGCGAGGCAAAGCCCCCAACAAAACCCAAGCCGTGGCCAACAAAATCAAAGCCCGTCGAAACGAAATCCAAGCCGGACGCAACAAAATCAAAATCCTGCGCAACAAAATCCAAATCGGAATTTTAGGCTTTTCAATGGGTTAGCCTCATTCGGGCAGCGCATCCTCAACCAACCGTTCATGGGCTCCGACGCCGCCGACTAGCTACTTATTCTGAAAAACTAAATCATATGGCCAGCCATTTGGCAAGAATTTGTCGATTGCCGAAACTGTCGGCGCAACTAGCGGGTTGCCGGGTCGTCGTCTGCCGACGACCCGAAGTCATCCAGAGGATGGCTACTTGTAGTTCGCCGCGTCCGTCATGCACTTATTGAATTCGCTTTGATAGGCGGCGCCCTTGAGGCCCTTTTCCTTCACCAGCTCGCCGCACCTCTTCATCACCTGACAATGGCCGCCGCAGTTGCCGGCGAAGGAGGGAGCCGAATCGACCGCGAGGAGTCCGAGCCCGAAAAGCCCAACGACGCCGAGGTTGATTGCTTTGCGAATGACGCGTTGCTGAAGCATGGTTATGTTTCCTTTCCCACAGGATTGCTGGCCAACCGGGCCTGCTCAGTTTCCATTCAAATTGACAGTTCTGTCAAGGTTAAATCGCTCGAAGCTTGCAATTCCGACCCGTCGCCCGGCCGCTTTTCCATCGGGCTGGTTTTTGGACTATAGGGGCGGCGCCAACCCGCGCTCGAGAGCGAATTCATGCCCCCCTCCCGCCCCTTCGACGACATCCGCGCGCTCCTCGCCAAGATGCCGAAAGCGGACGAGGTGGCGCGGGCCAAGGCGCGCGAGCGAGACGCGCAATTGACCAAACCCGCGGGCTCGCTCGGGCGGCTCGAGGAGATCGCGGAATGGATGGCGGCCTGGCAGGGGTCGGCGCGGCCGCATGTCGACAATCCGCTGGTCGCGGTCTACGCCGGCAATCACGGCGTCGTCGCGCAAGGGGTCTCGGCCTTTCCGCCAACGGTTACGGCGGCCATGGTGGCGAATTTCACCGCCGGCGGCGCCGCGATCAACCAGATCTGCAAGACTTTCGACATTTCGCTCAAGGTCTACGAGCTGGCGCTCGAAAAGCCGACGGGCGACATCACCCGGGAGCCGGCGCTCGACGAGAAGGCCTGCGCGGCGACGATGGCCTTCGGCATGGAGGCTCTGGCCTCCGAGCCGGACCTGCTCGTTCTCGGCGAGATGGGGATTGGCAACACGACGCCGGCGGCGGCGATCTATCACGCGCTCTATGGCGGCGAAGCGGAGGAATGGGTCGGCCGCGGGACCGGCGTCGACGATGAGGGCCTGAGGCGAAAGGCCGACGCAGTGCGCATCGCGGTTAACCGCCACAAGGAGCATCTCGGCGATCCCCTGGAGATTCTGGCCCGCCTCGGCGGACGTGAGACCGCCGCAATCGCGGGGGCAATCCTCGCCGCCCGCCTGCGCCGCACCCCGGTGCTGCTTGACGGCTTCGTGGTGTGCTCGGCCGCCGCGGTGCTGCTCGCGCTCGATGATTCCGCCCTCGACCATTGCCTCGCCGCCCATGTCTCGGCCGAGCGCGCTCATCGGCATGCGCTGAAGCTCATCGGCAAGATCCCGCTGCTCGATCTCGGCATGCGGCTCGGCGAGGGCTCCGGCGGAGCGCTCGCGCTCGGCATCGTCAAGGCCGCGGTTAATTGCCACAACGGCATGGCGACGTTCGCGGAAGCGGGCGTGGCGGGCAGGGAAGAGTGACGCGGCCGATGGCGGTGAACCGAAATATCGCGAATGCGGTCGACGAGTATTTCACCCGGATCATCGTCGCCCCGGACAAGGCGCTCGCGGAGGCGCTCGCCGCCAATACCGCGGCCGGCCTGCCGTCGATCGACGTCTCGGCGCCGCAGGGCAAGCTCATCCACCTCCTGGCCCGGATGATGGGGGCGCGGAAGGCCCTCGAGATCGGGACGCTCGGCGGCTATTCGACCATCTGGCTGGCGAGCGCGCTTCCCCATGACGGCCGGCTCATCACTCTCGAACGGAACGCGAGGCACGCCGAGGTCGCGCGGCAGAACGTCGCCCGCGCCGGTCTTGGCGGCAAAGTCGAGATCAGAACCGGCGCGGCGCTGGAGACGCTGCCGAAGATCGAGACCGAGGGGATTCATCCGTTCGATTTCGTCTTCATCGACGCCGACAAGGCGAACAACGCGGCTTATGTCGAGTGGGCGCTCAGGCTTTCCCGCCCCGGAACCGCGATCGTGGTCGACAACGTCGTGCGCGACGGCCATGTCGTCGATGCGAAGAACACGGATGCTGACGTCGTCGGCGTGCGCCGGATGTTCGAACTGATCGCCCGCGAGCCCCGGCTCAGCGCGACCGCGATCCAGACCGTCGGCGCCAAGGGCTGGGACGGCTTCGTGCTGGCGGTTGTGAACTAGAGCGTGTTGCCTTCGGGTGGAACCGTCATCAACTCAGTTGAAGGGCGTTTGTTGTTTTGAGTTTGGCGTTTGCGATGACGACGAGTTTTCGCATGATTGCGGTGATGGCGACGAGGGGCTTTTTGCCTGCGCTGAGGAGACGTTTGTAGAAGGCGCTGAGGGTGGGGTTATGCCTTGCGGCGGAGATTGCGGCCATGAAGAGGACTCGTTTGACTTCGGGTCTTCCGCCGCGGGTTCGGCGATAGGCGTCGGTCTGGCCGCTTTGGTTGGGATGGGGCGCAAGGCCGGCGAGGGCGGCAGCCTGGCGTCGGGGGAGCGAGCCGAGCTCGGGCATGAGGGCGATGAGGGCTGCCGCGGTTTTTTGACCGACGCCTTGTATCGCGACCAGGGTTTTGACGGCCTTGGCGATCGGCTCGCACCCGGCGCACAGCGCGTCGATATCGGCTTCGATCGCCTTGATTTGCGCGTCGAAACTTTCGACGAGCGCCTCGAGATAAGCATGGACAGGCTGGGCGGCGGGGGCGGCGCGACGATTGGCGTAGGCGAGGCGGTCCTTGACGAGGTCGCGTCTGGCCAGGACGAGCGCCTGCAAGCGCAGCCGCTCGGGTTCGCGGGCGCTCCAAAGCGGGAGTTCGGCGAATCGGTCCCTGCCGTATCGGCTGAGCGCGCTTGCGTCGATGGCGTCGGATTTGCCGAGCGTCCCAAACGAGCGGATGAAGGCCTTGACCTTGCGGGCGTCGGCCCGGTGGGCCGGAACGCCGGCCGCGAGCAGGGCCGCCAGCAGATCGCGTTCATAGCCGCCCGTGGCCTCGCAGATGACGAAGCAGGTCGGGTCGAGCGAGGCGGCGAAGTCGGACAGGGCCTGCGGCTCGTTGGCGATCGTGCAGGTACGGCCGCTGGCGGTGTCGAAGGCGACGATTGCGCTCTTGCCCACGTCGCATCCGATGAAGCGCGAGGGCGTGGCGGGGTGAGACATTTGCGGCTATCCTCCGTGAGCTTGGGATTGTCTGCGGGCGTGCATCGGGCGATGGCGGCCCATTCAACTCATCAAGCGTTCAAGGGAAGCGGAAAGACGGCCCAGATGACGGCGGGCTTCGCGCCCCATTGCGAGACGGCCAATCTCCCCGCGCGCCAATTCGGGCGGCCGCCCGAATCGGCGCATCCCATCTTCAGGGACAACCCTCTCTACCCAAACTCCAAGAGACAATTGCGAGGAGCGAAGCGACGAAGCAATCCAGAGAACAAAGGGCGCTCTACGTTCGCTGGATTGCTTCCCCCCGGACTTGATCCGGGGGTCGCTCGCAATGACGGCCACGGTTCGACCCAAATGCAATTTGCTCTGGTTGCACCCGCAGGCGCGCTCCTCATCCTGAGGAACGCCGAAGGCGTGTCTCGAAGGATGCTCAAGTCTGCGCTCCCGGTCGGCCGCTACCCGATCGTCCTTCGAGACGCCAGCTTCGCTGGCCCTCAGGACGAGGCCTTGGAGGCTCGCGCCGGCTTGCCCCCAATCAGCTTTGCGAGCCGTCGCAGCGCCAGCTCATAGCCCTGCGTTCCGCAGCCGACGATGACGCCCGAGGCGGCGCCCGACACATAGGAGTGATGCCGGAATTCCTCGCGCTTGTGCACGTTGGAAATGTGCACCTCGATGATCGGCCCGGCGAAAGTGTGAAGCGCATCGAGGATGGCGACCGAGGTGTGGGTGAAGGCGGCGGGATTGATGACGATGCCGGCCGCACGCTCGCGGGCGGCGTGAATGAAGTAGATAATCTCGTATTCGCGATTGCTCTGATGGAACTCGATCGAAAGGCCGAGCTCTTTGCCGACGCGGCGGCAATCCGCCTCGACGTCGGCCAGCGTTTCATGGCCGTAAATCTCCGGCTCGCGCTTGCCGAGCAGGTTGAGATTGGGACCGTTGAGGACAACGACGATCGGGTTCACAGCGCATCCCCGCAATGACGCCGACGGCGCCGATTCGGCCACCTCCCTAACACGACGGGGCCGACCGGGACCATGCATGCGGCGCTTCGATCAAGGGCGCCTTTTCACGGGCCTCATCCTGAGGAGCCCGCGAAGCGGGCGTCTCGAAGGACGATCCAGTGCGCGCCGGTCACGCGCTGCCTTCTGGAACATCCTTCGAGACGCGCCTTCGGCGCTCCTTGTATCTCCCCTGCGTCGCGCCGGGCCGCTAAGGTAGGCGTCGCGGCGGCGGATGGGAGCCCTGGCGCTCCTTGGGTTCACAAGCCCGCTCCTGAGCATGGCGCCCCATCCGCCTATTCCACGATCCCGAACAGTCGCCGGGGCCGCGTTGCGAGCCCGCATGTGCAAGGACGGGAGATGGATTTGTTCATCGGAATCGACGTGTCGAAGGACCGGCTCGACGTCTGCGTCCGGCCGAGCGGGAGACCTTCGTCGTCACGCGTGACGACGAAGGTCTTGAGCGTCTTGTCGAGCGTCTGCGCGCCCTGGCTCCGGTCCTGGTCGCGCTCGAGGCGACAGGCGGATACGAGACCGTGGTCGCAAGCGCCCTTGCTACTGCGCATCTGCCGCTGGCGGTGATCAATCCTCGTCAGATCCGCGATTTCGCCCGGTCGACCGGCAAGCTCGCCAAGACCGATCGTCTCGACGCCGCGGCGATCGCCCACTTCGCCGAGGCCATCCGGCCGCCCGCGAGGCCCATCGCTGACGCCGAAGCCCAGGCGCTGGGCGAATTGACCGCGCGGCGACGACAGGTCATCGAGATGATCGTCGCCGAAAAAAACCGCCGCCGCCTCGCTGGCCAGCCTCGCGTGCTCAAGGCCATCGACCGGCATGTCGATCTCCTGCAGGCCGAACTTTCCGAGCTCGATCGAGACATCGATGGCGCGATCCGCAAAAGCCCCGCCTGGCAGGCCGACGCAGACCTTTTGGCCAGCGTGCCGGGAGTAGGCAAGGCGACCCTGCGCACCCTCATCGCCGAACTGCCCGAGCTCGGACGCCTCGATCGGCGAAAAATCGCCGCCCTTGTCGGCGTCGCTCCCGTCAATCGCGACAGCGGCGTCGCGCGCGGCCGAAAAACAATCGCCGGCGGCCGGGCCCCGGTGCGGACCGCCCTCTACATGGCCGCGCTGGTCGCCTCCCGCGCCAATCCCGTCATCGCACCCTACTATCAAAAGCTCAGAGCCTCCGGAAAACCCGCCAAACAGGCCCTGACCGCCTGCATCCGAAAACTCCTCGTCATCCTCAACGCCATCATGCGAGACCGAAAGCCATGGCTCCCAGCTTGACAAACAAGACAGTCGCTCAGGATGAGGGAGTGGGCTCAATAGTGGGCGATGACGACCATCGGCTTGGTCTGCAAGTCGCCGGGGGGAAAGGTCTGGACGCCGTCCGGCCCGGCGCCGGGCCACTCGGCGATGTCGGCCGGGGATATTCCGTTACGCCTGAGTTCCGCCCGCACGGCTTCGACCCGGCGATCGAGAATGCGCGCGCGCCGTTGGGCGTCGCCAGCGACCTCCGCCCGCGCGTTGACGTCGATCAGCGTCACCGTTTGCGGCGCGGCGCCGGCGGCGGCGTCGACAACCTGCTGCCGGCCGACGACGGTCAAGGACGAGCCCCGCCACGCCGTGGCGTCGAGATAGTCGCGCTTGACGACCGGGGGCGTCGCGCAGCCTGCCGCGACGAGAGCGATCCCGCAGACGAAAGGGGCGCGCCTCAGCCGTGCCACGCCGCGACCGTCTTCAGCGCCGAAAAGCCGTAGAGCGCCTCGAAACCTTTCTCGCGGCCATGGCCGGATTTGCCGACGCCGCCGAACGGCAGCTCGACGCCGCCGCCGGCGCCGTAATTGTTGAGGAACACCTGCCCGGCGCGCAGCGCCTTGGCGAGGCGCATCTGGCGGCCGCCGTCGGCTGTCCATACCCCCGCGACGAGGCCGTAGCCGGTGCCGTTGGCGATCGCGACCGCCTCGGCCTCGTCATCGAAGGGAATGATGACCTGGACCGGGCCGAAGATTTCCTCCTGGGCCAGGCGATGGCCGGGGCCGACATCGGCGAACAGGGTGGGAGCGACATAATGTCCGCCGCCGGGGGCGTCGGCGACGATCTCGCCGGTCGCCGCGGTCTTGAGATCGGCGCCCTCGGCGATGAACCGGCTCACGATCGACTTCTGCCGCTCGGAGATCAGCGGCCCGACGTCGAGGTCGGCGTCCGCCGGGCCGACCTTGAGGCTCCGGTAGCGCGCCGCCATCCGCTCGACGACTTCGCCATAGCGCCGGCGCTCGACCAGGATGCGCGAAGAGGCCGAACAGGTCTGGCCGGCGTTCTGGATGCCCGCGTTGACCAGGAACGGCAGCGCGCGGTCGAGGTCGGCGTCGGCGAACACGAGTTGGGGCGATTTTCCCCCGAGTTCCAGCGTCACCGGGGCGACATGGCGCGCCGCCGCCGCCTGGACCAGCGCACCGACCGCGACCGAGCCGGTGAAGGAAAGGTGGCTGACGCCGGCGTGGGCGGCAAGCGCTGCGCCCGCCTCCTCGCCGAGGCCCGGAACGACATTGAGCGCGCCGGCCGGGAAACCCGCTTCCCGCGCGAGGTCGGCGAGCGCAAGCGAGGTGAGGCAGGCTTCCTCCGCCGGCTTCAAGACGCAGGCGTTGCCCATCGCCAGCGCCGCGCCGATTGTGCGCCCGGCGATCTGCATCGGATAATTCCACGGCACGATATGCCCGGTCACGCCGTGCGGCTCGCGCAGGGTGTAGACGGTGTAGCCGCCGAGATAGGGCAGGGTCTCGCCCATGACCTTGTCGGCGGCGCCGGCGTAAAACTCCATGTAGCGGGCGAGCGCCAGAGCGTCGGCTCGCCCCTGCTTCAACGGCTTGCCAACGTCGATCGCCTCGATCCGCGCGAGCTCCTCGATCCGCGCGCCGACCAGGGCGGCGAGTTTGGCCAGGAGCCGCCCGCGCTCGGTCGCGGTCAGGCGGCCCCATTCGCCGTGCAGCGCGCGCTCCGCCGCCTCGACCGCCGTATCGATATCGGCGGCTTGCCCGCGGGCGATTTCGCCGATCTCGGTCCCGCGCGACGGGTCTTCGATCGGCAGCGTCGCGCCCGACTGCGCCTTGACCCAGCGCCCATCGATGAAACACTTGTCGATCGGGAACCAGGCGAGATGTGCGGTCATCTATCCTCCCCTGCGAAGCGGGGGAGGGGGACCGCCCGGGGGGCCGGTGGTGGGGGCGGCGGCCGCGACCATCTCGACCGCCATTCGCATCAGCCCATCCGCCGCGTCGTCAAAACTGCGCACAAGATCGCTCACGGGTATTCGCATAACCGTTATGCCTTGCGCTTCGAGCCATTCCGTTCGCCGCAGATCGCGCTCTGGCCGATCGCCCATGTCGTGAGCGATTCCGTCGACCTCAACCGCGAGGCGCGCCCTCGCGCAATAGAAATCGAGCACATAGGGCCCGATCGGGTGCTGACGGCGAAAGGCGGGCAAGTCAGGGCTTCGCGCGCGCAACCGGCTCCACAGGCGAGCTTCGGGTGGAGAAAGCCGCCGCCGGAGTTCACGAGCTTGGGCGATAGTTCTTGAAGGCGCCCTCATTGCAACGTCTCTTTCGCCTGCCCCCTCCACCGCCCTGCGGGCGGTCCCCCTCCTCCGCAAGCGGGGGAGGATAGAGCGGCGTTCAGGCCTTGCCCCAGACCTCCTCGGCGATTTCGCCCAGACGCGCAAGCTTGATCCACTGATCGGCCTCGGTGAGGTCGTTGCCGTGCGCGGTCGAGGAGAAGCCGCATTGGTGGGAAAGCGCGCATTGGCTCAAGGGCACGTATCTCGCCGCCTCGTCGATGCGGCGCTTGACGTCATCCTTCGGCTCGGGCTCGGCCTTTTTCGAGCTCATCAACCCGAGCACGATGGTCGCGCTCTTCGGCGCGAACCTGAGCGGCGCGAAATCGCCGGAGCGTTCGTCGTCGTATTCGAGGAAGAAGCCGTCGATCTTCATTTCGTTGAGGAGAATCTCGGCGACCGGCTCATATCCGCCCTGCGCCACCCAAGCGCTCTTGAAGTTGCCGCGGCAGAGATGAACGCACACCGTCATATCCTTGGGCCGGTCGCGGATCGAATCGTTGATCAGCCGGCAATAGAGGCGGGTCAGCGCATCCGGGTCGTCGCCGCGCGCCTTGGTTCGGGCGCGAATCTCGGGATCACAGAGATAGGCGAGATTGGTGTCGTCGAATTGGAGGTACCGCAAACCGCGCGTTGCAAGATCGGCGATCTCGGCGCGATAGGCGGCGGCCAGATCGGTGTAGAACGCCTCGAGGTCGGGATAGACCGCCGCGCTGATCGCCTCGCGCCCACCGCGGAAATGCAGCATCGACGGCGCCGGGATGCACACTTTCGGCGTGCGGGTCGTGACCGACTTCAAAAAATCGAAGTCCGGCCCCTGGACTGGCCCTGCCCAGTTAACCCTGCTGTCCACATGCATGGTCGGCGGCGCGAAACCCACCTGCGTGCCGTCGCTCTTCTTAAAATGTGAGGCGAACTCGCCGTAACGGACCTCGACCCCATGTAGACGCTCCAAGAAATCGACGTGAAAAAACGTGCGGCGGAACTCGCCGTCGGTGATTCCCTTGAGGCCCACGCGCTCCTGGGCGTGGACGACTTCGCGAATGCACTGGTCCTCGATCGCGTGCAGCTCCTGCGCTGGGAGATGGCCGGCGGCGAAGCGCTCGCGCGCTGTTCGCAGCCGCTCCGGGCGCAGATAGCTCCCGACATGATCGGCGCGAAACGGTGGACTGGACATGCTTCCTCCCTTGAGAACACGGAAGATCGATTGAGCCAATGCTCTCACGCCGCCCAAGGTCTTGGCAACCGCTCACCGCCTCGCGGCGAAGAACGCCCGCAGCATCGCGGCGGCCTCGCTCTCGCGCAACCCCCCATAGACCTCGGGCGCATGGTGGCAGGTGGGCAAGCGGAAGAAACGCGGGCCGTTGTCGACCGCGCCGCCCTTGGGGTCGGGGGCGGCGTAATAGAGGCGGCGCAGGCGGGCGAGCGAGATCGCCCCGGCGCACATCGCGCACGGCTCCAGCGTCACGTAGAGATCGCAGCCGGTGAGCCGCTCAGAGCCAATTTTCGCCGCGGCTTCGCGGATGACGAGCATTTCGGCGTGCGCGGTCGGATCGGCGAGTTCGCGCGTGCGGTTGCCGGCGCTCGCGATCACGGCCTCGCCGCGAACCAGCGCGGCGCCGATCGGGGCCTCGCCGCGAAGTTCCGCCGACCGCGCCTCGGCGAAGGCGAGGCTCATCGGATCGCCGTCCTTCGCCTCGTCGCTCGACATGACCCAGGCTTTCCGCCGCTCGGCGGACCGAAGCGTTTTTCGGTTGGCGGCGCGGCGCATTCGGGCTTAGGACAAGCGGTCGCTGATGGCAACGCGGCGCAGATGAGCGGCGGAACGAAGCGAACATGAGCGACGAAACGAAGGCCGAAGCCTCTCAGGTCCGCGAGGGCCAGCGGATCGCCAAGGTCATGGCGCGCGCCGGCATCTGTTCCCGCCGCGATGCCGAAGCCTGGATCGCCGCGGGGCGGGTCAGCGTCAACGGCGAGGTGTTGCTGAGGCCCGCTTTCAACGTCAGCGACGCCGACGACGTGCGCGTTGACGGCAAGCGGCTCGGCGCGGCCGAACGGACCCGGCTCTTTCTGTTCCATAAGCCCCGCGGGCTCGTCACGACCGCGCGCGATCCCGAGGGGCGGCCGACGGTTTTCGCCGCGCTGCCGCCCGGCCTGCCGCGCGTGGTCGCGATCGGCCGGCTGGACATCAACACCGAGGGGCTCCTCCTCCTCACCAACGACGGCGGGCTGGCGCGGGTATTGGAGCTGCCGTCGACCGGCTGGCTGCGCCGCTACCGGGTGCGCGCGCATGGGAGCATCGATCAGGCGGCGCTCGATGCCTTAGGCGAAGGGATCACGATCGACGGCGTCGACTATCTCGGCATCGAAGCCAAGCTCGACCGCGAACAGGGCTCGAACGTCTGGATCACGTTGGGCTTGAGGGAGGGAAAAAACCGCGAGATCAAGAAGGTGCTTGAGCACCTGGGGCTTGCGGTCAACCGCCTGATCCGCGTCTCCTTCGGTCCCTTCGAACTCGGCGATCTCGCCGAGGGCGAGGCCGCGGAAGTGCGCACGCGCGTCCTGCGCGACCAACTGGGCGTGAAGCTCGCCAAGGAAGCCCAGGCCGATTTCGACGCGCCGCTGATTGCTCGCGAGGGGCCAACGCCGGCAGAGCCGAGCGCGGAGGAGCGGAGCGTGCGGCGCGCGAGCGTTGGCCGCGAGCGTCCCGGGGGCCATGGCGCCGATCACGACAGGGGGCGCGGGCGCGGCGAGGAACGGGAGCGGCGGTTCGATTCTGACGCCGCGGCGCGGCGAGCGCCGGCGCCAGCGACGCCCGAGCGCCGCCGCAAGCATGTGTCGCGCCTCAGGGCGGATATCGCCGCCGATGCGGCGGCGACGCGCAAACGCATCGAGCGCAGCGCCACCCACGACCGCAAGGGACGGACAATCGCCGTCGAGCGCATTTCGCCAACTCGCGAGGAGGCGCGCAAGCGCGCCGCCGCCGAAACCCGCCGGCCCGGCGGGGGTGACCGCAAAGCCGGCAAGCGAGGGCCTCAGGGGCGCGAGCCGGCGGCGCGTTCGGAGAACGCCCATGGCGGCCGCAAGGCCGAATTCCAGCCGCGCAGGGAAAGCGCGGCGAGGCGTGAGGGCGGCCCGCGCGAGCGCGCCTTCGATCCGGCGCAAGGCCGGAAGCCTGAGCGCGGCGCCGAGAGCCGGCCACCCCGCTCGGACGCCAAGGACCGCGGCGCGCGCTCCGAATTCAAGCCGCGCGGGGAAAGCGCGCGGAGGCCCGAGGGCGGCCCGCGCGAGCGCGCCTTCGATCCGGCGCAAGGCCGAAGGCGGGAGCGCGGCGCCGAGAGCCGGCCGCCGCGCGCGGACGCCAGGGACCGAGGACCGCGTCCGGAGTTCAAGCCGCGCGGAACGCGCACTGAGGCGCGCGACGGCGCTCCTCGGGCGCGCCGTTCTGACCGTCCCCCGGATCGGCATAGAGGCGAGCGCGAGACTGACCGGCCGCGCGGCCATGGGGGCGAAAGGGGTGAAGGGGGCAGAGCGCCGCGAGCGCGGTCCTCGCCCGGGCGATCCCACGGTCCGCCAGGCAAGGGGCCGCGGAAAGGCCGAGGCGGACCCCGCCGCCCGCCGCGAAAGCCGTGAGCGCATGCGAATTGTCGGCGGCCGTCTCAAGGGCCGCGTACTCGCGGCGCCCGCGTCGCGCGCCATCCGCCCAACTTCCGAGCGGTTGCGCGAATCGATCTTCGACATTCTCGAGCACCGGTTCCCCGGCTGTGTCGAGGGCGCGCGGGTGGTCGACCTGTTCGCCGGCTCGGGTGCGCTCGCGATCGAGGCGCTCTCGCGCGGCGCGCGTTTCGCGCTCTTCGTCGACAACGGCGCCGAGGCGCGGGCGGTTCTTCGCGCCAATGTCGAGGCGCTCGCGCTCGGCGGGGTGACGCGCATCTGGCGCGCCGACGCAACGAGGCTCGGTTCGGCGCCCGCCGGGGGGCCGTTCGCGCTCGCCTTCCTCGACCCGCCCTATGGAAAGGGCCTCGCCGGCCCGGCGCTCGCCTCGCTGGTCGACGGCGGCTGGCTCGAGCCCGATGCGCTTGTCGTCGTCGAGGAAGCAGCCAAGGGCGTGATCGCCGCGCCGGCCGGACTTGAGAGCGTCGACGAGCGGACTTACGGCGATACGCGGATCGCGATCTTCCGGGCGGCGAAGTGATCGCGCCCGAATTGTCAAATCGTCGCGATTGGGCGAACGTCGAGCGGCGCGAATGTTCGAGGGGAGAGACGTGGGCAAATCCGTCGCGACGCTTGGCCTCATCGGCGCCATGATGCTTGGCGGATGCCAGCCCCTCGAGGTCGACCAGGTCGCGCAGCAGTCGATGATCGGGCTTAAGGCGCGCGATATCCGCACCTGTCTCGGCCCGCCGCACAGCCGCGCGTCGGCCGGTCAGGCGACCGAGATCTGGACCTATTCGATCGGCCAATTGCGCGGCTATGGACCGCAATGGGCGCTTCTGCTCAACACCAACCTGCCCCCGTTCGGGGGGGCCGGAACCTGTGAGATCATGCTGACGATGACCAATGCCCGGGTGAGCCAGGTCGCCTATGCCGCCGCGGACGGCGAGGCCCTGCCGCTCGGCCAGGAATGCCTGTTCCCGGTCGAGGCTTGCGTGAAAGCGCCGTGACCAGCCGATGTCGCGCGCCGAACGGCTGCTCGAACTGATGCAGAGCCTGCGCCTTCGCCGCCGCCCGGTCGCCGGCCAGGCGCTGGCGGAGGAGCTTGGCGTGTCGCTGCGCACGCTCTACCGCGACATCGAGGCTTTGAAGGCGCAAGGGGCGCTGATCGAGGGCGAGGCGGGATTCGGCTATGTGCTCAAGCCCGGCTTCACTCTGCCGCCCTTGATGTTCAGCCTCGCGGAGATCGAGGCGCTCGCGCTCGGCGCCCGCTGGGTCGAAGGCCGCGCCGACGCGGGCCTGACCAAGGCGGCGCGCGGCGCCTTGGCCAAGATCGCCGCCGTCCTGCCGCCCGAGCGGGCCGAGGCGCTCGACTGGCCGACGATGCTCGCCCGCTCGGGCGCGCCGGACGAACGGGAAAGCGCGAGCCTGCCGCTGATCCGCGAGGCGCTCGCCGCCGAGCGCAAGCTTAAGCTGGCCTATATCGACAAAAACGGGCGTTCCTCGGAGCGGGTGATCTGGCCGGTCGCGCTCGGTTTCTTCGACCATGCGCGCATGCTCGCCGCCTGGTGCGAGACCCGCGAGACCTTCCGCCACTTCCGCCTCGACCGGATGACGGCGGCGACGGTGCTCGACGAGCGCCTGCCGAAACCGCGCCGGACGCTGCTGATCGACTGGCGCCGCGCGGAGGGGCTCGACGAGTGAGCCTCGCGCGGCCCACACGGAAGCCCTCGCCAGGCCCCATGCGCAGCAGAGCTCAGTGTGTGCGCTTTGGAGTGCGATTTAGCGATTTCATGCACTTGGGCGCCTTTTTCTGCAACGGCGGAAAGGGAGTGTCACATGATCTGTTAGATGTACATCGATATTAACGCGTCCGAGTCGATTATTAGGTCGATTGACGCGAAGGCGTGACGTCGGCTACCCTATACTCTGAACTATGTTTATCAATTGAGGATATCATGCACGTCGCCAAATGGGGGAACAGTCTCGCCGTACGGTTGCCCAGGGCGCTCGTCGACGAGCTGCGCCTCAAGGCGGGCGACGAGGTCGAGGTCGTCGACGCCGCAAGGGAGCGTCTGGCGGTGGCAAAGGACGAGCGCCGCAAGACGTCGCTCGGACGGCTGGCGTCGATGCGTATCGCGCTTCGCCCGATTACAGGTTCGATCGAGAGCAACCCAATGAGCGGTGACCGCCGAGTGCGCGCCTGAACCTTTCGACAGGAGATTGAAGTGCACGTCGCGAAATGGGGTAATAGTCTTGCGGTCCGGCTGCCCAAAGCGCTCGTCGAAGCGCTGGGCCTGCACGCGGGCGACGAGGTAGAGCTTTCGCCGCTTCCAAATGGCGCGATCGGGGTTGGAAAAGTCGATCCTGGAGCGGAGTTCCTCGCCCGTATGGCGGAATTCAACGTCCCCGCGCCTGAAGGTTACGTGTTCGACCGCGACGAGGCGAACGAACGATGAGTGCTTTCTGGGACACGAATGTGTTCGTCTATGCGTTCATCGTCGGTCCGAAACAGCAGATTGCACGCGCGCGGCTCACGGCCGGGGGAGTCATCAGCGTCCAGGTTCTCAACGAGTTCGCGACCGTGATGACGAGAAAGATGCGGCAGCCCTGGAAGGAGGTGGAGCGCTTCCTTTCGGTGATTTGCGTGCGCTTCTCGTCCCCTGCCCCGCTGACGCTCGAAACCCACGCCGCGGCGGTCGTGCTCGCGCGTGACCACTCGCTGCCTTTTTACGACGCGCTGATCCTGGCCGCCGCGATCGAAGCGGGCTGCGAGACGCTCTACAGCGAGGACTTCCAGCATGGCCGGCGGTTTGGCGACTGCACGATCGTCAATCCGTTTCTTTGACGCCCGCCGGGTAGGTCTGCCGCCAACCCCGACTCGCAAGCCGCGCGGGGCGCCTTATATGTCGCGGGATCGTCACGATTGGGCCGCGCCAAGGCCACTTCGCCGGCGAAGGTCCCAAAACGAAAAACGGAACGCGATGACGTCTCATGTCCAGCCAGCGGCCAAGGTCGCGCATTTCATTCTCGCCAACGGCCTCGACGTCATCGTCATTCCCGATCATCGCGCTCCCGTCGTCACCCACATGGTGTGGTACCGCAACGGCGCGGCCGACGATCCGCCGGGGAAGTCGGGCATCGCCCATTTCCTCGAACACCTGATGTTCAAGGGCACCAAGAAGCATCCCAAGGGCGCGTTCTCGGAATTCGTGTCCGAGGTCGGCGGCCAGGAGAACGCCTTCACCGGCAATGATTTCACCGCCTATTTCCAACAGATCGCCAAGCAGCACCTGAAGGCGTGCATGGAGTTTGAGGCCGACCGGATGACCGGCCTGACCCTCACCGACGACATCGTCGCGCCTGAGCGCGACGTTGTGCTCGAGGAGCGGCGGATGCACTGCGACACCGACCCCGGCGCGCAGCTCGGCGAGGCGGTGCAGGCGACGCTCTTCACCCACCATCCTTACGGCATTCCGGTGATCGGCTGGGGGCACGAGATCGAGGGCCTGAGGCGCGAGGACGCGCTCGCCTATTACAAGCGCTTCTACACTCCCGAGAACGCGATCCTGGTGGTGGCGGGCGACGTCGAACCGGAGGAGGCGCGGGCGCTCGCCAAGGAGACTTACGGCAAGATCAAGCCGCGCGGGGCCAAGCCCGAGCGGGTGCGGCCGATGGAGCCGCCGACCGTCGCGAGCCGGCTGGTCAAGGTCGCCGACAACAAGGTCGAGCAGCCCGGCTGGCAGCGCCACTATCTCGCGCCCTCGGCCCGCACCGCGAAGGAAGGCGAAGCCGAAGCGCTCGAAGTGCTCGGCCATCTCCTAGGCGGCGGGCAGACGAGCATCCTCTATCGCACGCTGGTGATGGAGGAGAAGCTCGCGGTCTCGGCCTGGAGCTATTACCACGGCACCGCGCTCGACCAGAGCCGGTTCATCGTCAACATGACGCCGGCGCCAGGAGTTGCGCTGGAAGCGCTCGACAAGGCGTTCGACCGGGCGCTGGCCAAGTTCCTTGATGCGGGCGTCGACGCGGGCGAGCTCGAGCGGGCCAAGACCCGCCTCGTCGCCGACGCGACTTACGCCCGCGACAGCCAGTCTGACCTCGCCCGCTGGTATGGCTCGTCGCTGGCGATCGGCCAGACGCTCCACGACGTCGAGGAATGGCCGGCGCGGATCGAGGCGGTCACGCCGGAGGCGGTGATCGAGGCGGCGCGGCGCTGGCTCGATCACAAGCCCGCGGTCACCGGCTATCTCCTGCCGCTCGAAAGCGAGGCGGCATAGGAGGCGCCGAAGTTTGGCTGCTCGCCGCGCTGTAAGGGCGCTCGAGCCAACAAGATGAAAAAATGGAAACGCCCATGCAGAAACACATCGCCCTTTCGCCCTCCCATTCCGCCGTCAACGTCGATGTCGTCACAACTCCACGCGGCCTGACCCTGTGGCTCGTCCGCTCCTATGCGGTGCCAGTGGTCTCGCTTGAATTCGCCATGCGCGGCGGCGCGGCGCAGGACCCGGCCGAAAAGGCGGGCTTGGGCTCGCTGATGGCTGGGCTCCTCGACGAGGGCGCAGGCGAGCTTGATTCCCAGGCTTTTCACCGGGCGCTGGACGAGAAGGCGGTCGAGATGTCGTTTCATTGCGACCGCGACCATTGGAGCGGGCGCATGCGCACGCTGACCAAGAACCTCGATCGCGCCGCCGAGCTGCTCAAGCTCGCGATCAATTCGCCGCGGTTCGACGAGGAGCCGTTCGACCGGGTGCGCGAGCACATGAACGCCCGCCTGCGTCACGTCGCCAACGATCCGGGCACGCTCGCCAACCGCAACTGGAAGGCGAAGGCCTTTCCCCATCACCCTTATGGCCAGCCGGCCGACGGCTCGCTCGAGTCGCTCGGGAAGATCGAGCGGGCCGATCTCGTCAAGGCCGCCAAGCGCGGGATCGCGCGCAACGAACTGATGATCGCGGTCGTCGGCGCGATCGACGAGAAGGACGCGGCGGCGCTGGTCGATAAGGCGTTCGCCGACCTGCCGGCCAAGGCGGATTTGAAACCCGTCGCCGAAGCGGCCTTCGCGGATTTGGGCGCGATCGACCTCATCGACCTCGACGTGCCGCAATCGACCATCCGCTTCGGCCGGCCGGCGCTCAAGCGCAACGATCCGGACTATATCGCCAGCATCGTCGCCGCCCATGTGCTTGGCGGCTCGGGCTCGATGACCTCACGCCTGTTCCGTGAAGTGCGCGAGAAGCGCGGCCTCGCCTATACGGTGTTCGGCGCCTTCTACGCGCTCGAGCACGGCACCTATTTCTATGGCGGCACGACGACGAAGAACGAGCGGGCGCGCGAATCGTTCGACGTCGCCTCGGCCGAAATCCGCGACGTGGCTCTGAACGGCCTCAATGACGAGGAGCTCGAAAAGGGCAAGACCTATCTCATCGGTTCCTATCCCTTGCGCTTCGACACGTCGGCCAAGATCGCTTCGCAGCTCATCCACATCCAGCTCGAGGGCCGGGCGCCGGGCTGGCTGGTCGAGCGCAACCGCGAGATCGAAGGCGTGACGATGGAGAGCGTGCGCCGCGCAGCGCATCGCGCCTTCGGCGACGGTTCGCTGTTGACGACGGTGGTGGGAAGGCCGGAGGGGTTCTAGCGCCACACCCCTTCTCCCGTACGGGAGAAGGTGGCGCGGAGCGCCGGATGAGGCCGGCGCCGGACGAGGCGGCTGTTACCGCGCCCTTCTGAGCAACGGCGTCACGAAAAAACGATGGGCGGGTCGAGGGCTTCGATCGATGCGCGTCACAGACTTTTTCCGCCGCTGCTCACTCGTTCTGACTTGTCTCTTGTTTCCGCTGGCGCCGGCGATCGACGGCGCCATGCATGTCGCCAAAGCGCAGCAAGCCGAATTCCAGCATGGTCTCGCGGAGATCGCGGCCAAATA
Source organism: uncultured Alphaproteobacteria bacterium (assembly GCA_963767245.1). GTDB lineage: Bacteria > Pseudomonadota > Alphaproteobacteria > Rhizobiales > Beijerinckiaceae > Roseiarcus. The sequence goes on from CAVYDG010000014.1 coordinate 273,667, forward strand.
CGGCGTTGCGGAGGTCTGGTTTCGCGCCGAAAGGAATGGCCAGGTCCTCGCGAACGTTGGCCTCGGCGGAGCCGATCCCGACGCGCCCATTCATGTCGCGAGCCTCTCCAAATCGATAACGGCGATCGCGGTCGCGCTGCTCATTCAGGACGGCAAGCTCAGGCTGGAGAGCACGCTTGACGACCTCTTGGGTCCGATGTTTGCGGGGCGGGGACATCCGCTCGACCCGTCCTTGCACGACATCACGATCGAGGAGTTGCTGAGCCACACCGCCGGCCTCCGAGCCAGCAGCTCTGTCGATCCCATCAATGGGCTTCGAAGCGGCTCGGTCCTGGCCGCCTTGAATGAGAACGCCAGCGTCTTCGACTATATCGTGACATCGGGCGGCGACCGCTCCAGCGGAGTGGGCAGGTACGCCTATTCGAATCTATCCTATGCTTTTCTCGGGCTCGTCGTCGAAGCCGTGTCGGGCGAGAGCTATGGCGACTTTTGCCGTGAGCGGATTTTCGTCCCGCTCGGAATTCAGAGCGCGACAGAGATTCCCGGCAAGTATCATGCGATGGAATCCTTCGCCGGCTGGCAGATTTCGACGGCCGACATGATCAGGATCTGGACTCATGTGTTCGACCGCGGGAAGCCGTCGATCCTGAGCGCGCCCACCCTGGAGAAGACACTCTTCGGCAAGCTCGGCGAGGAGGGCTATAACTCCTATTACGACCTTGGCGCCTACACGCTCGGCGTGCACATAAAGCCAAGCAAGGACAATTCGAACTATCGCCTATGGCATACCGGCATCGACGACGGCCGCGAGCTGAGTCCAAGGCCGACGTACACCTATATGGAGGAAACGGTTCCGGGAGTAACCTGGATCGTGGCTTCCGACTCACTCGGAAAAGAAGGCGACGGGACTCAAATGGTGCACGAGGTTCGAGCTTTGGTGGATAGCGTCGCGCGGTAGCGCCGCTCGTCCCTCCTGGGGGAGAGAGTCGCTTTCCCTCGTTCCGCGCCAATGCGATAGTGGGCGCGAGGTCCCGCCCCCCATGCCAATTCGCCGTCTCGATCCGCTGCTCGTCGACCGCATCGCCGCGGGCGAAGTGATCGAGCGGCCTGCGGCGGCGATCAAGGAACTGGTCGAGAACGCGCTCGACGCCGGGGCGAGGACGATCGAAGTCGCGATCGAAGCCGGCGGGCGACGGCTGATCCGGGTGGTCGACGACGGGCGGGGCATGGACGAAGCCGACCTCGCCTTGAGCGTCGAGCGGCACGCGACGTCGAAAATCCCCGACGGCGACCTGATGCGGATCGCGACTTTCGGCTTCCGCGGCGAGGCCTTGCCCTCGATTGCCTCGGTGTCGCGGCTCGAAATCCGCACCCGCAGCCCAGGCGCGCCGAGCGGCCTGAAGCTCGTGGTCGAGGACGGCGTGAAAAGCGCGATCGAGCCCTGCGCCGCGCCTATCGGCGCGCGGGTCGAGGCGCGCGACCTCTTCGCCGCCACGCCCGCCAGGCTCAAATTCCTCAAATCCGACCGATCGGAAGCGCTCGCGGCGGCTGACGCGGTCAAGCGCCTCGCGATGGCCGCGCCGCAGACGCGCTTCTCCTTCGCCAGCGATATCGGCTCCCCTTTCGACTGGCCGGCCTGCGGGGACGGCGAAACCGGCTTCGCTGAGCGGCTGCGCCAGGCGCTCGGCGACGATTTCGCCGCGAATTCGGTCGGACTCGATGCGAGCCGCGAGGGCGCGCGGCTTTCCGGCCGCGTCGGACTCCCGACCTTCAGCCGGCCGAACGCCTCCCAGCAGTTCCTGTTCGTCAACGGGCGGGCGGTGCGTGACAAGACGCTCGCCGGCGCGCTGCGCGGGGCCTATCTCGATTTCCTGCCTCCCGACCGGCACGCGGTCGCGGCCCTGTTCGTCGAGTGCGATCCGAGCGAGGTCGACGTCAACGTCCATCCCGCCAAGGCCGAGGTGCGCTTTCGCGACTCGGGCCTCATCAGGAGCCTCATCGTCGGGACGATCAAGCAGCGCCTGAACGAGGCTTTGCATCGCGCGACGACCACCGGTGGTACGGCGACGATCCTCGCCATGCGGCCGCCGCAGGCATATCGTGGAGCGTCCTATTCCCCCCGCTGGGACTGGCGCGCTTCGCCAGCGGCGCCGCGGCTCGCCGAGCCGGCGCAGGCGAGCTTTGCCGGCGTCGCGCTCTCCGCAGCGGCGCCCGCCGCGCCCGCGAATGAGCGCGACCTCCTGGCGCCGCTCGGCGCCGCGCGGGCGCAAGTGCATGAGAATTACATCATCGCCCAGACCGCGGACGGCGTCGTTATTGTCGACCAGCACGCGGCGCATGAGCGCATCGTCTATGAGAAGCTCAAGCGTGAGCGCGAGGGCGGCGCAATCGAGCGGCAGACGCTGCTGACGCCGATGGTGGTCGATCTCGACCCTGACGCAGCGGCGCTGATCGAGGCCCATGCTGGGGACCTCGCCGGCCTCGGCCTCGTCGTCGAGGGCTTCGGTCCCGGCGCGGTCATGGTGCGCGAGGCGCCGTCGGCGATCGCGGGCGGCGACCTCGCCGGCCTCGTGCGCGACCTCGCCGCCGATCTTGCGGCGGAAGACGGCGCCCAAAGCCTCGCCCGCCGGCTCGACCGTTGGCTCGGCACATTCGCCTGCCGCCATTCGGTGCGCTCGGGGCGGGCGCTCAAGGGGGACGAGATGAACGCGCTCCTGCGCGAGATGGAGGCGACGCCCGGCGCCGGCCAGTGCAACCACGGCCGCCCGACCTATGTCGAGCTCAAGCTCGCCGACATCGAGCGGCTGTTCGGGCGGCGATGAGGCGAAGAGAAGTCAACAAGGGGAACGTCGGCTCCTCAGCCGACGCGATGAAAAACCGATGTGCAAGCGATCAGCGATCGCGGAGCTACGACAATGTTTGTCAGTGGGAGAGCGATCGCGATTGCTTGGGTGGCTTTTGGATTCTGCGCGTGTTCAATATTTGCCAACGCAAAAAATCTCTCTGATCCGCGGTTCATTGGTTACTTGTTCGAAACAGATCGCTTATGTGGAACGAGTGAAGCAACGCCACCGAAATAAATAAGGGGGCTCGAATTTCTGATTTTGTTTCGCGACGGGCGGAAATAGTCGCTGGTCAGGCAAGCGCAAGGGAGGCGATCAAAGCGACTTCAAAATCCGAATTGTGTCCAAAGGAAACCGGCATATCGCAGACAAGTAACGCCGAGCTCGCTACAACTCTTGGTTACGCCCAAGAGAGCGATTCAATCTGTGGGACGCACTCATCCACAGCGCTGCTCAGAGGAGCCCGAGAGCGCGGCGAGATTTACGACGGATTCCTTGCAGACTATGCGAGCGAGATCGATGCGGGTCGCCATACCGCTAAATTCGCGGCCAAGGACGAGGGAGTTACGAAATACTGCCGGGAAGATCGGGTTCGCGAGCGCGAGGACGATGAGGCACAAGAAGTTTACCGGGCAGTCGGACTGCATTGAAGCGATTTGCCGGCGTCCACGAACTGGCTATCCTGCCTGTCTCCTTCAGACATGCCCCCGCCCAAGATTCTGCCCCACTTGAAAAGAACGTGAACCGTTGAGCGCCGTGGAACCCAAGGTCGACGAAGCGCTCGCCGTCGCGCATGGGCTGAAGCCCGACGAATATGCGCGGCTCGTCGCGCTCATCGGGCGCACCCCCACCTTCACCGAGCTCGGCATCGTCTCGGCGATGTGGAACGAGCATTGCTCGTATAAGTCCTCGCGCCTCCACTTGCGCAAGCTGCCGACGACCGGCCCGCATGTCATCCACGGCCCGGGCGAGAACGCCGGGGTCATCGACATCGGCGACGGCGATGTCTGCGTGTTCAAGATGGAGAGCCACAACCATCCCTCGTTCATCGAGCCCTACCAGGGCGCGGCGACGGGCGTGGGCGGCATCCTGCGCGACGTCTTCACCATGGGCGCTCGTCCCGTCGCCGCGCTCAACTTCCTCCGCTTCGGCGCGCCCGATCACGCCAAGACCCGGCGCCTGGTGTCCGGCGTCGTCGCGGGAATCGGCGGCTATGGCAATTCGTTCGGGGTGCCGACGGTCGGCGGCTCGACCGGTTTCCATAGGCGCTATGACGGCAACATCCTGGTCAATGCTTTTGCCGTCGGCGTCGCCAGGCGGGACGCGATCTTCACCTCGAAGGCCAGCGGGGTCGGCAATCCGATCGTCTACCTCGGCTCGAAGACCGGACGCGACGGCATCCACGGCGCGAGCATGGCGTCCGCGGCTTTCGAAGCCGACGCCGAGGAGCGACGCCCGACCGTCCAGGTCGGCGATCCGTTCGCCGAGAAGCTCCTGCTCGAAGCCTGTCTTGAATTGATGGCGTCGGGGGCGGTGGTCGCGATTCAGGACATGGGCGCGGCCGGCCTCACCTCGTCGGCGGCCGAGATGGCCGCAAAAGGCGATCTTGGCGTCGAACTCGACCTCGACCGCGTGCCGTGTCGCGAATCCGGCATGAACGCTTACGAAATGATGCTCTCGGAGAGCCAGGAGCGAATGCTGATGGTGCTGAAGCCCGAGAAAGAGCCCGAGGCGGAGGCCATCTTCCGCAAGTGGGGGCTCGATTTCGCCGTGATCGGCCGGACGACCGACACGAGGCGCTTCGTGGTGAGACTCGGAGGTGAGGTCAAGGCGGACCTGCCGATCAAGGAACTCGGCGGCGAAGCCCCGCTCTATGACCGTCCGTGGACCAAAACGCCGCCGTCGCCGGTCCTCGACCCCGCCGCAATCCTGCCCCCGACGCCGACTGGCGCGGCGCTGCTCAAGCTGCTCGGCTCGCCCGATCTCTGCTCCAAACGCTGGATCGCCGAGCAGTACGACACGCTGATCCTCGGCAACACCATCCAGGGGCCCGGCGGGGACGCCGCGGTGGTCAGGCTCGGCGACGGGCCAAAGGGCCTGGCGCTGACCACTGACTGCACCGAACGCTATTGCGCCGCCGATCCGCGTGAAGGAGGAAAACAGGCGGTCGTCGAGGCATGGCGGAATCTCATCGCCGTCGGCGCGCGGCCGCTCGCGCTGACCGACAATCTCAATTTCGGCAATCCCGAGCGCGCTCGAACGATGGGCGAATTGGTCGGCTGCATCGAGGGCATTGGCGAGGCGGCGCGGGCGCTCGATTTTCCCGTCGTCTCGGGCAATGTATCGCTCTACAACGAAACGATGGGCGAAGGGATTCCGCCGACGCCGGCGATCGGCGGCGTCGGCCTCGTCGACGACGTCGCCAGGTCGGCATCGCTCGCCTTCAAGACGGCGGGCGAGGACATTCTGCTCGTCGGCGGGGCGCCGTCATGGCTTGGCCGCTCGGCGTGGTTGATGACGGTCGCAGGCCGCGAGGAGGGCGCGCCGCCGCCGGTCGATCTGGCCGCCGAACGCCGCAACGGCGAATTCGTCGCCTCTCTCATTCGGGCGAGAAGGGTCAGCGCCGTCCATGACGTCTCCGACGGCGGCCTCGCCGTCGCGCTGGCCGAAATGGCGCTTGCCGGAGGAATCGGCGCGACGATCGCAGCCGAGGACCCCGAGCACGCATTCCTGTTCGGCGAGGACCAGGGCCGCTACGTTATGGCCGCCGCGCCGGGCGAGACCGAAGCCATCGCCGAGGAGGCGAGGCGGCTCGCCGTCCCGCTCTCGCGCATTGGCGTCACCGGCGGCCGGATGCTGACGCTCGGATCGACGATGGTCGCTATTGCCGCGCTCAGGGAAGCCTATGAAAACTGGCTGCCAGACCTTATGGATCGCTCTTGAGGGGGAAAAACGCATGATTCCGTTCGTTGTCGTCAAGACCAAAGCGGGTTTCGCCTATGTCCGGCCCGAACACGTGGTCGCGATCAACGCTTCCGACGGCGACGATTGCATGATCCTCATGACGGACGGCGTCACCATCGCCGCGACCGAAGCGGCCGAGGACGTCGTCGCGCGGCTCGAGGCGGAGGCCGAGGAGGAGGACCACGCGGTCGAGGCAATCAAGGAGCGCAATCGCCATGGCAATGTCCCAAACCGAGATTGAGAGCATGATCCGCGAGGCGCTCCCCGACGCCCGGGTCGAGGTGAAGGACCTCGCCGGCGACGGGAACCACTATTCCGCCAGTGTCGTGTCCGCCGCTTTCAAGGGTGTGAGCAAAGTGCGGCAGCACCAGATGGTCTATGCCGCGCTCAAGGGGAAGATGGGCGGCGAATTGCACGCGCTGGCGCTGACGACGTCGGAGAGCTGAAGGGCCAGTTGGCGCCGCGGAGCGATATTATCTCTTGACTGACGCCAGATTGAGCGATATTATCGCTGTCAAAACGATTGTCCTGACGCTTGCCGCCGCAAAGGACCTCGACGCGCTTCCCCAGGACGCTCGTGAGCAAGTGGAGGTCGCGCTTCACCGCTACGCAATGACCGGCCAAGGCGACGTGAAGCCCCTTTCTGGGCGGGATGGGTGGCGGCTCCGCATCGGCCGCTACCGGGTGATCTTCGACGAGGATGCGAGCACGATCCTGGCGATCTACATAGGCCGCCGGGTTACCACGACCTACAAAAGGAACTGAGCTTTGAGATCGCCGCAGATCATTCGGACGCCCGATGGCGAAGAACTGGTGGTGCTGCCCCGGGCTGACTATGAGGCGCTCGTCGAGCGCGCTGATCACGAGGCCGAGGACGCGGAGGACGTCGCAATCTACGACGCTCGGAAGGCCGAATTGGCTGCCGGCGGCGGAATCCTACCGCCGGAGGTGAGCGCCGCCATTCTTCGAGGCGACAGCAGGCTGAAAGCAATCCGCAACTGGCGGGGCGAAACCCAACTGCGCCTGACTTTCAAAACAGGCATCGCTCAGGGCTATCTGTCTGATCTCGAAAACGGGCGCCGCAGGGGAACTTCCGACACGATCACAAAGCTCGCGCAGGCCTTGAATGTGCCGGCGGAGTGGCTTTCGTAGACCCGGAGACTCGTGGCGACATCAGTCACGCTCTGAAGCGGGCCCGGGGCAATCTTAAATCCGGGCGACAAGGCGACGATATCGCAACCGGCCGCCAGCTATGCGCGGTTCGCAACTCGTTCTAGAGAGGCCCGATTTGACCGCCGACGCCCAGACCCCGACCACCGAAGCGAGCACCCAGAGCTTCGAGGCCGACGTTTCACGCCTGCTGCATCTGATGGTCCATTCGGTCTATTCCGACCGCGCGATCTTTGTCCGCGAGCTCGTCTCGAACGCCGCCGACGCCTGCGAGAAATTGCGCTACGAGGCGATCGCCCAGCCTGAACTCATCGAGGACGGCGCTCCGTTCGCGATCGAGATCGCGATCAATCCCGACGCCAAGACGCTGACCTTCTCGGATAACGGCGTCGGCATGACCCGCGAGGACTTGACGCAAGGGCTCGGGACCATCGCCCGCTCCGGCACCAAGGCTTTCCTCGACAAGCTAGCCGCCGATGACGCGAGCAAAGAAGCAGCGGCGCTTATCGGCCAGTTCGGCATCGGCTTCTACTCGTCGTTCATGGTCGCCGACGAGGTCGTCGTCGACACCCGCCGCGCCGGAACGAACGAGGCCTGGCGCTGGTCGTCGGACGGCAAGGGCTCGTTCACCATCACGCCGCTCGCGCTCGAATCGGCGCCGAAGCGCGGCACGCGCGTCACCCTTCATCTCAACGACGAAGCGCACGAATTCGCCGAACCGAGGAAGCTCGAGCGCATCGTGCGCGAGCATTCCGGCGCGGTCGCCGTGCCGATCGACCTGATCGAAAAGCTCGGGGCCGAGAAGCGCCGGATCGGCGACGGCGCCGCGATCTGGGCCAAGCCCAAGTCCGACGTGACGGCGGAGGAATATACCGAATTCTACCGCGGCCTCTCGGGCCAGTTCGACGAGCCGGCGCTGACCCTCCATTGGCGCGTGGAAGGGCGGCATGAATATACCGTGCTGGCCTTCATCCCCGGCTCGCGGCCGTTCGATCTGTTCGATCCGGCGCGGAAGGGCCGCAACAAGCTCTACGTGCGCCGCGTGCTCATCACCGAGGACGCCGACCTCCTGCCGGGCTGGCTCCGGTTCGTGCGCCTGGTCGTCGACAGCGCCGATCTCCCGCTCAATGTCTCGCGCGAACTGATCCAGAAGAGCGACGTCTTCGCGGCGATCCGCAAGGGCGTGACCAATCGGGTGGTGCAGGAGCTCGGCAAGCTCGCGGAAGGCGAGCCGGAGAAGTTCGCCAAGGTCTGGGAGCATTTCGGCCCCGTGATCAAGGAAGGCCTGTACGAGGACCCCGAGCGTCGCGACGGCCTGTTCAAGATCGCCCGCTTCGTCACGACGACAAACCCGGCGGGCGACCGGACGCTGGCGCAATATGTGGCGGCGCTACGCGAGAACCAGACGGCGATCTTTTATCTGACCGGCGATGACGCCAAACGCCTGGCCGCGAGTCCCCAGCTCGAGGGGTTCAGGGCTCGCGGCGTCGAAGTGCTGCTGCTCGCCGACCCGGTCGACGCCTTCTGGGTGTCGACGGCGGCGGGATTCGACGGCAAGCCGTTCAAGTCGGTGAGCCAGGGCGCGGCCGACATCAAGTCGATCGCGCTCCTCGAAGGGGCGAGCGCGCCGGCCGAGGCGACCGGCGAAGTGGCGACGCTGTTTGCTTTCTTCAAGCAGACGCTGGACGACGAGGTCGCCGAAGTTCGCGCCTCGGATCGCCTGACCGACAGCGTCGCCTGTCTCATCGCGCCCGAATTCGGCCCCGACCGGCAGCTGGAAAAGATGCTCGCCGCGCATGGGCGGATCGAGGGGCGGGCGAAGCCGATCCTCGAGGTCAACCCCACGCACGCGCTGACCAAGGCGCTCGCCGAGCGCTTCAAGGAGGGCAAGATGAAGCCGCTGATCGAGGACGCGGCCTGGCTCATGCTCGACGAGGCCCGACTCATGGAGGGCGCTTCCGTCGAGGACCCGCCGGCCTTCGCTGCGAGGCTCAGGCGAGTGATGGAGAAGGCGCTGGGGTAACTATGTAGGGCTTTGTAGGACGGGTCGATTGACCCCGCCGGCCGGGTCAATGACCAAGGCCCTACCGCCTTCCCGCTTGCTCCCCGCCCCCGCCTTTGCCAAAAGGGGCAACCTTACCGGAGCTCGAAGCCTTGATCGCGATCAATCCCGCCTTCGCGCGGATGGGGGAGGAGAACGCCTTCGCCGTGCTGGCGCGGGCGGCTGAACTCGCGCGCCAGGGGCGCGACATCATCAATCTCGGCATCGGCCAGCCCGATTTCAAAACCCCGGCCCATATCGTCGAGGCTGCGGTCAAGGCGCTGCGCGACGGCGAGCACGGCTATACCGACGCGACCGGAATCGCCCCGCTGCGCGAGGCGGTGGCGGAGGACCTCGACCGCCGGCTGAAGGTCCAGGTGTCGCCCGATAATGTTCTCATCGTCCCGGGCGGCAAGGTGACGATGTTCATGGCTATCATGATGTTCGGCGAAAAGGGCGCCGACATCGTCTATCCCGATCCCGGATTTCCGATCTACCGCTCGATGATCGAATTCGCCGGCGCGCGGCCGATCCCCCTGCCGATGCGCGAAGCGAACGGCTTCGCCTTCTCGGCCGACGAGGCGCTGCAGCTGATGACGCCCGAAACGCGCCTCGTCATCTTGAATTCGCCCGCCAATCCGACCGGCGGAGTGACGCCGCGCGAGGAGATCGACAAGCTCGTCGCCGGACTTGCGCGATGGCCGAAGGCGGCGATCCTGTCGGACGAAATCTACGGCCAGTTGACCTACGATGGCCTCGCCCACCGCTCGCTCCTCGACTATCCGGAAATCCGCGACCGGCTGATCCTGCTCGACGGCTGGTCGAAGACCTACGCGATGACCGGCTGGCGGCTCGGCTATTCCGTATGGCCGAAGGCGTGGCGCGATATCGCGCGCAAGCTCGCGGTCAATTCCTATTCCTGCGTCAACGCGTCGGCGCAATTCGCCGGGATCGCGGCGCTCAAGGGCCCGCAGGACTCGGTCGACGCCATGCGGACCGAGTTCGACCGGCGGCGCAAGGCGGTGACCCAGGGCCTCAACCGTCTGCCCGGCGTCCGCGCCGCGACGCCCAAGGGCGCCTTCTATGCGTTTCCGAATGTCGCCCGCACCGGCTGGAAGGCGAAGCCGCTGGCCTCGGCGCTGCTGCAGGACGCGGGCGTAGCGGTGATTGGGGGACCTGATTTCGGCGTCCACGGCGAGGGTTATCTCAGGCTCTCCTACGCCAATTCGCTGGAAAATATAGAACGCGCGCTCGAGCGCATGCAGGACTTTCTCAGCCGTCCCGCGCCCGCGGCGGCGACCTCGTGACGCGCCCCTTCCAAGTCTTTTTCGGGTGACGAATGTGATTATGCGACCCCTCGTGCTCGCCGCCGCCGTGATCGCCTTCAGCCCGTCGGCGCGAGCCGAAGAGGCGCGTCCATCGCAGGCCGTCTGCGACGCCACCAAGATCGGGGCCCGCGAGCTTGCCGAGTGCCTGAGGACCAATGCCGAGAAGTCCGACAAGCAGCTGGCGGTGGCTGTCGAGGCGGCGATCAAATCGATCGACGCGCGTCAGGGTTTGCTGTCGTCGCAAAAGGGGCGTTGGCGCCGCTCGCTCACCGACGCCCAGTCGCAATGGGTCGCCTGGCGCGATTCGGAATGCCAGGACGTCGCGCCATTCGAATCCGGCATGGACGCCAAAGGGGGCGATCCGCGGTTGCGCTGCATCATCGACTATAACGCCGAGCGGGTCTCCAGCCTCAAGGCCCGCTATCCTTGAGCTGCGGCTGGGCCGCGCAGCGCTTGGGATTGCCCCGCCGTCCAAATCAATTCGCCGGCACGAAGCGCCGCTGAAGGAGGTCAAGCATTGGCTCATCTCGAAGGCCTCGGCTTTGTCGTCGACTGGTTCGACCGCGGATCGTATCGACGCGAGGATCCGGTCGAAGTTGCTCGCCAGCGCGGCCGAACAGACGCCCGCGCGCTCCTCGTCGCCCGCGACATGCCGATATTGCGCAGTACAGCAAATGGGCTCGACGCGCTGATGCCGATCAACGAGATCGAGGCGCTTGGAGGGGCCCAGGTCGAAGCGCTGCTGGGGCTCTTGCCCGATGGCGCGCCGGTTTTCATCGCACTCCTGGCGGACGAGTCGGTCGAACTGCGCTCGGATGCGAGCGACGGCTTTCTCGACCGGCGGGTCCTGGTCGTTCCCGGCCGGGAGGATCTGAAGCTCATCGACCTGCGCTCGATCGCGATCGGCGGACTCTTGCCGCAGGACCAGGCGGCGATGCTGGCCGCCGCCAAGGCGCTCATGCATTGGCACGCCCATCACCGTTTCTGCTCCAATTGCGGCGCGCTGACCGGCGTCGCGGTGGCGGGCTGGCGACGGGATTGCCCGGTCTGCAAAGCGACCCATTTCCCGCGCACCGATCCGGTAGTCATCATGCTCGCGGTCGACGGCGATGTTTGTCTGCTCGGCCGCCAGCCGAGGTTCCCGAAGGGCATGTATTCGGCGCTCGCCGGATTCGTCGAGCCTGGAGAGACCATCGAGGCCGCGGTCAGGCGGGAAATCTGCGAGGAGGCCGGCGTCGTCTGCGGTACGGTTCAGTATTTTGCTTCGCAGCCTTGGCCCTTCCCCGCCTCGCTGATGATCGGCTGTTTCGCCGAGGCTCGGGGCCGGGCGGTCAAGATCGATCACGTCGAGTTGGAGGACGCCCGCTGGTTCAGCCGTGAGGAGACGGTCGCGATGCTCGAAAAACGCCATCCCGATCGCGTCGCCGCGCCGATGCCGATGGCAATCGCGCATCACTTGGTAAAGCAATGGGCTTACGAGGGAGTGAGATTTGCCTGATCGAGTCAGTAATTGCGGCGCGGGCAAAAAAAAGCGGATCGGCTAGGAGGGGGCCCGCCGATCCGCTAGCCTTCGTGGAATGCCTTCGGCCCGTCTTGGCGCTCGGGGGCTGGGGGGCAAGAAAACCGAGCTAACCGCGAACCGATCCCACGCGGCACTCCGCGAACATGGCCCAGCGTTGCGGCGCGCGCTTGACGACAAACTGGCCAAACTAAGGCACGTCGCAAAAAATATTCTTCCGCTTTCGCCCGCGGTAATTCGACAGCCGCCGACCCGATTTGCTCGGTTCGACCTTCACACGTTAACAGATTGAAAATATCTACTTATCGCCGTCTCCGGGGTCGGCCTTCGGCTTGACGGTTTTCGCGGCCAAGACTTTCTGAGCCTTGGTCTCCGCGGCGGGATGGCGGATGGGCTTGTGCCTGCCCCTCACGCCGTGCGGCGTCGCCGGCCGGTCGGCGCCTTGAGCGTCATTGGATGCGGTCGCCGCGCCGACCGGCCGAGCGCCGAGCGCCGGGCCCGTCCAGCCTGGGGCGGGTCCGATGAACACGCGAACCGGATCGAAATGGATTCGTTCGTCCGAGAGCTCAGTATGCGCTACCGGCCCCAGCAAGGCTGCGAACGGGGTGGGGAGGAGCCCGCCCCCGCGGCCCGCTGCCGCCGACGCTTGAACCTGAACCTGCTCGCCGGCTCCCTCCTCCTCGGCGGCGGCGATCGCCGCCGCGTTGCGGCGCAGGCAGACGTCGGCGCGCATATTGGGGGCCGCCTCCCCCGACGACGGCAGCGCCTCCAGCGAACCGCTCCCGCTCCCTGCGGCAAAGCCGCGGTCGAACAGGTCCGCCGCTTCCTGGTTGCGCGATCTCGCCGTCGGCGCGCCGAGCACGACCACGATCAGCCGGCGCCCGGAATGATTGGCGCTCGCCACCACGTTGAAGCCCGCCGGGCAGGTGAAGCCGGTCTTCATCCCGTCGGCGCCCGGATAGCGCCCAAGCAATCCATTGTGGTTCGGGATGTACTGGTTGTTGAGCTGGAGCGCCCCGATGCTGAACAGGTCGGCGTGATCGGGAAACTCACGCCAGAGCGCGCGCGCGATCATCGCCATGTCTCGGGCGGACGACACATGGCCGGGATCGTGCAGGCCGTTCGGATTGACGAAATGCGATTCCTGCAGGCCCAGACGCTGCGCCGCCCCATTCATGTCGCTGGCGAAGGATTCGACCGAGCCGGAAACGCCCTCCGCGACCAACACCGCGACGTCGTTCGGCGACTTGACCATCAGCATCTTGAGGGCATTGTCGAGCGTCACTTCGGTGCCGGGCCGGAATCCCATTTTCGACGGCGGCATTCGCGCCGCGCGCGCCGACATGACGAGCGGCGTGTCGAGGGTGAGCTTGCCGGCGCGCACCGCGTCCAGCGCCACATAGACCGTCATCAGCTTGGTGAGCGACGCCGGATACCACCGGGCAGTCGCGTCGTTTTCGAGGAGCACCTGACCGCTGTCGGCGTCAGCGACCAAATAAGGCGTCGCCGCCCGCGCCGGGACGGCGCCGATCGCGAGCATGGCGGCGAGGCCGATGACCGCGCGCCGCCAAGTTCCGCCCACGCCGAATGGCATCATTGCGTTCCCCGCGAGCTTCCGAAGCAAGCCTGTTCCTAGAGGAGAATGTCCTCAATCTCAAGCCGCAGGCATGATTTGCGCCTGTCTCGACGCGGACCGGAAACGGGTCACGCCCTCAGCGGCCTTGACGCTCAGACGATGTGGAACCGTTGTCGCTTCAGGTCCGCGGGCTCGCCCGGCGGGAATGGCCGGGCGAGAAGATCGCCGCAGCGCTGGGCGAGCCCGGTCAGCGCCGCTTCCGTCGCCCCGGCGGCAAGCGGTCCAAGCGCTTCGTCGACGGCGCCCTGCCATTGGTCGTGGGTGACGACTCGCGCCGCGTCCTCTGCTGGAACGATGCGGACGTAATGTTCGGCGAGCGACACATAGACGAGCGCGCCGCACTGCGAGCGATCGATCCCACGCAGGGCAAATTGCGCCAGAGCCGCCCGATGGCCGGCCGAGCGCGCCCAGCGCTTCGGAACGAGCCAGCGCCGGACCAGAGGCAGCGAACCCAAGACCGCGGCCAGAATGGCGACCAGCAATTGAGCGACATAGATGCGGTGGGCGGAAAGTTCGGTGAACAGCAACAGCGGAAGCGGCGTCGCCAACGCGAGGACGCAGGCGCCGAGCAGAAACTCGGCGTCGCGGCCGGCGGAGGCGCCGGCGAGCACGCACACCAGCGGCGCGCGGGTCTTGAGCTGCGCCGTGTCGAACGCCGCTTCGACTCGCGCCGCGACGGCCGGGTCGAGGATCATCACCAGCCTCCAGAGGCGCCGCCGCCGCCCGACGAGCCGCCGCCGCCGGAAAAGCCGCCGCCGAACCCCCCGCCGCCGCCAAAACCGCCGCCGCCGCGGAAGCCGCCGCCAAAACCGCCGCCCCCCATCGGAATGAACACGACGTTGCCGCCGCTGCGCCGGGCCATGCGCGAAAACACGAACATGAGGAACAGAAAAATGAGGAACGGCGCGATGGCGTCGAACAGCGTGGAGTCGCGCTCGGGCCGCATGTCGGTCGGCTTCGGCTTCCATTCGGCCGAGTCGGTGGTGAGCGCGGTGATGATGTCATCGACGCCGCGGGTGACGCCGCCGTTGAAATCGCCAGCCTTGAATCTGGGCGCGATCGCGTTGGAAATGATGATGCTGGAGACGGCGTCGGTCAGCGTGCCCTCGAGGCCATAGCCGACCTCGATGCGCACCCTTCGCTCGTTTGGCGCGATCAGGAGGAGCACGCCGTTGTTCTTTTTCGTCTCGCCCAGCTTCCAGGCGCGGAACAGCTCGTTGGCGTAGGGTTCGATCTCCTCGCCGCCGAGCGAGGACACAGTCGCCACCACCAGCTGAATGCCGGACTTCTGCTCGAGATCGGCGAGCTTGCGCTCGAGGTCGGCGGCGGTGACGGGGGAGAGGATGTTCGCCTGGTCGACCACCCGTCCGGTGAGCGGGGGAAAGCTCGCCGCCGCCAGCGCCATGCCGACCCAGAGCGCCGCGATGAGGGCGCCGATCAGGGCCCGCGGCCAGAGGCGAGGCATCCGGACGCTCCTCCTTCGAGGACTAGAACTTCACCTTCGGCGCCGCCTGGGCTTCGGAATCGGCGGTAAACGGAACTAGCGGCTTGATCGAGCGGAACACCGTCTGCGCCCAGAGCACGCTCGGGAAGGTTCTGAGCGTCGTGTTGAAGTCCTGGACCGCGGCGATGTAGTCGCGGCGGGCGACGGCGATCCGGTTCTCGGTGCCCTCGAGCTGGGATTGCAGCGCCAGGAAATTCGCGTTCGATTTGAGCTCCGGATAGTTTTCGCTGACCGCCAGCAATCGCCCAAGAGCGCCCGACAGCGCGTTTTGCGCATCCTGCAGCGCCTTGACCTTCGCCGGGTCGGTCAGGTCGTTGGCGTCGAGGTGAATCGAGGTCGCCTTGGCCCGCGCCTCCGTGACCTGAACAAAGACGTCCTTTTCCTGCTTGGCGAAGCCCTGAACGGTCGCGACGAGATTGGGGACGAGGTCGGCGCGGCGCTGATACTGGTTCTGGACTTCCGCCCAGGCCGCGTTGGCGGCTTCCTGTTTGGTCGGGATGACATTGTAGCCGCAGGCCGAAACCGAAACGGCGATCAACGCCAGAACAGCGAGCGATCGCAATCGTTGAAGCAAGCGCATGGGAATAACCCCCTCCCGGCCAAGACCCGGACCCTTCGCGGGCCGACGCCAATATTAAGGCGCCGGCCGCCATAACGCCATAAGCCACCGCGCCGATCCCAGGCCGTGCTTGATCGCTTCGGCCGCATTCACTAGAACCCCGACCACTGGCGCGGGCAAGCCCGCCGCCTGACCTTTTTCATAAGCGCGAGCCGCATTTGGCGCGCGAGACACCAGGATCAGACATGCGCGTTTATTACGACCGGGACTCCGATCTCAATCTGATCAAGGGCAAGAAGGTGGCGGTCATAGGCTACGGCAGCCAGGGCCACGCGCATCTCCTCAATATGCGCGACAGCGGGGTCAAGGACATTGCGGTCGCGCTCAGGCCCGACTCGGCCTCGGCCAAAAAGGCGGAAGCCGAGGGCATCAAGGTGATGACGGTCGCTCAAGCCGCCAAATGGGCCGACATCGTGATGATGCTGACTCCGGACGAACTGCAGGCCGAAATCTATCGCAACGAGCTTGCGCCCAGCATGAAGAAGGGCGCTGCGCTGATGTTCGCCCATGGGCTCAACGTCCACTTCAACCTGATCGAGCCGCGCGCCGATCTCGACGTCCTGATGGTCGCGCCCAAGGGTCCGGGCCACACGGTGCGCTCCGAGTACAAGCGCGGCGGCGGCGTGCCTTGTCTGATCGCGATCCATCAAAATGCGAGCGGCAACGCGGATGACCTCGGCCTTTCCTACGCTTCCGCGATCGGCGGCGGACGCGCCGGCGTCATCGAGACGTCGTTCCGCGAGGAATGCGAAACCGATCTCTTCGGTGAGCAGGTGGTGTTGTGCGGCGGCCTGGTCGAGCTCATACGCGGCGGCTACGAGACCCTGGTCGAGGCCGGCTACGCGCCGGAGATGGCCTATTTCGAGTGCCTGCACGAGGTGAAGCTGATCGTCGACCTCATCTACGAGGGCGGCATCGCCAACATGAACTACTCGATCTCCAACACCGCCGAATATGGCGAATACGTCTCGGGGCCGCGCATCATCACGGGAGCGACCAAGGCCGAGATGAAGCGGATCCTCGACGACATCCAGTCGGGCAAGTTCACCCGCGACTGGATGCTGGAGAACCGGGTTAATCAGACCTCGTTCAAGGCGATGCGCGCCCGCGCCAACGCCCATCCGATCGAAGACGTAGGGGAGAAACTCCGCGCCATGATGCCCTGGATCGGCAAGAACAAGCTCGTCGACAAGGCCAAGAACTAAGGCCAACCGGGACGGCGCAGGCACAGGGAACGCGGATCGCCTGCGCCCATTTGCGCTGGACAGCCCCGCTCGCCTTTGCTAAACGCCGGCCCTTGCCGAGCGGAATAAGCCCGGCGGACGCGATGGGCGCATAGCTCAGTTGGTAGAGCAGCTGACTCTTAATCAGCGGGTCCAAGGTTCGAGCCCTTGTGCGCCCACCATCCAAACCAAAGGCTTAGGCGGAAATACACTCAGCAAAGATCGGCTTTTAGGTACGGCTTAGGTACGGGAAGCGGCTCACATGCTGACGGCGAAACAGTGCTTTGCGCAGCTAGAGGTACTTTCGACGACGCGTGATCCGGGCGTATTCATTTTAGCAGAAAAGTATATCCGTCAGGTACCCGCAAGCGAGGTCGAGCGACTAAGGGACAAAGTGCAGAAGGCATTGCCTCCCTCTCAATTCACAAGCAACGTGTTGGATATTCTCAACGCCCTCTTAGCGCAACGAGACGGCTGAAAGGCGACTATGCCAACGAGAGGATTTCTGATCATCGCGCTAACGGTCTCGCCTGCCTTCGCCGATGGACCGAGCGCGTTGTCGAACGAGCCGTTGGACACAATCAACCCCCACCGAGAATTCCAGTACAACGACCCGCCGCAGCCGAAAACCGAATGGTTGATCCCAGGAATGCGAGAGCAGCAATCAAACGGCGAGGGATGCACGATTACTGGCTGGGGCCGAGCATGCGGCCCGACGAATGGTTTTTAGTTTCTGCCGGCCCGCGAAAAAATCGGACAGCATTTGTTAAGGGGGTAGGCGGCGCGCGTCGGCGGTCGAATTTTGGGGTGGGGGTGGCCTGGAGGGAAGCATGCTTACCGCGCCGCGAACCCTCTGCCTGTGGGCCGCTCATTGGCAATCCGCTTGCACGATCCAATATTCGCTCGGGTCCGAACCCACGACCATCCCGGGGGGATCGCGCTGGCCACGTAAGTCAGTGATGCAATCCCGTTGGTCTAGCGGCGTGTTCCGCAAAACGGCTATGACATCCTGTCGGACTTGTCGCGTTTCGAAAACATAGCCGTGATTGATGGGGTCACCTCCAGCTAAGCCTTCGACACGGGACGCGTCGACCGTCTGAACGGGAGGCGAGATCAAGAGTCCTGGGCCGCCCTGTCCAGCACGCCGCCTGCCTGGCTGTTGCATCCTGTTAGAAAACGCGAGCGCAACATCGTTCTGAGAGGTGTAGAGCACTACACTCTTTGCGCTTTTCGCTAGGCGCGCCAATTCATTCTTGAATTCTTCCTGGTCCACGTCAGGGGCAGGTGGCTTATCCCGTTGTCCCAGGCTGGTCTATATGTAGGGGATGGGTCGGTTGGGTGAGCTGATCTCGGCTGGCGCCAAGCGCTTGCCGCGGCCCATCCGGTCGCATTCCAGTGGCAGTCTTGCGGCGGCGCGGCGCCCGCCTGAGCGTTTGGACGCCCTTCCTAGGGTTGTCTCGTTTGACGATGTCCCAGTAGCTGGCAGGCGCATGATGTGCGGCCAGCCCGAGCAAGGCTTCGAACGAAACGTCCCGGTGGAAGCGGCGATTGTAGCGAAAGACGAATTCATTGAGATAGGTGTCGACGTGCGTGCGCCGCAGGCCATGATACGTGCCCAGGCCCCATCGCTTCATCAATGAGAAGGCCCGGTGGATCCAGGGCAGGGCAACATGTCCCGCCATTTTTCCGACGGTGCGCGGATCGTGCCGGTAGTCGGTCAATCCAGGATAGGACGCGTGGCCGTCGGTGAGGAGCGTGGCTCCACGCTTCACGTTGGCTCTCACGAAGGCCTCGATCGACGCCGCGGAATTGTCGGCGATCATCGCGAGGTGTATTCGGCCGGAGCGCGTATCGAGGTATTTGGCGTGCTTGCGTCGCGGCTTGGGCTGATTGGTGTCGCGATCGATCACCTCGACGGCCCCGACGACGAGGATTTTGCCGGCATTGCCGGGCTCGAAGAAGGCGTCGCCTTCGCGAAAGGGAATTTCCGCCTGATCGACTTCGACGACACCCTCCAAGGGATCGCGATCCGGGTCGACCATCGACCGGCGCAGTTTCTGCGTCAGCAGCCACGCGGTCTTGTAAGTGACGCCGAGTTGATCCTCCAATTGCCGCGCCGACATGCCGTTGGAATGTGTCGCCATGAGATGCGCCGCCCAGAACCACGTCGTCAGCGGCAGCTTGGACCGATGCATCACCGTTCCCGCCGTGGCCGAAGTCTGTCGGCCACAATCAAGGCATTCGTACGTGTACGCCCGGCTCTTCAGCGCCGCCGCGCGTTGCTCGCCACAGCCGGGACAAACAAAACCCTCCGGCCAACGCCGATCCGACAAAAAGGCGGCGCAACTCCCCTCGTCGGGAAACGTCTCTTGAAACTGCGAAAGCGATCGGCCTTTGGCCATTGCGCGCCCCGTCGCGGCCGCCTCGAACGGCAACTCAACAACGCCTGCATACCACATCTAGGGCCACCTGGGACAGCGGGATAAGCCACAGGGGCAGCAAACACTAAAGACCCCAGTTCAGTGCTGCTATTCCAGGATGTCGAACCGCCCGCACATTGCGTCAGCATGTCTTCCACTAATTGTCCACCCATGCTGTGGGCGAGGAGCATAACATTGCCCTGCCCAAACTCACTGACTAAGGCACGGAGTACTTGTTGAAAAGATCCACAACTCTCCCTTATTACCCGAAAATCATTCACGTAGCCAATGGCTCCGTCGCCTCCGGTGTCAATGAATGGAGTATTTGCCGATGCCCAGCTCAGTACTATGGGGATCCCGGGAAAATTGTATTGGTTCGAAAGCAATGCCATTCGATACCGCTGAGTCGAACGAATTTGCAAAGCCGTGAACGTATACGAAGACCTTTGTGTGACCAGAATTAATAGCAAACGTGTGCAGTTCATCAACGAAAGCCTTAGTGTCATCTAAGTATGGTCGGTTATGAAGTTCAAATTTTTCGTTCGGCTGTTCACGAGATGAGCTTTCACCCTCACGCAGCAGGCCGAACAAATGACCAATGACTGGTAAGTGTTCTGCAGCGGCGCTTGCAACTTGATACCATAAGGTTGGACTAGTTGAGGTCAATTCGGGCGCGTATGCCATCGAGACACCTTTTGACATCAAGCCGTCGCTTGCCATCAGGTTCTCGTACTGTTCCTCCCCATCTGGTAATTTGTCTGCCTTGCAATTCGTAAAATAGAATACGGGTGTCGGCGCGCAGCGCTCTTGGGAACTTGTTGGGGCGCAAGCCGCAAGTTTGATGCTGTCGAATTCCGCCTTGGCAGAACCCCCCGAGAGCTCATAACCTGTTAGTCCACTACTAAAACGGCTAACCGGATCAAGATCTGGGGTGCTGTTGGTTGACGCCAACTCAATGAGGGCATTATAGTCTCCCTCACCGGCGGCAGTCTCCAAAAGCTGCTTCCCGAGTTGGAACTTTTCTGGCTGATCAGTATACTCGTTGACGTATAGAATACCTAACTTGGCTTGCGCACGGACGTTACCGTTCTTGGCGGCCAACTGATACCATTTTTCTGCACTCGTAAAGTCCTGTTTCCCAGTGCTTGATAGCGCATAATCGCCAAGTCTCACCATCGCACTCTGATTATCTTCGTGGGCTAGGGACGTGAGCGTCTGAACGGCGCTCGCAATAGATTGAGCGGATGTCTTTGATGTGAGGGCGCGATCGGCGAGAACGAATTGCGCCGCGGGCTCCCCCTCGGCTGCCGCGCGGTTGAGCAACTGAGCGACCAACTCGTCGGAAAATGAGGCACCATTTCGCACCTTGAATTGGGCATAGTTAAACAGAAGTCGCGGTTGACCGGTGGCCGCGGCCTCGCTGAACAATTGTTCACTCTTCGCAATGTCTGGTTTCGTACCAATGCCGAATTCATATGCAAAGCCGAGGTGGGATTTCGCCGCGACGTTTCCGCCCTTCACGGACTTGCTAAGCCAGTCGATTCCCAGTGGTGCGTCGTAGTCAGCCCAGCCTGGCCTCAGTCGGCTGCGGCCGTAGGCTTGCTGAGCCAAAGCATCGCCCGCGTTCGCCGCGTTTAGCAAGTAAGTCTCAGGTTCACCGACAATCGGTCTAAGTTCCGGGTTTTCGCCCCATAAGCCGAGAGTCAGATTTGCCCTGGCCGATCCTTTTCTAGCAAGTTGCTTCAGGATTTTTACGCGGTGTTTGATGAACTAGGAGTGCTCGTAGATAACCAACCTTTTCCCAGTGTCAGCAAATCGTCATCAGTAAGAGGCTTTTCCAGCCATAGTGCTTGTAGTGAATTGAATTTTTCCCTGTCGAACGCCAAGGCCTTATCCTTTTCCCACAGGGGGAGAAATGGAAATACTGACGACGAACTGTCTTGAGCAACGGTTATTTTTGGACAAGTTACGAGCAATACGCCAATGCTGAGGATCAGTACTATACGCCAATTCACAGGAACCTCGGAATTAGAACGAAGTGTACTTGATCACCCTTTTTGGGGGAAGGATACTCCTCACGCGACCTTGCGTCCAGATCGTTTAGGTAGAGCTGCCGAATTGAACGAAAGGTATAAGTTTCGCACAATTTCGTTGACCTTGATCCGGCTGATGTTTTATTGTGCGAAAGATATGGTCGAAAGTGGGGAACAAACCATGGCGATCTACGGCTATGCGCGGGTCAGCACAGACGGACAGACGCTCGCGGCGCAAGAGGCTGCGCTGCATGAGGCCGGCGCGGCCAAGGTCTATGCCGAGAAGGTAAGCGGCGTTGTTACGGAAAGGGCGGCCCTGGCGAAAGCGTTGCGCATGCTGGGCGAAGGCGATGTGCTCCTTGTCACCCGGCTCGACCGGCTGGCGCGGTCGACGCGGGACTTGCTCAACACGCTTGACGCGATCGGCAAGGCGGGGGCTGGGTTCCGATCGCTTGCCGATGCCTGGGCCGATACCACCACGCCGCACGGGCGGCTCATGCTCACTGTGCTCGGCGGGCTGGCGGAGTTTGAGCGGGAGTTGATCCGCGCCCGAACAAGTGAAGGCCGCAAGCGCGCGAAGGCGCTAGGCGTTCACATGGGCCGACCCCCTGCGCTCAATCCCCATCAACGACGTGAGGCGCTGGCGCGACGGGAGGCGGGAGAGGCCCTAACTGATATCGCCCGTACCTTCGGCGTGAGCCACACAACGATCAGTCGGCTTCGGGCTGGCTAAGTTCAAGCGGCCGGGTTTGATTTGACAAGCACCATCGGGCGGCCCGACTTGCGATCCCGATCGACCTCGACATCCAGGCTGTCCGCGAGCGCCCGCTCTGCGGCGGCTGCAACTCTCTCTTGATCTGCACTGGTTGGGGCATGTGGGAGCGGTCCGTCACTGACATTCGGCGGACTGCCGCCTACAGGAAGACCGCGAAACTGATCGAGCCTCGCCGCCGCTGTGGTTTCGAGCTCCGCGCCACGAGCGGAAACTTTCTCCATGAACACTGACAGCGCGGCTTCGTTGCTCCGGGCGTAGATGCCCATCGCCTTTGACAGCTCTCGTGCTTGGGCCGCTAGCTCATCATGAAAAGCGAGACGGAGTTTCTTCAGATCGTCAACGTACTTTTGAAACAAATCCTGCATCGGATTTTCCTCATCTTCCGCGGCCAATGTTCTCCCCAGAGAACTGAACTTTTGATTTGCAATGGGAGGCTATGGAAGCCGGCGCGGATTGTCAAAACTCCGCGTGACCCGCAGAGCTCGCAATCCCAGCGGCGCTCAGGAAAGAACCGCCGTATCTCGATTGACGAATATCGTAGTTCGGCTTGACGGAAATCGCTATCTGTGATTGTACTAAAGGTTCACCCGGCCGGGAAGGGATACCCAGTATGTTTGCGCCAAGATTAGCCTTAATCTTTGCAATTTGTTCTTTGTCTATCACCATGCTGTGCGGCAACACAAGTCATGCGCAGGATGTCGATGCATGGTCGGTTCTATCTCACGGGGCGACTGCGCCAAAATCTACCGCTGCTGATCTACCAAGTTTGAAATTACGGCCGGTTATGGCGGCGGCGCAATACTGCCAATGTATTATTTTTAATAATGGGGGAATTTGTTCGGCTCCAGCGTCGGGAGACGGTCAACCTTGCACGTGTTCGGGAAGTGATACGGGCGTCACGAAATGCCCACGTTGAACCCTGCGGAGGCCGTGCTGCCGAGCTGCAGAGCCAGGGCTGACCGAGCCTCTGGGCCGAGAAACTGAGGCAGACAGGTGGCTACATGCGGCTAAATCCCTTGAGCACATTGGCACCTGGCGGCGTGCCTAGCCTGCGGGGTAACGTATCAATCTGCCTCGTTGGTGGGCTCGGGCAGCCGCCCTTCGGAGCGTGCGATTGCCTCCTCCAACTTGCGACCCATGGCCCTGCCAACATCGAAGATCGCCGACAACTTCGGGTGGACGTAAGGGGCGCATTCAACGGCGGCCCTAATCCGTAGCGGCAATGGCACGCCGGGGTCAGTGTACACAGCCCGGAGGAACTCCGTCGGTGAGGCGTCGGGGGGCACGGCAACCGGCATGTATTCGTCGCGTCTAGGTTGCTTCATCGGCTCAAGTGGATCGAATAGCATATCCATACTATCCTTACCTATAACACTACCAACACTAATAACACATAAAACACTATAATCGTGGAAGTAAATAGGTTTCTACAGTAGAGAACGACTTGCGATACCCAGTGTTGTGTTGGTGATTGCGACCTTATTGTGTTAAGATCAAACATCTCCAACGGCTAGACCTTCTGCGCTCAGCCGCAGTCCTTTCCAACGACGGCGACCATCGGCTCGCTGCACCCAGCGATAGCGGTTGTCTAGCTGGCGAATGTGGTCAAAGACATTCGCCAGGTGGCCGCTCATGTCTTGTGACTTAAGCGCCCCGGCGAGTTCCTTATGGTCGTTCTGCCTCAACCATGCCGCGCAGGCGCGACGCGCATCCTCCCTCACAACCCATTCGTCCGGGTCCTCAGAGACTTCCAGGCATGCCAGCGCCATGGCCCGGTGCGGATGCTGGACTTTCTCTAGCTCCCGCTCAAGCACCAGACCACTCGCCGGTTGCACGAAGCAATGCGACGCGTGAGTTCGGTCTCTTCGCGCCACCATTCGCTGATAGCCGCTCAGGCAGCGCCTTGCGATCCCCGGCAACTCGGCGCGAAGCTTATCGCCAAGCAACGCATCGATGCGCCCGGCTTTCTCTTGATTGATCCCGAAATACAGCTTAAGGAACCTAGTCGGCAGCACCGGATCGTTGAAGTTCGGTACCTCGTTCGACACAATCCAAACCTTGCCCGGCAACACTCCCGTCCATTGCTCTTGTGAATGCGCCTTTCGGAAGGTCTGGGCGTCGCCTCCGGTCGTCTTCAGCAACGGCGATCTTGATTGATGCGGCAGGCCTCCGGGATCGTAGTTTGCCCCATACTGTTGCCCTTTCTTCAGCCGAACGTCTGGGAAAGCAATCACGCGTTTGCCCTTCAACAGCCACGGCGACAGGTCAGTCCTTTGCCAATGGTCGAAAGAGGTTGCGATAAAGTCATCTGGCCCAACAAGGCGCGCGGCTAGTTCAATAATCGTGCTTTTGCCTGCCCGGCTTTCACCTAACAGCAACATTCCCTTCTGGGCCTTGACGTCAAGCGTCATACTCAGCCCAAGGAACTCCTCAAGGCACGCATGCGCCTCCCCGTCATGGGGGAATACGCTTTGGAGAAACCGATCGAACACCGGACACACCGCATCCGGTTGCCAATCCCATGCCAGCGTGCCATGCGCCCTAAGCTTGTGACTGTGCGGCCGCCGCTCGCCGGTCCGCACATTGGCGATCCCGTTGCGGCAGACGATCCAATCCGTCGCCGGCTCTGTCGATTTCCGCTGAGATTTGACCCGGGATTTCCATTGAGAACTGACCCGGCTTGATGATGGTTTCGGGGTCAGGCGTTCGTCAAGTTCCGAGATTTCTCCTTTGCGGGTTTGGCGGCTTTTGCCGAGCTGTTCTTGAAGCGGAAGCTGTCGTTTCCGGTTTCGAGGATATGACAGCGGTGGGTGAGACGATCGAGTAGAGCGGTCGTCATCTTCGGGTCTCCGAACACGGTTGCCCACTCGCCGAAGCTGAGATTGGTTGTGATGATGACGCTGGTTCGCTCGTAGAGCTTGCTCAGCAGATGGAAGAGCAACGCGCCGCCTGAGGCGCTGAACGGCAGGTAACCAAGCTCGTCGAGGATGACGAGATCAGAGTGGGTGAGCCGCGCCGCGAGCTGGCCGGGTTTGCCCTGAAGCTTCTCTTGTTCGAGAGCGTTGACGAGTTCGACGGTGGAGAAGAAGCGGACGCGCTTGCGGTGATGCTCGATGGCCTGGACGCCGATCGCCGTGGCGAGATGCGTTTTCCCCGTGCCGGGCGAGACAGCGACATGGCGCCGGGATTCTGGCGAGCGAAGAGACGATCTACTACGCCTTTCATCCGCTGGCCGGCAGGATAGTGTCGTCGAGT
>CAVYDG010000015.1:0-76273 GCA_963767245.1 uncultured Alphaproteobacteria bacterium
TCGGGCGCTTCAATCTCAAGCTGTTGATCTGAAATCCGGCATGGCGAAACTCCAGATCGACGCTACACAGCCTTGGCGCGGACCCCACGATCATCGTCTCGCAGTCGCCCCAATCCCTCCGGGCTGGCGTCCCATATGATCTCGCCCCGCCTACCGCCCTCGAAGGAAGTCGCGCGCGGTGCGGGGACTGACCCCGCGCGCACGATTTACCTACCGGCCCACGAGCCACAAGACGACAAGCACAATCAGGACGATGCCGAGGACGCCGCCGAGACCGGCGCCGCCGTAGCGACCGTGTGCATAATACCCCCCGCCTCCCCCGAAAATGAGTATCAGGATTATGACAAGGAGAATTGTGCTCATACTTCGGCCTGTTGGCAGGTTAAAGTCGTCTGGAGCGACTGCTTTACGGTTTCTTCGCCGCGTCGCGCACCGCGTCGCTCAGACCGCCGACGGCGTTTTAAATCTTGCCGACGGCCTTGTCGGTCTTGCCGTCGCTCTGCAGCTTGGCATCGCCGATCGCCTTGCCGACGGCTTCTTCGCCGGCGCCTTTGAGTTCCTTGATCGAACCGGCAACTCTGTTCTTGTCCATAACTGCTCTCCGTAGCGTGTTGCCGAAGACGCGTGACGGCTTTGCTGGTGAGCCATTCGCGTCTGGCATTCAGACGGTAGGGGAGAAATCCGAGAGAAGGCAGCCTCGGAAAGTACTTACTCGACAGGCCCAAGACACGACGCACTGCGCGACTATCCCGCCCCCGTTCCATTTGCGCCAAGCCGCTCTCGGGTCGGAACGCGAAGGCGGGCGCGAAACGTGGTCCTCGTTGCGTTCACGGCAATGTACTCGAATGGCTCTCCTTGATTGCGTCGATCACCGATTGAGGGTCCGCCGGTCGAGCCATCACTTCGGCCAGTTCATCGACCCGATTGTGGAGGTGTGGGCTGTCGTGGCGAAGTTCCTCAAGTAGCGCGACCACCTTGGCGATCTTTTGCTCGCTCAAGATCGTCAGCTCCAGATTGAGCAGCTCGCGGCGCTGGGTAAGGCGATCGTCGCCTCTCTGCGTGGTGAGGATCAGTATGACCAAATAGAGGGACGCTAGCGACGATGCTCCCGCCAACCATGCAAAGGGGGGCGGGTCGGGCGCGCGATAGCCAAGCGCGAGGGCGAAGCAGTTCAGGCTCACCCAGCCGACTACGAAGGCGGTCAGCGTTGCGATGAAGCTGGCGCGGCCCAAAAGCGATGTGATGCGATCGACGGCGCGCTGATGGTGTGTGGCGTTCGCGCGGTGCTCGGCGTTGAGCCCGGCAATCGACTCGATGGTCTCCTCAATATGGAGCGGAAGGATCGATGATACGGCGTCCGCTTCAGGCACTTGCGCTCCTCTGACGCGGAACCGCGCGTCGCGGCAGATCAGGATCGCGGACTCCGCGCGTAGTGGCCGCCGCCCAGGAGAATAGCCAACAATATGATGGGCAAAATCGCGCTCATGGCCCGCAGTCCCGCCCGTTTCAGCTCGCTACGAGGAGGCCCGCGGACTTCATGGCTTCCGCGTCGCGCACCGCGTCGTTCAAGCCGCTACCATAATTCTGAATCGCGCCGGCGGCCTTGTCGGCCTCGCCCTCACTCTGCAACTTGGCGTCGCTCACAACCCACCCAATGGCGTCTTTCGCGGCGCCTTTGACTTCCTCAATCGAACCGGCGGCTCTATTCTCATCCATGGCGGGGCCTCTCCTTGTGTATCGCCGAGACGCACGACGGCGAGTGCATCCAGGCCATTCGCGTCTGGAACTGGGACATTAGGGGAGAGGTCTGAGAGCAGGCAGCCTCGGAAACTACTTACTCCGGGCTGCGCACGTCCGCGGCGCAGGATTGAGAGATCAAATCGGATGACGGCGAGGCGCCGCGGCGTCCGACAATCCCGCCCCTGCTCTCGCCAAGCCCGATCAAGTTTGTCGAAAGGGCATCGAGCCTGGCCGGAGGCTCGCGGGATTCAGGAACGCGAGCGGGACAATGCCGGACGGTTTGCGCGCCGGCTTGGAACGATCATGGCTCGGCGGCGGCACGTTCGCGCAGGCGTGCAATGCAGCTTCACCGCGCCCCTCGGCCGGCGCGGACTCGCTTGTTACGGCTCTCATCGCGGAACATACCGGCGACTTGATCGTCGAAATTGACCTGACGAGGATCGGCCCTGTTTCCCGGGCGCTCCCGTTTGGAAGCGATCCGCCTCGATCAGCGCCGCTGAGGGCCGCGGCCCTGAGAACAGCGCAGACGATGGCCGCTGAAAAGATCGATCGCAGTAGAACGGAGCTTCCTCTTTGCATTGGTCTATCCGCTTGCGTGGCCGAACTCGGGCCTTCAACGTCGCGCGTGACAATTCGGAATTCCGCGTATGCCTTCTGGCTGTTTCGCACTTGGACGCCGCCGAACTCGAAGAAACAAGCCTCGGAAATCACTCAGGCCACGCGCCGAGGGCGTCGCAGTTTCCGACGAACGTCGCCAACGCTTTCGATGCCATCGAGCAACCAAGCAGATCTGCCAGCTGCTATGCCTTCCTCCACTCATGTGACGATCAGACCCATATTGAACCTTGGGCCCCCAGCCGCGCGCGAGGCCGAACCCGGCGGTTTGGTTCTGGGCCAGTTTGATTAACGCGCGGCCCTCTGCCGGCAGGTTCAACAAATGGCGCTTATGGCCGAAATGTGCGACCATAGAGAATGGTCAAAAAAGAACGCCGAACGCCTCCGACGTCGGGAGAAAGCGTGGCCAACGCTCTAAACCGCTGGGACGAGGATGGCGGCGCGGCGGCCACGCTCTGGCCTTTGCCCTATGAGACCAGCGACTTATTGGACGTGGAGCGCCGCGTTCTCGAATGCCTCGGGGCGGCGCTTGTCACCGAATGGAATGGTCTGCCCACAGACCTTCAGCGAAGACTCTTCGAGCACGCTGCGTCCGGCGCATCACGCGACACTGCCCAATTGAAGTCGCGGATCGCCCGCTTCCTGCACGATCATAAAGACGCCGCTTCCGACTCGCGCTAAGGTCGTGCATTTCCCGGTCATTCCAGATACGCGTCGGCACGTTTGCTTTGCGCTCAGGACAGCCCCATTTTTACATTCCTTTTTCGATCCAAGCCTGCCGCAACACAGACCGCGCCACGTGGCCATAGGCGTCTAATCTTCGGGCCGAACCACCCACACAAGACGACCGGCATTCGACCTGGTCGCTAGCAACCGATGTGCAGCGAAAAAGTGCTCCGTTCCTCACGATCTTGGGGAGGATAGGGCGTCATTTGCGCCTTATTTTGCTGGTCGTCGTATGAAGCGGTCCCGCTCATAGCGCGATCGCCATCGGGGACACGCCCCGGCTCCGCGCTCCGCGCGGGGACGATCGTGCGGGTGAGTCGCTTCAAACCTTCTGCGATTTGATTCCAGTCCATGCACGCCTCCTGCATCGCACATGACCAATTGAGACGGCGGTACCTAGCCGCGCCAGACTCGGAATCTACGCATACGGCTGCTTTCGCTACAGTGATATTGCTTCCCGCAAATCAGGTGAAAGGCGAATTGTGGTCGGGCGGATCGCTGCGCAGTGTCGACCATTCCAGCAGTACTCCCGGCGCGATTACCGGCTAAACCGGGTCGACGAACGACCTCGCGTTCATTGCGGCGCGCCCCATCGCCAGTTCCTGATCTCCGGCAAGTCCTCGCCGTGCTCGTCGATGTAGTGCTTGTGCTCGATGAGCTTGTCGCGCATCGCCTGTTTCAAATAGGCGCCCTTGCTGCCGAGACGCGGTAGTTTATCGACGACATCTTGCACCAGATGGAAGCGATCGATGTCGTTTTGCACCCGCATGTCAAACGCCGTGGTGATTGTGCCCTCTTCTTTGTAACCCCGGACATGGAGGTTCCGGTTGGTCCGGCGATAGGTCAGCCCATGGACGAGCGACGGATAGCCGTGAAAATTGAATATGATTGGCCGATCCCTGGTGAAGAGCGAGTCGTAGTCGGTCTCGCTCAGTCCATGCGGATGCTCCGCGCAGGGCTGGAGTCGCATCAGATCGACAACATTGATGACCCGAATTTTCAAATCGGGCAGATGTTCGCGCAGGATCGATACGGCCGCCAGAACCTCGAGCGTCGGGGTGTCGCCGCAGCAGGCCATCACGACATCCGGTTCCGCGTCTTGGTCGTTGCTCGCCCATTGCCAGATGCCGATTCCCTCGGTGCAATGAACGACGGCTTGCTCCATGGTGAGCCACTGCGGCAGCGCGTGCTTGCCCGCCACGACGACGTTGACGTAGTGCCGAGTGCGCAGGCAATGGTCGAACACCGACAATAGGCAATTGGCGTCCGGCGGCAGATAGACCCGAACGATGTCCGCCTTCTTGTTGATCACGTGATCGAGGAAGCCGGGGTCCTGATGGGTGAAGCCATTGTGGTCCTGCTGCCAGACGTGCGACGCGAGGAGGTAATTCAACGACGCGATCTTGCGACGCCACGGCAGTTCAAGCGTGACCTTCAACCATTTCGCATGCTGGCTGAACATCAAATCGACGATGCGGATAAAGGCCTCATAACTGTTGAACAGGCCGTGCCGCCCCGTCAGGAGATAGCCCTCAAGCCATCCCTCGCATTGATGCTCGCTGAGCATGGAATCCAGGACGCGGCCCTGAGGCGCGAGAAACTCATCGTCGTCGACTTTGCGGGCGTCCCATTGGCGATTGGTGACCTCAAAGACGTCGCCGAGAAGATTGGAAAGCGTCTCGTCCGGACCGAAGATGCGGAAGTTGCGCTTGTCCTCGTTGAGGCGCGTCACATCGCGAAGGAATTTGCCCAGCACCAAGGTGTCTTGCGCGCTCACGGCGCCCGGGGCAGCGGACCGCGACCGCATGGTCGCGGAAGTCCGGCATTTGCAAATCGTGCAGGAGAATTCCGCCGTTGGCGTGCGGATTGGCTCCCATCCGGCGGGCGCCCTTCGGCGCGAGCTCGGCGAGCTCGGCTCTTAGCGTTCCGTTCGCATCGAAGAGTTCTTCCGCTTTGTAGCTCTTCATCCAGCTTTCGAAGAGCTTGACATGGTCGGGATGCCCGGCGTCGACGAGCAGGGGAACCTGATGCGCCCGAAACGTGCCCTCGATCTTCAAGCCGTCGACGATCTTCGGCCCGGTCCAGCCCTTGGGCGAACGCAGGACGATCATCGGCCAGCGCGGCCGCGCGGGGTCTTTGTTCTCTCGCGCTCTCTTCTGGATTGCGTGGATCTGGGCGATGGCTTTTTCGACCGTCGCCGCCATCAGTCGGTGCATCGTCTCAGGATCGTCGCCCTCGACGAAGAGCGGCGTCCACCCGCAGCCGAGGAAGAACTGTTCCAATTCCTCGTGCTCGATGCGGGCGAGGACCGTCGGGTTGCTGATCTTGAATCCGTTGAGGTGCAGGATCGGCAGAACCGCGCCGTCCGTGATCGGATCCAGGAATTTGTTGGACTGCCAAGCGGTCGCCAACGGGCCCGTTTCGGCCTCGCCGTCGCCGACGATGCACGCGACGATGAGCCCCGGATTGTCGAACGCGGCGCCGAAGGCGTGGCTCAGCGAATATCCGAGCTCGCCGCCCTCGTGAATGGAGCCGGGCGTGGTCGGCGCGACATGGCTCGAAATCCCGCCAGGAAACGAGAATTGTTTGAACAGCCGCTTCATTCCGGCTTCGTCCTGGCTGATGTCGGGATAGATTTCGCTGTAGCTGCCCTCGAGATAGGTGTTGGCGACCAGAGCCGGCCCGCCATGGCCTGGACCGGCGATGTAGATCATGTCGAGATCATTGAGGCGGATCGCCCGGTTCAAATGGACGTAGATGAAATTCTGCCCCGGCGTCGTTCCCCAATGCCCGACCACGAGCGGCTTGACATGCGCCAGCGTCAGAGGCTCGCGCAGCATCGGATTTGCGTAGAGGTAGATCTGACCAACCGAGAGGTAGTTGGCGGCGCGCCAGTAGGCGTCGAGCTGCTGGCATTCCTGTGCGTCCAATGCCCCCTGCCCCTTTGCAGAGGAGTCCTCGGGGATGGGCACGTCTCGCGGTAAAACGGGAACGTTCATGTCGTTATGCCTCTCGCTGCGCTACGGAAATGGCGTTCAATGTTCCAAGGGACTTTCCAAGGCGGCTGCCGCTTTGTCCGACCCGTTGGGGCGCGGCATCGAACGATCCGCTTTCTCGATGATCTCGAGGAAGGGCTTCATGATGTCGATCGGCATGGGAAAGACGACAGTCGAATTCTGTTCGGCGCCGATTTCGGTCAACGTCTGGAGGTAGCGGAGCTGCATAGCCGCGGGAATGCTGCCGAGGATCTTGGCGGCGTTGACGAGCGTCTGCGAGGCTTGGAACTCCGCCTCGGCGTGGATCACTTTGGCGCGCCGGTCACGTTCGGCCTCGGCCTGCTTGGCGATCGCTCGCACCATGTTTTCGGTGAGTTCGACGGTTCTGATCTCGACATTGCTGACCTTGATGCCCCAGGTCTCCGTTTGAGCGTCCAGAATGCTCTGCACGTCGGCGCTGAGCTTCTTGCGCTCGGAGAGCATTTCGTCGAGCTCATGTTGGCCGAGCACGGCGCGCAAGGTTGTTTGGGCCAGCATGTTCGTGGCCGGCAGATAGTTCTGGACCTTGATGATCGCGCGTTCGGGATTGACGACGTTGAAATAGAGCACCGCGTCGACTTTCATCGAAACATTGTCGTGGGAGATGACGTCCTGGCTGGGGATTTCAATGACTTGAATGCGCAAGTCCACCCGCACCATCTCCTGAATGAAGGGCGCCAGCAGGACGAGACCTGGGCCCTTGACCCGTCTCAAAGCGGCCCAAGGTGAAGACGACGGCCCGTTCGTATTCCCGCAGGATGCGAATGGAAGCCGACAGGCAGACGACGATGGCAAAAAGGACGAAGAAGATGAGAAAGGCTTCAATGGAAAACATGACCGAAGGTCCTTCCTCTGATCGGTCCACCGTCGGAGCGGCCTGCTCAATCGCGCTAGGTGTCGTCACGATCCGAAGCGGCGCAGGGTTTCTGCGCGGAGGTCCGAGCTAGCCATAACGTTTGGCGCGGAGGCAGCCTCGGATTCTACTCATGAAATGATCGCGCTTTGGGAGGAATGAGCGCAGGCGTGAAAAGGGGCGGTATCCCAGCACCGACCCTTGCGATAGATCATTGAAACGGATTTTTGGAATTCCTCGGCATTACCGCGAGATTGACCGCCGATGGCAGCCTTGGAAACTACCTATGCGGAGCTTCAATCGTGAATGATCACGCGCTCAGTTCTGACTTCCTGGACGGGTTGCAGCGCGAGACGTTCGATTATTTCGTTCACGAAGCGAACCCGCTTAACGGACTTATCGCAGATAAAACCCAGCCCGGATCACCAGCGAGCATCGCTGCTGTTGGGTTTGCTCTCTCCTCCTATCCCGTCGGCGTGGAGCGCGGATTCATGCCCCGTGCGGACGCAATCGCGCGGAGTCTAGCGACTTTGCGCTTTTTCCACACTAGCGACCAGAGCGCTGGCGTCGACGCGACCGGATACAAAGGCTTCTACTACCACTTTCTAGACATGGCGAGCGGAAGGCGGGTCTGGAAATGCGAGTTGTCGACGATCGACAGCGCCATCTTGCTTGCCGGCATGTTGACCATCGCTGCGTACTTCTGCGGCGATGGCGAAGACGAACGCGAAATCCGCGTTCTGGCCGACGCACTCTACCTGCGCGCGGATTGGAACTGGGCGCGCAATGGCGGCTTAACAGTGACCCATGGCTGGAAGCCCGAGAGCGGCTTTCTCCGCTACCGCTGGCAGGGTTATTGCGAGGCGATGATTCTCTATCTGCTCGGTTTGGGCTCGCCGACGCATCCGCTGCCTCGCGAAAGCTGGGCGCGATGGACCTCCACTTACGATTGGCGGACCATCTACGATTACGAGCTTCTCTACGCGGGCCCGCTCTTCATTCACCAATTCTCGCATATTTGGATCGATTTCCGAGAAATTCAGGACGACTTTATGCGCGGCAAAGGCATCGATTATTTCGAGAACAGCCGCCGCGCGACCCACGTCCAGCGGGGGTACACGATGGACAATCCCTCTGACTTCCGCGCCTACGACGAAAACTCTTGGGGATTTACAGCGAGCGATGGTCCCGGGCCGGCGACTTACATGATAAATGGAATAAAGAGGCGCTTCTTCGGCTATAAAGCTCGGGGCGCGCCTTACGGCCCTGACGATGGCAGCATTGCTCCCTGGGCGGTTGCTGCCTCTCTCCCCTTCGCGCCCGAGATCGTGCAGCCGTCGCTGACGCATTTCGAGACGTTGGAGCTGCGCGAGAACGACGGCTATGGCTTCAAAGCCACATTCAACGCCACCATGGCGGAGAGGTCCGGTTCTTCGCGCCCATGGGTATCGCCGTTCCACTTCGGAATTAACCAGGGGCCGATGCTGTTGATGCTCGAGAACTACCGTACCGGCCTCGTTTGGAATCTCATCCGCCGTCGATGCGCCTATCTTGTCGTTGGGCTTCGCCGCGCGGGCTTTTCCGGGGGTTGGCTCGGAGCCGAAAACTTGGCGGCGGAGACGGATAGAGAGTGCAGCCACCTCTAGCTCGCACTACCCCCGGCGTCGCCGCAAATGATCGCGACGTCGACGATCTCATGCAACTGGACGGGAAGCGTCCCCATCTCGGCATCACGATCTGCTCTCGGCAAGCGCGCCATTGAGATCGCGGATGGATTGGATCCTTCTATGCGAGCCCCGCAGCGGTTCCCGATTGCGTCAAGGGACGATCCTTGGGCATGGCCGCGGCTTTCGGGGGATCGAAGAAGCGGTAGGCAAGCAGCTTTACGCGATCATTGACGAGGAACCAGGCCACGGCGTAGCCCCAGACGAACAACGCCCAGCCCCAGCCGAGCGGCGTCATGAACAGGCCGTAGACCGCGATCAGGGTCGCCACCGCCTGCGTGCCGAAGACCGCGAGGAGCAATATCGGAGCGGGACGGATAGACCAGAATGGTCCGCGGGTGCGTGTCAGGAAAATCGTGAGGTGACCGGCCACCGACAGCTTGAGGTACATCAGCGTTTGGATATGTGCGCGGTCGAGATGGAAGACGCGCTCGCCGAGATAGAAGAGGCCAAATGCGGAAGTGACCCCGATGACGCCGAGAACGGTGGATACACCGAGAACCGTGCGCATATCCCACGCTTCGGGCTTCTTCCTGTAGATGACGTTGTCATAGGCGATCGACAGGATCGCGCCGTCGTTGAGCAGCGCCAGCATGACGATCATGATCGCTGTCAATGGATAGAAATTGAAGACGACGATCGCCAGCGTCATGAACAGGAGAACGCGCAGCGTCTCGGCGATCCGGTAGATGGCGTAGCTGTTCATCCGCTGGAAGATGCGCCGGCTTTCCTTGATTGCGTCAATGATGACCGAGAGACCCGGCGTGAGGAGCACAATGGCCGCCGCCGCGCGCGCCGCATCCGTCGCGCCAGATACTGCGATCCCGCAGTCGGCCTTCTTCAGCGCGGGGGCGTCGTTCACGCCGTCGCCGGTCATGCCGACGATATGGCCGTGCTTCTGCAGCACGTCGACGATATGGAACTTGTGTTCGGGGAACACCTGAGCGAAGCCGTCCGCATCTTCGATGGTCTTGGCCACCGCCGCCGTTTCCTCGGTCTTGGCGTCGCCGAGCGTGTTCGCATCGAGGATGTTCGCTCCCATCCCCAGCGTTTTGGCCATCTCGCGGGCGATCGCCAGAGCGTCGCCGGTCACCATCTTGATCTTCACGCCCATCTCAGCCGCCGTCGCGACGGTGGCTTTGGCGTCTTCGCGCGGCGGATCGAACAGCGGCAGGACGCCGAGAAGCCGCCACTCGCCGTCGCCATCGGCTCGCGCGACGCCGAGCGCCCGAAAGCCGCGGGCTGCGAAGTCGTCGACGGCCTTGTCGACTGCGGACTTCGCCGTCGCTGCGTTCGCCGACAGCGCCAGGATGACCTGCGGCGCGCCCTTGGTCACCTTGAATATCTTTCCGTCCGCGCCCTTGACCGTGGCCTCGGTCCGCTTGTGCACGGGGTCGAACGGCGTGAAATGTGTAATTTGATACGGCTTCAGCGCCTCCTTGTCTTTGAGGCCGCCGATGACCGCGAGGTCGATCGTGTCGTTGTTCGCCGCTTCCGAGGCCAGTGCGCCGGCGAGGATAAGCTCACCGGTGGTCGTGGCATCGAGGCAGAAGGGATCGCCAAGCGTGAGCTTGTTCTGGGTCAGGGTTCCGGTCTTGTCGGCGCACAGCACGTCTACGCCCGCCAATTCCTCGATCGCGACCAGCTTGCTTACGATCGCCTGTTTCTTTGCCAGGAGGCGCGCGCCGACCGCCATGGTCACCGACAGAACGGTCGGCATCGCGACGGGAATCGCCGCAACGGTCAGCACGAGAGAAAACTGCAGCAGGGTCAGGATCGGCTCGCCGCGATAGATCCCAAGGCCGACGATGACCGCGACCAGGATCAGCGCGAGGATGATCAGGTAGTTGCCGATCTTCAGCACTGCTTTCTGAAAATGGCTGACGGTGACCGCCGTCTCCACCAGTTCCGCCGTCTTGCCGAAGTAGGTCTTGCCGCCTGTCGCATAGACGAGCGCGCCGATTTCGCCGCGACGAACGATTGAACCGGAGAACACGGCGTCGCCCGATTTGCGAGTGGCCGGCAAGGACTCCCCGGTCAGCGCCGACTGGTCCACCGATATCTCGTCGCCGTCCAACAAGCGCGCGTCTGCCGGCACGATGTCGCCGAGACGCAGGCGGATCGAGTCGCCTGGCACGAGCTCACGCGCCGCCGGATTGACCCACTTGCCGTCGCGTTTCACTCTGGCCTTGATCGCCAGCGTCGCCTTCAGGGCGGCGATAGCGTTGCCCGCCTGATGTTCCTCCCAAAATCCGACCACGGCGTTGGCGAGAAGCAGAAGGAGGATGATGCCAAAGTCCGGCCAATGCTGAGCCGCCGCCGACAGGATCACCGCCGCTTCGATCATCCAGGGGATCGGACCCCAGAAATAGGAGAGGAACTTCAGGATCTCGTTGGTCTTCTTCTCCGCGATCTCGTTGGGGCCAAATTGCATCAGCCGCTTTTTGGCCTCGGCTTCTGTGAGGCCATCGGGCGAAGAGCCGAGCTCCTTCTCGACCTCTG
The DNA here is from genome assembly GCA_963767245.1 of uncultured Alphaproteobacteria bacterium. Taxonomy (GTDB): domain Bacteria; phylum Pseudomonadota; class Alphaproteobacteria; order Rhizobiales; family Beijerinckiaceae; genus Roseiarcus. The sequence goes on from CAVYDG010000015.1 coordinate 11,196, forward strand.
CCAGAGGCCGAGTTTGCAGATTGTCGTTGGCGACAGGCTTCAATCCCGGCCTGGATTGGGGAGCGGCCGGGTGATCCTGGTGAACCGACATCGTCGAACCTTTTCCACGTGGCTCCGCGTCACGACGCCGGATGCCCATTCGCCCAGGGTCTGCGAGAGAGCAGTCAACCGGGCACGATCGTCCTTAGACCTAACGATCACGCGCAAACAGCGTCGGAAACTACGCACGAGGTGATATCCGGCCGTTGTGCCCGCTGCTCCGGCAATCCCGGTCACCGCGTTCGCAGGAGGCGATACTGAGGTCGGACGCCCAATGACCCACATTTCAGACCATGAGAATGTCTTGGACCTTCAATGCCCGCTACTAGGGCACGACGCACGCTGCGAGAGCTAGCAGGGAGGCGCTGACGCGCATTCCGACAGTGGTCTTTGGAGGAGCCACCATAAAGAATGGACCTTCATTTTGGGCCGGTGCGTTTGCGTCCATCGTGTCCATACTCCGGTTGACGGAGCGCGGATCGGGGGCTGCGGGAGTATCGACCGCGAGCCTGCTAGCCGGTATCAGTGCCCCAACTCGCGGGTTTTGCGGAAATGAGCGCAGGCGATTTCAAACTTGAATTGGAGAACGCCACTCTGCGAAGGCTTCTCGAGCACGCCGCGACTGACGCTGCGAGACGCGATAGCGCAACCACCAGCGCAACCGCACCGCTGTGTAAGCGTCAAGCGCCCGGTACGCTTTGCTGAACGCGCCTACCGAAAAGTAGTTCGCCCATCCGCGCAGCGTGCGGTTCACCTTGCCCACCAGCGTCGTGGTCTCTTGCCATGTTCCCGCTCGATCGGTCAGCGCGTGGATTTTTGTCGGGAGCCAACTTGGCGGGGTCTGATTAACTCTTGGTGCAAATCGCTTTCCTACAACGGCATCATCCGAGCGCGGAGCAACTCAACACCGGCGCGGCCATACATGGCTCGCTTGAGGGTCTTCAGTCTGTTGATCTGTCCTTCGGTCTGCCCGTTGCTCCAAGGCTCCGACATAGCGTTCCGCACCGCCTCCAGGTCTTGGCGTATCGTCTTCGCAAAACGCTGCATCGCGTAGATCCCAGACGCGCGCGCATCGATCAGCCAAGCGTCCAACCCCTCCGCCGTTCCACCGCGAAGCAGGCCTCGAAACCGCATCGCCAGGCGCCGCATCGCTGTGAACTCGGCGGACGCCGCTTTCAGCGCATCGACGTTGGCGACCTGCCGGGCGGTCATCTGGCCGCGGGGTTTGACGCAAAGCGCCGCAGCGGTGAGCGGCGAGATCACCCGACCGGTCATTGGATCCAGCGTTCGCACACGGACCGGGGCTGGCTCCTCCTGCTCGTCACCCTCGAGAGAAGGCTCGCCGCTGCGCCAGGGTGCAAGGAAACGCGCCAGATGACTGAAGGACCCGGTATAGCCGCGATGGCGTATCTCGGCGAACAAGTGCCGGACTTTGGTAATGCCTTCGGCCCACCGCCGTTCCAGCAGAACGCCGAAATACGCCGGGGTGGAAGGGGTTGACGCCATTGTGTTGCGGTCCGGCAAATCGATGCGACGGACCCACCGTTCGACCCGTCGGCGACCAAGACCGAGCTTGTGGGCGATCTCCCCGACGGAACTGCCCCCTTCAAAAAGAGCCCGGATCTCGTCGAATAGCTGTTGCCGGACAGCCCGGCGCCCACGGCGCATCAAGCGCGTCTGCGTGACAGCGTCAGAGGCACAATCCGACTGCGCCAGAAGCGGCAACGTAGCCTGACTATCGTCAGGATTGACGTGAGACTCCGGAATCGGCGCCTCATAGCCGCCAAGCTGTCGCTCAATGGTCTCGCGGAAGTTCTGCAGCAGATGAAAACGATCAGCGACCTGCCTCGCCTGCGGCGCGCCCTCACGCGCGGCCTCCGCATAGAGGCCAGCACGATCGCGGCTGACCACCTCCACGTCCGGGTGATCCTTGAACCAACTGGCCGTGGTCGCCGCCGAACGATCCACCAGCACGTCCACCACCTCACGACGCTCCAGGTCAACGATGATCGTCCCGTAGTTGGAGCCCTTCCGCCACGCCCAATCATCGACGCCAGCCACATGGACGGCGGCCACGGCGCTGCTTTCGGACCGAGCCCTGGCGTGCTTCCTCAGGCCGGCCAGGATCGTCGTGTCGCTGACCGGCATCCCGAGCCGTCTCATCAGCCGCTCCGAGGGCCGTCCGCCAGCGCTATGGCCAAGCAGCCGGACGATTCCCGCCAGGCGGGCGGTCCGGCGCGCGAACGGCGCCGCAAAACTCGGCACGCGCTCGGTGAAGATGCGCCGATCACACAGCTGGTTTCGACACCTCCAGCGCCCGAGGCGGGCATTAACAATGACCGGCGCTCCTTGCGCGGATAGATCCCAGAGCGTTCGCCAGTAAGTGCTGTGGCGCGATTTGGACTGTGCGCCGCATCCCGGGCAGAAGGTCGGCTGCCGGCTGTCCACCGTGACCGTCCACGCCCGCTCGCGCCGTTCGACGCCTACGACGTTCAAGCCTGCCCCGGGTGACCATGTAATCGATGTTTTCATCGCCCCTTGCTGCCGCATACCGTCGCAAGGTGCCAGCCGGCCAGCATCATCGGGAGCGTCGCACCCGGCGTCGCTTGCACCAAGAGTCAATCAGACCCAGATTTCGTGCAACGTGACACTGGAAGCGCGTTGCCTTCCTACGCTCGATCCTAGAGGAGGATGTCGCCAATGGCCTTACTCCGTCGCCGACCGATGAGTGGCCCTGGCAGCGCGTGTCTTGCGCGAGCGAGGGGGACTACAAGTTGATCTATTTCGGAGAGCATCAGCCGGCACTCTGGGCCGCCGGCTTGCCGAAGGACGATCGCGACTATGACGTCGACGTCATCGACGCATGGAACATGACGATCGAGCCGGCCAAGCGCGTCCCATGTCCGGTCTATCCGCGGCTGCGACAGCGTGGGGGCGCACTGACCGAGTCGAAACCAATCGCGGCCTTCGCGGTCGAAATGCAGCCCAAGCCCTACCGAGCCATACGCATCCGCCCCGCGCGACCCGCAGGGCGATAAGGCGACAACAGGAGGACTTCGTCCCATGTCGTCCGTTCAGATCCGTGACGTCCGCAAATCATTCGGCGCCGTGTCGATCATTCAAGGCGTGACCGTCGACATCGCCGATGGAGAGTTCGTCGTGCTCGTCGGGCCCTCCGGCTGCGGCAAGTCGACTCTGCTGCGCATGGTCGCGGGCCTTGAAACAATCACCGCCGGCGAAATCGCAATCGATGGCCGTGTGGTCAACAAGCTCGAACCGAAAGAGCGCGACATTGCCATGGTGTTCCAGAACTATGCGCTCTATCCGCAGATGACGGTAGCGCAAAATCTCGGCTTCGCTCTGGAACTAGCCCGGCTGGGCAAGGACGAGATAAAGCGGAAAGTCGCAGCGGCCGCTGCCTCGCTCGGGCTCGAACCGCTACTCGGCCGCTATCCGAGGCAATTGTCCGGCGGTCAGCGACAGCGCGTGGCCATGGGGCGCGCAATCGTGCGCGATCCGAAGGTATTCCTGTTTGACGAGCCGCTATCCAATCTCGACGCGAAACTCCGGGTTCAGGTGAGGGGCGAGATTAAGGAGCTCCAACGCCGCCTGAAAACGACGACGATCTACGTCACCCATGATCAAGTCGAGGCGATGACGATGGGCGATAAAATCGTGGTCCTCAACGGCGGACGCGTCGAGCAGATTGGTGCCCCTCTAGACCTCTATGACCATCCCGCAAATAGGTTCGTCGCGACCTTTCTCGGTTCGCCTGCGATGAATCTGATCGAGGGGACGATTGATGGCGCCGGAACGCGGCTCATGCTGCCTGACGGACATTCGGCCACGATAGGGTCAACGCCAGCAGCATGGGCCGGACGCAAGGTCTTGTTCGGCATTCGGCCCGAGGCGGTCCGGTTTGATCCGGAAGCGGAGCTCGAGTCCGTCGTTTCTCTCGTCGAACCGACGGGCTCGGAGACTCATCTAATCGCGCATGCGGGCGAGACTGAGATCGTGGCGGTGTTAAAGGAGCGGATGCGGATCTATGAAGGCGAAACTGTAAAGCTCTCGTTCGACACCGCGCAAGCGCACTTCTTCGATCCTGAATCCGGCCAAAGACTATCCCTTTCGTGACCCGGTCGCGCAGTCAAAACTCGGAAGGCGAAATGCCGGGCCGGACACGAAGTGGTGATTGGCGGCTGGAGCACGACGGAGGGTGCTTTTCGTTCGCTGCTGGTCGGGGTGCATCGGGGCGATCAATTTGTCTATATCGGCAGGGTTGGCACCGGCTATAGCGAGTCCAAGGTCAAGCAACTGCTTCCGCGACTGAAAGCTATGGAAGTCGCGACCTCTCCGTTCACTGGGATAGGCGCCCCGGAAAGAGGCGGGCGTCCATTGGCTCAAGCCAGAGCTCGTCGCCGAGATCGAATTCGCGGGCTGGACGGGCGACGGCATGGTGCGCCAGGCCGCCTTCAAAGGACTACGCGAGGACAAGCCAGCGTCCGAGGTCGAAACCCAGACGCCCGCGCCGGCCGAGACCGTCTCGCTCGCCAATCCGGCGTCGGCCCGAGCGCGGAAAGCCAGGCCGTCTGATGAAAAAAAACCGCTCGTCATGGGTGTACTCATCTCCAAGCCCGAGAAGCCACTGTGGCCTGACGCGGGCGATGGCGATCCGGTCACCAAGCTCGACCTCGCGCGCTACTTCGAGGCGGTGGGGCCGTGTATGATGCGCCATATCGAAGGACGTCCCTGCTCGATCATTAGGGTTCCCGATGGCATTGGCGGGGAGCAATTCTTCCAGCGCCATGCCATGTTTGGGATGTCGAATCTCCTCGACCTCGTCACCGTCTTCGGCGACCGCAAGCCCTATCTTCAAATCGACCGACTCGAGGGGCTGGCGGCGGTGGCTCAAGTCGCCGCGCTTGAGTTACACCCGTGGAACTGCCAGCCCACGCAGCCCGAAATCCCCGGTCGCCTCGTTTTTGACCTGGATCCCGGACCAGACGTGCCTTTCTCGGCTGTCGTCGTTGCGGCAAAGGAAATGCGGGAGCGGCTGGATGCACTTGGCCTTGTAAGCTTCTGTAAGACGACAGGCGGCAAAGGATTGCACGTTGTCACCCCCCTGGCACTCGCCAAGAAGAACGCGCTAACCTGGCCGGAGGCCAAGAGCTTCGCCCGTGAGGTCTGCCTGCAACTGGCGCGAGAAGACCCCGATCGCTATATTCTCAACATGGCGAAGCGCTTGCGCGGCGGCCGAATCTTTCTTGACTATTTTCGCAATGACCGCATGGCGACCGCCGTCGCCCCCTTGTCACCCCGCGCCCGTCCGGGCGCGACCGTTTCGATGCCGTTGACCTGGGCGCAGCTGCAGCCGGACCTCGATGCAAAGCGCTTCACCGTGCGTTCCGTACCGGCCCTCCTCCGGAAGACCAAGGCGTGGGGGGACTACTACGACGGCGAACGGGCACTCGCGGATGCGATCAAGCGTCTGGGCAAGGGGAGCCGAGCAGCTTAGAAATGGATCATATCATGGTTCAGGCGCGCGAACGGATCGCCGGACCGACAACGACCGTCCGGGTTAACGCGGCGCCGAAAGCCTGAAGTAGGAGCCGCGTCATAGTCGCTCGCCGGCCAACCCAGGACCACGAGAAAGCTCCTTCCCGCAAACCTGCGACGAAGACGAAGCAAGAAGGAGAGTTCCCGCTTCCGCTCGAGACGGCGCCGCTGGAGGCGAAGTCTGCAGAGCGGCTCCCGCAAGGGGCGGACGCCTGGCAGTACGAACCTAAATGGGATGGCTTTCGGTGTCTCGCCTTCAAGGCGGGAAGGGCCGTAGATTTGCGCGCCAAATCGGGCAAGTCACTCGGTCGATATTTTCCAGAAGTGGTCGCAATGCTGGCCACGCTTACCTCGGAGCGATTCGTCCTCGATGGCGAGTTAGTCATCGAGGTCGACGGGCGGCTTGCTTTCGATGCTTTGCAGATGCGGTTGCATCCCGCCGAGAGTTCGCATCCGAAGGCTTTCCGCGGACATTCCTGCACGACTTGTCGTCTTTGACATTTTGGCGGCGCCGGATGGCTCTGTCACCATTGACCGGCCCCTCAAGCAACGTCGTCATTTGTTGGAAGCCCTCATGGCTTATGAGGAGATCCCAAAAAGGTTCATTATCTCTCCCGCCACGACCGATTTGGCCATTGCGGAAACATGGCTGCGTGATGCGGGCCACGGCGCAATGGATGGCGTGATTGCAAAGGAACTGGCGCGCGCCTACGAGCCTGGCCAACGGACGATGATTAAGGTGAAGCACCTTAGGACGGCTGACTGCGTTGTCGGCGGCTTCCGCTATGAAAACGGCGGCCGGAAAGTCGGATCCCTGCTCCTCGGGCTCTATGACGCCCAAGGCAAGCTCGATCATGTCGGCTTCACCGCCACCATCACAGACAAGGAACGACCAAGCTTGACCAAGCGGGTCGAGGCGCTCCGCGAGGGACCCGGCTTCACCGGAAAAGCCCCTGGTGGTCCGAGCCGCTGGAGCACCGAGCGAAGCGGGGAATGGGAGCCGTTGCGACCGGAGCTCGTCGTTGAGGTGCGGTTCGACCATGTCACCGGCAATCGATTTCGCCACGGAACGAAGTTGGTGCGCTGGCGCCCGGACAAGGCGCCGCATCAATGCACGTTCGAGCAAATCAGGGCTCCCAACGCGGATCCGGTGGGCGTTCCAAAGACACTCGGATAGTCATTTGGCGGCCGCTTTGTCCGCCCCGTTTGACGAACATCTTTCATGCTTGATTGTCCGGGCGCGCTTTCTCGTGAGCCCGAGTTCGAGCGCGCCATCTGCTTCGCGCCCGCTCCAGTCCTTGGGCGCACGACCTTTTTTGTCGACTTGATCTTACGCCTGTTCAGCAGGACTGCGGTATGCTGCGCCCGCTGAGAGGTCCCCGTTTTCCTGCAAAAGGCGACCGCTCTTTGAGCGAATTGATTATTGCGCTCTGGCGTACACCCAATCCACTGCCGAATTGGAGACTCGCAGCGTCACCCCGCAATCGGCAGATCGTCTCTGACGCGCCCGCCGACGGTCGCCATGAAGCTTGCGGAAAACGCGCCAATCAGCAGCGATATGAACGCCCACAGGGCCACATAGACGCCGGTTTTGCGCGCGGCATCGGCTGCGGCTTTCGCAATGTCGATCGCCTTATCCTTCGCGTTCTTCGCCTGTTCGACCACCTCGGACACCCGCTTATCCGCGTCCGCTTGGCTCAAGCCAGTACGGGCCGCTACGACCTGTGCAACGTAAGCCTTGTCTGCAGCCGGCATCTCGCCGGATAGGGCGTCGGTAGTAAGAATTCGTCCCACCTCAGCCCGCGCCGCGGCTGGATCGCCCGAGGTATCCGGATGATCAGTGCGAAATAGCATGTCAGTAAAATACGCTGCCGAGCTCCCCTCGCTTGAGGCCGCCTGACCGGCAGTTTGAGCCGCCGGTGCCCCGACCGCAGTTCCGGCGGCCCCTAGGGCGGCGCCGCCCGCGTGCGCGGCTCCGCTCACTACGGACGCCGCGCCGGACGTCAGCAGCCACGCGGTTACAATCGCGCCCACACCCCAGACGATGAGGCCGTGGGCCGTGTCGCGAAAATAGACCTCATCTGTGTGGACGCTGACCCAACGAGTGCGCAGGCGACCCGCCAGATAACCGCCGACTCCCGATGCGAACAGTTGAACAGCGATGAACCAGGCCGCGGCGAGGATACCGAAGGCCGTAACCGAGACGTTGTTGTTGGACCACGGAGAGACTGATACGAGGCCGATGCCGGCGCCGAGCATTAGCAGCGCAAGAGATAGAGCCGACGCGACAAACGCGCCCGCAATAATCGCACCCCACGACACCGCCGAGGCCCCGCTTTCAAGACCGCCTGGTTCTTCTTGCGCATTCAACATGGCATTGGAACGGGCATTCAAAGCCGCGTTGGACATAGAAGCTCCTTGGAAATCGAGAGTGAAGGCAGAGGACGACGCAGTGTCAGTGGTACAAAAGAGCGATGATTATGATTATGGGAATTGGCACGCCAAGCAGCCAAAGCAGTATCGAGCGGCCCATGTGCGCCTCCTTTTTGTTTCAGTTTTCGAATCGTGGCGCCTATTAAACGGGCAAGCTATCGGTTTCGTTCCGCGATAATCTCACCACGTCTCGAATGCTCGCTTGACCTTCTCCAGGAAGGCTGCCCGCTTCTCAGCGGTGGAATGGTCCATATCGTAATAGGCGAGGTAATCGCAGCGAACGGCGTGGCCTGGCACTGACCGCACGAGGCGCTTCACCACGCGCTTGGGCGGATCTCCAAGCAAGAACGTAGTCGAGCGATTAGCGCCATAGGTGCAAACCGCAGCGAGCTTTCGCAGCTTCGGCAAGTTCGGGGCCGGCGCGCCGTCGGGGCCGGTCGTAAAGCTTACTCCCGGAATGAAGACGCGGTCGAAGAAGCCTTTTAGGATCGCAGGAAACCCCTCGTTCCAAACCGGATAGATGAGAACCAGCGCTTCTACCGCCAATAGCCGTGTCCGACGTCAGCGCCTTTGAGACAGCGTGAGGTTTTCAAGTAGGGAGGATTTCTGGATCATCGTAGCCGCAAGGAGCGAAGATGAGACAGAAATCCGGGCCGGAAAAGCAGCCGGCGGAAGACGCGATCAGGGACATTCGGCGCGCGACGCGTCGACACTTTTCAGCTGAAGAGAAGATCCGCATCGTGCTGGAAGGGCTACGCGGAGAGGAGAGCATAGCCGAGCTCTGCCGCCGCGAGGGCATCGCCTCATCGATGTACTATGGCTGGTCGAAGGAGTTCCTTGAGGCCGGTAAAAGGCGGCTCGCCGGCGACACGGCGCGCGCTGCGACCTCTGACGAGGTGAAGGATCTTCGGCGCGAGGCGCAAGCCTTGAAGGAGGTCGTCGCCGATCTGACCCTCGAAAACCGACTGCTCAAAAAAAGCATGATCGCGGATGGGGGAGACGAGGCATGAGATATTCCGCATCCGACAAGATCGAGATCATCCGGCTGGTCGAGCAATCCCATTTGCCGGCTCGACGCACGCTGGAGAAACTCGGCACTCCCAGATCGTCTTTCTACCGCTGGTATGATCGGTATCAAGGCGGCGGACCGGAAGGCCCTCGCGGATCGCCCCTCACGGCCGGATCGGGTCTGGAACCGCATCCCAGAGGCTATCCGCAGCCAGATTGTCGACCTGGCGCTGGATCAACCCGAGCTCAGCCCGCGGGAACTGGCGGTGCGCTTCACCGACGAGGCAGAATATTTTCGTCTCAGAGGCGTCGGTCTATCGGCTTCTGAAAGCGCACGATCTTATCACCAGCCCGGCTTACATCGTCATCAAAGCGGCCGAGGAATTCAGGGACAAGACCACGGCGCCCAACCAGCTCTGGCAGACCGACTTCACCTATCTCAAGATCACGGGCTGGGGCTGGTACTACCTCTCGACCGTGCTGGACGACTTCTCGCGCTTCATTATCGCCTGGAAGCTCTGCGCGACGATGAAAGCGCAGGACGTCACGGCCACACTCGATCTGGCGCTCGCGGCCTCCGGGCTCGATCACATGACCGTCGTTCACCGACCGCGCCTGCTGTCGGATAACGGCTCGTCATATGTCGCGAGCGATCTGGCCGATTGGCTGGACAAGCAGAACATCGAGCATGTCCGCGGAGCGCCCTACCATCCGCAGACCCAGGGCAAAATCGAGCGCTGGCATCAAACGCTCAAGAACCGCATCCTGCTTGAGCACTACTACCTGCCCGGCGATCTCGAACGCCAGGTCGCCGCCTTCGTGGCGCACTACAACCATGCCCGCTATCACGAGAGCCTCGACAATCTTACCCCGGCTGACGTCTACTTCGGGCGCGCTGAGGCCATCCTCCTCAAACGCGAAAGGATCAAACGCCAGACAATCGCAAACCGTCGTCGCTTGCAGCATCAACTGAAAGCCGCATAATCTCAATCACAGATGATCCAGAGCCTCCCTTCTGGAAGCCGGCAATATGTCTCAAATCATCTGACGACGGACACCCGGCGCTTGCTGCGTTGAGGAAATAGACTGGCGCTATTCGGCTTTGGCAATGGCAATCGGAGCAATACGCGCGCGCGGGACGACTTGATGCGACCGATACGCGCGCGCGTGCGCGCTAGTTCGATGACCGAGGCTTCCAGCCGCGCTGAGAGACGGCTGGCGCTATCCCCATCTGACATGTTCGCTTAACGTCGATCGAGACGCCTCGGCGACTGACTCGACCGCCTCCGCAAATCGCGCCACACCGACACCGCTCCCGGGGTGAAACCCCAGACGGCAACAGTCGTGTAGAGGGCGCTCTTGTGTTCTCTAATGACAGGTATGGTAGTGAACGTGGCCATATCGGTCGTGGTAGCGGCAGCGATGGCCAGGACCGCCGAGCACAGAGCCGGGCCGAGTCGCCACCGCGCCTACAGCGCCGCCGACCACTGCTCCGACCGGACCGCCGATCGCTGCGCCCGCGACGACGCCGCCGGCCGTCCCCACGGTCTGCGTGGGGGTGGCGCAAGCGCCAAGCGCAAGGCACCCCAACGCAACAAGAGCGATTTTGTTCATACCTGATCCTCCCTGCCGACACTGATAATCGATAACAGAAAAAAGCGGTCTTTGCTCCGCAATTTATCTAGAGAAACACTCACCGGTATCTGACCGCCACCCTTCAGATGCGTCGTTCGTTTCATTGACTATAAGCCCGTTAAGCTCGACGTCTACGGCGGCCTGATGGTCTCGAACGTGTGCGGAGGATTGCGAATTTCTATACGCAAAACGTCGACCCGACAATCGGCCTGCGCATCCCCTTCTAAAACAAGCATCTCGATTTGGAGTGACCACTGAGCGTCGACACGGGACATTGCCCGGAACGGCTCATGGGATCCCTTAGCGACGACTTACTGTGTCTGCTTCCCGTCAACTCCTGCAGTCGGCTTCGCGCAAATAGCGGCCATTACGGCAAATGGGTCAACGCAGTGGGATCCGGACGCTCGAAGAATGGGCCGTCGTGCATTTCAGCTTGGGGTTGAATAACGTACCAAAAGGTGGATACGTTGATCTAAAGCCGGACAAAGCGAGACGACCGGCCATCCGGCGACCGGCGAGCCCTAGGAAGCGAGATTTTCAGAGGCGGGATAAACATAGGTCGAACAGCAGTTGCCGCCCTTCCACAGGGACGGGGAATTGGGAGTATTTCCGTCGCCTGCGCCGCGCTCCGGTCGAAATCAATCCACTGCAAAACGATTTGGGACCAAGAATACGAACTGAGGGCTATGAAGGTTGCGACCTACCGAGTGGGCGGCGAGCGGCGCGTCGGCATCGTGGACGAGCGCAGACAAACCGTCACGGCGTTCGATGTACCCGAATCCGAAGCGCTGATCGGCGTCCTCGCCCTGATCGACCGCCCCACTCTGCCGGACGTCCTGTCGCCGATGCCCTTGCGCGAGGCGACTCTGGATGCGCCGATCCCGCGCCCACGCCGGAACATCTTTTGCGTGGGCAAGAACTACCACGAGCACGCGCATGAATTCGCGGCAAGCGGCTTTGATTCCAGCGCCGCTTCGGGCGCGGTGCCGAAGCACCCGATCATCTTCTCGAAGGTGCCCGATTGCGTCATTGCGCATCACGATCCCGTGTCGATCGACCATAAGGTCTCCGAGGCCATCGACTACGAAGCTGAACTCGGGGTCATCATCGGCAAGGGCGGACGCGGCATCACGGCGGCGAACGCGTTCGATCACGTCTGGGGCTACACGATCATTAACGACGTGACTGCGCGAGACCTTCAGGGTCTCTACAGCCAATGGCTGATCGGCAAGTCGCAGGACACGTTCTGTCCGATGGGTCCATGGGCCGTGACCCGCGACGAGATCGACCTCAAGGACACCATGGTCCGGTGCTGGATCAACGGCGAGCTCCGGCAGAGTGCCAATACGAGGGACCTGATTTTCGACGTGCCGACGATCATCGAGACGATTTCAGCAGGCGTCAAGCTGATGCCCGGCGACGTGATTGCTACGGGAACGCCGGCGGGCGTCGGGATCGGCTTCAAGCCGCCAAAATATCTCGTTCCCGGCGATGTCGCGCGGATCGAGATTGCCGGAATCGGCATCCTCGAAAACGAATTCAGCGCGGCGCGCCCATGAGCGGCGCGGCGCTCGGTCAGATCCAGCTCGAGATCGATGGCGAGGGACCGCCGATCGTCTTTCTGCACGGGCTCGGCGCCAGCTCGAGCTCCTTCCAGCCGCTGCTCGATTCGCTCGGCGGCTTCCGGTGCATCCGCCCCGATCTGCCGGGCGCGGGGCGATCCTCCCTGCCCTTCGCCAAGATCACGATGGAGTCGCTGGTCGAGGCCGTGGGCGAGATCTTGAGGACCGTCGCAGGGGCGCCGGCGCATCTCGTGGCGCATTCGATGGGAACGCTCGTCGCCTTGCATGTCGCCGCAGTGGCGCCGGACACCGTCCTGAGCCTCACGCTGTTCGGCCCGATCGGGGCGCCCGGAGACGCCGCGCGCGAGCGGCTCCGGGAGCGCGCCCGTCTCGTCAGGCAGAACGGGATGATCGCAGTCGCCGACGCCGTTGCGGCGGCTGGGCTCTCGACGGCCACAAAGTCCATCAATCCCATCGCCCTCGCCTATGTCCGGGAAAGCCATTTGCGCCAAGACCCAGAGGGCTTCGCCCAATCTTGCGAGGCGCTGGCGGCCGCCGGAGGGGTCGACCTCCGCCGCCTGCGCCCCCCGGCGCTTCTCGTGACCGGCGAGGACGATCCGATCGCTCCCCCGACGGCCGTGCAAGCCCTTGCGGACGCGATCAAGAGCGCTAAGGTCAGGATTCTGGCGCGCTGCGGCCATTGGACGCCGCTCGAAGAGCCGAAGCAATGCGCACGGCTGGCGTCCGATTATATCCGGGCGTTCGCGTCCTGAACTGATCGCAGCGTCTGAGAGCGGCGAACCAACACGGGAGGAGAAATCGCGATGGCGGACGACAGGATCGGCGGATCGAACGGCGTCGTTTTCACCAACGTGCGCATTATCGACGGCTCCGGCGACTATCCCTACAGCGGCGAGGTCGTCGTCCAGGGCAATCGGATCCGGCAGGTGACGAAGGGCGCATCGCGCCTGTCGCACGGCCAGGGCGCAGGCGGGCAGACAGTCATCGACGGGATGGGCGCGACGCTGATGCCCGGTCTTTGCGACGCGCATTTGCACCTCTCGTGGAATAATGCGCCTGGGATCGACCCGATCCAGATGATGCCTCCCGAGGAGCACACGCTGGTCACCGCGCAAATGGCCAAGCTCGTGCTCGACGCCGGCTTCACCGCGGGACGCGGCGCGGCCGCGGCCAAGCCCCGCCTCGACGTCGTCGTCCGCAACGCCATCAATCAGGGCATGATACCAGGCCCGCGCTATCTGGCCGCAGGGCCGGAGATCACGACTGTCGGCGGCCTCGGCGACTCCGCTCCCTCCCACATCCCGCACGAAGGCCTCAATCTCGGCATCGTCGTCTCCGGTCCCGAGGAGGTTCGGCGCACGGTGCGGACGCTGATCAAATATGGCGTCGACACGATCAAACTCAATCTTTCGGGCGAAGAGATCACCGGGATGGCGGCCGAAGAAACACCGATGTCCGAGGAAGAGGTGGCCATGGCGGTGCGCGAGGCGAAGCTCCGCAACAAGAGCCTGTCGGCCCATGCGCGCTCGTCCGGCTCGATCAAGCAATGCGTGCGCCACGGCATAGCGAATATTTATCACGCCTCGTTCGCCGACGAAGAGGCGCTGGACATGCTTGAAGCGGCCAAGGACAGACATTTCGTCGCCCCGGGCCTCGCATGGCTCATCAATACCGCGCGCAACGCGGGCGAATATGGCATCAAGCCAGGAACCCCGATGACCATGCGATACGAACGCGAACTCGAGCATGCTGTCGAAACCTGCCGAAAAATGCATCGTCGCGGCATTCGCGTATTGATCGGCGGCGACTACGGATTCGCCTGGACGCCTCAGGGCACCAATGCGAAGGATCTCGAGTATTTTGTCGACTTGCTCGGCTTCTCGCCGATGGAGGCGCTTGTCGCCGCGACCCGCCTCGGCGGCGAGATCATGGGGATGGGGAACGAACTCGGCATGATCAAGCAGGGCTATCTTGCCGACCTGCTGCTGGTCGATGGCGACCCGGCCGCCAATGTCCGCGTCCTGCAGGACAAGACGCGCCTCCTCGCGATTATGAAGGACGGCGAGTTCCATAAGGCGCCCAGGATGAATGAACAGCGCCGGCGGCTTACTGCGTGAGTCTCACGGTCGCAAATCCCGCTCAGGGGCCGACGGCGCGCCAGCTATGGATCGGCGTCGCATTGTTTGCGGCCGCGATCATGCTCTGGATGGTTTTCGGCGTCTGGCCGGATTGGCTCGACTGGCTGCTCGACGGCAAGAAGACCTTCGTCAGCGCGGTGCTCAACGGAGTGACGCTGGCGGGCCTCTACTTTCTCGTCGCCAGCGGATTCACGCTGGTCTTCGGCCTCATGCGCAACGTCAACCTCGCGCACGGCTCGCTCTACCTGCTGGGAGCCTATATCGGCTACGACGCTGCGCTCTGGAGCGACAACTGGTTCGTGGGTGTCATCGCGGGTGCGCTTGCCATTGCCGTCATTGGCGCGCTGCTTCAGGTTCTTGTCTTCCAGCGCCTGACCGGCGACGAGCTCCGGCAGACGCTGGTCACCATTGGCATCTCGATCGTCGCCGCCGACCTGATGCTGGCCGTTTGGGGCGGCAAGACCTACCAGTTCTCGATTCCGCCTTGGCTTGACGGTGCGGTGGCGACCCCGATCATCACCGCGATTAAGGCGAACGGGCAGATCGTCACATTGCGATACCCGCTATACCGCCTTGTGGTTCTCGCCGCGTCCATCGTCATCGGGGTCGGCCTTTGGCTTGCGTTGAACAAGACCAAGTTCGGCACGATGATCCGCGCCGGCGTCGACGATCGCGCGATGCTTTCGACGACCGGCGTCAATGTCCGCCTGTTGTTCGTCGGCGTTTTCGCGATCGGCGGGTTTCTTGCGGGGCTATCCGGGGTGATCGGCGGCTCAGCGCTGTCGGTCGCACCCGGCGAGGACGTCCGCTACCTGATGGCGTCGCTGGTCGTCGTCATTGTCGGCGGCATGGGATCGATCGTCGGCGCGGCGATTGGCGCCTTGATCGTCGGGCTCGCCGAGCAGCTTGGCCTCGTCTATTTCCCGACCTATGGCGTCGTGTTGACCTTCGTCATTATGGTCCTGACCCTGGCGCTGCGGCCGCGGGGGATCATCGGCAACGCGCGAACACGCCTTGCGGATCCCGTACGACCTCCCGCCGCGGACGACGTCGTCGCGACGGAGCTTACGCCAGCGACTGCGGCGCTCGGCGTCGCCCTGGTGTTGTTTCCACTCGTCGCCTCGCCCTTCGTGGTGTTCCAGCTTGGCGCGCAGACGCTGATTCTCGGCATGATCGCATTATCGCTGATGGTTCTCGCCGGCTACGGCGGTATGGTCTCGATGACCCAGCTCACCGTGGCCGGCGTCGCGGGCTACGTCGTCGCGATCCTTGGACCGAATGGCACGGCCGTTCTCGGCTTCAACTGGCCCTGGGCGATCTATGTTCCCGTGGCGATCCTGATCGCCGGAATCGTCTCCGCATTGATCGGCGCGATCGCCGTGCGCACCGCTGGCATCTACACCATCATGATCACTCTCGCGACGGCCGTGGCCTTCTTCTACCTCGCGCAACAGAATTACTGGCTGTTCAACGGCCATTCCGGATTTCGCGGCGTGGCGCCTCCGGTCGTCTTCGGCGTCGCATGGCGCAACGCGGTTCCTTTCTACTACCTCTGCCTTGTAGTGGCCGCGCTCTTGTACTGCGCCATCGTCTATACCGCCCGTTCGACCTTCGGGCTGGCGCTAATGGCGTCGCGCGACAACCCCCGCCGGGCGCGCGCTGTCGGACACAACGTGACGATGCTGCGTGTCACCGCCTTCTTCTTCGCCGGCCTCATCGCGGGCGCCGCCGGCGTGCTCTATGTCTGGTTCAATGGGCGGATTTCGCCCGGCACGGTCAGCGTCAGCGAGGTCGTCAGCGTGCTGGTCATCGCCGTGATCGGCGGCTTGCGGCATCCGATCGGTCCATTTCTCGGCGCGGCGCTCTATGTGATTTTGAAGACCTTCGCGATCGATATCGTCGGCGCCGATCGCTTCAATACCCTGATCGGCGCAATTTTCCTCATCGTCGTCTTTGTTTCGCCGGACGGCGTTCTCGGTTTGTGGCGGCGTGTCGCGCCGGCGCTCGCCCAAAGACCGCTGCGCGAAGCATGAGCTGAGGGGAAGCCTGTTCAATGGAGGTCCAGAAGGGCCTCCAATCTGGGAGGAAGCAAATGAAAACGCATGGAACGATGATTGCTCTGGCCGTGCTCTCGAGCGCGGCGTTGGCGCCGCGGGCGGCCTTGGCGGATGACTCGATCAAGGTCGGCCTGCTGGCGACCCTCGAAGGGCCGTTCACGGTCCTCGGCCAGGACAGCGTACGCGGCGCCGAGCTCGCCTTCAAAGAGGCCAATTACATGGCCGGCGGCAAGAAGATCGACATCATCAAGGGCTCGTCCGACGCTTCTCCAGACAGCGCCGTGAAGGCTGCCCGCAAGCTCGTGGAGCAGGACGGCGTCGCAATTCTGATCGGGCCGCTCTCCGGCGACGAAGGGCTTGCGGTGAAGGACTACGCCAAGACCCAGCCGAACGTCACCTTCATCAACGGCACGTCGGCTGCGCAGGATACGACGTTGCGCGATCCGGCCCCGAATTTCTACCGCTTCACGACCGACGGGGCGCAATGGATGGCCGGGCTCGGCTCCTACGCCTACAACGACAAGCACTACCATACGGTGGTTACTGTCGCGGAGGACTATTCGTTCCCGTACACGCAGGTATTCGGCTTCATGGCCGACTTCTGCAAGGCGGGGGGCCACGTGCCCAAGAAGTTCTGGGTGCCGATCGGCAACAAGGACTTCTCGTCGGTGATCGCCGCGATCCCCGACAAGGTCGATGCGATCTATGTCGCGCTTGGCGGCGCCGACGGCGTCAATTTCCTCACTCAATATCAGCAGGCTGGCGGAACCGCGCCTCTGATCGGCGGCTCGATCACGGTCGACCAGACCGTGCTCGGCACCCAGGGCAAGCAGCGCGACTACGTGATTGGCACGCCTGCGGCCGGCCCGATCGCAGACAACGACGATAGTCCGGCCTGGAAGAAGTTCGTCGCCGACTACAAGGCAGCGTACAAGGACGGGTTCCCGTCCCCGTCGCTGTTCGCGCAAGGCTATTACATTGAGGCCAGGGCGATGCTGGCGGCGCTCGACAAGGTCAAGGGCGATCTGTCGGACAATCAGGCGAAGTTCCGCGAGGCTCTGGCCACTCTCGACCTCGACACGCCGACGGGCAAGGTCAAGCTTGATAAGAACCGCCAGGCGATCGCCGACAATTACCTGACCGAGGTCGCAAAGGCCGATGACGGGCATCTCTACAACAAGGTCGTGAAGGTCATCCCGGCGGTAAACCAGACACTCGGGATTCCCGAATCGGACTTCCTCAAGCTCGGCGTCGCCAATCGCGACAACCCGGACTGCAAGTGAAGTCCATCATGAGCCGCTGAAACAAGAGCCGCCATGGTCGACCAGGCCGTCGCCGAACGCCTCTCCTCGAACTCCACATTCGCGCTGGAGCTTGAAGGCGTGGGCCGTCAGTTCGGCGCCTTGGTTGCGCTCGCCGACGTCAACCTTCGGGTCGGCGCCGGCGAGAGGCGCGCGGTGCTCGGCTCCAACGGCGCCGGCAAGACGACGCTTTTCAACGCCGTCACGGGCGATTTTCCTCCATCGTCCGGCCGCATCCGCTTCTTCGGCGAGGATGTGACGCACTTCCCCGTCCACGAGCGGATTCGGCGTGGACTTCGCCGGACCTATCAGATCAGCCAGCTTTTCGCCGGCCTGACCGTGATCGACAGCATCTTCGTCGCCTGTCGTGGCGTTTCGCGCAACCGACTCTCCCTGCTGCGTCCGGGCGCGGCCGACGCGCCGATGGCGCAGGCCCGAACGATCGCCCATTCGGTCCAACTCGACGATATCCTTGAAAAGCCTGTGTCGACCCTCAGCCACGGCCAGCAGCGTCAGCTCGAAATCGCCCTGGCTCTCACCGGCGCGCCGCGATTCATCCTGTTCGACGAGCCTGCGGCCGGACTCTCTCCTACTGAGCGGCGCGAACTGGTCACCATTCTCAACGCTCTGCCGACGCATATCGGCTACATCATAATTGAACATGATCTCGACGTCGCATTGCGCGTCGCGTCCTATGTGACGATCATGCACAACGGCCACGTCTTCAAGGAAGGGGCGCCGCAGGAGATCGAGGACGACGACGACGTTCAGGCGATCTATCTCGGGTCGGCGCATGGATAAGTCCCGCGCCGACACAGCTCCGAAGACGAAGGCCATCCTGCAGGTGCAGGACCTTCAGGTCTACTACGGCGAGTCGCACGCTTTGCAAGGCGTCTCGCTCACGCTTGAACGCGGGGTCCTCTCCGTTGTTGGGCGCAACGGCATGGGCAAGACGACGCTGTGCAACGCGATTGTCGGCCTGATGCCGGTGCGCTCCGGGACCATCCGTTTCGAGGGGCGCGATCTGGTCGGACTCGAGCCCCATAAGATCGCACGCGCCGGCGTCGGTTACGTCCCGCAAGGGCGGCGCCTTTGGCCGAGCCTTTCGGTCGATGAGACATTGCGGCTCAGCGCCCGGGCGCGTGGCGACTGGACGGTCGAACGGGCCTATTCGATCTTTCCGCGCCTGGCCGAGCGGCGCGCGAACGGCGGCGGCCAACTGTCCGGCGGCGAGCAACAAATGCTGGCGATCGCGCGCGCGCTGCTCGGCAATCCGCGCCTTCTGGTGATGGACGAGCCGACCGAAGGCCTGGCGCCGATGATCGTGGCTCAGATGCGGGATCTCCTGATCCGTCTCGCCCACGAGGAAGATCTCGCCGTCCTTGTCGTCGAGCAAAACATCGGGGTCGCGACCTCGGTCTCCGACCATATCGCGATCATGGTCAATGGGCGCGTCAATCGGATCATGGACGCGAGCGCGCTCGCCGCCGACCGGGAGCTGCAACAGAGGCTGCTGGGCGTCGGCCGACACGGCCAGGACGAAACCGACAGCAGCGCCGCGCTCCCTGCGCCTGTATCGGCGTCTTCGGCCGCCGAGGTTCAGGTGTTTCGCGTTGCGCGGGGCGATGCGGAGGCCGACGGCGATGCGCCGGTCTATCGCGCGGATTATCTGCCCAATCGCTGGGGCTTGCGGCCGACTGCCTCAGCGACTCCTGCGCCCGCAGCAGCTGTCAGCGAGCCGCGTCCGCTGCTTCCCCTGCCCTTCGCGGAACGGATCGGCCGGACGGCGCTGATTGTTGGAACTTTCGACACCAAAGGCGCGGAACTGCGCTTCATTCGCGATCGCCTCCGCGCATACGGCGTGCCGGTGCGCACGGTCGACCTCTCGACGTCCGGAAAGCCGTCGCGCGCCGACGTCACCCCACCGCAGGTGGCGGCTATGCATCCCGGCGGTTCGGCCGCGGTCTTCTCCAGCGATCGCGGCGCTTCGGTCACCGCGATGGCGGAAGCGTTTGCGCGCTGGATCGACCGCGAACGCGGGATCGGCGGCGTCATTTCAGCCGGCGGCTCGGGCGGCACGACCCTCGCGACCGCGGGCATGCGGCGTCTACCGCTTGGCATACCGAAGGTCATGGTTTCGACCGTCGCGTCCGGCCAGGTCGCTCCTTATGTCGGCTCGGCCGATATCATGATGCTTTATTCGGTCGCGGACGTTCAGGGCGTCAATGCGATCACCGAGCAAGTGCTCGGCAACGCTGCGCATGCGCTCGCCGGCATGATTGCTGCAAGCCCGTCGCCCGAAGAGCGGGAAGCGCGACGCCGTCTTGCGCGGCCCGCGATCGGCATGACCATGTTCGGGGTGACGACGCCCGCCGTGCAAGGCATCGCCCAGAGGCTCGAAGGCGATTTTGACTGTCTGGTGTTCCACGCGACCGGCGCCGGGGGCCGTTCGATGGAGAGCCTCGCCGACTCGGGGCTTCTCGCCGGGATGATCGACCTGACGACAACCGAAGTCGCCGACATGCTGGTCGGCGGGGTTTTCCCGTGTGACGGCGACCGCTTCGGGGCTGCGATCCGCACTGGACTGCCATATGTGGGGTCGGTAGGGGCGATGGATATGGTGAACTTCGGCCCACGCGACACCGTGCCCGAGAAATTTCGTAACCGCCGCTTCGTCGTCCACAATGCGAACGTCACCCTGATGCGCACGACGCCTGATGAGAACCGGGCGATGGGGGAATGGTTCGGCGAGAGGCTCAATCGGATGGAAGGCCCAGTTCGTCTGATGCTTCCCGAGGGAGGCGTGTCTGCGCTCGACGCGCCGGGCAAGCCATTTCACGACCCGCAGGCCGACGCGGCCCTGTTCGATGCGCTCGAACAAACGGTTCGCCAGACGCCGCGAAGGCGTATCGAGCGCGTCAAGGCGAACGTCAACGACGATGCTTTCGTCTCGGCGGTGGTGGCGGCGTTCCTCGCCGTCGGACCGCGCCGCGAGCGGAGAGCCTGATGCCCCGTCTCGAACGTCAGGCTATCCTCGGCAAGTTGCAGGCGATGAAGGAAGCGCGCCGGCCAATCATCGGGGGCGGCGCGGGGACGGGCCTTTCCGCCAAATGCGAGGAGGCTGGCGGCATCGACCTCATCGTCATCTATAATTCCGGTCGATACCGCATGGCGGGACGCGGCTCTCTGGCCGGAATCCTCGCCTATGGCAACGCCAACGAGATCGTCCGCGAAATGGCGCATGAAGTGCTGCCGGTGGTCAAGCGAACTCCGGTGCTCGCAGGCGTTAACGGCACCGATCCGTTCTGTCTCTTCGATCCGTTTCTGGACGACCTCAAGCGTCTGGGCTTTTCAGGCGTGCAGAACTTCCCCACAGTCGGCCTTATCGACGAAATCATGCGCGCCAATCTGGAAGAGACCGGCATGTCCTACGCGCTCGAAGTCGAAATGATCGCGCTCGCGCGCGCCAAGGATATGTTGACGACGCCTTACGTGTTCAGCTCTGCCGACGCAGCCGCTATGACCAAGGCGGGCGCCGACATCATCGTCTGCCATCTGGGGTTGACCACGGGCGGCGCGATCGGGGCCAAGACCGGCCGCAAGCTCAAGGAGTGCCCCGCGCTCATCGACGAATGGGCCGGGGCCGCGCTCGCCGTCAATCCACAGACGATCGTGCTCGCGCATGGCGGTCCGGTGTCCGAACCGGCGGACGCCCAATACATCTTGCAGTCGACTCGGCATTGTCACGGTTTCTACGGCGCATCTTCGATGGAGCGGCTGCCGACTGAACGCGCCATGGTCGACCAGAGCAGGCAGTTCAAAGCCATCACTTTCGGCCAATCTGGCGAGTAGGGAGATATCGCGGTGGGCGCGGAAACTGTCGGGTCGGTGATCCTCTGGCTGATCGTCGTTGCAATTCTCATCGTAATCGCTGTCTACCTGCTGCGGTGGCTGTACCGCCGCTCTTCGAAGGAGACAGCGTTCGTTCGTACCGGTCTCGGCGGCGAGAAGGTCGTCATCAGCGGCGGCGCATTTGTCGTTCCGGTCGTGCATGAGATCACTCCGGTCGGCATGAATGTGATGCGGATTGAAGTGTCCCGTCGCCAGACGCAAGGTCTCATCACCAAGAACCGAATGCGTGTTGATGTCGTCGCCGACTTCTATGTTCGCGTCGGCTCGACCCGCGAGGAGGTGAGCCGCGCGGCCCAGACGCTCGGCCGGCGCACCCTGGAGTCGGACGGGGTGCGGGAACTGATGGAGGGTCGGTTTGCGGCCGCTCTTCGGACCGGGGCCGCGCAAATGACACTCGAGGAGCTGCACGAACGGCGGCAGGAGTACGCCGAGGCGGTGAAGGCCGCCGCCCGCGAAGGGCTCGCCCAAAACGGCCTGGAACTCGAGAGCGTAGCCATCGTTGACCTGGACCAGACCGGCCTCGAATTCTTCGACAGCTCCAATGCGTTCGACGCCGAGGGCCTCACCCAGCTGACCGAGACGATAGAAGCGCGCCGGCGCATGCGCAACGAGATCGAACAGCGCACCCAGATCGAGATCCGGACCCAGAACCTAGATGCGCAGCGGCAGGCGCTCGATATTGAGCGGGAAGGCGAATACGCCCGGCTGGCGCAGGAGCACGACGTCGAAATCCGGCGCGCGGCGCAGCGCCTTGCCCTCGCCAAGGACCGCGCCGAGCGGGAGCGGGAGAGCGAGCAGGCGCAGATCGCCGCCAACGAAGAGGTCGAGAAGGCGAGGCTGTTTCAAGAGCGGAGCCTAGCCGAGACCCGGATCAAGAACCAGGAAGAGATCGAGCAGCGGGAAATCTCGCGCCGCAGGCTGATCGATGAGGCGGAAATGCGCTCGCGCGAGTTGACGGAAACCGCGCAGATAAAGCTCGAACTCACGCTCGAGACCGCCCGTATCGAACGTGAACGGCAGCAGAGTGAACTCGAAGTGCAGCGCCGCCGTGCGCTTGAGATCGTCGAGATCAGCCGGCAGATCGCGCTCGCGGTCAAGGCTGCCGAACTCGCTCAGGCAGAGGCTGAGAAGAGGCGGGCGGAGATTGCCGCGACTCAGGATGTCGAGACGGCCCGTATCGCTCAGGAGCGTGCGCTCGATTCCGCCCGGCTCGAACGCGAGCGCGCGCTGGATGCGCTCAATATCGCCAAGCGGCAGGCGTTCGAGGAGGCGGAGATCACCTCCGGCGAAGAGGTCGAACGGGCGCGGATCGCGACCGAACGGGGATTGACAGAGGCGCGCGTGTCGCGTGACGGCGAGATTCGCCGCCTGGAGGTGGAGCGAGACCGGTCGATCGAGCTCGCGGAGATCCAGAGCGCCATCGCGATCGCGAGGGCGACGACCGAACGCTCCGTCGCCATCGCCGCTTCAGAAGGAGCGCGAGCGAAGGCGATCGAAGCCGAAGAGCAAGCCATCACGGCGCGCGAGCGCGAAATCGCGGAACGTCGGAAGACGACCGAATTGATCGCAGCAGCGAGGGACAGTGAACGCGAAGCCCTGCGGCTGACCCGCAGGGCGGAGGCCGAAAAGAAGGCCGCCGTGAGTCTCGCCGACGCCGCCCGGATCACCGCGTCGGGCGAGGCGGAGGCGGAAAAGATCAAGGCGGAGGCCGCAGCCGCGCGCTACGAGGTCGACGCCAAGGGTGCGATGCAGGTCAACGAAGCGGAGAATACGCTCAGCGAGGCGGCTCGCCTGTCTCGCTTCCGGGGCAAACTGCTCGATCGGATCGAAGGCATTGTGCGGGAGAGCGTTAGGCCAATGGAGAAGATCGAGGCCATCAAGATCCTCCATATCGACGGGGGCAACGGCGCGGCCGGCGGACATCGCAACGTGACGGACGAAGTCATCGATTCGGCATTGCGCTATCGCGTCCAGGCGCCGATGATCGATAGTCTGATGAAGGAGATCGGCATTGAGGGCGGCAGTTTGGGTCGCCTGACCGAAGTTTTGCGCGACGCCAAGGACATCGCCAACCTGAGCCAAAAGCAGGACAAGCCGGGGACCGACCCGCCCTCCATCGCTGATCGCGATGAGAACCGTTAGGCTCGTCCATGGCGAAAGTGTACAGTTCGGCGGTGATTCCGGCGCCGGCAAATGCAGTCTGGACTGTCGTTCGCGACTTCAACGCTTTGCCCAAATGGACCCCGTTCGTGGCGGAAAGCCGCATCGAGCAGAACAGACCGTCCGACCAGATCGGCTGCATCCGCAATTTCACTCTCAAGGATGGCGGCCGAATTCGCGAACGCCTGCTTGCGCTTTCCGACTACGAAATGACGTTCGAGTATTCGATCCTCGAAAGCCCGATGGGGGTCGAGAACTATATCTCGAACTTTCGCCTTATCCCGATCACCGATGTCGGTCATACGTTCGCGGAATGGACCGCGGAGTTCGACGCGGCCCCGGAAAAGGAGGACGGGCTCGTCCAGTCGATCGGCGCGAATGTGTTCGCGGCTGGTCTCAGCACCTTGAAGGCTCGCTTCGCGCGCTGAGATGAAGGTCGATATCCGCCGTACGACCGTGATCGGTGCGCCTGTCGGCGAGCTTTGGTCGATCCTGCGCGACTTCAACAGTCATAGTCGTTGGCATCCCGCGGTCCAAACCAGCACGATCGAAGGCGGAGAAACCGGCGATCGGATCGGCGCTGTGCGGGACTTCAGGCTGACGGACGGATCGCGCATCCGCGAGCAGTTGCTCTATCTCTCCGACTCGAAACTAAGTTTCGGCTATTGCATCCTCGAGGCGCCTGCGCCGCTGCGCAACTACGTGGCGCATGTCCGGCTGAGGCCAGTCACGGGTGAGGACGCCTGCTTGTGGGAATGGCGCGCCTCGTTCGAGCCGTCCGCTGCCGAGCGAGATCGCCTGGCCCGTTTTGTGCGCGAGGATATCATCGAGGCGGGCTTCGCCGCGATGCGCGGTTTTCTGAGGGGAGAGCGTGGCGGTTCAGCCGCCGCCCGCGGGACGCCCCGAACAATCGCCGCGGGAGGGGGTGTCGACGGCGTCGAAATCGTGCTGACCCGCTACGGTGGCCCAGAGGTTCTTGAAGCGCGGAGGGTGCGGATTCGAGAGCCGGGCGCGGGTGAAGCGCGCATTCGGCAGTCCGCCGTCGGAGTCAATTTCATCGACGTCTATTGTCGCAGCGGCCGCTTCGATCTGGTCGCGCCTGGCGGTGTGCCGGGACTGGAGGCGGCGGGGGTCGTCGAAAGCGTCGGACCCAACGTCGCAAACGTCCGGCCCGGAGATCGCGTTGCTTACGCCTGCGCTCCCCCGGGGGCCTATGCTTCAATGCGCGCCATGCAGACGGATCTCCTGGTGCCCCTCCCGGGAATCATCAGCGACACCAGCGCCGCCGCGCTGCTGTTGAAGGGCGTGACCGCGGGTTTTCTTCTGCATGATGTCGCTCAGGTCAAGCCAGGGGCGCTCATTCTTATTCATGCTGCCGCTGGAGGCGTTGGACAAATTCTTTCGCGCTGGGCCAAGGCGCTTGGCGCCGTCGTGATCGGCGCCGCGTCAACGGAGGCGAAAGCCGAGGAAGCGCGCCGCGCCGGTTGTGACGCGGTTATTGTTTACGGCCGCGAGGATCTCTCGGCGGCTGTGATGCGCTTCACCTCGGGACGTGGGGTTGATATCGTGTATGACGCCGTTGGCAAGGAAACGTTCGGCCAATCGATTGGGTGTCTCGCTTCGCCCGGCCATCTCGTCAGTTTCGGCCAGGCTTCTGGCGATGTAGGCGTCCAGTCGATCGATCGGCTCGCCAGCCGGTCGGTGACGCTCTCCCGCCCTAACTATGTTCACTACACGGACACGCCGGCGAAGATCCGGACCCAAAGCCAGCGGCTGTTCGCGGCGATTCGCGCGGGCGCTGTCATCGTCTCGCGACCGACGACTTTCGCTCTGGCGGACGCCGCCGCCGCCCACGCGGAACTCGAAAGCCGGCGCACAATGGGGTCGCTCGTTCTGATCCCATGAGGTCCTCGTCGCTCGAGCCGACCCCTTACGCAGACCGCAAGGTAAAGTCCGGCAAGCGCAGGAGCGCGCCATCTTTCATTGCCAATTCATGCGCCAGTATTCCGGCGCAAGTGATGTTCGCCGACAGGACGCTGTCCGGAAAGGGATTGCGGCCCGCGTGAAGCGCGGAGACGAATTCGTGGACGAGATGAGGGTGGGAACCGCCGTGGCCCTCAAGCGAGCCGGGGTCCGTGACAAGATGGGCGTGCGTCCCGTCCGGATCCGCTCCTTCACCGCGGGCGAGACTCTGATATTCCGGCAGATCCAAAAAGGTTTTGGTCGTGAAGTGACGAATGGGTTCAGGCAGGAGCTCGGCATAGTCCGGGACGGCGATATGTTGCGCGGTTTCAGCTTGGGCCCTTTTCGCCGTATGCAGGATGAGGCCTTCCCCCTCGATCAGCGGCCACTCGATCGATGACTTGCTGCCGAACACGTCGAAGCTCTCGCGGTATTGGCGCGCAGCGTCGAACAGACAACGGTAGACTCGAGCGACCACGTCCGAATTTTTGATCGATATGGGGCGGTCTCAATTGCGAAAGGCGAGCCGTATCGGGCGATGAGGTCATCGCGAATGCGGCCGGATCCGAAGCAGGAGACGGTTTCAGCCTCGCCGTCGAGGATCGAGAGGCAAGGCGCGATGCAATGCGTCGCGTAGTACATCGGCGGCAACCCGGGCCATCCAACTGGCCAGCCGTCCATGTCCTGGTGGTGGCTTCCTTGCAGAAATTGAATCCGCCCTAGCCGTCCGCTGCGACTGAGCTCGCGTGCGTAAAGATATTCCCGTGAGTAGAGAACCGTCTCGGCCATCATGTATTTGAGCCCTGTCGCGCGCACGAGCGTGACAATCTGACGGCACTCGTCGACTGAGAGGGCCATCGGCACGGTGCACATAAGTGTTTGCCGGCTTTGAGCGCGGCGATCGTCATCCAACCGTGGTCGGCGAGGGGCGAGTTGATGTGGACGAAGTCGACTTGGCGATCAGCGAGCACGTCCTCGAAGCGCTCGTAGCGCCGTTCGACGGCAAATGCGTTCCCGACCGCATCGAGGGCGGCTTTAGACCTGCGACAGATCGCGTACATGTTGGTCAGGGGATGTCGCTTATAGATCGGGATGAACTGCGCCCCGAATCCAAGACCGACAATGGCGACGTTGACTTTGTCTTTGCCCATGACGAGGCGCCTTTCTTATCTCTCGTAACGTCCGCTTGACGTTAGCAACAATACTATTGCAGGCCAGTTTTCGCCGGTTTATCAATAGTGTACGGCTATGCAGCTAGGGCCTTCGGCGGCGTTCCAATCCACCCATCCATCCCAGACGGACGGTGTAAAAGATTGGCGACCGAGACCCATCTCCGAGACCCATCTCGATGCGCACGCGCGTTGTGGAACGCCGACGCGCCCCCAAGTTTCCGGCAATGGAGGCCTACGCGAGGTGGCTTTGCGGCGACGCCGGTGCCGACGTGATCGCCTTCCCGGCGCGCGCCTGAGGCCGTTGGGCTAGGATAGTGCGAAGCGCCGCCCTCGTGGGGAGGACGGCGCCTCTGAGCCAACGAAAGCGATGTGAGCGCTTCGATGCCCGGGGACCGTCCTAGCAAAATTCTGCAACAAGCATGGTGGGGGCTTGAGCAGACGCTCGCTTGGATCGCCGGTCGGAGTCTCGATCGGGTCAATACGGCATACAAAGAGTGGCGTGACCGCTACTATGAATATCCGCAACTACCCGACTGGCGCAGCAAGCTTCCGCTGATCTGGGATTCGCGCAGTCCGGTCGACGAGCTGGACGGGGCGGCGCAAGCTCTTCGGCGAAAGTGCGAAAATGGCGCTCTTCACGGTACCGGCAGAGAAGGCGCCGGCGGGCCGCGCCGCGAGATTGCCCCGCTCCAGTGGCCCGATCTCATGCTGGTCGACATCGCCGGGGTGACTGGCGGCCCGCAACTCTATGACAGAGGCGCCGACCCGCTTGCGACAATGAGCGGCAGGGCCGAGCCCCTCTTTCGCGACGTGCTCTTCAGCGTCGACGAGATCCTGACGGTGTTCCCCCTGAGCCTTGAGGCGAAGACGCCGGTAGAAACGGTCGAGCCCGCAGAAGTAGCCGAGCCCGCGAAGCTGGCCGGGCCCACGGAGATAGCCGAGCCTGCAACACCGAAGGTCCTCGTGGAAGCGATCGAGCCCGTGGACGTAGCCAAGCCCGCGACGCCACCGGCCCAAACCAGGATGCAGCCGCCGCTATCGCAGTTGCTGGAAACCGCGGCAACTCTGCTGCACATCTACCCCAAAGGGCGCGGGTCCGACAATTATAACGTCATGCTGGACAAGCTCGCAGGATACCACCTTATCGTCGGGCGCAGCACCTTAGTGCGAGCCCTCCGAATGCTTGGGCCAAACTGGCGGCTTGAACCACATTACCTCCGAATGCTTGGGCCGGACTGGCAGCCTGAACCACATTAAACCTGAGTCCATTTGAGCCATGGGACCTGTCTGGTCCTGTTTGGTCCTATTTGGTACTGTTTGGTACTGTACTTTAGCCTATCGCGGCCCCATCATCGCGATAACTCGCGAATGAGGCCACGATGCTGTCCCAAATAATGCGCGCCGTGCTGGTGACGGCCGCGCTCATCTTTGCAAGCGGCGTCAACGCTGCGCCCATCAACCCACAGATCCTGTCGCAGATCGCCGCTCTTATTGAGCAGCGCCGCCGCGACCCGCGCTTCGGCATGCGGCGCAAGGAGGCGATGGCGATTTTCGGCATCGGCCTGACCCGGGTGATGACGCTCGAAGTTGACGGCGAGGTTGAGACTTATCTCGACGGCGCCAACCGGATGATCGCCGTCAACTCCGTCTACGTCCGCCAGATCGCGTTGTTGCTCCTAGCAAATCCGATCAGCGGCCCGGCGCCGAAAGCCCGCTTGCCGGCAAAACTCTACCAGCCGCGCCGTCTCGCGCCGCCAACCGAGGCGGACCTGGAGGCTCTTCGCAAAGGCAATGAGGGCCGCGCCCTCGCAGCAGCTCGCAAGCGCGAGGCGAAAGCCGCCCGCGTCTGTGACCGCGTCACCGATCGCGCGGCCCATGTCGGGGAATAAGATCGAAGTCAATGAAAGGTAAAACATCACAGAGTAAAACTTAAATAAGAACGAAAATGAGAAAGGAAAGTAAAATGGGAAAGATGAAAGGTAGTCAGTTTGCGCAATACGGCGCTGAGGGATCGAAGCGCCCCTTCCTCGGCGAGCCGCTCAAGTTCACCAAGGGCGAGTGGCAGATAGGCGCCGACAAGGACCTGGTCTCGCCGGACAAGCGCTTCGTCCCCATCATGAAGACGCTGACCGCCGGCTGGTCCAAGTGGGTCGACGGCAAGCCGGTCGACGCCCGGATGGGTCTCGTCGCCGATGGAATCCGTCCGCTGCATCGCAGTGAGCTGGGCGACCTCAACAGCGAGACCTGGGAGGTCGACGAGAAGGGAAACCGCGTTGATCTGTGGCAGAGGACGGACTTGGTCGCGTTGGCCTCAGCGAGCGCGCCGCACGCTCTCTGTACCTTCTCCACCTCCTCGGTGGGAGGGCTGGGCGCCATCCGCGACTTGTGCGAGGCGCACGCCCGGACCACCGAAGGCGTCGGGCAGTATCCGGTCGTGACGCTCAACTCGGACTCCTACCTGCACAAGATCAAGTCGATCGGCCACGTCCACGTCCCGATCTTCAACATCGTCGATTGCGTCGAGGCCGAGCCGTTCGACGCTATCGTCGCTGGGACGCGCGGCGGCGCAGGCTTTATGCCGGCGAGCGCGGCGCCTCTCGCCATCGCCGACGACAGCGGCCCGATCCCCGGCGGCCTCGACCTCTGGAATGACAACGGCGCGCCGCCTGCGCCGCCCGTCACCGAAGAGCCGGAGGGGCCGGGCGCCGACAACGTAATCCTCTGAAAACGAGCGCGGGTCCCGCCAGAGCCATCGGACGGGACCCGCATTCCAGACTTTCCCAAAGGCAAGGGTGAAATACCAAGGGTGAAGGCGTGGACGATCTAAACGGTATCAAAGACAAAAGCTTCGGGCAAGATCCGAAAGTCGTGTCCGAGACCTTCGCTGCCAAGACATTGCTGGTGCGCGAAGGCTTCCCCCGCATCGGGTGGAGGGCCGGCGAGCCGGTCATCATCGACCAGGCCGACTTAGTCATTCGAATCCATCCTGTTCATTCTGTCACGAGCGCCGATCAGCGCGAGCGCGGGCACGTCCTCATCATCATTCACGCCCTCGAAGAGGCGCCGTCCTCATCCTCGCCGGCGGCAGTCGCGTCAGCGTCTGCGGCCTATGTCGAAGACGCCCTCGCCGCCGCGGCCGAGCTGCTCAAGGGCCGCGCGCCGTGAGCCTGCAAAACCCGCACATGGCGGAATGCCCTCCGCCCACTTCCAGCAAAAGGTGGCCTTAGCCGGCCGAGTGTCAGCGGTAAACTGCTCTTACAAGTATAGTTAAGTATAAAACAGGGCTATTCCCATGACCGCTGACACGCGCCATGACCAGACCATCGGCGACGCTGACCTGCCCTCGACGCCGCTCGGCCATGCCCTGCGTTACGCCAGCGCCGGTATGCGCGTCTTTCCGGTCGGCGCCCGCAGCCATCCGCTGGTGCGCTGGAAAGAGGCCGCCACGACCGATCCCGCGACGATCGAAGGCTGGTTTGCTCAGGCGCCCCACATCGGCCTCGGCTGGGCGATCCCCGATGGCATCGTGGCCGCGGACTTGGACGAAAAAAACGGCAAGCACGGCATTCGCGACTTCGAGCGTCTCGCCGGATGCGATCCCCGCGATGTCCTCACCCCACAGGCCACAACGCCCAGCGGCGGACTGCACCTCATCTATGGGGCCGCCACGGCTTACAAGAACGCGGTGGCCATCAATGGGACCGGCATCGACACCCGCGCCCTCGGCGGCCTTATCGCATTGCCCTTGCCCGGCAATGGCCGGCAATGGCTGCGCCCCCTCATCGGCGCGGAAGCCGTTATGGCGACGCTCCTGCCAGCGCCGGCATGGCTCGATGTCGCGCTGAAAACAACGCCGTCGACGCGCGCGCCGCTGATGCTGGCCCCGCGCACCGCGATCGCCCAGCCGACATCGGATCATTACGCGCAGAAGAAAGCGCTCGCCGAGCTTGAGCGCGCCTGCGCCAAGATCGTCACCGCGCAGTGCGGCGCCCAGGACGCCACCCGCCACGCGCAGTGCTTCTATATCGGTGGCCTGATCGGGCGCGGCGATTTCTGCTACGAGGAGGCTCATGCGGCCCTGTTCGCCGCGGCGCAGGCTATGCCGGCCTATCGCGATCCGTGGACCTGCCTCGAATCCCGTGTCGCCCGCTCGATCGAAAGCGGCATGGCGGCCCCGCTGGCCCTTTCCAAGACTGAGGCGTGGGTGCGCAATTTCCGCGCCCGCATGAGCACGCGGCGGTCGGCGCCAGCCACTACGGCCACGCCAGTCACGCTGGTTGGTGCGCATATCTGGCGGAGGCGAAGCCCGTGAACAATGAAGAATTCGCCGAGCCTGTACCGACTGTACCGTTGTACCAGAGTGAGCGTACCCCCTCCGCACGCGACGTCTTCTTGAAGCGCATTGATGAGCTTAAGCCGTTTGACGAGGCGGGCGCGCGGACGATCATCGCCCACGCCCTCAGGGCGAAGCTTTCGGACTTTGCGATCGAGACGCTGATCAAGCCCCTGGCCGATGCTCTCGGCGTGAACATTCCTGCGGCCAAGAAATTCTGGAAGGACGCCGCGGGCACAGCTCGTGACACGGAGGTGGCGGAAGCCGTGAAGCGCGCCGCCGCAGAACAGGCCCGATTCGTACGCGAGGGCGCCGAGCAGCGTCAGCGTGAAACGACCGAAGAGCACGATCGGCTGTGGTCGTCATGCAAGACGATCGCTGAGAGCCCGACATTGCTCGAAGAGATGGAAAAGCTGGTTCGCGATCTCGGCATGGTCGGCGAGAGCGCGTCGATCCGCGGATCGTACATCGTCGCATCGAGCCGCCTCTGCCGTGGAGGCGCGTTGTGCCTCGCGCGGCGGGGCGCAGCGGCGGGCGGCAAGAATTATCTCATTCTCAAGACGCTCATGCTGATCCCCGACGACGCCGTCGTCCACATATCGAGCGGCAGTCCAATGAGCCTGATCTATTACGGCGACGGCAACGAAAACGCGCTCGCGCACAAGGTGCTTTACATTCCCGAGGCCGCTGTTCTCGCCGAGCGCAACGGGGTTGAAAGCCCGCTCACCTTCATGTTGCGCACGTTGATCAGCGAAGGTCGCCTCGACCATCTGGTCACCGTGCCGCAGTCCAGCGGACTGCCAGTCGGCATGCACATCAGGCGCAATGGTCCGGTGGTCGTCATCGTCACCAGCGCGCGCGACAACATCGAAGAAGAGATGATGACGCGGCTGGTGGTGCTGGACGCCGACGAAACCGGAGACCAGACGAAAGGCGTGCTTGCCGGCGTCCTGAGAGACGACATCCAGAGCGTCAGCGATGAGCTCATTCGACCGTGGCTCGATTTTCAGCGATGGCTCGAAAAAGACGCTCCTTATGACGTCGTGGTTCCGTTCCGCGCCCCCGCCGCGAGGGCGTCACGCTGTTCGCCAAGGCCGACGGCAAGCTTGGCTTGAGAGCCGATCGCTCGCCGTCTGACGAGCTTCTGGCCGTTCTCAAAGAACATAAGGCGGACATCCTCGCACTGCTCGTTCCGCCCGTCCGCATGTTCCTTCCGTCGCCCTGCGCGTCCCTCGCCGTAGAGCGGGTGAAGAGGACTATCTGGCAGCTGCGGTCGCTCGGCTTCCGCCCCCGCCTCGACGCTGACGGCGCCCTCGTGATCGTCGACGCTTACGCGACCGCGAATAAACGTCGCGACGTCTCTCAACGCCTGCCGATTGCGGAAGTGTTCGACCAGATCGTCGCCGGCCTCACCGAGGATCCGGGGCTGCTTGATTCATAATGAGAGGAGGAAGCGAAAATGAAACCGACGAGCAACCGTAGGCAAATGACCCCTCGCGAAGCAAGCGATGGCATCAACGAGCTCATCCGCGCTGGCTTCATCACAGTCGTCCGCGTCCGCCGCGACGGAGGCCGCGTCATCCAGTCGCTGCCTGGAGCGGACGAATGGTTTGAGGCGGTCGCCGTCTACGTCATGGCGCGCGACGGCGGCACGGTGACCGAGGCGCATCGCAAGAAGTCCGCGAAGCGTGGCTGATGATCAAGGATCGAGTCGAACTGGGTTGCGACCAACAGGCGCTCATGGACGAGGTCAACTGAGCGGAAGGGCGCATTTTCGCAGCGTCAGGTTCCGCCGGCGGCGGCGAGGCTTACGATCGAGCGCCAAGGCGATCTGACCGAAGCCTATCTGATCGAGCGGGCGATCGCGGCGCTTGAGCGCGAGCAAGAGTCCGGATGAACGTCACGACGCCCCTCTTGGAGCCCATCACGCCCGGCGAGACGCGAACATGGCCGCCTCCTTAGGGCCGCGCCGACATCGCGCCATCCCGCTGTGGGCGCATCGAACGCGACGGCTATCTGGCTATCGACGCGCATTGGATTGCGCCGGTGTTGCGCGGTCGGCTCCGATCGAGGGCCGGGTGTTGAGCCGGCTGCCGGTCCGTTCCCGGACGACGGCTCGCCAACTCGCAAGCGCACGTCGAGCCAGCGCCGCGACGCCTTGCGGGCCGATCCCCAGCACCAAGCACTCACCCAAGAGGACGACGCCAATGACGGTCCCATACCATCCGCTCGCTGAACTGTTCCCGCTGATGGAAGGCGCGACGTTCGAGAAGCTGGTCGCCGATATCAAGGCGCATGGCCTGCACAACCCTATCACCCTCTACGAGACGAAGATCCTCGACGGCCGCAACCGTGAGCGCGCCTGCGAGGAGGCGGCCGTGGAGCCGTTCTACGACGGCTATGACGGCGACGATCCCTTGGGCTTCGTGGTGAGCCAGAACGTCGCCCGGAGGCATCTGGACGAGAGCCAGCGGGCAATGATTGCGGCGCGGGTGGAAAACATGCCGCCGCACCGACCGGCGGGTAAGGATGCAAATTTGCATACTTCCCGTAATGAGGCGGCGAGGCTGCTGAGCGTCAGCGTGCGCAGCGTGGCGTTGGCGTCGGCCATCTTGGACAAGGCCGACCCCGCAGTGGTCAAGGCGGTCGAGCAGGGTCGGGTGACCGTGTCCTGCGCCAGTGAGATTATTAAGCTCAATCTCGACAGCGAAGACACGAGTGAACTGATGACCCTGCCGAAGGGGGACATTCCGCACAACGTCGAGCGCCTCAAGACGGAGGCCAAGCGGAAGGAGGCCTTCGAGCGCATGACCCCGCAGGAATTAGAGGCGCTCGTACACCCCGACACGTCTGACGCCGACAACGACGCTGTCATGGCTGCTGTGGCCAAATGCCAGAAGGTCATGCGCGACCTGAAGCCGCGCCTAATCCTGTCCGTGGCGCTTAAATTGACGGATTGGGCAGAGACGCTAGGGCCGAGCCAGCCGCACGATGAGGAGATGCGGGCATGAACGAGCAGCCGGATGCTGCGAGGCGGCTGAAGTGGCTCCAAAGTAAGGACGGCCTTGAGATCGAAGCTTGGGCCGTCGGCGGGCTTTGCGCAGGCTGTCAACGAAGTGCTCCAGCCCGGCGACCAGGAGTATCGGCCAACCCGTCGCCGCGAAATCGGGCCGCGAGCTAAATTGAACACAATTGACTGCTACGTCGTAAAGTAACCTGGACGACGTGGCCTTACCCATGAGGCACTTCGCTGAAGCATTCCACAATGCGATGTCGAAGGGACGACATTGACCTATGTCGTCGACGAGAACTGCGTTCGTTGCAAGATTATGGATTGCGTCGAAGTGTGTCCGGTGGACTGCTTCTACGAAGGCGAGAACATGCTCGTCATCCATCCGGACGAGTGCATCGATTGCGGGGTCTGCGTGCCGGAATGCCCAGTTGCCGCGATCAAGCCGGACACCGAGCCAGGGCTGGAGAAATGGTTGCGGCTGAACGCCGAATTCGCGAAACTCTGGCCAAACATTACGATAAAAAAACCGCCTCCGCCCGACTTAAGGACTGGGAGGGGAAGCCGGGCAAATTCCAATACTTCTCGCCAAATCCGGGCGCGGGCGATTGATTCGGAGAGCCATCGCCGGCGGCGTTCGCCTCGAATAATTTAGTGCCAACCAGCGAGTTGGTCAGTTTCTCTGTCCTCCCGGCTGCCGAGCCGCCAAGGAGATCGCAAATCGGCTGGAGCATTTCGCCCGACAAGCCCGCCCGAGGGGTCACTGTTCAACCGGATTCACAACAGTCGCCAATCGCCGTTGATCCGGTCCACCGACTGATCCAAACGAAGCGTAATGGCCGCTCGGGGCCGCATGGCCGCGGCCCCGAGGGCGACATCTTAGTTGATCAATAGTCCATGCCGCCCATACCACCGCCTGGCGTGGCTGGGGCCTCCTTCTTCTTCGGAGTCTCTGCGACCATAGCCTCGGTCGTGATCATGAGGCCGGCGATTGACGCGGCGTCCTGCAGTGCGACACGAACGACCTTCGCCGGGTCGACGATGCCGGCGTTCAGCATGTCGACATATTGCTCGGTCTGGGCGTCGAACCCGTAAGTCTGAGACTTGTTCTCCGTGATCTTGCCGACCACGATCGAGCCCTCTACGCCTGCGTTCTCAGCGATCTGGCGGATCGGCGCCTCAAGCGCCCTGAGCACGATGTTGATGCCGGCCTGGATGTCGGCATTCTGGTCGCTGAGCTTGCTGATCGCGGCCTTGGCCCGTAAAAGCGCCACGCCGCCTCCCGGCACGATGCCTTCTTCAACGGCCGCCTTCGTCGCGTGCATCGCATCGTCGACCCGATCCTTCTTTTCCTTGACCTCGACCTCGGTCGAACCGCCGACGCGGATCACGGCGACCCCGCCGGCAAGTTTCGCCAGCCGCTCCTGGAGCTTCTCCTTGTCGTAGTCGGAGGTGGTCTCCTCGATCTGCGCCTTGATCTGGGCAATGCGGCCCTCGATATCCTTCTTCGACCCGGCACCGTCGATGATCGTGGTGTTCTCCTTCTCGATCCGCACCCGCTTGGCGCGGCCGAGCA
Organism: uncultured Alphaproteobacteria bacterium; assembly: GCA_963767245.1. GTDB lineage: Bacteria > Pseudomonadota > Alphaproteobacteria > Rhizobiales > Beijerinckiaceae > Roseiarcus. Next base: position 47,071 of record CAVYDG010000015.1, read on the forward strand.
TCTGGAGGGTCACGTTCTCGAGCTTGATGCCAAGGTCCTCGGCGATCATGGTGCCGGTGGTGAGGACGGCAATGTCCTCGAGCATGGCCTTGCGGCGATCGCCGAAACCGGGCGCCTTGACCGCCGCAACCTTCAGGCCGCCGCGCAGCTTGTTGACGACAAGCGTCGCCAAGGCTTCACCTTCGATATCTTCGGCGACGATGAGCAGCGGCTTGCCGGCCTGAACGATCGCCTCGAGGATGGGGAGCAAAGGCTGAAGCGAGGAGAGCTTCTTCTCGTGGATGAGGATGTAGGCGTCCTCGAGCTCGGCTAGCATCTTCTCGGCGTTGGTGATGAAATAGGGCGAGAGGTAACCGCGGTCGAACTGCATCCCCTCGACCACGTCGAGTTCGGTCTCGGCGGTCTTGGCCTCCTCAACCGTAATCACGCCCTCGTTGCCGACCTTTTTCATCGCGTCGGCGATCATCTTGCCGACCGCCTTGTCGCCATTGGCCGAGATTGTGCCGACCTGGGCGATTTCTTCGGATGATTGCACCTTCTTGGCGCGGCGCTCGATGTCCTTGACCACCGCCGCTGCCGCGATATCGATGCCGCGCTTGAGATCCATCGGGTTCATGCCGGCCGCCACCAGCTTGAGGCCCTCCTTGATGATCGAGGCGGTCAGCACCGTCGCGGTGGTGGTGCCATCGCCGGCCCTGTCACTGGTCTTCGACGCGACTTCGCGCACCATCTGGGCGCCCATATTCTCGAACTTGTCTTCGAGTTCGATCTCCTTGGCGACTGTGACGCCGTCCTTGGTGATGCGGGGGGCGCCGTACGACTTGTCGAGCACGACATTGCGGCCCTTGGGGCCCAGCGTCGCCTTCACGGCGTTATTGAGGATATCGACGCCGCGCAGCATTCGATCGCGTGCGTCGGCGGAGAAGCGTACGTCTTTGGCAGACATGATGTTCAATCCCTGGTTTGAGAGTCAGCGGAGAGACGGCTTCAGGCGGCCTTCTTCTTTGTGGCGCCTGTACCCTCGATAACGCCCATCACGTCGGACTCCTTCATGATCAAGAGGTCCTCGCCGTCGATCTTGACCTCGGTGCCGGACCATTTTCCAAACAGCACCCGATCGCCGGCCTTGAGGTCAATCGGAACGAGCTTGCCGCTTTCGTCGCGGGCTCCGGGTCCAACGGCGATGACCTCGCCTTCCTGCGGCTTTTCCTTGGCGGTATCGGGAATAATGATGCCGCCCTTCGTCTTGTCGTCTCCTTCGATGCGGCGGACGACGACACGGTCGTGCAATGGACGGAATTTCATAAGTTTCGCTCCCGGTTTGACCTGCGATGACGGCCTCGGGCGACATGCCCTGACGTTCCGCTCGGGTCTTAGGCCGGATAAATAGCCACCGCTGGCGCCCGCCACAAGAGAGTGCCAAAACTCCAACGAGACGATAAGCGAACAACGCCTTCCGGTCGAGACGGACTGGACAACCGCCGATAGATCATGCGGGTCAGTTTGCCGTAGCGGAAACTGACGTCGGAGTCGGCTATCCCCTGTGAAAAATTGTTGACAGAATGAGGATCGACTTGACGAACATTGCGCCTCGTTGTTGGAACAGGTCGCGAGCCGAGACAGAGCGACGTCGAGCTTTCGCCAACCGCATTTACAACGAGCGCCCTCTGATGCGATTGCCATTCATTGACCCGCCTCGAGAAGAGGTCGCTTTAGTGGCCAGCGACTTGATCGTACGGTTCGGCCTTCACGCGCGTGATGAAGCCCTGCATTTGGCTGGACTTTCTAAGCAAATGCGTGCTCGCTGGAATAGGCAGCTCTACCGGCAAGCGGCTCGCGAGATAGAGATGAGCTTTACCGAGGCGCGAAGGCGATTGGGCGTGGAAGGTGCGCCAAAGGCGGGATGAAACTCTCTGGTCGCTTCGACGTCACCACTGGTGCGATGGGCGGCATAGGGGCGCTCTGCAACAGAAAGCAACGGCGGAGCGAACGTCTGATGGCCATGTTGACTAACCAGTAGGCGGCTCTGCGAATACCGGCGCAATTCCGGCGAAGCTCGGCATCGAAGGCGTCCCCCACGGTATCCACGATCGATAGCGCGTAGCCGAGCGGCTTCGCGGACCACCGCGAGCGCCAGTGCCATGGTCGCTACAGCCGAGCGATCCCGCGAGCCACTCATCGCAGCCTCCATCGCCTGCGGGATGAAGACGCCGCCGACTAAAACCGCTGGACGCCGGGATAATCGGAAGGCAAGGGGTTTTCCAAATCGAGGACGGCCCGAAAAGGACCGCCCTCGAAAACCTCGAGACCGCCGGCGCGCAGCAGGCGCACAATTGAGTGCAGGGCCGATGGCGTCAGTTCGCGAGTGGCAGTTCAAGCGGAAGTTTCGCACCAATGCCTACGGCTGGCGCGCGTCGAATTTTGCCATCGGCCGCCTCAAGGAAGCTACCGCCGAAATCAGGTTCGTGGCGAAATCCGATCCGGTCGCGGCGGGAGACGGCGTCGTGTCGTTGATGGAGCGCATCTGGCCGTCGTTCCAGGGAATTGACACCTCGTCCGGCGCCCTTGGCGCTGCGGTCTTGCGCACCGAGAATGAGCTAATCCCGATCCTGACCGTCGCGCCGGCGGACCATGCGACCAGAGGCAAGTGGCTCGAGAGATTGTTCGAGGCGGTGCAAAACGACGGCGTCGAATATCTGGCTCCGCTCGAAGATCGCTGGGGCGAGATCGCCCAATACCCGGACCTGATCGACGAATATGCAGACCGAATGATCGAAATGGTGCGGCGCGCCTGGGCCGATCACCAAACCTTCCAGCATGTAGCCGGAATATCGATCTGCTTGTCGTGCCTGCTCGACAGGGGCCGTTACGACGAACTTCAAGAACTCCTGGCCGCACGACGGATGAAGTTTTGGTCCTCGCACAAATTCGGCGCCGAGGCGCTGGTTCGGCAGGGATTATGGGAAGCCGCGATCGCGTTTGCAGAAGCGGCACGCAGCAGCACAAAACCCGGTTCCTCTGAAATGTCGATCGACCGGTTTTGTGAGAAGCTATTGATCGAGCATGGTCGCTCGGATGAGGCCTATCGACGTTATGGCCTGCGCGCGGCCAGCGGCACGACGAACCTATCGGTCTACCGCTCTCTGGTTCGCACATACCCGGACCGGGACCACCGTCGGATGCTCTTGGATCTGATCGAAGCCCGCGGCGACAAGGGCAAATGGTTTGCGGCTGGGAAGGAGTCCGGGTTCTTCGACATCGCTGTCGAGTGTGCCGCCGCGCAAGGTGCAGACCCATCGACGCTGGTCCGAGCAGCCCGGGATTTCTGCGGCAAGGAGCCGCAATTCGCCGCCACCGTCGCGCTGCTTGCTCTCTCGAGCCTTCTCGCTGGCGGGGGCTATGACCCAAGCGTGTCGGAAGTCGACGACGCCGTGAAGCACCTTCTCTCTGCTTCGCGCCAGATTGGGGAGTTCGAGTGGGCGTTGCGAGAACTCGGCAAGCTGGCGGAGCGGCAGTGCGTGTCAGGCCGGGAACCGTTTCGGCATGCCATCCAGGCCGCGCTGTCGCGCTGGCATCCTGGCGAGCCCAACCTTTAACAACCACGGGCGACGACGCTTCAGCCTGACCGGTCACCGCTGGGCCGCCCGGAATTAAACGCTTCACCACCTTGGCAGCGCTGCGCTTCCCCGGCTCTCAAGCGTTTTCGTAACTGACGCCCACTCCAAAAGTCACTTGCAACTCGATCGTGTTATCGATACCGTGTTCTCTATACGTTCTTCTGCACTCGCACCTCGACTAAATCCCCGAACGAGACCCGCATGGCGGATCAGATCGTCATCACCGAGAAAACCAGCCAGGCAAAAGACGTGCGCGCCGCCGTAGGCTCTCGCTACGGAGACGTCCTGCCAGCGGAAGGACATTTGCTGGACCTTCTCGAGCCGGAGGATGTAGTGCCGGCCTGGAAGCGCTGGTCGCCGGTCCTGCTTCGTCCCGAAGGTCTTTATGGCACCCGCCCTGCTGAGGGCGGCAACAAAGCCGCCAAGCTCAAAGCTATCCGTGAGGCGCTGCGCACCGCAAAGCGGGTCTGGCTCGCCACCGATTGCGATCGCGAGGGACAACTCATCGGTCAGGAAATTCTCGAGCATTACAATTACCACGGCCAGGTCATGCGGGTGCTATTTACCGCGCAGGATTCTCAGACGATCCGCGACGCGTTCGGCCGGGCGAAGCCAAATGCCGAATACGCTCCGCTTTACGCCGCCGCCGTCGCGCGCCGACAAGCCGACCAGATCTACAACCTGTCGCTGACGCGAACAGCGACCGTCATTCTTGGTCGAGGAGCGCGGGGCGTTATCGGAGTCGGCCGGGTCAAGACGCCAACTTTGGCGATCGTGTGCAAGCGCGAGCTCGAGATCCGGAATTTTGTGCCGCAGACGTACTTTGAAGTCGTCGCCACGGCGATCGCATCCGGAGGTCAATTCCAGATGCGGCACGCGCCGCAGGAGCGAATTGTCCGGCGGGAGGTCGCCCAGACGGTCGTCGAAGCGGCCCGGGATTTCGAGGGCGCGCTGGGCGTGCGTGTTGAAGACAAGCGGCAAGGGCCGCCAAAGCTCCACGATCTGCCTTCGCTGCAGAAATTGTGCAGCTCGCGCTTCGGTTGGCCGGCCGGCAAGACGCTGGAAGTCGCTCAGGAACTCTATGACGGCCAGGGCAAGAAGATCATCACCTATCCCCGCGCCGAGGTGCGTTATGTCCCGGAGAGTTTGATACCGGACGTCCCGAAGATCGTCGCCGGCCTGCAGGCGGGCAAGTCATTTAGCGCAATTGCGGTGCCCGATCCCCCGATCATCAGGAAGGGCGCAAGCGGCAGTTTCCATGACAAGGGACTTGAGGACGCCAGCCATCACGCCGTCATTCCGAACGTCAACAGGGTCGTCAACCTGCGGGAGGTCTGGCCGCGTCTTTCGATCGACGAGAAGAAAATGTTCGACGTGATCGCGCGGGCTTATCTGGCCGCCGTCATGCCCGACTTCCGTTACCGTCAGACGACCGCGACGCTCGACGTCCGGGGATTCCCTTTTCGCGCCACCGGTCGCCAGCCCATCGATCTTGGCTGGCGCGCAGCATTCCCGGAGTGGCAACCCGCTGACGAAAGGGGCGATGAAGCGCAATTGCTGCCGGCACTGCGCAACGGCGAGACCACGAAACTGGAAAACCCTACTATTGAGGACAAAGAGACGCGGCCCCCGCCGCGATACAATGAGGGCACCCTGATCGAGGCGATGCAGAACGCCTGGCGTTTCGTTGACGACGAGGTGCTGCGGGAGCGACTGAAGGAAGCCAAAGGCATCGGCACTCCTGCCACCCGAGCAGAGATTATTGGCGGACTCAAGAAGCAGGCCTTCCTCATTGCCCAAGGGAAGAACATCGTGCCCACCGAGACTGGGCTGTCGCTATTCGGGGTTCTTAAACAGGCGGATCCCTCGCTGGTCGACCCCGGGTTAACCGCGCAACTCGAATGCCTGCTCGACGAGGTCGTGATCGGCAAGCAGAAGATGATCGGTGCGATTGATGCGGTGTGCGACGTCGCTCAACGAATTATCGGCAAGCTGCAGGAAGGCGCCGCCATCGGAGGACCGCCGTTGCTCGGCGCCGCCATCGCCGGCGACGCGAGTTCACGCCCACCAACGCCAGCGATGAAACGCTTTGCTGACAAGATCGTCCGGGATAAAGGCGTAAAGCCTCCACCAGGCTATGCGACGGCGGGATCGATCTGCCGCGCGTTCCTCAATCAGCACGCGCCCAGCAAAGCCGACGCTGGAATACCTTTAGCGACTGGCTCCAAGCCCGCAAGTCGGGCGCAGGTGGTATTTGCCGAGAAGCTTGCGCAGGAGACACGCATCGTTATTCCCGACGAGGCCAAGGCCAGTTCGGCTGCCATGTCGACGTGGATCAACTCCAATCAGGTCAAAAAGCGTGACAAGAGTCGTCGCAAGCCTGACGCGCCGCGATCAATCGCTCCTAAATCCGCGGTTCCACGAAAGAGATCTCGGAAACGCGTGACAAATGTCGTTGCCACGGCCACTCCGTCAACGCCGGCTCGGGGGAATTCGGGAACCGAGACCCCATTGCGGATTCCCTACGGCAACAAGGATACCGCCCTGAGACTTGGCGCCCGCTATCGAGCAGGCGGGTGGTATGCCCCCGCGGGCGTCGAACTCGCTGCCTTCGGCGAACGTGGGTGGCTATAGAGCCAAGCGCCGCAGTCGAATCGATCAGGCGTCATCTTGGCGGCGCGTGCGTCGCGAACGACCGGCTTCTCCGATCGGTCGGCCGTGCGATCGTCGGCAATGACAACTGCTGTCGTCAAGACTGCTTTCGCGCCGCGTGATATTGGCCAAGGCAGGCAGGCTGGGCCTAAAGCAGCCGCCTGGCGCGGAGGGCGGGAGATTGAGGCTTCTAATTCGTTGGCTTCGTCGCTTCGCGGTTCTCGGGCTGGGGATCGTGGGCGTCTGGTTCATCGTTTTCGTTCTCAGAATTACCGATCGCCGACTGCCCACGATCCTGGCGCTGAGCCTGACCTACGCGATCGCGGCTTATGTGATCCTGCCGCGAGTGGTGCGGATGGGGCTCAAGATCCTGCAGAGCAAAAGCGTGCCGAGCTTCACCCTGACCGGCGATTGCCTGCCGGGTGACCCGGTCAATCTGGCGCTGATCGGGGAGTTCGAGAGGCTGCGCGCCGCCTTCGCCCGCGCGGGCTGGATCGAAGCCGATCCGCTCAACCTCCGAAGCTCATGGGGGATGGCCGTCGCCTTCGTACTCAACAGGCCTTATCCGGCCGCGCCGTTCAGTTCGCTCTACGTGTTCGGCCGCAAGCAGGATGTCGGCTTCCAGAAAGCGATCGACATGAGCCCGCGCAAGCGCCACCACATCCGCTTCTGGGCGTTGAGCCTGGAGCGTGCGGAAGACACGCTCAACAAAGCGGAATTCTGGCTCAACATCGATCGGCCGCCGCTCGACGCGCGGGTCCTGTGGATCGGCGCCGGCACGAGGGACACAGGGATCTCGCTGACGAAATTGACCTTCCAAGTCACCCACGCGACCAATTCCGACACCAACGCGGAGCGTGATTTCATCCTTGGCGAGCTGAAACGGTCCGGCGTCATCGGCGAGGTAAGGTGGCACCAGGAAGGCGAACGCCTGAACCTCGGGCGCGTCAATCACTATGTCGCCGACCACGAAGTCGCCGTTGCGACACTGGCGTGATCGTCGTCGGGGGCCGGATCACAGCTGCCGAGCGGCTTCCACCGCATCCACCATTACGGCCAGTTCGCCAGTCGAGCCCACAACATCGAGTGCGCTCGTCATTGCTGGCCGCACCGGAACGCGCGCCCGCCGAGGCGGACCAGGGTCTCGTGGATGTCTTCGACGGACTTGATGAAATGGGTCTGACCGAGGATGAAATTCGTCGCGTCCGGCTTGTCTATCCGGATCGTAGCGAGCTGCATGGCCATCTCCTTGCGCCCGCGGTGGACGAATGTCGTAGTTTTTCAATGAACTACCTTCCAACAAAATGGGAAGCCGTTCACCGCCATCCGCCGCATGGTGGATTGTAACCTCAGCCGATTAGAGTGTCGTTGGTCGCGGCCGCAACACGAATAAGCGTTAGGCTATTGGCGACGCAGCGACGAGTGAGAACGCGTGTTTTGTCACTACGTCCATCTCCTCGGCGAGCGCGGTACCGTCGTCGCTCGATCGACGGCATAACTGCAATCCGCCCATCGCGATGGTTTGCTGGGGCTTCGACGAAATGCGTGTTCAAGCAGCTTTGTCCGCCGCCGACGCAAGTCGATCGATCTTTGCCGCCATGATGAAATCGTTCTCGTGGAGACCCTTGATCTTCTTGGTGCGAAGCGACACGGTCCCATAGCCCCAGCCGAAGGTGACGTCGGGATGGTGACCTTCCGCCTCCGCAAGCTCGCCAACCTTCTGGACGAATACGAGCACCTCCCGGAAGTTCCCGAAACGAAAAGTCTTCTCGATCCGGTGCGCGTCGTCCATGAGCGCCCATTCTGGAGCTTGTGGGAGGAGTTCTTCGGCTTCCGCTCGCGTCAGCGGCGGCATCCCGCCGCGACACGGGGTGCAAGTTTTCTCGACGAGCGCTTCCGTCATGTCATCCTCCGTCAATCAACACGATCATAGCGGCCCTGCGCCCAGCTTACCCCGTCAAGCGCCGTCGAGCGCACAGAGAACACAGGCATCCCAAGGCGTCGGAAATCAGAAGAGCCTCCCGCCCTTATGCCATCGGCGGAGAGCGCGCCTGCAAGGGTCGCCTCGGGAAATATCAGGTGAAATCCACGGCGAGTCGCTTGAGATCGGGGAGCGAGCAGTAGTCGAGGGCGCCTTCGTGAGTAGCTCGCAAGACCACGCGGGGCGCGCAGCCCGCCTCCAGCGCTTCGCGCCAGCGGGGCGCACACAAGCACCAGCGGTCGCCAGTCCTCAGGCCGGGAAAGCCGAATTGGGGCATCGGCGTCGAAAGATCATTGCCGGAGGATTTGGAAAACTCCAGAAACGCGGCAGTCATGACGGCGCAGACCGTGTGGCTCCCGAGGTCTTCTGGATTGGTGTTGCAGCAACCGTCACGAAAGAACCCCGTCTTGGGCATCGTCGAGCAGACGTCGAGCCTGTCGCCGAGGACATTCCGAGGCGCGCTAGGGCGACCTCCACCGTTCCCGCTGTCGTCCCTCAGCATTGCCAACTCCTGGGTCTCCGCCATGCCCCGCCGGGGGAAAGATACGCCTCCGAGGGCACCGAATCAGTAAGTATCCCCCGGCAAAGCCGGGGGCTTTATGGTGTGAACCGCTCAAAGCGGTAGGAGGGGTCGCTGAGGCGCCCCCTTGAGTTTGGCGGCCACCTGAAGGTGGCGTTTTTCAGCGCCAGAGATTTATCTGTTCGAGCCTCTGATCCTCTTTCTCTTGGTTGCGAATGTAGGCGCGGATCGCCTCCTCGTCCCGCCCGACCGTGTTGACGAAGAAACCTCGGGCCCAAAAGTGCTGTCCGACGAAATTGCGTTTGCGCTCTCCATAAACCCGAGCCATGTGGATCGCGCTCTTGCCCTTGATGTACCCGACGACCTGCGACACCGCATGTTTCGGCGGGATCGACAGCAGCATGTGCACGTGATCGGGCATCAAGTGCCCTTCTTCGACCTTCGACTCCTTCTGGAGCGCAAGCCGGCGGAAAACCTCGCCCAGATGGCGCCGTAGCTCCTGATACAACGTCCTGCGCCGACATTTCGGAATGAAAACCACATGATATTTGCAGTCCCATGTGGTGTGGCTTAGGCTCTCGTACTCGTCCATCGGTGGAGTTCCTTTCGTGTGAGTGGCTGCTCACGTTGGAACTCCGCTGATGGACCGCCCTAAACGTCAAACTGCTACTGCCACCCCGGCAAAGCCGGGGGGTCTCCCGCTTACGCTAGGGGCAACCGGCCAGCTTGGGCGGTCGCCTGTTATGCTCGACTTCGCTATCGACGTATCGCCCGAGTTCGTCCCAGTCCTGTCGATACAGGCAGTCGATGTAGCGCGATAGAGATCAGAAAAAAGAGACATAGTGCCAAAGCGGAATGTCCCTTGGATCGATCGTCCGCTGATCTACCACAGAATCTACGACCTCTCCCGGCGCCCGTTGGGCAACGCCCCTTTTTGTGTCGGCCGAGGCCCTGCTGTTCCACCCAGTCGTTGGAGACCAGAAACCTCAGAAAGGTCGCCGGCGCGCCTCCTGGCCGCCCCGCGCAGATCGCATTGCAATGCGAAGCGGGTGTTGAGCGTTCTCGCCAAGCTGACCGGGAGGATGGGAAGGTGCGATTTGACCTAGACTCGCCATAGGGGCAACTCGCAGCCCTCGAAGTCCTTGGGGTAATCCGGTACAACGAACAGTTGGCGAAGACCACCAGCCGGGAGATGGTCGTCGCCACGGCTGCTGGCCATGAGATCGTGACAGCGCACAGCCCCTACGGGCTGCTGCATTACATCAACGGGACCGGCAAGGTGTTCGCCGAGCTTGAAAGCGCTATCCAGTTCGCCGAGGAGAATCCGGCATGAACTCTCCGGCAGTGTGAGTCGGCTTCTGGGCCACAGTCGAGGCGGCCCACCCGGAACTCCCGCAACGCATCGCCAGCGAGACGTTGATGCTGTGAGCCGGGATTGCGGCGAAGAGGATAACGGCGGCTGGCCGAGCGGCAGGAATGGGCGGGCCCTTGCCGTTCCCAGCGATGCTGGGAGGCAGCTATCTCGTCTAATCCTGCCTTCGAAGCCGTCCCAACGAGGGTTCCTTTGATAGTGCGTTTGTCCTGATCTGCGCGATTAGCGCGAGTTGAACATTCATACTCGTGATTGCGACGCGATTGTGCGCGAGCGTCGGCACCAGCGCGCCAGCGGCAACATGAGGCCTCGCGTCAGCCGGAATCTCCGCGGCTCGATTAACTTCTCGGTGACTTTCGTCGCTGTACCGTATGACCTCTTGAAATGAGGAGCAGGCATGACGGACACGGCAGGAATCCCGGGCGATCGCATTCGCTCGTTCATCGAGCGCGTTGAACACATCGACGAAGAGATCAAGGCGTTGAATGAGGGCAAGAAGGAAGTCTTCGCGGAGGCCAAGGGCGAGGGCTTCGACGTGAAAGTCCTCAAGGAGATCTTGAGCCTGCGCAAGCAGGACAAGGACGAGCGCGACGAACAGGACTCCCTGCTCGACCTGTATCTCAGAGCCATGGAGAACGCTTCGTTGCAGCCAAAGGCGGCGTAGCGCGTTGCCGGCGACGAACTTCTGGTGGTAGAGCGAAGTTTGCTCTCACCGCCCTTAATCAACCTTCAATGGATTCGACGATCGAGAGGGCGTGCTAAGTCGAAGCCACTCGTCAAGCTTCGACCAGCGGCGCCGGCCAGAAACATTGCGAACCGCAATGGCGATAGCCTTCTTCTGGCCGACGAGAACCACAAGCCTCTTGCCGCGCGTGACGCCGGTGTAGAGGAGATTTCGCTGCAGCATTGCGTAGTGCTGGGTGAGGACAGGGATGATCACGGCGGGATACTCAGAGCCCTGGCTCTTGTGGATGGTGGCGGCATAGGCGGGAACCAGCGTGTCGAGTTCGCCGAAGCCGTAGGTCACCGAGTGTCCGTCGAAGCTGGCCTTGACTTCGCCAGCCTCGGGATCAACGTCGTCGATATAGCCGATGTCGCCGTTGTAGACTTCCTTGTCGTAGTCATTCTCGATCTGCATGACCTTATCGCCCGCGGCAAAGGTCCAGCCGAAACGCTCGACTTTGCGTTCGCCTGCGGGGTTTAACGCCGCCTGCAGTTCGATGTTGAGCGAACGCGCGCCAACGCCGCCGCGGTTCATCGGACAGAGCACTTGGATGTCGCGGATCGGGTTCAAGCCGAAGCGTTTGGGGACGCGGGTCTTCACCAATTCCAAAATCCGTTGAACAGCGGTCTCGGGATCCTCGGCGGGCACAAAGTAGAAGTCGCTGTCGCCGGCAGGAGCAGTGAGATCGGGCATCGAGCCCCGATTGATGCGATGGGCGCTCATGATGATCCGACTCGCGGCGGCTTGCCGAAACACCTCGGTTAATCGCACTACGGGCACAGCGCCCGAGCCGATGATGTCGGCCAGCACCTGCCCGGGTCCGACGGAGGGCAGTTGGTCGATATCGCCGACGATCAGCAGCGCCGCCTGGTCCGGAATCGCTTTCACGAGCGCTTGCATCAGCATGACGTCGACCATCGAGGCCTCGTCGACGACGAGCAGATCGCAATCGAGGGGATTGTCGGCGTTGCGTTTGAAGCCGCCGCTCTTGGGATCGACCTCCAAGAGACGGTGGATCGTCTTGGCCTCGACGCCCGTCGCTTCGGTCATGCGCTTCGCCGCGCGGCCCGTGGGGGCGCAAAGCAATAATCGCACGCCTTTGGCCGCGAGAATCTTGAGGATCGAATTGACGATGGTCGTCTTGCCAACGCCTGGCCCGCCAGTGATCACCAGCGCCTTCGCAATCAGCGCCAGGCGGATCGCAGCCTTCTGACTGTCGGCAAGTTGCAGGCCGCTACGCTTTTCGACCCAAGGCGCCGCCTTCTCTGGGTCTATCCATGGCCAGGGCAGCCTGCCGCTGACGATGCGGATCAGCCGATCGGCGATCGCTTGCTCCGCCCTGTAAAGGCCCGCCAGGAACATACAGGCGGTGTCGCCGACCTTGTCGGCGATCACGGCGCTCTCGGATCGTTCGAGCTCGAGGGCTGTCAGGATCAGTTCCTTCGGAGCCTCGAGCAAACCTTCGGCGAGCGGGATCAATTGATCCGTTGGAAGTCCGCAATGACCCTCGTCCATCGCCTCGGTCAGCGCGTACGAGATGCCAGCCCGCAATCGGATCATCGCCGTCTTTTCGATCCCGAGCTTCATCGCGATCGCGTCAGCGCTCTTGAAACCAATGCCGCGGATGTCCCGGGCAAGCCGATAGGGGTTCTCGGTCATGATCTGCACGGCGTCCGCACCGTAGGTCTTGAAGATGCGAACTGCCCGGGCGGTTCCGACCCCGTTGCTGTGCAGGAAGACCATGATCTCTCGCACGATCTTCTGCTCGGCCCAGGCGTCCGTGATCCGCTTGGCCCGAACCGCGCCGATGCCCGTGACCTCGCGAAGCCGGTCGGGCTCGGCTTCGATGACGTCGAAGACCTTCTCCCCAAAGGCTTTGACCATCTTCTTGGCATAGACGGGCCCGATGCCCCTGATCATTCCTGAGCCGAGATATTTCTCGATCCCATCGATTGAACTCGGCGCCGAGGTCTTGAGAAACCGCGCCTTGAACTGCTGACCGTGGGCGCGATCATTGATCCATTCGCCGGATGCGGTGATCCACTCGCCGGCGGAAATTATCGCGGCATGGCCGACCACGGTCACCAAATCGCGGTGGCCGCGCGCTTTCGCCCGGAGCACGCAGAAGCCGTTCTCGGCGTTGTGGAAGGTGACACGCTCGACGAGGCCGGCGAGCACTTCTTGGGTCGATGATTCCGGCGTTGACTTCATGAGGGGCTAGGATCGCCTGTTCTCTCTTCGCGCGCCACTCCGCGGATGCCGCAGAAGGTCTACGGCCCGATCTCGGCCGCATTGGCTGAATGGCGCTAATTGACGACGCCGGCACGTCTGTCAGGTCGAGGTCCATGATCTCGGCGCACCCGTCTCACCGTGCTTGAGTTGGTGCTCCATCAGTATGAGCGCATCGGCAGTCATGTCGGCGTCAAGCAACGCGCTGTGCCGGTCGTCTCTTTCGCTGCTGTCGAGCACAAGCCGATCGCACATCGAGGTCAGCGACTTATTGGCGCCTGGGAAAAGCTGTGCGAACAGGACCTGCGTGCAAATGTACCGCTCTTCAGCGTAGACGCTCTCACCCCACTGAATCACCTTGGCCCGGGCGAACTCATAGTTGAGGAAATCTCGCTCGTTCTTGTAGGCATGGGCCACGATCGGCGAGTCCCGAACAAAGTCTTTCACTTTCGGCAGGATCGTTGGGAACCGTGGAGCGTTCTTGAGTCGGCGGGCTGAATCCTGTGGATCTTGATGGCCTCGGGGTCGATTGGCCCATCCGGGTTGACCCTGGAGCTCCACGTCTCGCCCTTGCGCCAGCCCTCGCCGTCGCGCAGCATTTCGACGAAACCGACTTCGATGATGATGCCAGGGGCTCTCCAGGCAAAAGGCTGCCTGCGAATGAACTCGGCGTCAGGTGTACGCTTGCCAGTCGTCTCCGCGTCGAAGGCGACGAGCCGGTCGAAACCGTGGAGGAAATTCGGCAAGTACATCGCGGCCCTCCGAAGCAGCACCAATTCGTAAGCGTTTCGCCAATCGGCGTCACGGCTTGGCGGCGGCGCTGCTTCGCGAAGAGGACCGGGGCCTCAGCGCAGCGCGTAGACCCCATCAAGATTTCTCACCGGCCGAGCAATACGTTCTCATGGAGTCCAAGTTCCCGTCGGCGCGGCACACGAGGAGGCGACGTTCGCTCACTACGCGGCACAGGAAGACCCGACGTTCGCTCACTACGTAGGGTCGTCGCCAACACACCGGGCCACGTGTCACCCGCGATGCTCGCCGGCATCCAAAATCCATGTCCGGTCGGCTAACGCGACATAAATGCGCTCCTGCCCAAGCGCCGCGCCAAGCTCGGTCGCAAGCTCATTCAACATGGCCTCGATGGCCGCATCGGAGAGATGACCGAGGTACGCGTGGACCGCTTCGCCCGTGAATAGGGCCACGGGTTCGCGGTCCGAACCGACTGTGCCGTCGTCGCGTGGCCAAGCATAGGTGACTTCTGCGCGAGTAAACATGCCGGAAAGGGCGGGCTGGCCGGACTCGACACGGCGCTTCATCCAGGCGCGAGCAGTGCGCACAGCCTCGGACACGTCGAACACTCGGCCCTCAGCGTCCCAGCCCTCGCGCAGACCGACGCTAATGCGGTCGCGTCGCGGGCCCAGCGAGTCTGGCACGACGACATAGTCTTCGGGCCGCGGAGGGGAAGGCCGGGAGAAAGGCACTTCAGCCATCATCATGCTCATTTCTGAGTGTCGCCGCCAACAATACGCGAGCTCAGACGCGAATTTCTTACACCCTCCCGCGCGCAATTTCCTCCTTGGGGCAATATGCTGCCGGTGGGTGGATTGTCGTAGCTAGTCCTCGGGCTTGCCTAACCGGCTCTAGCCGCTCATGCACGGCGTGAGCAAGGATCGCGCCGATATCGCCGATATCGATGCGAGCGGCTGACCGCCAATCGGCGCCTAGAACTCACGCCGAACCAAGGGCTTTCGTTGCCCGTACGGTTGCGGGGCAGCCCGCACAACGGCATTGGTTTGGTCGGTGAAGGCTTGCCGCTCTTGCTGCCCCGGAGAGGCGAAGCGATCGGGCAGGCCACCGAGATCGTCATCATCATCGCCCAAGCCTCCCGGACCGGATTCTCCTCTAGCCCGCGCGTCGCCCTTCTGAGCCTGGAATTGCGCGGCCTGCGCGGCAGCGATCAATCGGAAATAGTGTTCGGCGTGCTGAAGGTAGTTCTCCACGGCTACAGGATTGTTGCCAGTGTGAGCGTCGCGCGCCAATTGAAGGTATCTTTCAGCGACATGCAACGCACTGCCACGAATTCTGACGTCGGGGCCGTGCAAGTCATACGAACGAGTCAGGGGGTTGGGTTCGCGACCGCGATTTGTTTGGCGGCCGCGACTTCGGTCATTCTGACCAAGTGACATTTCTTATCCCTAGGGTTCAAACGCTCCCACTGGCAGCGTGTCGCAGCTTTTGCGGAGTGACGGCGTTCGAGCGTCGCAGCGCTGCGCCGTCAAAGCTCCGTAAAGCGCCCAAACGGGGCGCTGAGCGTGTCGTGTCAGATCTGGTGCGACGAAGCGTCAGTTTTGGTCTGTCGATTTCGTGCAAGGCTTGCACGCCAAGCGGTCGCCTGATCGGCCTTTAAGCGAACAATTGCGCTTCGACAGCAGAAGCGTCGCGGAAGGTCGTCATTTTGAGATCGTTAACCCCACGGCCTTAGACGCGCCAACCCAAGAGCTAGCAGTTTGGGCCCTCCGTCCCGACTCCGACGGCATCGCGAGGATGGCCAGTACATAACCCTTTCTCCCTTCAATGCAAGGGCAAGCGCATCAACGGCGCAGAGAATCTAGGGCAGCGGACGGCACTTACTGCCGGCCATTTGTTGCGCTTCTAGAGCGCAAAGGCGCTGATCGTGCGCGACCTTGATTAGACGCCACTCCCCGGGCTCGCAATCGGCGCTACGTCGCCGGTTGATCGATCGGGCGTGTCCTCTTTCCAGCGCACAGATCCGATAGGGCGATCCAGCATGCGGCGAATCCGGATTGGCTCCGGACCCGTATGGAATTCGTTCGCGCGCAAGTGCAAGGCACGCTCCGACGCCGTCGAACGGCTTCGCTGACGCAGATAGTCGTGCCACGTTGGGCAATGGTAGCGCTCGGTCCATAGTTCAGGATCGGCAATATCGCGCGCGATCGACCACCCATAAGCGCCGTTCCGCTGACGGCTTAGTTGAACGTGCTGCATGACCGCGTAGAAGAGGCGCGCCTCGACGGGATAGACACGATATTCGATCTCCACCACGATCGGTCCGCTGCGTGGGGTCAGTGAAAGGCGCACCTCGGGGTCGGCGAGGACGTCAAGGGACAGCTCGTTAGGGCCGGTGACCGTTGGCATCCTCATCCAAAGGCCAAGCATTGGCGAAGCAAGCAATGTGGCGGCCGAGATCAGCAGCGCTCCCTCTACCCCAATGACGCTCGCTATGCTGCCCCACATCCAGCTGCCGAGCGCTATCCCGCCCGTGATGGCCGCCTGATAGCCCGCCAGCGCGCGACCGGCGACCCAGCGCGGGGCGGCGAGCTGAACGCCGACATTGAACAGCGTGACCGATGCCGTCCAGGCGGCGCCCGCGAAGACGAGCGCGCTTCCAGTCAGTACTGGCCAGCGGCTTACCGCGACAACGGCGACACAAACGCCCATGACGATCATGCACAGACGGATCGCACCTTCGTCTCCCAAACGTCCGCGAAGCGCCGAAATATTGAGCGCTCCTATCACTGCGCCCATGCCAAACGCGCCCAGCATGACGCCGTAGGTTTGAGCGCCGCCATGCAGGAGGTCGCGCGCGACGATTGGCATCAGTGCAGAGACTGAACCGCCGGCAATCCCGGTCGCCAAGGTCCGTCCCAGCACAATTCGAATTGATGGCGAGTGCACGATGTAGCGAACGCCCGAAATAACGGCCCGCGCCAATCTTTCCGGCGGCAGCCGCGACGGCTCCTTGAGACGACGCCAGAGGAACAAGACGATCAGAAGCGGCAGATAGAGAAGCGCATTCGTGACGAATGCCGCGACCGCCCCGGCCGATGCTACTATGACGCCGCCGATCGCCGGCCCAAAGCTTCGGGCAATATTATAACTAATGCCATTGAGCGCGACTGCTGAGGGCAGCGCCTCCGCGGGCACCTGTTCGCTAACAGACGCCTGCCACGCCGGTCCGAACAAGGCCATACCACTACCGATAACGAAGCACGAGACAAGCAGGAGGGCGGGCGTCATCACGCCCAGCCATGCGAGAGCGGAAAGCGAAATCGAGCCGGCCAACGCGATCGATAGAGCAACAAGTCCGACGATCCGCCGATCAAACATATCGGCGATCGCGCCGGCTGGCGTCGACACCAGTGCGACCGGCAACATCAACGACGTTTGGACCAACGCCACCATGCCGGTCGATGATGAGAGCTTCGTCATCGCCCAAGCGGCCCCGACACCCAGAATCAAGAGGCCGAGGTTGGATAGAAGGCTTGCGGTCCAGATGCGGCGGAACACCGCGTAGCGCAGCGGCGAGAAAATACCGCGAGCGGACGGCGCACGCTTATTCGCCGAGATGCTGATCATACCGACCACTTTTGCGACACAGGCTCATGTAATTCCACCATTGGCCGGAATCTTGGGCCGGCGGAACTCAATTTCTCTTCGCAAGAGTTCGAAGACATGACCGGACCGTTCGAAAACGACACCGCCCTCTCACTCGCTGAGCGGGTCGAGATCGACCTCGTTGATTAGCGCCTCCTGAAACTCGCCTGTCGCCGGGAGTGGATCGCAAAGGCAAGACCGCACGACCCCCTTGTGACACCGGGGCGGCCGATCGTGCTCGGCGTCAGCGCCGCAACGAACGCTGCAGCGAATATCAGCCCGAATGGCGATAGCGGAGCGAACAGTTTCAAGAGCATGAGGCTTCATAGGGCGGCGGCATAGCGCAGGCCACGCATATGAACCCGGACGACGGCTGTAGCTAACGCAAGGCGCTCGTCGAAATCGGTAGATGCGCGCTCTTTAATGCGGCGGCGATTGTTGGGACTGTTGCGCATATTGCTCCGGCTGGCGAGCGCAGCGCAGCGAAACCTTTGATCCGCGACGTAACGCCGGCATTCACGTTAGCGATTGAACGTCGCGAATCGTTGTCGAGCGCGCTTTGACACCGATGCGTACGCGCCTCTTCGCCGATAGCGGACGTCAAACCGGCTAACGTTCTTAAATCCTTGCCCTCACAGGGCGTCCGTGTTTTCTGGCGCCCTGTCGAAGCGGTCGTGTCGACCGTCGACATAGCGTATCCCTTTGGCGAGGACGTCGGGGTCGGCTCCTTCAAGTGTGGCGACCTGGACTGCGACAACGGCGTTGCCCTTGGGATCCCTGCCTTCCGCGTGTGTCCGCACGCCGCACTTCGAGCAGATATGATAGGTGAGGTTGGGCTCTGGCCTGTTCGGCGGAGTCCATCTGTAACGGATTTCGTCGCCTTCCCCGCTCGTCAGGGCGAACTTCTCAGCCGGCGCGAAGGCGAACCAGGCGCGCGACTTGCTGCAAAGCGAACAGTTGCAACGCAAGCTGCCCTTGTCGAGATCAAGATCGACTTCGTACCGCACGCTGCCGCAGTGGCATCCGCCTTGATAATGCTGCTCGACCATCGCGTCCCTCCCTTATCCAGCAATCATAGCTCAATTGAGGAACGGGAGACGCGAGTTCCGCGGTCCCAAACATTTTCCTTGACGAAATACCAACCAGTCGGTATGTCATCGTCGCGTGAGAACGAACCCATGATCTCCCGCACCGTAAAGCCCTCGGCAAGGGACAAGATCCTTGCGGCCGCCTTCGGCCTTATCCGCGCCCGGGGCTATGCCGCGACCACGGTTGACGATCTCTGCGCAGCCGCCGGCGTCACCAAAGGCGCTTTCTTCCATCACTTCAACAGCAAGGAAGATCTTGCGGTGGCCGCGGCCGACCACTGGTCCGAAACGACGGACGCCTTTTTCGCGGGCGCGTCTTATCACCATCATGCTGACCCGCTTGATCGGGTGCTCGGCTACATTGATTTCCGCAAAGCGATTCTCAAAGGCACGGTTCCTGAATTCACCTGCCTAGTCGGAACGATGGTGCAGGAAGCCTACGAGAGCCACCCGGCAATTCGCGACGCCGTAGACCGATCCATCAGCCGCCACGCGGGGAAGGTCGAAGCGGACATCGAGGAAGCGATGCGGCGCTATCGTCTCGACGACGGCTGGACCGCCGCGAGCCTCGCGCTCCATACTCAAGCCGTTCTTCAAGGCGCCTTCATTCTGGCCAAGGCCAAGGGCGGGGCGGCGATCGCGGCCGACAGCATCGACCATCTCCGGCGCTACGTCGAACTGCTGTTCAAAAATTCCAGGAGAAGGGAAGCCCGAGGATGACCACCGAGTTTGTGCCCTATCTTGCCTTCGACGGCGAGTGCGAGACCGCATTCAAGTTTTACGAAAAGGCGCTGAGGGGCGAGATCGTCGCGATGCTGCGTCTTGCCGACGCCCCGCCGGACGTGCCGCGGACGGCGGAGACGGCCAACCGCATCATGCACGCGCGACTGAAGGTCGGCGACCGGGTTCTGATGGGCGGCGATGCGCCGACTGGCCTCGCCTCCAAGCCTCAAGGCTTCTGCGTCAGCATGCAGGTGGACGAGCCTGTCGAAGCCGAGCGCGTCTTCACTGAGCTTTCGGCGGGCGGAAGGGTCATGATGCCGATTGGCCCGACATTCTGGGCCGAGCGTTTCGGCATGTTCACCGACAAGTTCGGCGTGCCCTGGATGGTCAATTGCGAGAAGCAGCCCGGCTGAGCGGCCGCAGGTTGAGGCGAGACGAGCGAATCCCGACAGGAGTTTACCCATGAGCGCAGGAGCGCCCACCATCCGTTTCGACTTCATGAGCAAAGCGGCCATGTCGGTTTGGGCCGGCCGGGTTATCAGCATCCTGGCGATCGCTTTCCTCGCCCTCGACGGCGTCATGAAGCTGATCCAGCCGAAGGTTGTCATCGATGCGACGGCCGGGATCGGCTGGCCTGCCGATCGTCAGACGCTCGCGACGCTCGGGATCGCGCTGCTCGTCTCGACGGTTCTCTACGCCTTTCCCCGCACGAGCGTGTTCGGCGCGATCCTCTTGACCGGCTATCTCGGCGGCGCGGTCGCCTCTCACGTTCGGCACGAAGATCCGCTGTTCACCCACGACGTGTTCGGCCTCTATCTGGGCGTCCTCGTGTGGGGCGGCTTGTGGCTGCGCGACGCCCGCACGCGGGCGTTGCTGCCGCTGACCCGCATTTCTCACCATTTCTCGTAGAGCGGCGCGATTGCTCGCCTCGCGACAGACCCCTCGCAGGAGAAACGCGCATGACCGCATCTAACTACCGCTGGGTGATCGTTGCGGCCGGCGGCCTTTTGGGCTGCGTCGCGATCGGCTCCATGTTCTCACTCCCTGTTCTCTTGCGGCCGATCACGGCGGACACCGGCTGGTCCGTGACCGGCGTGTCGAGCGCTATGACCATCGGCTTTCTCGCCATGGCCTTCGCCAGCATGGCCTGGGGCGCCCTCTCCGACCGGTTTGGTCCGCGGGCGATCGTCCTGGCCGGGTCAGCCATGCTGTCGGGCAGTCTTGCGCTCGCCAGCCGGGCGAGTTCCCTCATCGAGTTTCAGCTTGTGTTCGGCCTCCTGGTCGGGGCCGGCGCGGCGGCTATCATTGCGCCGATGATGGCCTGCGTGACCGGATGGTTCGACACGCATCGGAGCCTCGCCGTCTCGCTTGTGTCGGCCGGAATGGGCATGGCGCCGATGACGATGTCGCCCTTCGCGGCCTGGCTCGTCTCGGCCTACGACTGGAGGACCGCGCTCCTCATGGTCGCTGCAGTCGCCGCGGTTCTGATGATCCCGACGTCGTTTCTGGTGCGGCGCGCGCCGGCGCTCGAGCAGGGCGCAGCCCCGCCCGCCCATGAATCGTCTCCGTCCCTGACGGTCGCTCAGGCCTTGAGGTCGCCGCCCTTCGTCATCCTCGTCCTCACGAACTTCTTGTGCTGCGCCACGCATTCGGGGCCGATCTTCCACACCGTCAGCTACGCGGTGAGCTGCGGTATCCCGCTTATTGCGGCCGTCTCGATCTACAGCGTCGAGGGACTCGCGGGCATGGGCGGCCGTATCGCTTTCGGCATCCTTGGCGATCGGCTCGGCGCAAAGAATGTGCTTGTTTCCGGCCTGTTGCTGCAGGCCTTCGGGGCGTTGGCTTACGTCTTCGTCCGGGGCTTAAGCGAGTTCTATACGGTGGCGGCGGTCTTCGGCTTCATCTACGCGGGCGTCATGCCGCTCTACGCGGTCCTTGCCCGCGAGAACTTCCCGCTTCGAATGATGGGCACAGTGATCGGCGGCACGGCGATGGCCGGAAGCCTTGGCATGGCGCTAGGGCCGGTGGCGGGCGGGCTGATCTACGACGCCTTCGCCAGCTACACATGGCTCTATGTCGGCTCCTGGGCGATGGGGATCGGCGCTTTCGTGATCGCCATGACGTTCAGGCCGTTTCCGACGGCCGAGTCGGAGGCCGAGCTGGCGGCTGCTTGACCGCGCCGTGAAGTGGCCCCCGGTCCATTGAACAAAATTTCCGCGTCGTTAAGTGGATCGTCGGCCGGGGGTTATGCTGCCGTGCGGAGCGGCAGCGGGTGAGAGTAGGGCAGCCCGGAGAAGCGCGCCGGCTCGGCGTGACCATCGAGCTGCTGAAATTCCGAGCGAGCTTCTCGCCCGCCCCTGACGCAGCGCGTCAGGACAGCCAGGTCTCGCGTGGTGGGACGAGGGTCTCGAGCTCGCGCCAAAGTTCTGGGGGAATAACGGCATCGGCAAGTGCCGCTGTCTCCTCAAGCCGCGACGGGCTAGAAACACCGACGACAGTCGACCCGACGATCTCGGTCCTCAACGAGAACTGCAGCGCGGCTGCCGCGAGCGGTACGTCGTACCGGGCGCAGGCGGCCTCCATCGCCTGAACAGCGCGCATGACCTCGGGATGCGCGGTCGCGTAGCCGTATTTCGAGCTGGCGGCGCTCCCGCGTGCGAGGATGCCTCCTCCATAGGGCGCGCTATTGATGAAGCCGATCTTGCGATTAGCGCATAGCTCCATCAGTGACTCCGCCGATCGGTCAACGAGCGTGTAGCGGTTGTGGTTTAGCACAACGTCGAACACACCCGTCTCGGCATAGCTGGTGACGACAGCGATCGCACCGGTGGCGATCCCGATGTAGCCCACCGTACCGCCATCGCGCAGCCGGACTAGAGCCTCCACTGCACCTCCCGGTTTCATTGCCTTCTTGAAGTCAACATGGAATTCCGGATCGTGAAGATGCAACAGCTCCACTCGATCAAGGCCCAGCCGCTCGAGACTCTCTTCAAACGAGCGCCGGACGCGGTCCCCGGAAAAGTCGTGGGTTTCCGAATTGGCGTCGACCTTGGTCGCAATCACGAAGCCCGATGGAGCTGCCCCTTGGCGAAGCGCCACGCCGATGCGGCTCTCGGCCCTGCCAGCCCCGTAATTGTTGGAGGTGTCCAGAAAATTGATCGAACTGTCGAATACGGCCCTGATCGTGGCGACCGCCCGATCTTCATCGACAGCGTAGCCGTACAGATCAGGCACGCTTCCAAGCGGGCTGGTCCCGATGCAAACGCCAGTGACGCTAAGCCAAGTCGAGCCAAGCCCGCGACGGCTGCGCCAGTCGAGCATTATCTCCTCCGTCTTTGCGAGGCGAGCTGCCCACAACCAAACCGACAAATCAAGAATCAACTGAGCGTTAACGCAGACGCCTTTACTCCAACTCCGCAGACGATAGACCGATGCTCGAGACCCACGAAGGAAAGCATGATCGTGGACGAACGGCACTCTCCATCGCGCGGCCTCGGCAGCTCGCCCATAGCGCAACTCTGCTTCGTCACAGTTGATCTCGAGGCCGCGTTCTCGGACGATCCTCGAACCGCAGCCGCAATCACTGGTGCCGCCCGGCGCGGCGTGAGGTCGAACGACCCAGCAGCAAAAAAGCGGACTCGCGGGCGGTTCTGGTTTATGCCGACGCTCGTTGCCGGTGCGCCGGCCTAGTAGAAACTGGCCGGTCCGATGAAGCGACAGTCAACGACATCGAGCCTCTTGCGCCGCCTGAACCGGTCGGCCGCAGTGGATCTGATCCGCACCGACGGGGTGATTTCGCCATCGAGCCTGGCCGAGCGGCTGAACATCAGCCTGCCGACGGTGATGCGTGTGATCGAGGATCTGATCGCCGAGGATCTGGTCGCCTATGACGGCTTCGACGAGACGTCGCGGGGCCGTCCCCGGGCACGCATCAAGTTCCGCGGCGCGGCGCATGCGATCATCGGCATCGAGGCCGGCAAGGGCGAGTTCTATGGCGCCGTGGCCAATCTCGAAGGCGTCGTGCAGACAGAAATGCACGAGACGGCCGACGATGATGGCGAGCGCAATTTCGAAAAGCTGGTCGGCCTGATCCACCGGCTGATGGCGGCTCCCCGCCCGCGCGGCCAGACCATTCGCGGCATCGGCATTGGCCTGCCCTCGATCGTCAGGCAGCCGGCGGGCGAAGTGGTGCTGACGCTCGGGCTCGGCTGGCGCGACATGCCGTTGCGGGCGCGGCTCAGCGAAACTTTTCAGATGCCCGTCGTCGTCGAGAACGGGCGCAACCTCGCCGCCGTGGGCGAATGGGGATTCGGGGCCGGGCGCGGCGCCGACAGCGTCGTGAGCCTCTCGATCGGGCCCGGCGCCGGCGCGGGCGTCGTCATCGACGGCAAGCTTTATGGCGGGCACTCGCATGCGGCGGGCGAGCTCGCCTGGTATCTCGATGACCCCCTCCTCACCGGGCGGCCGTTCGAACATCTGGGCGACAAGCAATCGCTGCGTTTTTTCGGCATCCCCGAACAGGCGACCAAGATGCTCGAAGAGGCCAACACGCAGTATGCGGCGGGGAAGCTCACCCTGGCTGCTGTCACCGACCGGCAGGCGGGCAAAATCGCGCCAGTCCTGACCGAACTGCTCGACTATGCGACGATGGCGGTGGGCAGTGTTGCGGCCTTCATGAACCCTGAAATCATCGTACTGGCGGGCCGGGTCGTCGTCGGCGGTCATCTGGTGCTCGATGTGCTGCGGCACCGCCTCAAGGGCAATGTGTACGACCCGCCGCGCCTCGTGATAGGCGCGCTGGGACACCGCGACATCGTGCTTGGAGCGGTGCGCCTGGTGCTCGATGCGACGACGCTCAACCCCGCCGATAACCTCGTGATGGCCGACTAAAGATCAATCGATCGCGATTGACAGCGACTGAATCTCGGCATTAATTTTCTAACTGAAAGAAAAAACGCGCCCTGCATCATGTGGGAGCGTATCTTTCGTGGGAGGACTTCAATGACGAAGAATTTCAATCCGCTTGGGCGGACGATGCAGCGTCGTGACTTCTTGAAAGTTGCGGGTGCGAGCGTTGCGGTAGCGGCCCTGCCGGCGGCAGTTCGCGCTGCCGATCCCGTCAAGCTGCTTCTGTGGTCGTGGCTGCCGGATTTCCAGACGCAGGTCGACATGTTCAACGCCGCGCATCCGGGCATCCAGGTCAAACTCGTGAATGCCGGCCAGGGCGCCCCGGAGTATCAGGCGGTCCGTGCGGGCCTGAAGGCGGGTAGCGGCCTGCCCGACGTCGTCCATATTGAATTCCAGTTCCTCGAGAGCTTCCGCCAGGTCGACGCGTTCGGCGATATCGGCCAGTGGGCAAACCCGCACAAGGCGGAGTTCCCCGAAGGCACGTGGACCCAGGTCGCCAAGGGTGATGTTGTCAGCGGCATGCCATGGGATTCCGGTCCGATGGCGATGCTCTACCGCAAGGACATTCTCGACAAGCATGGCATCACGCCGCCCGCGACCTGGGCGGAATTTGCCGATGCCGCCAAGAAGCTGCATGCGGCCGACCCCAATGTCTTCCTGACGGACGCGTTGTTCAGCAACGGCGGCTGGGTCAATGGTCTTCTGTGGCCGATGGGTTGGAAGCCGATCAGCCGCGATGGCGACAAGCTCGCGATCAACATCAACGACAAGATTTCTAAGGACTTCGCCGCCTATTGGCAGGACCTTATTACCGCGGGTGTCATCGAGACCAAACCGGGGTTCAACAATGAGTGGTACACCGGCCTCAACTCGGGCCGCTATGCCACCTGGCTCACCGCCGGCTGGGGTCCGGTGTTCCTGACCTCGGTCGCCAAGACCAGCGTGGGCCAGTGGCGTGCCGCCGATCTGCCGCAGTGGGACGCGAGCAAGTTCGCGACCGGCAATTGGGGTGGCTCAGCGCTGGCCGTGATGAAAGCGACCCAGCATCTGCCCGAGGCCGCCGAGCTCGCGATCTGGCTGACTACGAATCCCGAAGCCACAAAGCTCTACACCACCAAGCAGTTCCTGTTCCCATGCACCACCGCTCTGCTGACCAGCGCCGAGTTCGCCGGACAGAAGATGGACTTCTACGGTGGCCAGGCGGTCAATAAAGTGTTCGCCAAATCGGCGGCCGCAGTCAGCAACTTTGAGTGGAGCCCGTTCCAGGACTTCTTGTACCAGTCGATGGAAGATGAATTCGGCGCGTCGCTGAGGGGAAACGGCACGCTATCGGATGCATTCGATCGCATCCAGGCTGCCGTCGTCACCTTCGCCAAGGAACAAGGCTTTACCGTCGGCTAACTCCTCCCGGGGATAGCGGGCGCGCTTGACGTTGGCGCGCCCGTTCCTTTTCATTTCGCCAGACGGACGGGGGACCGGCATGTCGAATTCGCAGGCCGCGACAATGGGCATCGCGTCCGCACGCAGTTTCAGTGCAAAAAAGATCGCGCCTTATCTGTTCCTGGCGCCGTTCCTCTTGCTTTTCATCGCCTTCATCGTCGCGCCGCTCGCCTACGCGCTGTATATGAGCCTGTTTCGCGACACCCTTGTCGGTGGCCGGCAGTTTGCCGGTGCCGCCGCCTATATCAAGGTGGCGGGGGATGCAAAATTCTGGGGCGGCGTGTGGAACCTCGTTCTGTTCGGCATCGTGCAGGTGCCGATCATGCTGGGCCTGGCGCTGTTGCTCGCTATCGTGCTCGATCGCGGCCAGGTCTATGCCAAGGGCGTCTTCCGGCTCGGCTTCTTCCTCCCCTACGCCGTGCCGAGCGTGATCGCGACGATCATCTGGGGTTATCTCTACGGCCCCACCTTCGGCCCGTTCACGCAGATGGCCAAGGCGTTCAACCTGCCGCCGCCGGACTTCCTGTCGCCGGGCGCGATGATCTTCTCATTGGCCAATATCGTGACGTGGGAATATGTCGGCTACAATATGGTGATCTACTACGCCGCGCTGAAGGCGATCCCGTCGGACCTCGCCGAGGCCGCGCAGATCGATGGCGCCTCGCCCTGGCAATTTGCGCGGCTGATCCAGCTGCCGCTGCTGTGGCCGACGATCCTGCTCACCATCATCTTTTCGATCAACGGCACACTGCAGCTGTTCAATGAGCCGTATTTGATGCGCGCGCTCGCCAGTAACACCATCAATTCGAGCTACACGCCGAACCTCTATGCCTATTCGCTAGCGACTTCGAACCAGCAGTATGGCTATGCGGCCGCCGTCTCGTTCGTGCTTGGCATCGTGATCGCCAGTACCTCCTACATCTTCACCCTGATCACCAACCGTCGTCGGCCGGAGCAATGATGACTGCGACCACCGACATCGCCACCTTCGAAGCTGCCAAGCGCCGGCCCGGCGAACGGCGGCGCTCGCGGATCATCCTCACGCTGCTGCTGTCACTGTTCCTCGTCTACAGCTTCGTGCCGCTGGTCTATCTGGTCCTATCGGCAACGAAGACGAATGGCGACCTGTTCACCACGTTTGGCTTCGGCTTCGGCACCGAGTTCAACCTCTGGCAAAATCTGAGCGATCTGCTGGCGCACGACAACGGCGTCTTCATGCGCTGGATGTTCAACAGCGTGCTCTATTCGACCGTCGCCGGGCTCGGTGCCGCGATCTTTGCTACCGCCGCAGGCTATGCGTTCGCCAAGTTCAAATTCGTCGGCCGCAATCTGCTGTTTGCGCTGGTCTTGGGCGCTGTGATGATCCCGCAGACGGCCCTCGTCGTGCCGATCTTCCTGCTGCTGGCGCTTTCGGGTCTCAGCGACAATCCGCTGGGCGTGATCCTGCCCTCGATGATCTCGCCGATCGGCGTCTATCTGATGCGCGTCTATATCGAGCAGGGCGTCGACGACGAACTGCTCGACGCAGCGCGTATCGATGGTGCCGGCGAGTTCGTGATCTTCCGCGCCATCCTGCTGCGGCTGGTGGCGCCGGGCATGGTGACCGTGGCGCTGCTCTCGTTCGTCGGGACCTGGAATAATTACTTCCTCCCGCTCATCGTGCTGCGCTCGCAGGAGTACCAGCCGATCACAGTGGGCCTTGCGACCTGGTATCAGCTCGCGCAGCAGGGCGGTGGCGGCGGAGAGGTGCTGTTCTCGATCATCATCACCGGCGCGCTGGTCAGCATCATCCCGGTCATCGTGGTGTTCCTGCTGCTGCAGCGGTTCTGGCAGGGCGGCCTCACCGCCGGCTCCATCAAATAGACTATCGCCTGGAGTTTTCCGACTATGACGACGGCCTCGAAATCCTCGCCGCTCTCTGTCTGGCGGCCGATCTCGACCGACACTTTCCTCGTCGGCGCCCCGCATTATCCGGAGCATGTCGATGAGAGCTATTGGCAGCGCGACGCCGACCGCATGGCCGCGGCGGGTTTCAACACGGTGCGGCTTGCGGAATTCGCCTGGCATATTATCGAGCCGCATGAGGGGACGTTCGACTTCGATTTATTCGACCGCGCCATAGATGTGCTGGGCAAGGCTGGCATCAAGACCATCATGTGCACGCCGACGGCGACGCCGCCGCGCTGGCTGACGGCGCGTTATCCCGAAGTGTTGCGCGTCGATGCCAATGGCCGCGCCATGAGCCATGGCTCGCGCCAGCACGCCAATCTTGCGAGCGGAGTGTTCCGCGAGTATTCGAAGCGCATCACTAAAGCGATGGCCGAGCATTATCGCGGCAATTCGCACATCATCGGCTGGCAGACGGACAATGAGCTCAATACTTCTGGATCGCTGTCCTACGGTCCGGTGACTCTGGCCGAGTTCCAGGCCTTCCTCAAGGACAAGTACAAGACCATCGCCGCGCTCAACGATGCGTGGGGCGGGCATTTCTGGGCCACCGCCTACGACGATTTCGCTCAAGTGGTGCTGCCCCTCGACTACGCCCCTGCGCCGGTCGGGCCGACCCATGTGGTCGACTATCACCGCTTCCTAGCCTTCGTCACGGCGCGGTTCCAGCACGATCAGGTGCTGATCCTGCGCGCCACCAATCCAGACTGGTTCGTCTTCCACAATCTGGGGCGGATCGACGACATCGACTTCCGCGCCGAGTTCTCGACCGATCTCGATTTTCTCGGCTTCGACATCTATCCGCACCTCTATGACGAGATGCAGCGCCTTGGGGGCGTCGGCGAGGCGCAGGCGCTGCATCTCGACATCTGCCGCGGCTTCACCGGCAACTTCATCGTGCCCGAGCAGCAATCGGGCTTCGGTGCGCAGCCGAACTTCTCGACGCTGACGCCCGAACCCGGCGAGATGCGCCGCATGGCCTATACCTCGGTGGCGCGCGGCGCCGATGGCGTGATGTTCTTCCGCTGGCGGCCGGCGCATTTCGGCGCCGAGATCTATTGGATGGGCATCATCGATCACGACGACATCCCGCGGCGGCGCTATGACGAGGCCAAGCAGTTTGCGGGTGAGGTCACGGCGCTCAAGGACAAGATCCTCGGCACGCATGTGCGCATGGATTTGGGCATCGCCGGATCAGATTTCGACAATCAGGAGATGCACCGCTCCTACCCCATCGGCATGCCGAGCCCGCAGGACGATGCGACGCTGCTGCACCGCTATTGCTACCGCCACAACATCGCCTGCGGCTTCATCCATCCCGAGGATGATCTCAGCAAGCTCAAGGCGCTCTACGTGCCGCATTGGCTGAAATGGACCGATGCGTGGACGGCGCGGATCGAGGCCTTCGCTAAGGCGGGTGGAACGGTAATCCTGGGCGGCCGCACCGGATCACGCGACGTTAACAACCACGTCATCCGCGACACCTCGCCGGGCAAGACGCTCTCGGCGCTGGCCGGGATCACGGTCGAGGAGTTCGGGTTGCTGACGCCTATCGGCGGCGACGGCCTGTTCGAGCATGGCGGCCGCTTCGGTGCCAACACGGTGCG
>CAVYDG010000016.1:0-69818 GCA_963767245.1 uncultured Alphaproteobacteria bacterium
GAATGAGGCGGCCGCGCCGGCGGTCGATTTGAAGGCGCTCCACGCCAAGATCGGAGAGCTTGCGCTGGAAAACGATTTTTTGTCCGGAGCGCTCGGCAAGGCCGGCCTGTTGAGCGCAAAGCGATGATCGACGCCGCCCACGATCTGCCCGTCGCGCGCCAGGCTGAGGTTTTGGACCTCAGCCGGAGCTCGGTTTATTATCGACCGCGCCCTGTGTCGCCCGAAGACTTGGCGCTGATGCGGCGCATCGACGAACTGCATCTGGAGCGCCCTTTCGCGGGCTCGCGCATGCTGCGCGATTTTCTCGAGCATGAAGGCGTCGCCGTCGGCCGCCGACATGTGGCGACGCTGATGAAGCGCATGGGGATCGAGGCGATCTATCGGCGCCGCAACTCCTCGAAACCCGCGCCCGGCCACAAGATTTACCCCTATCTGCTGCGCGGCGTGAAGGTCGAGCGGCCCAATCGAGTCTGGGCGACGGACATCAGTGTGCCGCAGCAAGCGGCGTGAGAGATGGGGGTAGGTCCCCCGCGATCAGCTTGCAGGAGCGGGTCGCAAACCACCGTAAGCGGCGCTGGTCAAAAGCCAGGGTCGTGAGCGTTACGGAAAAGGCGCCTCAAAGGCGTCAGGTAGGAGACAGGAAGGCGAACACCCGTGAACCGCCGTTCAAGTGTCGAAAGTGCTCAGACGACGTCGAAACCGGTGAGTTATGTTGCGCCGGGATCAGTCTGGACGATGCCTGCTTACGGTCCAGACGGCGTCCGGCATAGAGGCGGCGCGATCCTGTTTCAGGCTCTTGCGTTGAACTGCGGGAACCTTCGGCGGCGATGCCAAGCGAAAGGCCCAAGCCTGAAAAGCGAGGCCGACAGTAGCGAAGCGCCGCCAAGGGACGGAGCCGTCCGTAGTAGCGTCGAGACCGCTGTAATGGCGGGGGAGCGAAGGGACGGCGTCATCTGGCGGGCATGGGAGATCAACCGGGCGACCGGGAGGAATCCCGCATGACCTGCAAATCGTACGACATTCCCAAGACGCTGGTCTGGGAAGCCTGGTTGCATGTGAAAGCCAATCAGGGAGCCGCAGGGATCGACGCGGAGACGATCGAGCGGTTCGAGACGAAGCTCGCCGCCAACCTGTACAAGCTTTGGAATCGGATGAGTTCCGGCAGCTACTTTCCGCCGCCGGTAAAGGCAGTGCCGATTCCGAAGAAGTCCGGGGGCGTGCGAGTGCTGGGCATCCCGACGGTATCCGACAGGATCGCGCAGACGGCGGTCAAGATGTGGCTCGAGCCACGGCTTGATCCGATCTTCCATCGCGACTCCTATGGCTATCGGCCGGGGAAATCGGCTCTGGAGGCGATCGCCGTCACCAGACGCCGTTGCTGGGACCAAGACTGGGTGGTGGAGTTCGACATTCGAGGGCTGTTCGACAATCTCGATCATGGCCTCCTGATGACGGCTCTGCGCAAGCACTGTCAGGAGCCCTGGATCTTGCTCTACGTCGAGCGTTGGCTGAAAGCGCCGATGCAAAACGCGGAAGGGCAGCTTCAGGCGCGTGACAAGGGCACGCCACAAGGCGGCGTCGTGTCGCCGATCCTGGCCAATCTATTCCTGCACTATGCGTTCGATCTTTGGGTGATGCGGCATCTCCCCGGCGTCCGGTTTGCCCGGTACGCCGACGACGCCGTGCTTCACTGCAAGAGCCGACGACAGGCGGAATACGTGCTTGAGCGCATCCGAGAACGGTTCCAGGCCTGCAATCTCGAACTGCATCCGGGCAAGACACGGATCGTGTATTGCAAGGACATCAATCGGACCGAAGCGAATCCCGACATCCAGTTCACCTTTCTCGGCTACACGTTCCGACCCCGCAAGGCGGTGGACAAGTACGGCCGCGTCTATGTGAACTTCTCGCCGGCCGTCAGCCGTGACGCCCTCAAGGCGATGCGGCAGACGATCCGAGGATGGCGGGTCCAACTGAAGAACGACAAGAGCGTGGCCGATCTCTCGGCCATGCTTGGCCCGATCCTGAGGGGATGGCAGCAATATTACGGCCATTTCCACGGCTCGGCGCTCAAGTCGGTCTGGCGTCGCGTGAACCGGTCCCTGATCGGATGGCTGATGCGCAAGCATAAGAAGCTGGCGGGCCACAAAACGCGGGCCGCCGAAACGCTCAAACGGTTGGCGCAACGTCAGCCTCGCGCATTCGTCCATTGGTCAATGGGCTATCTGTCGTAGGATGGATGATGGGAGCCGGATGAGCTGAGAGGTTCACGTCCGGTTCTGAGAGGGGCCGAAGGTGAAATTCCTTCGGCCTACTCACCCCTATATCCCGATGGCGCGCGGCTTCGTCTATCTCGTCGCCGTCGTCGACTGGTTCACTCGGCGCGTGCTCTCCCATCGCGTGTCGATCACGATGGATACGACCTTTTGCGTCGAAGCCCTAGAAGAGGCCATCGGCAAACATGGCAGGCCGGAGATCTTCAACTCCGACCAAGGCAGCCAATTCACCAGCGAGGCGTTCACCGGCGTCCTGCTCGCGAACGGGATTGCCATCAGCATGGACGGTAAGGGCTCCTGGCGCGACAACGTTTTCGTCGAGCGGCTCTGGAAATCCGTGAAATACGAGGAGGTGTATCTCAAAGCCTACGACACGGTCGCGCGAGGCTCGCTCCTCGCTGGGTCGCTATCTCGACTTCTACAATCGACAGCGTCCGCATTCGAGCCTTGACCGACGCACCCCGGACGAGGCCTACTTCCTACCGACGCCAATCGCGGCGGCGGCATGAAATTTTCCGCGCCGCATTGGGGTTGGACCTCCGGTCGGGCTACGCCCTCCCTTCGTCCAACCCCAATGCGGCAGAGACAGCAAACCCGGCAGGACGCCACTTATCGTTCGCGGAAATCTGTCCAGACAAACGGAGCCAGCTCTTACAGCGCGCGACGGAGACGCCTTTCCGCTGCAATTGCCGCCAGATCTTGCGCACGTTATAGACGCGGAAGTTCTCCTCGAACACGCGCCGGATCTCGACCTTCAGATCCGCGTCGCGGCGGATCCTGTCGGGCAGCCGGGAGGGATCAGCGCGGCGGGCGACATGGGTATGATAGGTCGACGGGGCGATCGGCAGGACCCTGCAGATCGGCTCGACCCCGTAGGCCTGACGATGATCGTCGATGAAGGCGATCATGGCTTGAACCGGCGGTCGAGCTCCGCCTGGGCAAAATAAGCCGACGCCTTGCGCAGGATTTCATTGGCCTGGCGGAGTTCCCGGTTCTCACGCTCGAGCGCCTTCAGACGTTCGGAGATTTCCGTCGGAACGCCGCCACGCACGCCGCTGGCGATCTCCGCCTTTTTCACCCACTCATTGAGCGACTGCGACGTGCAGCCGATCTTCGCTGCAATCGAAGTTACCGTCGCCCACCGCGAGGAATGATCCTTCTCGTGCTCGAAAACCAGCCGAACGGCGCGTGCGCGCACTTCGGGTGAAAACCGGTTCGTCTTCCTGCTTGCCATCGCTCCACCTTCTCAAGGTTCGGAGCCTCCGACAAACCCGGCGCGGTTCACCTCAACCTCAACCTCAACCTCAACCTCAACCTCAACCTCAACCTCAACCTCAACCTTGAGTAAATCCTTGTCGATCATGGGGGTTTCCTTTTTTTGGAGATGTCGCCCGGCGAGAGCCAAAGATAGCCTTTGCTCACCGCTACGGCTGGGCTCTATTCCCCGGAGTCGCCTTTCGTAGCAGGGGCTACACAGTGTTCTCGGGTTCGAGGCCGCACCACTGACGCCCGGAATCATTGAGGTCGAGGTCGGACCGCCGATTTCGCCGATAATCGTCGATTTCCGCTCGTTCTGTGCGTCTACACGCTTCGGAGACCGTGAACGGGCTGAGTTCCTTGTTTCTGAGGGTGAATCGAGCGCTCAGGATGGCTCTGGAAGGCCCTCTAGGAGCCTCACCTTCCCCTTTGGAGCAAGCCTTGAGCCGTCAGGGGCATTCCCTGTGGCCTGTGGCATGATGTCGTCGCCCTTGGAGCTAAGCAGAGATTCTTTGAATGACCAACGGATTGACAGTTCGCTCCCGGTTCAGGGCAGCCACGGCTGCGTGGATTGCGCGGTCGAGGACGTCGGCATCAGCGAAGGTCTGATGGGCCAGATGGCGCGCCTTGAGATCGTGCCAGACAACCTCGATGTCGTTGAGTTCGGGTGCGTATTTTGGCAGCCACTCGACGGTGAGCCAGTGTTTGCGCGCCTCGATGGCTTTAAGAGTGAGCTTGCTGACATGGATCGGCCCGTTGTCCTCGACCAGTACGACCGGTTTTATTGCCCGTCCTGGTTGAGGACCGAACAGGTGGTCGAGTTGCTCGAGGTGAGCGATGAAGTCGCGGCTGCGCTTGGTCTGGCTCGTATGCACAATCAACTGGCGCGTGACATGATCGAGTGAGCCGATTATCGCCACTTTCTTGGCCTGACCCGGCGCCGGCGCCCGCAGGTCCGCACCGCGCAAGGCCCACGCCCGCGCCAGATAAGGGTGCGTCAGGGCCTCGCTCTCGTCGCCGTAGAGGAGGATGATGTCGCCGGCTTCGGCCTGAGCCTTGCGCAGTTGAAGGCGCAGTCCCACGCGTTCGATCTCGGCGGCAATCTGGCGGCCTTTCAGCGTGTGCCGGGGCCGCCGCCAACGGAAGTTTTTTTTCGCAACGCCTTGGACAACTGCGACTTGCCGATCTTGACGCCCTCGCGCGCCTCGATCTCGGCCATGAGGCGCGGGATCGTCCAGTTGGGCCGGTCGGCGACGGGAGCTTCGAGCAGAGGCGCGACGACACGCAGCGCGGCTTCGGTCTTTACCGGTAGCGGGCCGAGCGCCACGGTCGCCTTCAACGCCTCGACACCGCCGCGCGCGAACTCGCTGCGCCAAAGACGCACCGTGTCTTCGCGCACGCTGAAGGCTTCCGCAATGCGCGGGCTGGTCCATCCCGACAACGTCAGCAATATCGCCCGCGCCCGATCAGCCTCGCCCCGATCGCGTGAATGGGCTAACGTCAGCAGTGCGTTGCGCTGTTGGTCACCCGCCGTCACCCGAGATTTGCCCGCCACGCCCCGCCTCCGCAAATCAACGCGAAGATCAAATCACACCTGCGATTCGTTGGTCAAGCTGAGGGAGTCTGCTTAGCGGACCACCGCCTTGGACGCCTCAATTGGGCGGATAGCCGCCGTTTGCCCGTTGCGAGTCCCGACGCCGGCGAATCGTCATCGGTTGGTTCGCGAGACCTCAATTTCGCTCCTCCGGCATCCCGGCCTTGCGTAGGCCGGCGAGAAGGTGCTCGCGCCAAGCGACCATGATCGGAATATTCGCACCGGCCAGGGTCATCAGATAGGCTCTATATTGAGCGACAGTCGCGAGCTGTCCGCCCGTCAGCGCGGCGTAGCGCTGGTAGAGTTCGCGCGCTTCGGCGTCACGCCCAAGATTGGCGAGCGTGGCCGCTTGAACCCGCATAATCTGACGATCGTTCGGCAACAGAGTCAGGGCCTGATTCAGCAGAACGGACGCCTCCGCGTCGTGTCCGAGAACCCCGAGCGCCACGGCCTTGAATAGCAGCAAACGCGGCAGGGCGGGATCGCGCGGACTGAGCCGCATGCCTTTGTCGAGGACGGCGATGGCCTTCTCTTCCTGCCCCGTGAGATAGTAGATGTCGCCGAGAAGAGAGTAAGCGTCAATGTTGCCGGGGTCGAACGCGATAGCGCGCTCCAACTCGACGACAGCTTCATCGTCGCGCCCTTGTATGAAGGCAAGTTTCCCTTTGGCGTTGCCAGCGTTCCAACCGTTGGGATCGACCTCGAGAGCCTTCCGCACGAGCTCGTCAAGCTGTTTGACCTCGGCCGTCATATCAGCGCCGAGCGTGATCGATCGCAGTAGTCGGCCGGCGAGAAGAGAGAGGGCGCGGGTGTTGCCGGGATCGAGACGCAGCGCTTGTTCGCAGAACTCATAGACTTCCGGGTGCTTTACAGGATCTCGGGCGTCTGCGGCGTTGTCGTTGACGCGAGCAAGGCATTGCAGCGCCAGGTTCTGCGCGTCGAGATTGCCGGGCCGCAGCCGGCGCGCCTCGGCCGCTTCGACGTCGGTCATCTTGAAGTCCAGCGTGCGCGCGAGCCGCGTGACGATGTCGTCCTCCATTTGCAGGAGGTCGGCGCGCTCCTCGTCGAAACTCTCCGCCCAGAGATGCGCGCCGGTTTCCGCGTCGACGAGCTGGGCGTTGACGCGGATGCGGGTCGGGGTCGGCTGCACCGAACCTTCCAGCACATATTTCACGCCGAGGTCCTTGCCGATCGCCTTCACGTCGGTCGGCTTGCCCTTGAAGGTGAAGGCGGTGTTGCGCGCGATCACGAACGTGCCGGGCAGACGCGAGATGGCGGTCGTCAATTCGTCGGTCAGCGCGTCGACCAAATAGTCCTGCCCCGCGTCGCCCGAGAGATTGCTCAGAGGCAGCACGACGATCGAGCGCGCCGGCGCGGTCGCCTTTGTCCCTATGATCGAAGGCCGGTCCGCGACGAGGAAATACCACGCGCCGACGGCGATCACGAGAAGCAGGGCCGCGATTGCCAAGGCCAGCGGCGCTGGGGCCGAACGCTTCTTCGGCTCGGGCGGCTTGACCTCCGACGCGGACTTCGCTTCCGAGGCGGGCATGGCCGCCGGCGCGGGCTTCGCCACCGCCGGCACGCCGACTTGCAACGAATAGGCCCGGACCGGCTCCGCCATGTTCTTGAGTTGGGTCGGGCCGAGATCGGTGACCGCGAGATCGAGTCGCCCCTTCACTTGGCGGTATGCGTCCTCGGACAGACAGACCGCGCCCGGCGCGGCGATGCCTTCCAATCGCGCGGCGATGTTGACCCGTCGCCCATCAGGTCGCCGTCGCTCTCCTCGACGACGTCGCCCAGATGGATGCCGATCCGGAAGACGATGCGGCGATCCTCGGGCACGCCGGAATTGCGGTCGATCATGGCGTTTTGAACTTCGATCGCGCAGCGCACGGCGTCGACGACGCTGCGGAACTCGACGATCGAGCCGTCGCCGGTGCGCTTGACGACGCGGCCGTGGTGCACGGCAATGGTCGGATCGATCAGATCACTGCGCAGCGCCCGCAGCCGCGCCAGGATGCGATCCTCGTCCGCGCCGGCGAGCCGGCTGTAGCCGACTACATCCGAGCAAAGAATCGCCGCCAGTTTTCGGGTCTCACTCATCACGACCCTCTGTCGCGTGCAGACTAGCACGACGC
This sequence comes from uncultured Alphaproteobacteria bacterium, assembly GCA_963767245.1. Taxonomy (GTDB): domain Bacteria; phylum Pseudomonadota; class Alphaproteobacteria; order Rhizobiales; family Beijerinckiaceae; genus Roseiarcus. The sequence continues at coordinate 7,266 of CAVYDG010000016.1, forward strand.
CCTGGCAAAAACCGTTGTGCCCGACGTGAAAAGATTGAGGTGATTGAGGAGGCGGCCTAGGCCTACTGCTGAAGGACCGCTTCGGGTCGAATTGACACATTCGCCAGACCATCAGCGAATGACGGGTATTTGCGCATTTGAGACGTTTCCGACGACGTCTGTTATCGATGTCAAGCGGAATAGTAGATTGCTGCGCGGGACGGTCGAAGGCGCGGATCGCGGCGAGGCGACGGGTCGGGGTCATCGCTCGGGCACCCCTGCCTTGCGCAGGCTTTCGAAAATAAACTCAATCTGCGCCAGATATGTCGGGTCGTCGCTCATAGCGGTCCAGGCGGCGCGGTCGCGGGAGATGGTGAAGGCCGGGTTAAGCGCGAGGCCAGCCTTGAGCGCGGATTGCGCCTCGTCAAGTCGGCCAAGCTCCGCAAGCGCGGCGGCCAACCAAAAATATGTTGGCGGATTGTTTCGATTGGCCTCGATCGTCCGTCGAAACCACGCGACCGCTTGCTCGTAACTGCCGAGGTGGAGCTTCGCAAGGCCTCCGTTAGCCATCCAGATGTAAGCCATCGTATCGCCCGGACTGAGGCGCAGGGCCTCAACAATGTGAGCCTCCGTTTCTTCGTCGCGACCGATAAAAATCTTGCCGAATCCGACAGAAGAATGGGCGTGGGCCAAATTCCGATCCAGCGCCAACGCATGTTCACATTCGGCGATGCCCTCTACCGCGCGCTTGGTCCACATCTCGACAAGCCCCAGGAACATGTGGCCAAGCGCATGGTCCGGGACCGACGACAAGGCTTTGGTCAACTTCGCTTCGGCAGCCGCGAAGGCCGCCATGGGTTCAGGCGCGAAGGATAGGATGCCCTCGAGCATATCCACGCGCGCCGATCGAATGAGCGCGTCGATATTGCCAGGGTTGGCGGACAATGCGCGATCGAAAAAGCTTCGCGCCTGAGCGAGATTGCCGGGGGTCCACCCCCTGTTGAACCAGGCCAGACCTTGAAAATAGCAGTCCATCGAGTCGGGGTTTGGGGCCTTTTCCGCGCGCCGCGCCTCGGCGGCGACGAGCTGAGCGCTCAGCGCGTTCGCCAGGCGCGCATCGATTTCGTCCTGCATGTCGAAGAGATCGGCCAAGGGCTTGTCGAACCGCTCGGCCCACAGATGATTGCCCGTTTCCGCGTCGATGAGCTGGACGTTGACCCTCATCCGGTTTCCCCCACGCTGGACGCTGCCCTCCAGCACGTAGAGGACGTTCAACTCGCGCCCTATCTGCTTGAGATCGACAGCTTTGCCCTTGTAGGTGAACGCGGTGTTTCGCCCGATCACGAACGACCCTCGAATGCGCGAAAGATCGGTTGTCAGGCTCTCGGTGATTCCGTCGACGAAATGCTCCTGCTCGGGATCGCCGCTGAGATTGGCGAACGGCAAGACCACGATGGAGAGGCGTGACGGCCACTGTTCGTTGGGCCAGGATGCGGACGGCGCGGAGTTCGGCCCTTCCGACCCCGTCCCGATCGCGTAAACCCGCACCGGCCGGGCGATATTCTTGAGGTCCTTCTTCCCGAGATCGAGGAAGCGCGCCTCGACGCGACCCCGCACTTGTTCGTACGCGACGCCTGAGATGAAAACGCCGCCGGGCTCGCAAATGCCTTCGAGCCGCGCAGCGATGTTGACGCCCTCGCCAAGGATGTCGCCGTCCTCGATGAGGACGTCGTCCAGGTTGACGCCGATGCGATAGTGGATCTGCTTGTCTACGGACGTCCCGGCGTTGCGGTCGGTCATGAGCTTCTGGATCGCAATCGCGCATTCGACCGCGGCGACCACCGAAGGAAACTCGATCAGCAGCCCGTCGCCTGTCGTCTTGACGATGCGGCCGCCCTTGATCGCAACGAGCGGAGCCGCCGCCTCGCGATGCTCGCGCACCGCCCGCGCCGTGCCCGCCTCGTCTTCCGCGAGTAGCCGACCACGTCGGCGGCGAGAATCGCGGCGAGCTTGCGGGTTTCGGTCATCGAGTTCCCCGAAGTCGCGCCTATCTTAGCACGAGGCAACGCACGACGAAGGTCGCTTTGAGTTGATTTAGCCGGTTCGGCGCGCCGTCTGCGAATGATGGGGTGGACGGCACCCCGAGCGGCATCAGCGTGCCAAGATGGTCGTTGTCGAAACCCCATCTGAAGGGAAGCCGTCCATGGGCAAGTCTATCCGGAATTTGGCTGCTGTCACGCGAGTTGGTCTCGATCTGGCGAAGAGGGTCTTTCAGGTTCACGCGGTCGACGCGAAGGGCGAGATCGTGGTGGCGCGCAAGCTCGCACGCAACCAGCTCATCCCGTTTTTCGCCGCGCTGCCGCCGTGCGTGGTGGCGATGGAGGCGCGCGCCTCGGCGCATCATTGGGGGCGGGCGCTGATGGAGCTCGGGCATGAAGTTCGGTTGCTGCCGCCAGCGCATGTGAAGCCCTACGTGCGCCGCAACAAAGGCGATCAGGTTGACGCGGCGGCGATCTACGAGGCGATAAGTCGTCCGGGCCAGCGGTTCGTGCCAGTGCGTTCGATCGAGAACCAGGCCGCGCTGATGCGCCATCGGGCGCGCGAGTTGCTCGCCGGCCAGCGCACGGCGGCGCTCAATGCTTTGCGCGGCCATCTGGCCGAGATCGGCCTCGTCGCGCCCCAGGGCGCGCAGCATGCCTATGGCTTGAAGCGCATGGCTGCCGACGGTTTCAACGAGAATGGCGAGATCGTGGTCCCCGACTGCGTGCGCGGCGCGCTTGGTCCGCTTGTCGGTCAGATAGACGCGCTCGACGAGGCGATCGGAGCGATCGACAGCGAGCTTGCGGCGTCGGTCAAGGCTGACGAGACGGCCAAGCGGTTGATGACCATTCCTGGCGTCGGCCCGGTCACCGCCTCGGCGATCGTGGCCACGATCCAGGACGCACGCGACAGAGCCTCACTTCCCTCGCATCATAGAACGGCACGACGCGATCGTTGAGGAGATCGGCCGCGGTGATCGGCGTCTTTGGCCGTAAGCCGGCTGGTCCAGCGAAAGCTCGACGATGATCGCCTCGACCTCCGGCGGGGTGCGGTTCTTGAGAATCGGCTTTCGCCTCGTCAGTTCCTGCAGCGCCAATTCGCCGCCGGCGTCATAAAGCTCCTTGAAACGGTAAAAGCTGTCGCGGCTGTAGCCCATCATCTTGCAGGCCTGGCTGACATTGCCGAGCTGCTTGCCCTCCGGCAAGGGCCAGGACAGCCCCGCGGTCTCCGCCCGCGTCAATGTCTCCCGCACCGTCGAGCGCGCCGAGCCAAGCCGCCGGGCGATCTCGTGCGTCGATACCGAAGAAGACTTCAGCCGAATAATCTCGCGCGCATCGCGCATCCCAATCCGCTCCGCTGGCATCGATCCTCCTTTGGGCTTGCCAAAGGGGCGACCTGATCAGGCCAACGGCGCCGCCCGCCAATCCAAGAAAGACCCCGGGCGGGATCATTCCGTTATGGGGGGCGCGATCATCTCGGAATCGGGGGGCGGCATCATTCCGTTACAGGGGGGCGGCATTATCCCGGAATAAGGGGGCGGCTTCCTCCGGAATCAGCAAGTGTTTGGCCTGAGTGAATCCTGCCTGCCGCCCGAGTCAAATTTCGCCGGGAAAGCCATTGAATCTCAAAGCCTATTCGTCCTTGGGTCTCAGGTCCAGGTTTGAGCTTGTTGAAGAATGCTTCATTATCTTGGCTAGCCGTTCATCGGGATCGTCTGTATCATGTCCGTGATAGTATGCAACCAATGATCCTGCGTTTCCTATGACATAGATCGCTTTGTCCAAATTCACTTTGTCATCTGTATCACCAAACATACCCAATATTGCCGAACGGATGCCTCGTAGTTTCTCCGACCATTTGTCTCCGTCGAACGTGTTTGTCTCCTCTCCTAACTCACTTTCAGCATGCAATAACGCCAGATACGCGATCCGAGCTAGTTCTCCAACCTTTTGATTACTTGATATTGCCATAGCTATTCTCCGTTAGGTCGATAGTAGCCCGATATCGACGTCCCCGACTGTCTTTAGGATCACAGCATCTCGAAGTCGCCAAGAGCCGGTCGCCTGCCCGGGAGAACGCGATGGCTCCGCAATGTCCGCAATGTCCTCTTTTGCCGCCAAGGAGCCAGCCATTCGAATCGCTTGCTCTGCACTTCGTGCCTCTTTCGGATCACAAGCAACAATTTCGCCGCCATCCTCAGACCTCTTGAACGCAAGAACGACGTAATAGGTCATCACCCTCTTATCCGCCATCGGCCCAAAGTGCAAAATGCCCCGCTAGCCGCAAGTATATCATTTTAGCAATTGGTTTCACGGTTTCCGTATTGCTAATGTCGTATAGGGCGATAGCAGAAGCGAAGCCATGCGACGGGAACGTAACTGAGATGGAAACTTTCCGAGGGGGAAATAACTCGCGGGGTCAGAAAGATGACTTCCCGAGTTGTTTGTATAATAATGACTCCTGTTCGATGGAGACTATAGTTGCCAGGTCGCGGGAAGTAAAGGCTGGTCTGTCCTTGTCGCAAGGCGGATATTCGGTCACTGAGATTATAATTGCAGTACTTAGTGCGATCCCATCGAGCATCGTAACCTATATGTCGGTACATCACAATTTGTTTCTTAGCTCGCGAGGTCTAATCACTTGGGTTCTCGCCATTGCATTTGGAAGCACCATCGCACTCATCGAGACATTGTGATTAGCGGCAGGTCGAGGAAATATAATGACCAAGGTCCGGCATATTTCTCCCATTATAGGGATAACACAACTACAGCGCACTTTGAGTATGTGGAAGGGATTTGACAGCTTTCCTGAGGGAACTTCACCAAGGATTTACCTATGTCGCATAAAATTTTGGAACAGCCACCGATTAGAAGGGGTTCTGCTTCAGAACAGCAAGGGCGGGATCTCTCCGAAAATTGTGAGTGGGAAGCCACATGGCCGAGCTTTGTAACAATGCGTCTTCGGACAATGGTCAGCCGACAGGTCCCACCTCTCACTCTCACGATGGAAATCGGGGGGACGAATTGGCAGCACAAGCCGATCTGATGCTGGCCCGGTATCCCACCGCAGTCAGGGAGCAGATTACCGACTTGCTACGGGTTCTTGCGGCGAAACCGGGAGTGGCAGAAACGAAGTTCGATAACGACCTTCCAAAATAGGGTCGCAGTTCGAGGAAATAAATGGTGATCGCCATCGCAGTCCACACAATGGTAAAATGCCTACCCTTGTAAAAGCAACAGCTTTGCCAGCGGCCACCATACTGGTTTCAGACCAGCCATAAACTGCGGCGCGACTCTCGAAGCCGCCGCCCGCGTCATGAACATGTTGCAAACAGCAGTTGCCCATGCGGTGCGGGTGAGAAGGTTCGGAGTTCCGCTGCTTGTCGCTGCCTTGGAGCGCGGAGAAATTCCCGTCGCAACTGCCGCGAAGATCGCCGGGCTGACGCCCCATGAGCAGCGGCAAGCGTTAGCGTTCCGGGGAATACCGCGGCCGAAGGCTCCCTCGGGGCAACGCCAATCACCGTCGCATCCTGAGCGATGCGATGGAAATGCTGGAAGCCGTTAGCTTCGACCGGTTGAAAGAGGCGGCCGACCTCATTTCGAAGGTCAAGCGCGGGGAGCGATAGGCGTCCCTAGCGCTGCACGCCCCTCTGGCAACCGGCTTTATGTGGCAGTAGGCGGCCGTCGGAACAGAGATCGCCCTGTCGCGTTGAGCTTAGGACCTTTCCAGGACGGCCGTCGGAGCTCTGGTCGAATTGTTTCGGGGGCTAAAATAACACGCGGGGGCGAGCCGTGGAGCGATGCCTCGATTCGGCACCGGCTTTCCGCACTGGCCGCGCTGTTTGAGTATTTTTGCGACCGCAACGCGGTGACGCTCAACCCGGTCAAAGGCGCGCCACGGCCGAACGCGCAAAAACTGATCTTGCAGATTGTGAGAAGTCGCCAGTAGTTGTTTTCATGGGTTTGGCGCTCGCCCTTTTGTGCGCGACTTATGTATCGAAATCGTCTTGCGGAATCAAAGGCTCTGGAGCGTTCGAATTACGTACATGGCGGCCGGCGGATCTTTGCGCTGAGGCCGGCAGAGAGGGGGATCGCCGGCGGTTCGCGCCGGGGGCCTTTGGAGCCCAGAATCGGCCTACATCTCGCTCAATAGGGACAACCCGAGGGCCCGGGCATGAATGAAGATCGCGCGTATTCCACCGCACACCTACTTTAGAGGTGCAGGGCCCACAAATATTGTAAAATCAAGTCGCGACGCGGCTTCCGAATTCATCGCGACGAACTTGATCCCGTTAATACCCACCAAGCCAAACGCGTCTTTCAGTTTCAGTGCGAACTCAGACGGGTTATTAGGATCCGGCATCGTGAAAATTATGCCAGTTTCTGTAGGAGATGAAGACAATTGGGTTTCGATCGGAACATCTATTCCATTGCGCGCAAAAGCCCCATGAATTCCCTCTTCGACTTCCTGACTGTCTGGCGCCGGGCTGGGTAAATCGGTAATCGCAAATCTTTTTGGCGTCACATTTTTAAGAAGCGCAAATTGTTTTGCAAGCGTGTCTTCTTGTTGTGGCGTGATCTGCCACGGAGTCATAGTAGGCGCCGGAGCAACAATTACGGGACGAGCAGGCGCGGATTGCTCGGGTGTCTCTGGTAGGGCAACGCGAACCGATTTTCTATGATCGTGTCTGTGATGGTCATGGTATTGCGCTCGACATTGATTTATGAACTGGGACCACGTTTGCCCATTCGTTGTCCCGTTCGCTTTCTCCGCTCGCCATTGGTCGCCGCATTGCTTCGGGACGGTTTCGGCGTTGGCGGCGCCGATTCCAAAGAGGACCGTTGCGGTCACGGCAAGTCGAGTTGCTGCACGCACGAACGAACCTCCCGGCGACATCTCAAAATCGAGCCTATCGCTTGGGCGACGACTTGTCAGTAATTCGAGACCCTTCACGTGCGCATTCCACGGATGCTGAGCACCCGTTCCACGGGATCGTGAGCAGCCATTCCACGGCATCATGAGCGCGCGTTCCACGCGATCGTGAGCGGCAGGCGCGTCGCCGACGGCGACATTGATTCAGGCCTTGGAGGCGTCGTCAAGGACACGCTTCCTGGCGGCGAGCTTTCGCATGCTTTCTCCGGTCATCGGGAGCCTGTGGGCGTTGTGGACGAGGCGGTCGAGGATGGCGTCGGCGAGGGTGGGGTTGCCGATGACCTCGCACCATTGCTCGACCGGAACCTGACTGGTGACGATCGTGGACGCGCGCTGATGACGGTCTTCGAGGATCTCGAGGACGTCGCGCTGTTCCGGCTCGGTGAGGACGGAAAGGCCCCAGTCGTCCAGGATCAGGAGCTGGACGCGAGCGAGGGCTTTGAGCATGCGGCCGTAGCGGCCATCGCCGCGGGCGAGCGCCAAGGCCTCGAACAGGCGCGGCGCCCGATGGTAGAGGACGCTTCTCCCATCCCGGCAAGCCTTGTGGCCGAGCGCGCAGGCGATCCAGCTTTTGCCGACGCCGGTCGGCCCGGTGATCAAAAGCCCTTCGGCGCGGTCGATCCAGTCGCCGGCGACGAGCTTCTGGAACAGGGCGCGGTCGATGCCGCGTGGGGTTCGCAGGTCGACATCCTCGACGACGGCGTTCTGCCGCAGCGCGGCGAACTTGAGGCGCGTGGCCAAGCGTTTGGTGTCGCGCTCGGCCGCCTCGCGATCGACCATCAGGCCGATCCGCTCCTCGAACGAGAGGGCGGCGATGTCGGGCGATCGGCGCTGGTCCTCGAAGGCCTTGGCCATTCCGGGCAGGCCGAGGGCGATCAGACGTTCATGCGTTGGATGGGCAAGCATCGCGTATCCTTTCTGGTCAGTGGAAGTAGCCGCGGCCGCGGATGTTGGCGTGACGGACGGGCTCGCGGTCCGAACGCCCGTCCTCATCAAGGAAAGCGCGATCGAGGCCGTTCTTGAGGATCGAGCGGATGGAGGCGACGGAGCGCGCCTTGATCGAGACGCCGCGCCGGCAGGCCGCGTCCACGCGCGCGCCGCCATAGGTTCGCGTCAGAGCGAGGATGCCCAGGCAGGTGCGAAAGCCCTGCTCCGGATGAGGGCGGGCGATCATGATCGCCTCGCATAGGGCGGCGGTCGAGGGCCCGATCTTCTCGGCGTAGGTGATGACGCGGGCCGGCGTCCACGCGGCGTGGCGCCGGTGAGCGCTCGGCATGTGCTCGGCGATCGTCGTATGGCCGCGGCGGTTCGGCGCCCGCGGATGGCTGGCGACGCGTTGTCCCTTGTGGAAAATCTCGACCGTCTTGTCGGCGACGCGGACGTCGACGAGTTCGCGGATCAGCCGGAACGGCGTGGAATACCAGTGGCCGTCGACTTCGACATGGTAGTCGGGGGCGACGCGGCAGCGCTTCCAGACGGCGAAGGCGTAGGGCTCGTCGGGCAGCGCCTTCAGCGCCGGCTTGTCGATGGCCGTAAAGAGTTCGACACGGCTCGCGTCGTAACCCTTCATGACGCGGACGTTGATGTCGCCGACGTGTTCGGCGATCGCGACGTTGAGATCGGCGGCGCTGAAGAACCGCCGATTGCGCAGCCTGGCCAGAATCCAGCGCTCGGCGATCAGGACCGACTGCTCGACCTTGGCCTTGTCGCGCGGTTTGTAAGGCCGCGCCGGCAGGATCGCCACGCCGTAGTGGTCGGCGAACTCCAGATAGCTGCGGTTCAGGCCCGGCTCGTAGCGGTCCGGGTTGGTGACCGCGGCCTTGAGATTGTCGCAGACCACGAACTTCGGCGCGCCGCCCAGGAAAGCGAGCAGGTCCACGTGCGCGCCGATCCAGTCGGCGATCTGCTCGCTCGGCCGCGCCTGCGCGAAGATGTAGCTCGACGCGCCCATGGCGGCGACGAACAGCTTCATCGGCCGCACCTCGCCGGTCGAAGGGTCGATGACGTCGATCGTGTCGCCGGCGAAGTCGACGAACACCTTCTCGCCGGCGGCATGGCTTTGCCGCATCGACGGGCGCAGCCGGCTCTTGAAGGCGCCGTATTGCTCGCAGAACCAACTGTAGCCGAACCCGTCCGGATGAGCGGCGCGATACTCCTCCCACAAGAGCGCCAGGGTGACGCCCTTGCGCCGCATCTCCTTGTCGAGCGCCGCCCATTCCGGTCGCGCACGAGCGCCCGCCGCATCCGGGGCCGCAGCCGGCGGGAACAGAAGGCGCTCCAGCGCCGCGTCGTCGAGCCCGTCCGGCAAGGGCCAGCCCAAGCCCGCCATGCGGGCGCGCTGGAGATACGAGTTCACAGACCCGTTGCTGAGCGACATGGCGCGCCCGATCACGCGCTCGCTCAACCCGCTCTCGAACTTCAAACGCAGGACATCGCGGATCTTCCGCATCGACAATCTCTCGGTTGGCATGGACCCCTCGCTGTTGGACGAGGGCCCATAGGCCGCTGGGATTGTCGGCGGACGCGCCCGCCAGGATCATCCACAGGCTGCTCACGATCCCGTGGAATGACTGCTCACGATCGCGTGGAATCGGTGCTCATGATCGCGTGGACTGAGCGCTCACGATCGTCTGGAATCGGCGCTCACGATGCCGTGGAATACGCACCTTCACGACCTCTCCCACATCGTGGACGACTTGCCAAACCTATTGACTCTTATTGAAACCGGCTCCTGCCAAGCGGTAAGCACTAACCAGCAAAAACGGTTGATGTGAGAATGCCCGGGTAGGGCATCACACCGTAGTGGCGTGGCCAGCGAGTTCGATGAGGGCGCGCCGCCGAGAATGCCGCGGCGGATCACCGAACCCACCGCAAGCCGCCGCATACGGACATGCGCAAGGGCTTTCGCGCGAGAGCTACAGCCGCGCCATCGTGCGCTAGCGGGGATCCCAGGAGCCTCTTATTGGCACGCCTCGCCCCCGTGGCCGAGCGAAAACCGGTTTAGGGAAATGCGCCATGAGCCCGAATAGATGCGCGCCGAAGTCGCCGCATCGAGGCGCCCGCAAAGCTTCACTTCGTCGATTTTGATGTTGCCGATGAGGCCGGTCGCGACGAAATCGACCGGGGCCGAAGTTTTCTCGCTCGCCGTCAGGTCGGCATAGGGCGAGGCATCGTGCTTGACGACGTTGACCGCGATCTCACCGTCTTTGGGCTGAGTAGCGCCCGGCGTCGAGAGACGAGGTTTCCCCAGCATGACGCGGCCATCAACAATTGCGACCGGAAAGGCAATCTCTTGCCCGGGCTTGAGTTCGACCGTCGGCCCAAGATCCTCGGCGCGCGACGCTTCGCAAGCGCTCCCGAGCGCAAGGACGAATGCACCGAGTGCAAACGCGGCGAAAGTCATGCTCGTGCGTCCGACCGGCGCCTCCGCGACGAGGTGACGATCCACGCTGACCTCACCCTAGTTCGAATGTGGTCACGCCAAAGCAGCTGTCGAGCCCGCGATTTTGGGTGCTCCCTTGTGTACATGCGCGCCGTCTCGAAGGTCGGCGTCATGCCGTGGCGCTTGGCCAGTTCGATGGCGGCAGAGTTGGCTTCCGGCGTATCGAGAAAGACGAATTGCCCGGTCACGCGCGACACGAGGCCCCGAAAGAGAAGGTCGGCGACGCCCGGGGGATGTCCCGAGGAATGTTGAAAAGGGAGGAGCGGCGTTGCTCGCCTTGAGCCTTTAGGCTCGGGGTGCTGATTCCACGAGAGGAAAGCAACGCCATGAAGAAGCATACCACGTCGACCGCGATTCCCACGTATGCGTTGAAGGCCGAGCCGCTGGCGAGCATGTCGGTGAGCTTTGAACGCTTTTGCCCTGCCGCCGGGCTCGAGACGCTGAGCGAGATGCTGGAGCAGGATGCGACGGCGGCCTGTGGCGAGCGTCACGAGCGGGGTGAGCGACGCCAGGCGCACCGCTGGGGCGGACCAAAGGCAAGTTCGGCTTTCACGGTGGCAAGGTCGCGATCGAGCGCCCCCGGGTTCGCGGGCTCGATGGGGCCGAGCGGGTACTGTCGAGTTGGGAGAACGCGGTCATTCCCGCGCAGTGACGCTGTATGGCGACAGCCTTTGCGGCAGCACGCCGCTGCGAAGATCGACGTGCCGGATATCCCGCCGTCATCATCCCGGTCATCGCCCAGCACTACCCGATGCTGCAGCGGAACCCGCTCTACACCGGTCTCACCCGGGGCAAGCGGCTCGTATCCTCGTCGGCCAGAAGAAGGCCATCGTGATCGCCGTTCCGCAATGTTTCGGGCCGGCGACGCTGGTCGAAGCTTGACGAGTGGCTTCGGGTCGGCGCGCCCTCCCGATCGTCGAACTCATCGAAGGTGATTGAAGCGCGCCACCTCGCCCCAAAAATGCGAAGCGCTTCTTCGATCGCGCCTGCCTTGCCCTTCGCTGCTCCGTCAGCGCGATCTTCCGAGCCTCCGCCTCGCCGTGCTGTTCGCGCAGCAGAGCGACTGCGACCGGCGCTTTCATGAAGTGGGAGACCCGCCTGTCTCTCCCGTCCGCGCGCTCGTTTCCTGTCGCTCGCCCCTTCATGGCCCGCCCGCTGCGTAGGCTCGATCGAGCGCCTTGACCGCGTCCTCGCCGCCGCGCATGGCGTGGGTGTAGTGACTTAACGTCACGACCGCGCTCTTGTGGCCGGCGAGCTTGGCGACCAGGCCGACCTCGACGCCCTGCGCCTGCAGCGTCGAGATGAAGCTGTGGCGCGCGCTGTGGGGCGTGACGGCCGGCAGCCCAAGGCGCTTCAGCATGGGGGCCCAGTAGCGCTTGCGGAAGCTTCCGTAGACCAACGGCCCGCCGCCGCCCTCGCGCGGCAGAGGCCATGCTCGCGGCACGCCGGGGGCGGGGAAGCCGTTCGGCCGTTTCCGAGCGTGCGCTCATGACGCCGAGTTCTTGGGTCAGCTTGGCGACGCTAATCCGGTGTGCCTCCTCGGCGTCGAGAAGGGCGGACTTCAGTTTACCGTGAGTCTGTCTTTTCCTGGCTCATCGCGACCTCAAACTCTTTGAGACCCCGGTTTGCGTCGTCGTGCCCGCTCCTCAGTTCGTCAAGTTGGCGTTTGAGCTTCGATTCGTTCGCGATGAGCTCATCGTTGAGCGTCTTGAGGGAACGATTTTCCTGCGTCAGTAGATCATGCTGGCCATGCAGACTCGCCGATTGTCCTCGAACTCGCGCTCAATTCCCGCTAGTTTGGCGGTGCGTTCGGCGAGCGTGGCGAGCGCCTCCGACGACGCGGCCTCCGCGGTTGTGACAGCGCGTTCGAGATCGCCGATCCGCGCTCTCAGGTCGTCCTGCTTGACGATCAGTGCGCTTCGTTCGAGCGTCAGCGCGGCGTGTTCGCCTTTTACGCGCCCATGCTCGACCGTCAGGGCTGCGAGCTTCCTTTCGGCCTCGACAAGGGTGATTTTCGTGCGCTCGATTTCCGCCAAAGTTTGGCCGATAGGGGTCAGGGTCTCGTGAAACCGCGCTCGGATCGCCTCAATGTTGCGGAACGAGTATTCGACCGCGTCGAGCTGCGCACGCAGATCTTCATTGCGCCGGCCGATCGCCGCGAAAATGCGTGCGACCTTCTGAGACTTCGGCGTCGCCTCTCCTCTCCGAGCCGTCTCGCTGCGGGCGTCATCGCGGTAAGGGGATTGCCCCGCGTCGTTTGCTGGCGCCGGACGGTTCGCGAATAGCTTCCTCCAAACTGAAACCAAGTGTGCATCTCCCGACGAGCCTCAATGATTTGCGGCCGACTACACGAACGCAATAGAAATTTACTCGCAGTCACGCATTAGGCAACAGCGCTCGCCCGGCGTTCGGACGCCGCTAATTCTCAGGCGGGGCCTGGACACCTGCGGCCGATTTCGGGCGAGACCCGATGCCTTGCGCGTTCCAAGGGAAGCGCCTGCCGACGGCGGCCGGCTCCGGCCTCGAATGCAATATGAGATTCGGCCCCGACAAAACCGGCGCCGTTAAAGAGCGCCTTCGGGATAATCATGGAGGCCGCCCGCGCGACCGGCCCACAAGGCCGCGAGCCTTCACCCCGCAAGCTGATGTGAGACAGCGCTCATTGCAGGAGGGCTCGGGCCTTGAGCCTCGTCGACGGGGCTGGTAACCAAGCATTATCGCGATCGCTCTAGTCTGAGTTTCTCCGCCGTGCGGTCGCAATCTTCGTCTTCGCGGGCGGCGCCATGGGGGCAAGGGTGGGTGACAAGGCGAATGCTGTTTAGGCTCAAGCCGCTGGTTTACCGGCCCGTTGGCTGTGCGGCGCTTGCGATGACCGTGCTGGTCTCGGGGTGCAGCGGCGGCGGCCCGCTGGAATTTGACCGGGTCTTCTCGGGCGACGTCTCATCGGACACCCGTCTCAAGCCGAAGAACTACCCGATCCACGGCATCGACGTGTCCAAGTTCCAGGGCGATATTGATTGGAACGCGGTCGCCAACAGCGGCGTCAAGTTCGCCTGGATCAAGGCGACTGAGGGCGGCGACCGGGACGCGCGCTTCCAGGCAAACTGGGAGGGGGCCAAGGCCGCCGGCATCCCCCACGGCGCCTATCACTTCGTCTATTGGTGCCGCTCGCCGCTCGAAGAGATCCAAATCTTCGAACAGAATGCGCCGGTCGAGGACGACGCGCTCCCGCCGGTGCTCGACGCCGAGGCGACGCCAACCTCACCGACCTGCCGCCGCCATGTCAGTCGAGACGAGGCAATCGCCGACATGCAGGTCATGCTGCAGGAGATGGAGCGTCATTACAGCAAGCGACCGATCATCTACACGACGGTCGACTTCTACGAGGCGAATTTTTCCAACGGCGCGTTGATGGACTATCCGATCTGGGTGCGCTCAACCAAACACCATCCTGCCGTGAAGTACGGCTCGCGCGCCTGGCATTTCTGGCAGTATCAATCCGACGGCCGGGTCCCGGGCATCGGCGGCAACGTCGATGAGGACGCCTTCTACGGCACCAAGGAACAGTGGGACGCCTTTCTGAGGGAGCCGGGGGTGCGCCCCGCGCAGACCGGTGCCGGAGGGCCTGCGCCGGCCCCTACGACCTCGCAGACGGCGGCTGCGGAGCCGCGGTAGTCCATCGCCGAGCCCGCCTGCCCCCCGCGGAATAAGGCGCGCATCGTCTGGCCTCGAACAATGCTCACCTCCCCCAGTCTCCTTGTGTCTGCCGCCCGTCCGAACGTCCTTGTCTGCGGATGAAATAGCCCTTGTCGGACTCGCCAATCAACTTCGGACGTCCGGACGGACGGACGCAGGACATGATGAAGGGGAGACGGCGCCGCGAGCTCAGGTACTGTCATCGCCGGGCATGGCGTCTGTGGCCCTTCCTCGCCCTTCCGGCCGCTGACGACGGCCGATGAGGAATTGGCGAGCTACATCGATGGGTGAGAGCCGAAGCGGCCGTCAACGGCGCCTTCCGTGGCTCGGATCGCACATGAGACGCGGCCTGAAGGCGCACTCGCGAACGTCCACACGCGCGTGCGCGAGACCTAACTGACATTGAGGAACGTGCGGCGATTGGCAGCGAACGGCCTTGGCGAGGGCGGCAATTTGTTTTCGGCCGATTTTCCTAGCAATGTCGCCAGTCGGGTGGCGAAAATCAGGGCGACCGGTTAGAGGAAGGGCATGCATCTGTCGAACGAAGGGCTGCTTGTCATTTTGGTCGTCGGCGTCATTGCCGGATGGCTGGCGGGCAAGATTGTTAAGGGGCATGGGTTGGGTCTCGTCGGCGACGCGGCAGTCGGCATCGTCGGGGCGCTCATCGGTGACTGGCTCTTGCATCGCTTTGGACTCCATTTCGGCGCTGGCATCATTGGTCTCGCCATCAACGCCACAATCTGAGCGATCGTGTTGCTACTGGCTTTGCGGCTTCTCGGCGCGGGCGGATGGGGCGGTCAATGGCGATGAGGCTGGGACGCGAAGGCAATTAGAAGCCAGGGTGGTAAAACGGACGATCCCGTAACTCGCATGAGGCCAACGCCGGAATCGTCGATCCAGGAAGTGCTCGCCGGCCTCGTCGAGCGCGTCACCTTCCACAACGCCGAGAACGGCTTTTGCGTCCTCAGGGCGAAAGCGCGCGGTCATCGCGATTTGGTGACCGTGGTCGGCCATGCCGCGATCATCTCCGCCGGCGAGTGGATCACGGCGTCCGGCGAATGGATCAATGATCGCGCCCATGGCCAGCAGTTCAAGGCGCGGTTCCTCAAGACCTCGGCGCCGAGTTCGATCGACGGGATCGAGAAATATCTCGGCTCCGGGATGATCCGGGGCATCGGGCCCGTCTATGCCAAGAAGATGGTCAAGGCCTTCGGGGAGAAGGTCTTCGACGTCATCGAGGCCGAGCCCGGCCGGCTTCGCGAGGTGACGGGCATTGGCGCGGTTCGGGCCAAGCGGATCACCGACGCCTGGGCCGAGCAGAAGATCGTCCGGGAGATCATGGTTTTCCTTCACAGCAACGGGGTCGGAACTGCCCGCGCGGTTCGCATCTTCAAGACCTATGGGGCTGACGCTGTCCAGGTGATGAGTGAGAACCCCTATCGGCTTGCCCGGGATATTCGAGGCATCGGTTTTAAGACCGCCGATGCGATCGCCATGAAGCTCGGCATCGAGAAGACGGCGATGATCCGGTTGCGCGCCGGCGTCTCGTACGCCTTGACCGAGGCGATGGACGAAGGGCATTGCGGGCTGCCGACCGATCAATTGATCCCGCTCGCCGAGAAATTGCTCGAAGCGCCGAAGGAATTGATCCTGACGGCCCTCGAGCTCGAACAATCAGAGGGCGTCGTAATCGCCGATCGCGTCGGCGACACCGCCTGCACCTTCCTGGCTGGCCTCTACAGGGCGGAGCAAGCAATTGCCGATCGGCTCATTCGCATCGCCAACGGCAAGCTTCCTTGGGCATGGATTGACGAAGAGAAGGCCATTCCCTGGGTCGAAAGTCGCAGCGGCCTCCAGCTGGCCGACAGTCAGAAGGCGGCGATCCGGCTGGCGCTGAAGGCGAAGGCGCTGGTGATCACCGGCGGGCCGGGCGTCGGCAAGACGACGATCGTCAATTCGATCCTCAAGATCCTCGCGGCCAAAGGCGTGCGATTGTTGCTTTGCGCCCCGACGGGCCGGGCGGCCAAGCGCATGACCGAAGCGACGGGCATGGAGGCCAGGACGATCCACCGGCTCTTGGAGGTCGATCCGAAGAGCGGTGGTTTCAAGCGCAACGCCGACAATCCCCTCGAGTGCGATCTGCTCGTCGTTGACGAGGCCTCGATGGTCGATGTCATGCTGATGCAAGCGCTCATGAAAGCGACGCCAGACAACGCGGCTTTGCTTATCGTCGGCGATATCGACCAACTGCCATCGGTCGGACCTGGGCAGGTGCTGGCCGACATCATCGGCTCGGGCGCCGTGCCTGTAGTGCGATTGACCGAGGTGTTCCGGCAGGCCGCGGCCAGCCGGATCATCATCAACGCCCACCGCAGTGATGCCCGATTTCACCGCGCCTGCCGGCGACAGCGACTTCTACTTCGTTACAGCCGAAGATCCCGAGACTGCCGTTGAACGCATCTTGGAACTGGTGAAGTCCCGCATTCCCAAGCGCTTCGGCTTGAACCCGATCCGGGACATCCAGGTGCTCTGTCCGATGAACCGCGGCGGCGTTGGCGCGCGTTCGCTCAACATCGAACTGCAGGCGGCATTGAACCCCGCCGGCGAGCGCAAAGTGGAGCGGTTCGGCTGGACGTTTGCGCCTGGCGACAAGGTCATGCAGATCGAAAACGACTATGACAAGGAAGTCTATAACGGCGACATCGGCTATATCGACGACGTCGACCGCGAGGCGGGCGAACTCAGGGCGAGCTTCGACGGGCGCTCGGTGACTTACGGTTTTGGCGAACTTGACACGCTGGTTCCCGCCTATGCCGCCACCATCCACAAGAGCCAGGGCTCGGAATATCCCGCGGTGATCATCCCGGTCCTCACCCAGCACTACGCGATGTTGCAGCGAAATCTCCTCTATACCGGCGTCACCCGGGGCAAGAGGCTTGTGGTTCTCGTCGGCCAGAAAAAGGCAATCGCGATCGCGGTTCGCAACGCGTCCGGCCGGCGCCGCTGGTCGAAACTCGCGGAATGGCTTCGGCTCGGCGCAGTGCGCGATTCGCTCGCGACCTCGCAATTTGGATGAGCAAGACTGCGCTCGACGACACTGAGTCCGTCGACACGCAATAGCATCTTCCGGCGACCTCGCTCCGAATTGAGCGTTTGGCCCAGCCGACCTCCCGATCGAGCCGCGCCGGCCCCCTATGTCTGCCGCACGTCCGTCCGAACGTCCCGGCCTTTCGGATGAGATGGACCTTGGCGGGCGCGTCGATCAGCTTCGGACGTTCGGACGGACGGACGCTGGACGTCAGGGTGGGGGGATGCGGCGCGCCGCGAGCCCGATGCTATCATCACGGCGTCTTCGCGAACGTCCACACGCACGCGCGCATCGCGGTGGAGATCGCGGAGAGGACGAGGCGCAAGGCCGTCACGATCCAAGGAACGCACCGCTCGCGATGCGGAAACTCTCGGCCCTCTATGGGCGCGATGCTTGACGTGGACAACTCGCCGGAATTGTGGTTCAAATTTCCTCGGGCCGCATCGGGATCCAGCAATCCCTTCGCGTCGCGGCCGGGTTGTCACCTTGGAAAATATGAAAAGCCCCACCCAGTTAATTGCGGGCTGGGCGAGGCCTAGCGCGCGCCAACTGGCGGTGCAGCGGGCGCGCGCCACTCACCTCCTACCTCATAGGAGCAGCCGCCTCAAGAAGCGGTCGAAGGACCCCCTGGAGGCCGACGACACGAAGCTGGTTGGCCTCTGGCGATCATTTTCGGGGAACTCGGCGCGCGGCTCGATACGCGCCGGAGCTCGGGGCAGCCGCATTCCCTATGGCCCCGAGCTCAGTACTGCCATCGCGGGCCATTGCATTTGTGGCCCTTTCTCGCCCTTCCGGCGGCTGACGACGGCCCATGAGGAATGAGCGAGCTACATCGATGGGTGGGAGTCGAAGCGGCCGTCGACAGCGCCTTCCGTGAGTTCGGACCGCACCCCGGACGCGGCCCCGACCCCGAACAGCTGCTTTGAGGGAGCGCCTCAGCGCAGGTCCACGCGCGCGTGCGCGAGCCTCAATGACATTGAGGAACCAAATGAAGGTCCCGGCGCGCGATTGCGGGTGAGAGCTTAACCTCAGGGGAACTAAGGGCAGCAAGCCGACCAGTTAGCCGGGCGGTCGCGGCGCATGGACGTCGGAGTCGCGACAGGACGTTCGGACGGGACGGACGCAGGAGATGACGGTGGGGGGATGCGGCGGCGCGCGGCGAACCCGATGCTTTGATCGCCGGCGTAGCGACAGTCGGCGGTTGTCAGGAGAGTCTTCGCGAACGTCCACGTGCGTCTGGAACTTATGACCTTGAGGCGCCCCGTGGATCGTTTCCGCGCGATAAACACTGGCCGCGCCCGCCAGTAAGACGGCCGCGCGTAGGGTGGCGGCGGGCCTGATGGTGATGCGGCTCAAATGTCAGCGTGGCTCTATTACGATCTGGCCCGCTTCTTCTCTCACGGAAGCGGTGGAAGTGACCTCACCATCTCCATGAAGGGGGCAAAGGCGGCCTCCGAAGAACGCTGCTCCCAGATGCAGAAACCTCGCGCGAAGGCAAAGGCGAGATCTGCGAAGGCTTTGGCCATTCCGTGGAGGCCGAGGGCGTGAAGCTGGTCGAGGGTGGGATGTCTGAGCATGTCGGCGTTCTCCTCAATGGTAGTAACGGGGCCCGCGGATATTGGCGTGGCGGATCGGAGCGGTGTCCGCGGGCGCCTGGGCGCCGGCCTCCGATCGAGCTTGGTGTCGAGGATGGATTTGACCGAGCCGTAGGTCCGGGCGCCGATCTCGATGGCCCGCTCGGCGGCGGCCTCGACGCGCGCCGTTCCATAGGAGCCGACGAGACGCACGATGCCGAGACAGGCGCGATAGCCCTGCTCGGGATGGGGCCGAGCCTCCAGGATCTGCTCGCACAGCGCTGCGGTCGCCGGGCCGATCTTTCGGGCGTCTTCGCGGATGCGCTCGATCGTCCAGCCGGCGTAGCGCCGGTGGCTCGAGGGCATGTGCTCGGGAACAGTGGTGTGCTTCCTGTTCCCGCTGGACCGCAGGTGGACGGCGATGCGCTCGCCCTTGAAGATCTCGACGCCGCTGGGCGGTCAGGCGCGCCTCGACCTCGGCGGGCGAAGCGGTAGGGAACGGAGTAATAATGGGCGTCGATATCGACGTGATAGTCGATGCCGACCCGGCGCACGCGCCACTCGCTGTATTCGTAAGGCTCTCCCGGCAGATCCTTCAGCGCCGGGCGACGATCTCCTCGAGCAACTGGCGGCGGGTGACGCCGAGCCTGCGCAGGGGCTGGCGTTCGTTGAGCTGTGTCATGAGCTCGGCGAGCGCGGCGTCGACGTCGGCGAGACTGTGGAAGATCCGTCGCCGAAGCCGGCCGAGCAGCCAGCGCTCGACGATCAGCACGGCCTGCTCGACCTTGGCCTTGTCGCGCGGCTTTCTTGGCCTCGCTGGCAGGATGGCGGTTCCATAATGGGCCGCCATCTCGCCGTAGGTACGATTGACCTCAGGCTCGTAGAAGCTGGCCTTGACGATGGCGGTCCTAGGCCGTGTGGACGAATTTGATCAAGCACAGCCCTGCGGCAAAGCTGACGATTGATCTGAAGTTGAGAGCGGTCTTTTCGCAACGCAGCGCAACGCGTTTGAAGCGTTTGAGCCGTCCGACGCCCTGCTCGATGCGCGAACGCGCCTTGTAGAGAGTTCTCGCGAAGAAGGCTGGTTTGTCGCGCTCGTTGGCTTTGTGCGGAATGACGGGAGCAATGCCGCGCTCCCTGGCCGCTTCGCGGTTGGCCTTGCTGGCGTAGCCTTTGTCGCAGATGACGGCGCGTGGCTGAGTGTCGGGTCCGATGTCAAGCAGAACATCGAAATGACGCGCGTCTGACGCCTCGCCGCCCGTCAGATCGAAGGCGATGATGTCTCCGGAGGCGTCCGCTTTTGCGTGGATTTTTGTCGTGAATCCACGAGCGCCCGAGCGCTTGCCCCTCTTGCCCCCCTTTGCCCCGGCGGCCGATACATGGGCGCGCACGACGGTCGAGTCGAACATTTGGATGAGATGCGCGGACGAACTCATGGCGGCGAGCGCATCAAAGAAGGCTTCGAAAACGCCGGCCTTGCTCAGCCGGTCGAACCGCTTCCAAACGCTGTTCCAAGGACCGAACCGCTCAGGCAAAGCCCGCCAGCGAACGTTCTCGACGGTGAAGAAATGAAGGGCTTCGAGGAAGCGCCGATCATCCTCTGCTTTCCGTCCACGCCGGGGAAGGCAGGCCCGAAACACCGCAAGCGTATGCGCCCAATCTTCCTCATCCATCATTGTCGACATGCGCCCGGTCTCCGAATCAGCCGGAGACCTATAAATCACGCCCAATTCATCAGGGGAATCCCAAAACCTTCATCTATCGAAAATTCGTCCACACGGCCTAGCGTTATCCGGCACGACGAGCTCGGGAACGCCGCCGATCGCCTCGAAGGCGCGCACGTGGGCGTCGATCCAGTCTGGCAGAGCCTGCGTCCAGCTCGCCTTCGCGAAGGTGAAGCTCGAGGCCCCCAACACGGCGACGAAGATCTGCGCCATGCGGATTTCGCCAGTGAGCCGATCGATGATGACCGGAACGCCGTCGCCGGCGTAATCGACGAACATCCGCTCGCCGGCGGCATGCGTCTGCCGCATCGTCACCGACAGCGTCTTCTCGAAGAATCGATAGAGCTCGCAGAACCGCGAGTAGCTGTAGCCGCTCGGGTTGGCGGCGATGTATTCGTCCCACAAGATTAACAGGGTGACGTGCTTGCGCTTCAGTTCGCGATGCACGCCGGCCCAGTCCGGTTCCTCGATCCGCCGATGGCCGCGTTTGCTGCGCCGATTGGCGTAGAGCGCAGCCTCCAGCGCCTCGTCGTTCATGCCTCCGGCAAGGGCCAGGACAGGCCCGCGGTCTCCGCCCGCGTCAATGTCTCCCGCACCGTCGAGCGCGCCAAGCCAAGCCGCCGGGCGATCTCGTGCGTCGATACCGAAGAAGACTTCAGCCGAATAATCTCGCGCGCATCGCGCATCCCAATCCGCTCCGCTGGCATCGATCCTCCTTTGGGCTTGCCAAAGGGGCGACCTGATCAGGCCAACGGCGCCGCCCGCCAATCCAAGAAAGACCCCGGGCGGGATCATTCCGTTATGGGGGGCGCGATCATCTCGGAATCGGGGGGCGGCATCATTCCGTTACAGGGGGGCGGCATTATCCCGGAATAAGGGGGCGGCTTCCTCCGGAATCAGCACCAAGCCACAGAAGGCGCCGTCGACGGCCGCTTCACCGCAGTTGCATGAATGTAGGTCGCCAAACAGCACGGCCGCTCGTCGGGCGGTGGAAAGGCGAAGAGGAGCAGTCTCTTGCAACGGTCCTGTCAGAGGAACTCGAGCGGGTTGCTGGCGTACTGGTCGGTCAGGCGCACCCACGCCTGAGCGCCCAGGAGATCGAAGAAGCGACGGGTCGCGCCGGTCATCGTGTGGGTCGCCTCAACGCCGTCGCTGGCAAGATCAATAGCCTCGCCGACAACGCGTCCAAATTGATCTTCGACAAGGTAGCGAAACGGCGCCCCGAGCCATCGAAGTGAGTAGCAATCACAGCATTGCTTCCTTGTATCACATGCTAAAGCGGCCCGCCTCGCCGACACCCGGCGTGTCTTCCACTTCCATACCCGGTGATTCGCAAGCGCCGCCACCACGGCGTTGGAGGCTGCCGCTCGCGTTCGGCCGCCAAGGCGTTTAGCCGGCGCGCCAGGTCCGCAAACGCAGCGATGGCGCGCGTTGTTTTGTTGGCCTCCTCAGCCGCCCGCGCCTCGGCGGCAGCGAGCTGCACCTTTAGGGCCACGATGTCGGCCCTGAGCGTCTCGACGTGGGACTCAAGAGCGTGCTGAAGAGGGACGCGGACGCGCGCGCGGCCGTCGTGGCCGGGCATCCGACCCCTTTGGCTCGGATGGCGCGCCGCTTGGCGGCTTCAAGCCTGACGCCGAGCCGGACGCCGAGGTCTTGGTAAGTCAGCCACGACCAGTCCATGGGCGTCCGGTCGTCCGGCCTCCGTGCGGTACCTGTGCAGTGGATGGTCAGGCAGAATCAGTTAACGAGAAATTAACAACCTCTGCACATGCCGGCCGATCGCGTATGGATAGGGTCTTCAAGGTCATAAGTTCCGCACGCGCGCGTTTTTGGACGTTCGCGAGGCCGAAGCGCCCGAAGGGCTCAACCTCGATGACCGAATCCTTCGTCGCGATATCGTACCCGGACTTGTTTCAGTCATTCCGACCCATTGAAGAATATCCGACCAAGTGCAGACCACTTCCTCTCCATGACGTTTCCATTTTGCGGCCGGGCCTTTTTCCCATCTGGAATTGGAAACGCCGACGAGACAATAGCCTTTGGCAAAAAGAGCTTTGTTTATTTCTTCTCGCTTGCTGCAAGCTTTATCTGTTTCAGGATCATTGCCAGCGCCACTTTGGCAATCAGTAGTCGCTGTGCTCCATGCTTGCACCAAACGTTGTGCTGTCCAATGCGGATAGTCATCCGCGACGGCTGGACAGCTCATCATAAGGGTGACGGCCAAAAGAAACGTCTTGTTTGCGTGCTTCAATGAAGTCGACATTTCGCCAGTTCCTCAGTGGAACACCGCCCAACCGGGCAGGCGTAACCCCAAGGCAGGACTCGGTCATGACGTTGGCGGCGCCGAGGAGCGACTCACAATAATAGGTTCTCACTTCCGCGCACAGAAACGTGCCCTTCGCCAGCCGAGCCCATACGCGTTATCGGCTGGCGATAACGCTTTTGTTGTCGATGCTCTCGGCGATAGCGCCGAGAATCAGATCAATCTCGGTCTGAGGGATGGCGACCTCACGCTGATGGTGGCGCCCGCGGAACCGAGTTCGGCGACTCCAACGCATCGCCGGCCCCTCGATCGGTGCGAGTCAACACGTCGTTAGAAGGAATAGCTCGGCCAATTATCCGGCTCGGTTCCTTCGGCGGCTCGCGGATAGCCGTGGCCATTTAGCGGAAACGCTCACCCAACCCTAGACCAGTGCCTGTCCCCGCGCTGTGACGCCCCTCACGGCCCGAACACGGGTTTTCCGCTATGAGGATGTTGGGCTGCAGAGCCCGAAATTCCGGCGGGCGGCGGCGGACATGCGCGTCAAACCTCCACCACCCGCCGGTGCCCCTTGGGCTGTATGTAGGCCGACGCAAATAGAATGCCAGGGCCCGCGGCCCACCTTGGATTGCTCCCGTGCGCACGGAAAGCCTTCGATGTTGTGCCCGGGGAGCAACAGCTTTTCTATTCTGTGGCTGGAGGGCCACAGTCAGCCGCAAACTGCAAAACCCAGGCGTTTGAACGTGGTCTTTTCAGTCAGACTGGGTAAGACGGCTAACACAAGGTCAGCGCCCGCGGGGAATAGCGAGCGCAAACCCGGCGGACGGCGGCGGACATGCGCGAATCCACTGCCGCCGCCCGCCGGTGTGCCCCGCCCCATTGTTTGAGGACCCTCCTCAGTGCGCAAACTTCTCGCTCTGGCTTTTCTAGCCCTCGTAGGTGGCGGTGCTGTCTTCCTAAGCATTGAGAGCGAGACGAACGCGCTGACGGTCTCGTGTGCGTCACACCCGCCGATGGCGATGGCGGCGCTGGCCGCGCTTGCGCCAGCAAGCAGTTGCACGCGCGTGGCCTCCGCTCGGTGATCGCGGCGCGGCGCTCGCGCGCCGCCCCCGTTCCTCAATGTCAGTGGTTCTCGCGCACGCGCGCGCGAGAGCGGAAGGGTCCCTCGGATCGTCCGGCGACGAAGGAATCGCGGCCTCGCGGCCCCGTCGCGCGGACAACCTCCATGCTCTCCACCGCGCCCCGAGCGCGTGCGCGAGACGTTCGCGAAGGCGCTCTTCAAAGCTGACACGCCTCGCACTCCATCCGAGCCAGGAAAGGCTGCATCGACGCCCGCTTCACCGCCGACCCATGAGTGTAGCTCGCTGGCCTCTCCAAGCCGGCGTAACCTCGTTTAGCGTTCCTCTTTTTCGGTCGCCGCCCAGGGCCCAGGCGCTACCGAGCGACTAATACTCGTCCCCGGGAGCAGGGTACCCGTACTCAGACTCTGGATAGCCGTTGCCAGGTTGAGAATACCCGTACTCAGGCGCAGGGTACCCGTAGTCAGGCGCATGATACGGCGCAGGATGGCCGTAGGCAGGCCCGGGATCCCCATAGACGGGTTCATGATAATACCTGTAGGGAGGCGCATGATACCCGGCGCCAGGCGCAGGATGCCCGTAGGCAGGCGCGGGATACTCAGGATGCCCGTAGGCGGGCGCATGATAGCCATTGGCAGGTCCAGGATACGCGGCGGCCGGCGCGCGATACCCGTAGGCAGGCGCAGGATATCCATAGGCGGGTGCGGGATACGGCGCAGGAAACCCATAGGCGGGCGCAGGGTTGTAGTCATAATCGTAGCCCGGCATGGCTGGCCCGGAGTCTTCATAGCCAAACTGATGATAGCCGTTGGGCCCGATAAACCCTCCTGGCGCAGCCGGATAGACCTCCCCTACAGCGACGCCGTATGGGGTCCAGCCGGTCTGGTTCGCTTCCCACGGGTGGAGTTGCGCCTGGTTGGCCAGGGCGTTTGCATCATTGCCATTGGCGGCAGCCACACCGGGAAGGAGGCAGGCTAGAACGCAAATCGATGCGGCGGAAAGGGAGGCTGTCAATGCGTGTTTCATGTCAAAACCTCCAGCCCTTCGATCTCTTTCCCAGGCACTTGGGCACCCGCCAAGGAGTCAGAAACTCCAAAGCGGACCAAGGTCATCTGTCGGAAATGGCGCAATCGCCGTTTTGCCGGCGCAGACGGTGGCGCGTAAAGATTTGAAATGTTGATGCCGCCGAGGCCCACGTTCCTCCAGGCGGAACTCGCAACCGTCGCCACCTTTGCGAGAGCACAGTCGGCTTCGATTGGACGGAGAGGCTTTGCGCGTCCGCCGCGGCGACTGTGCAGACGACTCCACCTACAATCAAGCAAGGACGTTTCACGACCGTCGCTCGAACTTCGCGCGCCCCAGCCCGTTAACGCAATATTAACCGGAAACCGCAACCCGGGCGATGCCCGAACTAGGATTTTGGTTAATGGAGAGAAGACGGTTCTTTCCTCGCGACCTCGGGCGACGCGGACTGTACCGCTTTGAGGTGGCCGAACAGCAGGACTGGCCGTGCTCCCGCAATTGAGGGCCGCTTTCGCAGGACCCGGGTCCTTCCTGAGGCAACCCCGGCAGGCGCGTGTCCGCCCTTTAAGAGACGATCGCTCTTCGCTAGGCGACCGACCGCCGTCGACCCTTTGTGCCCTTTGCGGCCCGCCCCTATGAGCGGGGGCCGGTTCATCCTAGTCATAAGTCGCGTGCGCGTGGACGTCAGAAGGCGCTCCTTCAAAGCCGCAGTTCACTGGTCAGGGCCGCGTCTCACGTGCGATCCGGAGCCAAATAGGGTGCCGTGCCCGCCGCGGACGCATGATTGAGGGCCGCCCATTCCTCATGGGCGGTCGTCGGCCGCCGGAAGGGTGAAGAAGAGGGCGTGGACCCGGCGGCCGTGAAAGCGCGGATGGCTCCGCGCAAAGCGTTTCGGCCGACCAAGCCCGTAACAGGCGTAACACGTGCCCTGTGCGGTTCTTGAGGTGGGAAAGGTTTGCCTAGGAGCCTGTCTGCTTAATCCTCGGCGAGATGGGATTTGAACCGCTCAAGCCAGTCGGAGAGCCGGATGCAGCAAATTCGCGCATCCGGTTTGATGTAAGGTTGGGTGGAAGCTTTGCGGCCATCGTTCGTTGCACCGTTTCCGAGGTGGCGAAGCTCAGCCGGTTGCGCGTGCGGCCAGGGACGGGGTCCGCCCCTGGGCGAGCTTCAAGATATTGTGGGCGAGGCAGACGAGGCCCCACTCGTTGGCGACCTTCTCGACGCCGCGCAAGAGAAACTGACGGAAGCCGCGCGCCTGCTTGATCTGTCCGAACACCGGCTCGGGCAGCTGCTTTCTTAAGCGGTAGGGGCTGGAGTGCCCGCCGGCCTTGATTCTTTCGCGCATGGCGGCGACGCGGGCGCCGCCGCCTTCTCCTTCCCCGGCGTGCTTGGCCCGCCCCGGCGCGATATAGGCGTCGATCTCGCGTTCCTCCATCGCTGTAAGGTTGGCGTCGGAGCAATAGCCCGCGTCCGCCGACAGTTGCGTCGGCTTCTTGCCCAGATTGGCTTCGATGGCGTCGGCCATCGGCGCCAATTGATGTTGATCGCTCTGCTTCGCGTCGAGGCCGTGGGCGACGATCACCTGCGCCGTCGCGTCGACCGCCGCCTGCGCATTGTAGCCCTGGATGAAGCCGTCCTTGGTTTTCATGATGCGGCTTTCGGGATCGGTGAAGTTCTTCTGCGCTTTGGGGTCAGGCTCTTCGGATGGCGGGGCGGCGGGCTTGCCCGGTTTCTTGCGGCCCTCGGCTTGTCGCCGCTCCTCGGCCTGCGCTTTGGCCTTGGCCGCCGCGGCCGCTTTCGCCTCGGCCTCCAATTCGGCCTTCGCCGCCCGGATCTTCTCGACGCGCTTCTTCTTGTCGGCGACCCATTTGGGCAGCTCCTCGCCGCTCTTGTCGCGGCCGAAGGCTCTGTCTTCCTCGGCGTCCGCAGCCTCGGCTGCGCTCAGCCACCGCTCGACCTCGGCCTCGAGCTCCGCCGCACGCTTCTCCATGCGCTCGTAGCTCATCGCCTTGTGCTTGGAGGCGTTCGCCTTGATCTTCGTCCCGTCGAGCGCGACATGGCCGAGCTTCACAAGTCCCGCCTGTTCGCACAGCTTGAGAACTTGCCCGAACAGTCCCGCAAGCACCTTCAAGTGCCGCTTGCGGAAGTCAGAGACGGTGCGAAAATCCGGCGGATCGAGCCCGACAATGCTCAGGAAGTCGACCCGTTCGCGCGCCGCCTTGGCGATCCGGCGCGACGAGTAGACGCCGTTGCAATAGCCGTACAGCAACAGCGCCGTCATCATCGCCGGGTCAAACGGCGGCTGCCCGCGCTCGCTCGCATACGCGGCTTCGATCTCACCAAGGTCGAGAGGCTCGAGCACAAGCGCCAAAATGAAGCGAGCCAGATGGTCCTCGCCGACAAAGTCCTGAACGCTCGGCGGCAACAACAGCGGCTGATCGATCGTCCAGGGCCGGAAGGTCTTGCTCATAAGCAAACAGAATCCAATTCGAGCAAACGCCGCCACCACAATCCGCTATTATCCAGACAGGCTCCTAGACGCCCGCCCTTGCCGAGCGGGACGGCGCTTGCGACTGCTCGTCCACTGGCCTCCTTTGTGTCGATCGATACGCAAGGTCGGAAATCCGATCTGGAGCAAACGCCAATATGACGGATCTTACCGTAGCTGTTTGCACGTATAATAGAGCGGAGCATTTGAGTCGGTGCCCTCATGAATCCCCTCATTTTTGTGGGACTCGAAAAAGCCTGAGTTTGGGAGTCCTCGGGCGCCCGAATGGAGAATCAGTGGGCCGGGGGATCGATGCGAGCGCCTAAGGAGCGATTTGATTTCGTTCATCAATTCTTGAAACGGGTGTTCATCGACGACTTGCACGCCAAGCGCGTGCTGTCTTTGGCCAACGGAGCGCTCGGGGTGATGACCGGGGCGGCGCTCGCGGTGTCCTTGATCGGGCAGGCGCTCGCGCAGGCACGCGGATTGTTCGCCAAGTCCGCGATCAAACAGGTCGACCGCTTGCTGAGCAACGCGGGCGTGGTCCCCTGGGACTTGTTCGCCTCGTGGGTTCGCGAGTTGGTGGGCGAGCGGCGCGAGATCGTCGTGGCGATGGATTGGACCGACTTCGACGCCGACAACCAGTCCACGCTCGCGCTGCACCTCGTCACCCGCCACGGAAGGGCCATGCCCCTCCTCTGGCTCACCGTCGACAAGGACGAACTGAAAAACCAGCGCAACGATTTCGAGGACCTGTGCCTGTCCCGGCTGAAGGCGCTCCTGCCTGATGGCGTCGCAGTGACGATCCTAGCCGACCGCGGCTTCGGCGACGTCAAGCTGTTCGAATTCCTGGAGAGCCTGAGATTCCGATACGTCATCCGGTTTCGCGGCGACATCCATGTCAGCGCCGCCGACGGCGAAACGCGGTTGGCCGCCGACTGGGTCGGCAAAGGCGGGCGGGCGCGCATGTTGCGCGACGCCGAAGTCACCGCCACTCGCCAGAAGGTCGGCGCGGTCGTTTGCGTGAAGGCTGTGGGCATGAAGGAGGCTTGGCATCTGGCCGCCAGCGACGGCGCGCTTTCCGCGCCCCAGATCATCACGCTCTATTCCAAAAGGTGGACCATCGAGCCCAGCTTCCGCGACAGCAAGGATCTGCGCTTCGGGATGGGCATGAGCGTGCTGAGGATCAATGATCCGCAACGCCGCGACCGCCTCCTGCTCCTCAACGCCTTCGCCATCCTGCTGCTGACCATCTTGGGCGCCGCCGGCGAAAGCCTCGGCATGGATCGCCAACTGCGGACCAGCACCGCCAAACGCCGCGTCCATTCCCTGTTCCGGCAAGGATGCCTGCTCTACGACCTCATCCCCAACATGCCAGACCAACGCCTGCGACCGCTCATCGAACGCTATCAGGAACTTCTAAGTCAAAATCGAACCTTCTCTGCGGCCTTCGGCATCGCCTGAAAATGAGGGGATACATGAGGGCGGTGCCTGGATACGCTGACCCGTCAGGTGTGTAATTCTGGCACATATGAAATATTTGTCGTGGATAACGCCAGTACAGACACAACAAAAGACGTTGTTCACGACTGGATTTCTAGAGATGGCCGAATCTCGTACATCCACGAGCCCGTGCAAGGAGTGGCTCACGCCCGGAATACAGCGCTTCGCAACACGACGTCTCCCATTATCGCTTTTACGGATGATGATCAGACCGTTCCAGAAGATTGAGTGTCTCTATTCATATCGGGCTTCTCCTCGCTACCCTCCAATGTGTTTGCGCTCGGAGGAGAGATTGACCCTGTATTCGAATGCGAGCGCCCCGAATGGCTTACCGATAATCTGCTGAGGCCGCTTTCTGCTCGTGTGGGTTGGTCCGAAACTCCGCGGTATTTGCAGGGCAAGGAGTGGATTGGTGAGGGCAATTCAGCGTACCGGACTGAACTGTTGCGGAAATATGGCGGTTTTACCGAGGAGCTCGGCCGCCGAGGCGACCTTCTGTTGTCTTCAGAAAATTATGTAAATGATGTGGCGCGTCAAGACGGTTGCTTGATCTATTTTGATCCAAGAATAAGGATTATACACTTCATTCCTGCCTCGCGGCTAAAGAAGGACTGGTTTCGCCGGCGGTTTTTCTGGATGGGAGTCACCAGGTCAATGTTGCCGCGAATTGCTGAATCGCGATATGGGATTGTCCACCCTCATTTGCGCAAGCAGCGTCTACCGGCGTCGCCATCGGATTGGATCGACCTGGTTTCAGACGAAAGCGATGGGGAAGGGCGGTGATCGTGCCGAGGCCAAATTCCGGCGAGCGTGAATGGCGGGAGCCGCTGGGTCCGAACGCTGTCGGATTTGATGCGGAGGGACGGTTGTATTGCGATTCATCCAATTCGGACTCTGAGAGTCGGAGAGACGAGGGCGAGCTGTTTCTTTGCGAGCGAACCGGCAAACTCTATTTGGTGTACCCTGCTGATGGGGAGCATTCACCGCGCCGGCGCCGGGTCGCTGAAGCCTCGGCCGTGGCCATGAAGTCTGCTTACGCTGAGCTTGAAACTCGCCTGCAAGTGGCCGAGGCCCAGGCCTCCGCCACGGAGGCGTTGCTGCGCCAGGCGCTCGAATCTCGCGACGGACTGGTCCGCCAGAATAGCTATTTGAAGGGTCGCGGGGTCCGGGCGCGGCTGTTTTTCAATGCGGAAGGGCGTCCGACCAAACTATTGCGCCGTGTCTTGTTCCATACGAACGGCAAGCCGCGAGGCATCTTCCGCAAACGCGTACTTCGCGCCAAACCCGGCACGGCTTTGCACCACTGGCTCACCAGTCCGGCCTACCTTGCGCTGCCGCGCGCCGAGCGGCCTCCTCCCCAGAATTAGGCCCGGAATTCCCGCGGGCGCCAACTCAGGCGAGGTCGGCGAGCATGCCGCGGGCGGCGGAACGGACCAGGCGCTTCTCCGCCTCCCATTGGTCGGCGGTCTCGAGCTCGGTCAGGAACTGCGCCTTGCCGCCGGTGAGCGCGGCGACCGGCAGGCCGTCGCGGTAGACCACCCGATTGGCGCTCAGCGCCGACAGCCTTTGCCCCGGCGTCAGGATGCCAATCAGGTTGAGCGGATCCGCGCCGGACAGCGACACCCACTCGCCGGACGCAGGCTTGCGGCGAATCTCGCGCATGAGGCCAACCGCGTCCGGCAGCGCGAACTGCTCGCCGGAGAAACCGGCGACGAACCGGCCGCCGCGGATTTCGCCGCGCGCCTCGAGCCGGCGGTACACCCTGAGCAGATCGCGCCACGGCGGCAGCCATCCCGGCTCCTGCGCCAACAGCCGCCAGAAGACGACGCCGTAGCGTCTGAGGAGCGAACGCGCCGCGTATTCGATCGCCGCGGCGGACTCGACAGCGCCGCCGCCCTCCCGCGCCCGGCCGATGATCGACCAACGGCCGCCGCTCTCGATGTCGAAGGCGAGCACACGCCCGCGCCGCCTGGCGCCGGCCGGCGGTTTGCGCTGTCCGGACGGGACGAGCAGAGCCCGCAAGCCGCCGAAACTGTCGGAGGACGCGAGCCCAAGCGCGACAAGCTCTGCCAGCGCCTGTTCGAGTTCGTGGCGCAGCAGGCGCGCGGAATCCGCCAGTTCGTCGAAGAACATGGCGCCGCGCTCCCTGAGCCGGTCGAACGCCGCCTCGGCGCGTCCGCTGAGATGCGTCGCGCCGCTCGCGGGCGCGAGCGCCATCCACAGCGGCGCCCGGCGACGCTCGACGAGGGCGATCGGCGTCGCGCCGACCGGCGTCGCGTGGCGGGCGCGACCATTCGCGCTCGTCGGCGGGGTCAACCGCGCCCATGCCGTCCGCCCGGCGAGGCACTCGGCGTCGAGCCATGACGCCTGGTAGCCCTTGAGGCGCGCCGGCAGGATCTCGGTCTCCCAGGCCTTGGCCGGCGCCTCGAAGCCTTCGAGACCGCTCAGGACGGCGGGGAGGGAGTTCGGGCCCCTCGAGCCGCGTCTCTTCGCTCACATGTTGCCAGGCAAACAGGAAGCGGAGGAAGTCGCGGGCAGCGACGGGATCGATTTCCGACCGTAGCCGCCGAACGGTGGCATGGTGGATGCGCGCCAGCAGCCGGCGGTCGCACCACTGCTCGTCGTTGACGCCGGGCAGGAAGCGGCCGCGCAGGATCGCGCCTTCGCTTTCGAGCGCCGCCAGCGCCCCGGCCGCCGCGCCCGGCTCAAGTCCGAGCGGCGCCGTCAACGTCGTCGGCGTGACCGGCCCGAGCCCCTCGAGCCTGCCGCGCAGGATCTCGATCAGCGCATCGTCGCGCGACAGCGTCTTTCCGGCCTGATCGGCGGGCGGCGCGATCTCCGGTTCGAACCGCGCCTCCGGCCACAGGGCTTGGAACTGGGTCAGCCGCTCGGCCGGAATCCAGAGCCTCGCCTGCGGCGCGAGCAAAAGGGCGACGCGTCTCTCCCGCGCCAACGCGTCGAGCCATTCCCTCCACGCGGGCGCGGCGCGAGCCTCGGCTTCGGTCAGCGTCCCCAGCCACAACAGGGCGTCATGCAGTTCCTCGGCGTTGATCGGATCCGGCCAGGCTTCGGATTGAACCCTGGCGATGGCCTCGGGATCGAGCCGGCCAAGGTCGGACGCGTTCTCGGGATCGCGCCAGCGCCGGGCCATCACCGCCTGGGTCCGCCGCTCTTCCAGCGGCGCGTCGTCGAGGAAGGCGTAAGGTTTTGCGTTCAGCGCCTCGAGGGCGAGGGGCGAGGGCTCGGTCAGGTCGCACGGAACGACGCGGATGTCGCCTGCCTCGAGGCGCGCGAGCAGCCGCTCCAGGCCGTCGATGTCCATCGCCTCGTGCAGGCAGTCGCTGATCGCCTGATTGGTGAGCGGATGGTCGGGGACCTCGCGTTCGCCGACCAGATTCTCGGCGCAGGCGATCTGATCGGGGAAGACCGCGGCGACCAGGTCCTCAGCCTGCATCCGCAGGAATTGCGGCGGCACCTTCTTGCCGGCGCGAAATCGCGGCAGCGCCAGCGAAACGCCGGCGACCCAGCGCCATCGGGTGGTGAACATCGGCGCGTCGAGCATCGCCTGGACGAGCACCGCGCGGACACTGTTCGAATGCAGATAGCGGGCCACGTCGCCAAGCTCGAAGCTGTGCGCGGTGGTCAGCGAGAGTACGATGTTGTCTTCCGTCGCCGCGGCCTGCAATTCGAAGTTGAATTTGCGGCAGAAGCGCTTGCGCAGCGCCAGGCCCCAGGCTCGATTGACCCGGCTGCCGAAGGGGGCGTGGATGACGAGTTGCATGCCGCCCGCTTCATCGAAGAACCGCTCGAATACGATCGCGTCCTGTGTCGGCAGACAGCCGAACGCCGCGAAGGCTGCGGCAAGGTAGTCGACGAGCTGCAGCGCCGCCTCTCCACCCAGGCCAACCTCGTCGACCAGCCAGCGCTTCGCCGACGCGCCCGAGCGGTCGGCGCTCAACCGCGCGGCGACTTCAGCGCGCAGACGCGAGACGGAGGTTGAAAGCTCGTCGGTCCGGCCAGGCGCCTCGCCGAGCCAAAACGGGATGGTCGGCGGCAACCCCTTGGCGTCCTCGACCCGGACCGTCCCGCGCTCGACCCGCTGGATGCGATAGGACACGTTGCCGAGCTGGAAGATGTCGCCCGCCATGCTCTCGATGGCGAAATCCTCGTTCACCGAGCCGATGACGAGATTCTCCGGCTCGAGCAGCACCTGGTAGTCGGCGTTGTCGGGTATCGTTCCGCCCGAGGTCAGCGCGGTCGTCCGAGCGCCGCGGCGGCCGCGTAAGATCCGATTGACCGCGTCGCGATGGATGAGCGACCCACGACGGCCGCGGCGGGTGGCGAAGCCCTCGGCCAGCATCCGGACGACCGCGTCGAAGTCGTCGCGCGAAAGCGAGCGAAACGGCCAACCGCGCCGGACCAGATCGAAGAGCGACGCTTCCGGCCAATCCTGCGCTGCGACTTCCGCGACGATCTGCTGAGCGAGCACGTCGAGCGGCTTCTCGGGAATTTGCAGCCGGTCAAGCTCGCCGCGGCGGACGCCGTCGAGGAGCGCGGCGCATTCGACGAGATCGTCGCGCGAGAGCGGAAACAGGCGTCCCTTGGGGGTGCCGCCAATGGCGTGACCCGAGCGGCCGACGCGCTGCAGGAAGGTCGCGATCGAACGTGGGGAACCGATCTGGCAAACGAGGTCGACATCGCCGATGTCGATCCCGAGTTCGAGCGAGGCGGTCGCGACCAGCGCTTTCAGTTCGCCGCCTTTGAGCCGCCGCTCGGCCGAGAGCCTGAGCTCCTTGGCCATGCTGCCATGATGGGCGGTGACGGCCTGCTCGCCGAGACGCTCGGTGAGTTCCCGCGCGATCCGTTCCGCCATGCGGCGGGTATTGACGAACACCAGCGTCGTGCGGTGCCCCTCGATCAGCGTGGCGAGGCGACCATAGACCTGGGTCCACACCTCATTCGACATCACCGATTTCGAGCGGTGAATCGGGCATTTCCACGGTCAGGTCGCGCCGGCGATGATGTCCGGCGTCGATGATCGCAACCTCGGCGGCGGGCCTGCCGTCCTCAGCCGCGCCGGCGAGGAAATGGGCGATGGCGCGAATTGGATTTTGGGTCGCGGAAAGGCCGATGCGCTGCAGCCGATCGCCGCACAGCGCCGCCAGCCTCTCGAGCGACAGCGTGAGATGGGCGCCGCGTTTGTTGGGCGCGACGGCGTGAATTTCGTCGACAATGACGGAGCGCGCGGTCGCGAGCATTCCGCGCCCGGAACTCGGAGCCGAGCAGAACGTAGAGCGACTCGGGCGTGGTCACCAGAATGTGCGGCGGCCGGCGGCGCATGCGCTCGCGTTCAGAGGCCGGGGTGTCGCCCGTCCGGACCCAGGTGCGGATCTCGACGTCGGCGAGCCCCTGCCGACGCAGCCGTTCCCGGATGCCGGCCAGCGGCGCCTCGAGATTGCGGTGGATATCGTTCGAGAGCGCCTTGAGCGGCGAAATGTAGACGACCTGGGTCGCGTCGGTCAGCCGGCCCTCGAGACCTTGCCGCACCAGTTCGTCGATCGCCGCCAGAAATGCGGCGAGCGTCTTGCCCGATCCGGTTGGCGCCGCGATGAGGGTATGGCGGCCGGCCTTGATCGCCGGCCAGGCCTCGGCCTGGGCTGGCGTCGGCGCGGCGAAACTGTCGGCGAACCAGCTCGCGACCGCGGGATGGAACAGGGCTTCGAAGGGCGCCGGCGAGGGGGACGGCGTCGAATTCCTGTTCCGCGCCGGTCGGCTCGGCGAGAACGGACCCTGATTCGAAGTGGCGCTGCACGCGGTCTGGCTCCTTGACGACGCCGTCGGATGAAGTTTGGGGCGCCTATATATGGCGCCGCGTCGCGTTTTGCGCATCCTTCCGCCGAGGGTTCGCGCCAATTGCAACAAAAGAGGACTACGCAATGACCACCCACCCCGAAACGACCGCCGCCCTCAACGACGGCGCAAGCATGCCGCAGTTCGGGCTTGGCGTCTTCCAGACGCCGCCAGACGAGACTGAACGAATCGTGGGCATGGCGGTCGGCGATGGCTATCGGCTCGTCGACACCGCGTCGATGTACCGGAACGAAGAAGGCGTCGGCAAGGCGCTGCGGGGTCGCGCCGACGTGTACATCACGACGAAGCTCGGCAATTCCGATCACGGCTTCGACGAAACTTTGCGGGCGTTCGACGGGAGCATGACGAAGATCGGCCGCGAAACCCTCGATCTCTATCTGATCCATTGGCCGCGCCCGCGGGTCAATCGCTACGTCGAAAGCTGGAGAGCGCTCGTGCGGCTGCAAAAGGACCGCCGCGTCCGCTCGATCGGGGTCTCGAATTTCAATCGCGATCACCTCGAGCGGATCATCGCCGAGACCGGGGTCACGCCCGCCGTCAACCAGATCGAGCTTCACCCGCGGTTCCAGCAAAAGGCGCTGCGCGCATTTCACGACCAGAGCGGGATCAAGACGGAATCATGGAGCCCGCTCGGCCGCGGGGCCTTGCTTGGCGAAAAGGCAATTGTCGACATTGCCGCCAAGCATCGGAAGACTCCGGCGCAAGTCGTCATCCGCTGGCATCTCGACAGCGACGGAGCCGGAGCGGCGCGGCGTCCGCAAGGAATTTTACCAAGGAAAACCTAGCGTTTTCCGGTCGACGTATCATATTGGGGAAACGCGAGGGAACTTAAGGAAGGGCATTTACCTTCCCCCAGGGCGCCGGGGAAGGGTTTTCGACACCATGACGATCAAGCTGGAAATGACGCAGGCGTGGCTCGACTCGAAGCCGAAGCCAGATGAGTACGTCGACACGAAAACGGACCTGCGGCTCATCGCCCGCCAGAGCGGCGTGATGTCGTGGGCGGTCAGATACTGGTTCGAGAAGCAACAGAAGCTGACCATAGGCAACTACCCGAGGGTCAGTTGTCGATTTCCGCTGAGATTTGACCCGGGATTTCCATTGAGAACTGACCCGGCTTGATGATGGTTTCGGGGTCAGGCGTTCGTCAAGTTCCGGGATTTCTCCTTTGCGGGTTTGGCGGCTTTTGCCGAGCTGTTCTTGAAGCGGAAGCTGTCGTTTCCGGTTTCGAGGATATGACAGCGGTGGGTGAGACGATCGAGTAGAGCGGTCGTCATCTTCGGGTCTCCGAACACGGTTGCCCACTCGCCGAAGCTGAGATTGGTTGTGATGATGACGCTGGTTCGCTCGTAGAGCTTGCTCAGCAGATGGAAGAGCAACGCGCCGCCTGAGGCGCTGAACGGCAGGTAACCAAGCTCGTCGAGGATGACGAGATCAGAGTGGGTGAGCCGCGCCGCGAGCTGGCCGGGTTTGCCCTGAAGCTTCTCTTGTTCGAGAGCGTTGACGAGTTCGATAGTGGAGAAGAAGCGGACGCGCTTGCGGTGATGATCGATGGCCTGGACGCCGATCGCCGTGGCGAGATGCGTTTTCCCCGTGCCGGGCGAGACAGCGACATGGCGCCGGGATTCTGGCGAGCGAAGAGACGATCTACTACGCCTTTCATCCGCTGGCCGGCAGGATAGTGTCGTCGACTGGTCGGCGGGTGGTGCGCTGCGGCGATGTGCATCTTACGATCCGTCTCGCTGACGGCACGTTGACGTTGACGCCGGAATGGATGTTACGGCCCGCGGCTGCCGGCTGCGAGATCCGTTCGGCTCCGCGGCTTTGCGTGGCGCGGCTGCGCGATCTGCGCGCCTATCTGGATGCGGTTCTAGGCTCCTACGATGGGGATTTGCCCCTGACTGACGGAGCCGATCATGTGTCTGAACCGCCGACCACCGGATCTATTCGAAGAGCGGCCCCGCCAGCGACCGATCCCAAGGGAACGCCGCCAAGCGATGGTGGAAAGCGTGCGAGCGCTTCTGACGGAGGCTCTTTCGCAGAAAGTCTCGACTTCGATCCGGAAGGAGGCGCGCCATGAGCCGGGTCGAGGCTGATCATCTCGCCCGGGAGGCGATTGTCTACGTCCGCCAGTCGACGATCGACCAGGTGAACAACAACGTCGAGAGCCGTCGACGGCAGTATGGACTGGTCGAGCGAGCCCGACAGCTTGGCTGGGCCAACATCAGTGTCATTGATGACGATCTCGGCCGTTCGGGCTCCGGCGTCAGCCGCCCCGGGTTTGAGAAGCTTCTGGCGGCGATCTGCGACGGCCGGGTCGGCGCGGTGGTGTCGATCGAGGCGTCGCGCCTGGCCCGCAACGGACGAGACTGGCACACGCTGCTGGAGTTCTGCGGCCTCGTCGGGACGCTGATCGCCGACGAGGACGGCGTCTACGATCCCCGTCTTCCAAACGACCGGCTCCTGCTCGGCATGAAGGGAACGATGAGCGAGATGGAGCTGACCATCCTGCGCCAGCGCGCCCATGAAGCGCTCAAACAGAAAGCGCGACGCGGCGAGCTCTTCACATCAGTCGCGATTGGCTATGTGCGCAGCAAACCGGACTGGATCGAGAAGGATCCGGACCTTCGCGTGCGCGAAGCGCTCGCATTGGTCTTCCGCAAGTTCGCCGAGATGCAGAGCGTGCGGCAGGTGCATCTTTGGTTCCGGCAGGAGAGTATCGCGCTGCCCGCCGTCGACCATGGACCTGAAGGCCGACATTTGCAGTGGAAAGCCCCGGTCTACAATACAATCCTTCACATCCTAACCAACCCGATCTACGCCGGCGCCTATGCTTATGGTCGGTCGATGAGCAAGACGAGAATCGAGAATGGCCGAAAGCGGGTCATGCGCGGTCTTCCGGTCGAACAGTCTGAATGGGATGTTTTGATCCGCGATCACCATCAGGGTTATATCGGCTGGGACGCCTTCGAGAGGAATCAGCGCCTGATCAAGGACAACGCAAACGGCAAGAGCTTTGCGAGCCGGGGCGCTGTGCGGCGGGGAGAAGCCTTGCTCGCCGGCTTGTTCCGCTGCGGCCATTGCGGTCGGAAGCTGCATGTCGCCTACGGCGGAACGAAGGGCGATGTCGCGCGCTATCACTGCCGAGGCGCTTCCATCAACCACGGGACCGAGCGCTGCATTGGCTTCGGCAGTCTTCGCGTCGACGCCGCAGTCGCCGCCGAGGTCGTGGAGCGCATTCAGCCTCTCGGCGTCGAAGCGGCCCTGGCGGCTCTTCAGGCGCGAGGACGCGAAGACGGCGAGAAGCATCGACAGGTCGAGCTGGCGCTCGAGCAGGCGCGTTTCGAGGCTGTGCACGCTCGACGGCAATATGACGCCGTCGATCCCGACAACCGTCTGGTCGCGGGCGAACTCGAGCGGCGCTGGAACGAGCGCCTGAAAGAAGAGCGACGCCTTCAGGATGAGCTCACAGCGCTCAGCGTTGCGCCGTTGAATGGCGTAACTCCAGGCGAGCGAGAGGCGCTGCTCCGGCTCGGCGCTGACGTCGAACGCGCCTGGCATGCGGAAGGGGCGACCATAGCCACGCGCAAACGGATCGTTCGCATGCTGATCGAAGAGATCGTCGTGCGCACGGAGGATGACGGTCTCGATCTCGTCATCCGCTGGGCGGGCGAGGATCATACGGCTCTACGCGTCCGCAAGAACCGCACGGGCGAGCACCGCTGGCGCGTCGACGCCGACGTTGTCGATCTGGTGCGGGCGATGGCCCGGCAGATGCCGGACATGGGGATTGCGGCTGCTCTCAATCGGGCTGGCAAGACGACGACCAAGGGGCATTCGTGGACCCGAACGCGGGTGGCCTCCCTACGCAAGGATCACAACATTGTCGTCTATCGAGAGGGCGAACGTGCCGAGCGAGGAGAGGTCACGCTTGACGAGGCGGCAGAGGCTTTGTCGGTCAGTCCGGCGACTGTTCGTCGCCTGATTGTCGAAGGAGCGTTGCCTGCGAACCAATCCTGCAAGGGCGGCCCGTGGGCCATTCGAGCCTCCGATCTTGGGCGCGCGGAGGTGGCCCGGGAGGCCGAGCGACGAAGAAAGCGCTCTCGGATAGGTCCGCCATCTGAAGACGAGCCAGAGCTAGCCCTGAACTTTCAATGACATGGTGAGGTGAGCATTATGACTCGGGCTCGGGGCCGCCGACCAGGACGACATTGTGGGCGTCTTCCAGGAACTCGCATCGGTGGAGTTGACGCGCGAGCGCCTCGTTGACCTCACTGCTGGCGAAGTCGAAGCCGGCGAGATCGCGATAGTTTGGAAAGCGGGCGGCCTTGAGCTGATAGGCTGTCGATCTCACCTCCCTGTCGGCCGTCTCCGCCTTCAGGAGCTGCGATAGGATGGGCAGCGCTGCCTCAAAGGCCGGAGAGCCTTGCTCGGTCAACTCGCTGACGGCCTGAGCCATGCCGTGCATTTTGAGACTGCGCAGCATGATGATGATCGCGCCGGCGGCGGGATTATGACGCATGGCGCGCCTCCCGGACTTTGCGCAGGGCGTCGTAGCGCTCGACGTTGGACTGCGGCTCGGTGGTCAGCGTCAGAGCCTGGGGCGCCTTTATCGTAGGCGCATCTGTCGGCTTCCCGTCGACCAAGCGGTGCAGCAGGTTCAGAATATGGGTCTTGGTCGGCGCGCCGGCCTCCAGCGCCAGTTCGACGGCGGCGAGCACGGCCTGTTCGTCATGCTGGAGAACCAGGGCCAAAATCTCGACCATCTCGCGGTCGCCGCCTGGTGTCTTAAGCATGCGCAGCTGCAGAGCCCGGAAGGCCGGCGG
Organism: uncultured Alphaproteobacteria bacterium; assembly: GCA_963767245.1. Classification (GTDB taxonomy): domain Bacteria; phylum Pseudomonadota; class Alphaproteobacteria; order Rhizobiales; family Beijerinckiaceae; genus Roseiarcus. Next base: position 46,791 of record CAVYDG010000016.1, read on the forward strand.
CAGTTCGGCGAACGGCGCGCCATTGCGCAGGGCCCCAGGCTTGCGTTGAACGACCGCCAGATAGTGCCGCCAGTCGTAGACCGTTGTGGTGCTCGTCCGTTCGTGAGAGCGGGCGAAGACGCGACGATGCTCGCAGACGATCTGCCCCTCGGCGACGACGACGATTCGCTCGGGATATACCCGCACGCTGACCGGGCGATTGGCGAAGGACGCCGGCACGCTGTAGCGATTGCGCTCCAGATGGATCAGGCATGTCGGCGACACGCGCTTGGCGTATTCGACGAAGCCGTCGAACCGGCGGGGAAGCTGCATCAGACACTGCGACTCTTCGAGCCAGGCGTCGGCGATCGCGCCAGGGTGCGAGCCGTGTAGGGTCTGCGCCCATAGCTCCTGGCATCGCATCTCCAGCCAATCGTTCAGCGCCGCCAGGGTGGGGAAGTTGGGCATGGGCTGCCAGAGCCGATGGCGCGCATCCTGGACGTTCTTCTCGATCTGCCCCTTCTCCCACCCGGAAGCCGGATTGCAGAACTCCGCCTCGAATAGGAAGTGGCTGACCATGGCCGAGAAGCGGGCGTTGACTTGGCGCTCCTTTCCCCGGCCGACCTTGTCGACGGCCGTTCGCATGTTGTCGTAGATGCCCCGCCGCGGCACACCCCCCAGCACGCGGAAGGCGTGGTTATGGGCGTCGAACAGCATCTCATGGGTCTGCTGAGGATAGGCGCGGAGTATGAAGGCGCGGCTGTAGGAGAGCTTGAAGTGGGCGACCTGCAACTTGGTCCGCTCGCCGCCGATGACCGCCCAGTCTTCCGACCAGTCGAACTGGAACGCTTCGCCAGGCAAAAACGCCAGCGGCACGAACACCCCGCGGCCGCACGTCTTCTGTTCCTGTTGCCGAGCGGCCTTCCAGTCGCGAGCGAAGGCCGCCACCCGATTATAGGAGCCGTCATAGCCGAGGGCGGCCAGATCAGCGTGCAGTTGCTTGGTCGTCCGCTTCTGCTTGCGGGACTTCCCGGACTCCTGCCGCAGCATCTGCGACAGCTTGTCGGCGTAAGGGTCCAGCTTGCTCGGGCGGTCAGGGATGTTGAACTTCGGTTCAACGGTGTCCGAGCGCAGGTATTTGCGGACTGTGTTCCTCGACAGACCTGTGCGTCGGGATATCTCTCGGATCGAGAAATGATCTCGATAGTGCCAGCGTCGGATGACGCTCAATAACTCCATGTCGATCACTCCGATGCCCCCCCAAATGGCCAAGGGGGGAAGGTTCGAACATGGGTCAGTTCTCGGTGGAAAAACCCGTAGCGCCCGGGTCAGCTCTCAGTGGAAATCAACATTTGCGGCTCTTGGCGGATAGGCCGACCATCAGGGCGACTATGACGACCAGAGCCACGTTGGGGTTAACACCAGCGAGCGAGAACGCAAAGACGCCAAGCCCAGCGACCACCACAAGGATGATGATGCCGATGGCGATCTCAAGCTCTCCCCGAAGATCGTCGGTCATAGATGAATGGCCCACACGATAATTGTGCCAACAGCGAGCGTCGCGTAATAGCCGACACAGTAGGCGGTCGACGCCACCACGACCGACATAGCGAGGAACCTCATCATCGCTGTGAGACTGCTCATCGCTTGCGCTCCGGCTCATGCCTGAACGACCGATGCATCTGCTCTGCAGCGAGGATAACGAACGCGGGCGGGTCGAAGTCCACCACGACAAACTTATTGCCCAAGCGGCTTGTGAACTCGCCGACGATCTGCCCGGTGCCCCAGTCCTTTGGGTCAGGGTTCGTGCGCAGCACTCCGCTCGTGAACACCGCGCCGCCCAGCGCGTCATCGATCTCGAAGACGAGCGCCTCGGCGTCGTGCTTCTCTCTGAGCCGCTGCGCCCTCGTGCCGGTCGCCCAATACTGGGCATGGCTGACGAAGACGCGGGCGCGCTTGAGCAGGGCCTTGAGACGGTCCCCGTCAGACTTTAAGGCGGCGATCTCGGCACGCGCTAGTTTGATATTGCGAATGACTTCTGGCGACTTCCACCCCTCGTCAATCGGACCTGAATCCGTGTAAGCGTCTGCATACTCGAAGATAGCCTCTATCGCTTCACTCATGACGCACACACGCTGTTCGGGAACCAGCCGGGTGCATCTTCGAGTGGCGGCTCGACCGAGGCCTCGATCTCTTCGGCCAGTATCCGGAGCCCGGAGGCGGGCATGGCCATCATCGGCTTCATGGCCTTCCCCACCTCTCTGACGAGGTGAGCCGCGAACTTCACACCTTCGTGGAAGCCCCTCGCGTAGTCGGCAGGGAGAGAGTCCTCCCAGTCAGCGAGGCCGCTCCCGCGTCCAGCCGGCGGGCGGGGGAATTCGCGCCTGAGTGCGCTAGCCGCCTACGACACCATGCGAGCGACGGCAGCGGCGCCTGATCGCGGTGAGCAATATTGCTCAGACTGCAATCCAACTAAAGTTCTCGCAGCTCGGGATTGCGCAGCGACAACCGCTACGGCGCGCTGAAGGAACCGGTTCATCAATGTCAATAATTCTCGCGAGCACGCGCGAGAGCAGTAGGGTCCCTCGGATCGTCCGACGATGAAGGCACGACGGCCCAGCGGCTTCGTCGCGCGGGCGATGGCAGCGACAGACGCGTCCGGCAACCGCCTGAAAAACCTCGTCAGGATTGGTTAAAGTCGTCGGCTCAGCCGAACATCAGGCCTCGATTCTCAGCCTGCTGCCCGGCCCCAACAGTGGCAGAATGCGCAGCAACGCGCGCCGTTCGATCGCAACGCAGCCGACGGTCGGCGAAAAAGTCTTTCGCGCGATGTGTAGGAAGATTGCGCTGCCCGCGCCGGCGACCGTCGGCGAGATATTGTAGCCGACGATGACGAGCAGATCGTACATTTCGTCCTGGCGCCATAGTCGCTCAACATGGAAAGGGTAAGGCAAACGGACAAACGTGTTGTAGTTGGCGTCTCGGGGGTCGTCGACCCACGCGTCGTTCGGCTCTAGCGCGCGCATCTGCAGTGCGGTCGCAGGCGGCTTCACCCGGTCGGCGCGATAGAAGCCCTGCAGCAGCGCGAAATCGCCCGCTGGCGTCGCGAGGTCGCCTTCGCGCTTCGCCCTGCGAACGCCGCCCTTGCCGATCGCGGCGCGTGTCGATCCCGTCGGCCAGGAGAGGCGGCCCGCGCTATAGGTCAAGTCGACCGGCACAGCGGCGCGCGTCCGCCCGGCGAAGACGATGGAAAAGGTGGCGAACGAGGCACCCAGGACCGTGCGTCGGCTCCAAAGCAGCCTTCGCTTGTGGCGCGCCGGCGCACTCACTGCAGGTAGTCGTCGTTGCGGACAATCGCCCAGCGGCCATCGGGCCTGCAGCGCACGGTGTAGCGCTCGCGTCCGGTGTCCGGCGGCTCCGCGCGCCCGCCAGCCACGATTCTCAGCGTGTATTCGTCCTCGAGCACGGCGTCTGTCGCACTCCGCGAAACCAGGCGAGGTCCATGCAACTCGACCCCAACCCGTGACCAGCGCGGGAAGGCTCGCTGCTTCGCCGCGATGATTTGGGCCCTGTCGCGGATCTCACCGGTCTTCGAATTCTGGTAGATCGCGTCCTCCGCCCATTGATCCGCATAAAGCGCCAGGTCGAGCCGCGACAACGCCGTGAACAGGTTGCGGATTGGCGCAGCCAAATCGTCGATAGAAGCGGCCGCGCAGGGGTCCCGAGGCGCGACCGGGATCGGAGGGGCTGGCGTGGGCGGGGCAGAAGACACTGTCGACGGCGCCCCCGCCAGATAGACGTCGTCGACGAGCGAGGAATTATCCCAGGGGACCTGCTGGTCGCCAGTCGCAGCCAGAACGTCCTTGCGAACGCGCGAGATCATCTGACGGATCTCGAGGCCTCTTGTGCGCACGTGCCTGATCAGCGCGGCCGTGAACGGCGAGTTGCGACCGTCTCCGTCTGCCGCCACGCTGTTGGGCTTGGTCGAAAATACGATCAGCGACCCGCGGCCCCTTGTGTCCATCGGCGTGAGTCCGCGTGACACCCCAATGCCGCGATGAGCCGCTATCGCATCCGCGAACGGATTGTTTCGGCAGGCGTCGAGGATGATGACATTGGCGCCGGCGTCCGCCATCGCGTCCTGGAGGCTGGAAAGGTCGATGGTGCTCAGTCGAAGGGCCGCTTCGCTCTCGCCAGTGGCGTCAACCGGCAGAAGATAGTTCTCACCGTTCAGTTGAACGCCATGTCCAGCATAGAAGAGAAGAGCGAGTTCGGTGCCCCGCATCTTTTCCGCGAATTGAGCGACGACGTTCGCCATCTCTGCACGCGTGGCGTTGGTCCGCAGCGTAACGTCATATCCCATCTCGCCGAGTTCGGCCGCAACGTCCGTCGCATCATTCGCCGGATTAGGTAGGACCGGCAGCGCCTGGTAAGCGCTGTTGCCGATGACCAGCGCGACGCGGCCGGCGGCCGATCCGGAGTCAATGCCCGCGACGAGGACGAGCGTTGCAATGAAGAGGTGCGCAAAGCTAAGGAAGCGCGCGGGCATGCGGAGGGTCAATCGTTCACTAAGCGCAATTGATAGTACGCCACAGCGCCGCCAACAAGCGGTACGACAGCAGTGCGCAGAGGCGACGCCAATGCGCCAAATAGCGATCACCGCCAGCCGGCGCGACGCATGACTCAAATACCGATCCCAGCCGCAATGGGTCGTTCCTCAATGTCCTTGGGCCTCGCGCACGCTCGCGAAGGCGCTCCTCAAAGCCGCCGTTCTGGTCAGGGCGGCGTCTCGTCTTGCATCCGAGCGCCGCCGACGCCCGCTCCACGCGCAGGCATCAACATAGCTTGCCAATTCCTCGTGGGCCGTCCTCGGCCGCCCGAAGGGCGAGGAAGGGCCATGACGTGGCGCAGGACGGGAAAGCGTTGGGGCGAGGTCGCGCGTCTCACCGAGAATTGAAGTTTCTTTCCCAAGGAGCCTCGGAGGGGATGCTGGGCACAATCCCTCTAACTAAGCGCGCAACCTAGGATCAGGACCGCGATTAGTGATCCGAATGCTCGAGAGGCGCAATAGCGGCGTTGCGTCTGTCGGCGGTGACCCTATTGCATAGCCGGCACGACCTTGGCGTAGCTCAGGTCGTAAGTCCTGTTGAGTAGCGGATCGAGCCGAGTGCCTTCCGACGCGTCGAAGATGCGCGGCCGGCCGGACGCTGTCGGAGGCTGCGGAGAAGCAGGCGCAGCGGGACGTGTAGTGCTCGCGACCGCGCCGTTTGATGGCAAGGGCGGAGTTCCATACTTGGCCTCGCGCGTGCGCCCGTCCGCGATCATAGCCGGCGGATTGGGAGCCGAGGCGATCGGCCCGCTCCCCGCTGTGCCGCCTGCGTCGGCGTCTTTGAAGGCCATTCCTTCCGCCGGCGCATCGTTGACCCCGGTGACGACCCCGTCAATCTCCTCAAGCGGCTTGATGCCAGGCGCGACAAGAGACGCGAGCGCCAAATCTTTGGCCTTCTGGTCAGCGCCAATTCTCCTGAGACGGGCGAGAACCGCCGCCGGCGCCGATTGCCCCTGCGCTGGAGCGACGAGTGCGCGAACTGAGACGGATCGATCGGATCAATCCAACCCTGTTGCAGCGCCACGTCTGGCGCGAGCTTGTCTTCGACATTCTCGATCTGGCCCCAATAGGCCACGTTCTTCTGATGCTCGTCGAGCGTTTCGGCGAACACATGCCCGCCCGTTCACCGAACTTCAGGACGATCTCGATTCCACGAGGAAAGGCTGACCACATCTGACAAACACACCCGACCGCTCCCAGACGCCGACCGTCAGATCAAGTACCAACTACGACAGGACACGAATGTGGAACTGAGAAAAACGCCCCTCGATCAATCCAGCGCCGCGCGAAACGGCCTGCTTCTTGTCGCAATCGGATCATGCGTTCGGATTGCTGGCGTGATCTGGCAAGCGACCAAGTGAATAGGCGCCACGGATCGCCGACCTCGGGCAACTCAGCCGCCAGAGGGCTCTCGGCGACGGCCCCGGCTTGCTTGTCGAACTCAAGCCGATGGCGCGACGCCGATGCAGCGTTGCGCCGCAAGATCGCCAGCACGGTCGCGGGATCGGATTCGTAGTCCTCGGCGCGCTCGTCGAACTCGCGCCGGGCGACCTCGATCTCAACCAGAGGCGCACACGAGAAGAGCCGGACGCGTTCGGGGCCGATGCTCGTCACGACAAAGTAGCGCTCGCCGCAGCCAAGCGTCGGCTCCTCCACCAGAGGCGCACACGTCGCCCTACGCCGGCAAGCTCATTCCTGCCGTCCCGCGGACGCTCACTTCCCGCCCAAAGCCGACTATGCCAACCACGAACGGGCGGGTGAATGCTGGAGAGCCGCCTGTCGAGCGGGTCGAGTCACCGCATTGGACCAGCGAGGCGATGGCCGAGGTGGCAGGCCTCCTGATCACGCGCGAGGCTCAAATACCTCCGAGTGGTCGAGGAGCTCCCGGGGAGGTTGGATGCTTGGACGGGTCAAAGGCGTCGCTGTGCTTGCGCAACGTTCTTGCTCGAGCGCCCGGCGCTGATACTGCCGACGCGCTGCTTGTGGTCGCCGTGTGTGCGAGGGCTCCAAGCGGTTGGGGAGCGCCCGGGGCGTTGGGGTGTTTCGATGGGTCAAACGCGTCGCCGCGCCTGCGCAGTGTTCGTTCTACTGATGCCCACGATGGCGGATGGTCAGAAACGGGAGTAGCGGCGGACAGCGCCGCGATCTCGTTTCCAATGCTATCTGGCCGCCCACTCCCAGTGGGAACCTTGTCTGCGGTTTTTGGCTCCGACCGCTCAACCTTGCCCGAAGCTTCGGCAATTCCGGGGCTGTTTTCGGTTTTGCCTGCCTCGCGAGCCGGCCCCTTGTTGGCAAGACCGGCAACAGCATCCGTACTAAGGGTAATTGGGACGCTTGCCGCGTCGAGGCGTGGCTCTTGGGCAGCGCGATCTTCGGCCGAATTCTGTGTCAATCGGCCTGTCTCTGCCCCCGGTCCACTCGCATGCTGAATGACGATTTTGTGGAGATCAATAGAACGAGACCCCACCAGCCAGGCAATACCAATGGCGCAAGGTATCAGAAGCGTGAGCCGTCGATAGGTTCGAGAAATTGCACGATGCGCTAACTCAATTTCCGGTAATGTTGAGTTCCCCTTTCTGGGAGGCACGCGGAGGATGGAATCATTTGGCCGCGGCGCCAGTTCAAGCACATGCTTTCTCAGCGCTGCGGCTTCGTCGTCGCTGATCCAACGAATGGTCTCGTCCGAAGCGGGATTCATGCAGGCGCCAGGCTTGGTCCAAGATTTGAATCACCATTTTGTTCCCGGTCCAATTAAGGCGCAATTAATAGCCGGGTTGGTCTGAAGGTCGGCTGGGCCAAACACGAGCGCGGCCTTGCTCACGCAAATTGCGAGGTCGCGAGCGAATCGCGCGCTGCGCCGAGCCGAAGCCATTCGTCAAGCTTCGACCAGCGTCGCCGCCCTCTGGCTATCAGCCAGCTGGAGGCCGCTGCGCCGTTCGACCCAGTGGATGGCCCTCTCCTCGTCTATCCATGCCCAGGGAAGTTTGCCGTTGGCGATGCGAATGAGCGATCGGCGATCGCTTGCTCAGCCCTATGGAGGCCAGCCAGGAACGTGCAGGCGGCATCGCCGACACGATCGGCGATCACGCCGCCATCAGATTGTTCAAGGTCGAGGGCCGTCAGGATCATTTCCTTCGGCGCTTCAAGCAACTTCTCGGCGAGCGGAATCAATTGATCAGTCGGCAGCCCGCAATGCCCCTCGTCCATCGCCTCGGTCAACGCGTACGAGACTCCGGCGCGCAACCGGATCATCGCCGTCTTCTCGATGCCGAGCTTCATGGCGATCGCGTCGGCGGTCTTGAACCCGACGCCTCGAATATCCCGGGCAAGCCGGTAGGGGGTCTTCGTCATGACCTGGACGCCGTCCGCCCCGTAGGTCTTGAAGATGCGGACCGCTCGCGCGGGCCCAACCCCATTGCTGTGAAGGAAGACCATGATCTCCCGGACGACCTTCTGCTCGGCCCAGGCGTTGGTGATCCGGTTGGCCCGAACCGCGCCAATGCCCGTCACCTCTCGCAGCCGATCGGGCTCGGCCTCGATGACGTCGAAGACCTTCTCCCCGAAGGCCCTGACCATCTTCTTGGCATAGACGGGCCCGATGCCGCGGATCATGCCGGAGCCGAGATATTTCTCGATCCCGTCGATCGAGCTCGGAGCCGAGGTCTTGAGGAACCGCGCCTTGAACTGCTGGCCATGAGCGCGATCATTGATCCATTCGCCGGATGCCGTGATCCACTCCCCGGCGGAGATGATCGCGGCATGGCCGACGATTGTCACTAAATCACGGTGACCGCGCGCTTTCGCCCTAAGAGCCTGTCCGGGAAAATAACGAATCGTTAGAATCGCTTGTGATTTCAAGCAAGGCGGCCTGATTTACTTGGGGGTTCGCCTGTGTGGACGAATGAAAATCGGGGTCGCTATGACCGCAGCAAGTTGCGCTATCCGAGCGACCTGACCGACGAGGAATGGGCGCTGTCGGAGCCGCTCATCCGGCCGGGGAAGCGCGGCGGCAACAGGCGGACGGTGAACGTACGTGAAGTCGTCAACGGCTTGATGTATGTGTTGAGCACCGGCTGCCAGTGGCGGGCGATCCCCAAGGACTTGCCGCCGCGCTCGACGGTCTACGATTATTTCGATCTGTGGAGCTGGGACGGCACGCTCGACCGCATCCATGAGGCGCTTTACACGCGCTGTCGCGAGCAGGCCTCCCGCGAAGCGAACCCGACCGCCGCCATCATCGACAGCCAGAGCGTCAAAAGCGCGGAAAAGGGGGGGCCTGCATCGATCCGCCCGGTTACGATGCAGGCAAGAAGATCAAGGGCAAGAAGCGGCACGTTCTTGTCGACACGCAAGGCCTCCTGATGCACGCGATCGTGCATTCCGCCGACATTCAGGACCGCGACGGCGGCGCGCTGCTGATGGCGAGCCTGTTCGGAGCCTTCCCGTTTCTGGTCAAGCTCTACGCCGACGGAGGTTACCAGGGGCCGGAATTCCAGGGCGCGATGAAACGCATTCTGGTGCGCCTCGACCTCGAGATCGTCAAGCGATTGGGTCACGCCAAAGGCTTCGTCGTCCTGCCCAAGCGCTGGATCGTCGAACGCACCCTCGCCTGGCTTGGCCGCTGCCGCAGACTGGCCAAGGACTGGGAATGCCTCAACCGCAAGGCGCTCGCCTTCCTGCGCCTCGCCTCCATCCGCCTCATGCTGCGAAAGCTATGCAATCCGACATGATGTTTCCGGACAGACTTTTAAGGACGCAAAAGCCGTTTTCGGCGTTGTGGAAGGTGACGCGCTCGACGAAGCCGGCGAGCACTTCCTGGGTCGATGCCTCAGAATTGGATCTCATGTGGATTGCCTGAACGTCCCCATTTTATCTCTCCCGGCGCGCAGATGTGACATTGGGAGCCGAACATATGTCAGCAACCGTGACTCTGAGATCACAGTTTTGGCAAAGTCGGTTGCAATCGGGGAGCCCCCATGTTCGGTCATGGCAAAGTCCGCGCGAGGCAGCACCTATGTCCACGAGTCAGAGCGTTCAGGGCCTTATCAAGTGGTCGCAGCGCGGTGAGTGGCGGGGCAACTTCGAGGCGACGTTCGAGCGTCATGTCGGCCCCGCGTGCCGTGGCGCCGGCATCGGGGTCGAGGAGCTCGCGGAGATCATCGGGAATCAGTGGATGTCGACGCTGTGGGGATGCGCCTTCGAGGATCTCGTTTCAGCCGGGCGTGCCGAGCGCAACGTCGCGGAGGACTATTTGAAGCGCCGCGGTTGGAAAGAGAGCGCTGGGACTCGCGCCTACATCGAGGCGCTGCGGCGCTCGAGTATGAGCCTCTACGAGGTCAGCGAGATAGAAGTCGGCGTGAGCTTCCTGGCGCGTGATTTGGTGCGCCGCGGAGATCCGGTGCGGGTGTTTGAGCGATCGGCGACACGAAGCCTGGCGCAGTGGGACCGAATTGCCGCGCGGGTGGTGACGGTCCTAGGCAGGACCCAGATTACCGGCAGCGTGTTGCCCTTCTCCCATCAGCTCGGTGAAGAAGCGCTGGCGTCGATCGAACGAGTGCGGAAGAAAGCGCGCGCCGAGGCGGAGAAGCTTGCGCGTTCACTCGGGCGGAACGTCGATGATAGCGCCTTTGAGCTCGTGACCGGGGTCGATGAAGTTCTTGCTGGATCGGCATTCATGTTCAGCAATCTGTGGCTCGACGACTTGCTCCGCCGAGCTCTTAACCCGTCCTTGCCGCAGATGCAGAACACCGACGGCGAGCCCCTCGAGTTCATAACCGTCCACTTTCCGCTAGTTTCGAAGTCGAATCCACCGGCCATCCGCGCAGCGCTGGATGACCTGCCGCTCCTGTGGAAGGAGAGCGACGCCTGCTGGAACTGGGTCGAGGAGAAGGCGCCGCGGCGGAAGTCCGCAAAGGGACAGGCGCGCGATACCCAGACCTTCGGCACGACGATGGACGACGGCGCCATTCTGCTGGGCAACGTCGAACTCGCGGCAAAAGCGGTCACGTTGTCGGTCAACTCGGAAGCCCGGGCCGCTCGCGGACGAGCGCTGCTGGAATCGGTTCTCGGGGATCTGGTACGGATTCCCGTCGTCGAGCGGCAGACCGTCGAACAGATGATGGCATTGTCGGGCGACCGATCGAGTGCGCGGCACGCCCTTCACCTCCCACCCGATGAAGAGCGCCGCATCATCCACCAAAGCCTCACGGACCATTACCGCCGGGCGCTGGACGAGCCGATCCCTAACCTTGGCAACCAGTCGCCGCGAAAGGCGGCGAACACAGCGAAAGGTCGGGAGAAGGTGATCGGCTGGTTAAAGATGCTGGAGAACCATTCCGCGCGGCGGGGGCGTGAAGATCCGGTAGGCACCTACGACTTCACCTGGATCTGGAAGGAACTTGGCCTTGGTGACGAGCGTCGATGAACCGAAGTTCTGGCCTCAACGGGTGTTGATTTCCACTGAGATCTGACCCGAGCGCTACGACTGACGGTAGCGGGCACCCCACGCGCTCGATACGACCTCGGGCGCCAGCGTCGCTCGGGCGATCTCCATGCTCTCCACCGCCCCCGCGCGCGTGGGGCGAAGGCGCTCCTCAAAGCCAACGTTCTGAGTATTTGCGTCCGAGGCAGAAGCGGACGCCGCCGACGTCCGCTTCGCCGCGGACGGATGGAAGTGGCCCGTCTGTCCCTTCCCGGCGGGCCGGCCACGCTATAGCAACCTCAAATGCCGATAACCCTTGGCGTCGGACACTCGGACGGTACGGACGGTCAAAGAGCATGGGGAGAGGTGGAGGTGGAGGCGGAGAGTGAAGGAGAAGCCGTCACTCGTCCGCTCTTTCCTCATCTCTCCCTTTATCACCGTCGGAAACGTCCGTACCATCCGAACGTCCCGTCGCGATCCCGACCTCGTGCAACCACGACCGCCGGGATGTTCGGGTGATCCAGGGCGGCTTCCCCAGGGGCATGTGTTCCGCGCGCGTGCGCGTGGACGTCAGAAGGCGCTCCTTCAAAGCCGCAGTTCACTGGTCAGGGCCGCGTCTCACGTGCGATCCGGAGCCAAATAGGGTGCCGTGCCCGCCGCGGACGCATGATTGAGGGCCGCCCATTCCTCATGGGCGGTCGTCGGCCGCCGGAAGGGTGAAGAAGAGGGCGTGGACCCGGCGGCCGTGAAAGCGCGGATGGCTCCGCGCAAAGCGTTTCGGCCGACCAAGCCCGTAACAGGCGTAACACGTGCCCTGTGCGGTTCCTGAGGTGGGAAAGGTTTGCCTAGGAGCCTGTCTGGATAATAGCGGATTGTGGTGGCGGCGTTTGCTCGAATTGGATTCTGTTTGCTTATGAGCAAGACCTTCCGGCCCTGGACGATCGATCAGCCGCTGTTGTTGCCGCCGAGCGTTCAGGACTTTGTCGGCGAGGACCATCTGGCTCGCTTCATTTTGGCGCTTGTGCTCGAGCCTCTCGACCTTGGTGAGATCGAAGCCGCGTATGCGAGCGAGCGCGGGCAGCCGCCGTTTGACCCGGCGATGATGACGGCGCTGTTGCTGTACGGCTATTGCAACGGCGTCTACTCGTCGCGCCGGATCGCCAAGGCGGCGCGCGAACGGGTCGACTTCCTGAGCATTGTCGGGCTCGATCCGCCGGATTTTCGCACCGTCTCTGACTTCCGCAAGCGGCACTTGAAGGTGCTTGCGGGACTGTTCGGGCAAGTTCTCAAGCTGTGCGAACAGGCGGGACTTGTGAAGCTCGGCCATGTCGCGCTCGACGGGACGAAGATCAAGGCGAACGCCTCCAAGCACAAGGCGATGAGCTACGAGCGCATGGAGAAGCGTGCGGCGGAGCTCGAGGCCGAGGTCGAGCGGTGGCTGAGCGCAGCCGAGGCTGCGGACGCCGAGGAAGACAGAGCCTTCGGCCGCGACAAGAGCGGCGAGGAGCTGCCCAAATGGGTCGCCGACAAGAAGAAGCGCGTCGAGAAGATCCGGGCGGCGAAGGCCGAATTGGAGGCCGAGGCGAAAGCGGCCGCGGCGGCCAAGGCCAAAGCGCAGGCCGAGGAGCGGCGACAAGCCGAGGGCCGCAAGAAACCGGGCAAGCCCGCCGCCCCGCCATCCGAAGAGCCTGACCCCAAAGCGCAGAAGAACTTCACCGATCCCGAAAGCCGCATCATGAAAACCAAGGACGGCTTCATCCAGGGCTACAATGCGCAGGCGGCGGTCGACGCGACGGCGCAGGTGATCGTCGCCCACGGCCTCGACGCGAAGCAGAGCGATCAACATCAATTGGCGCCGATGGCCGACGCCATCGAAGCCAATCTGGGCAAGAAGCCGACGCAACTGTCGGCGGACGCGGGCTATTGCTCCGACGCCAACCTTACAGCGATGGAGGAACGCGAGATCGACGCCTATATCGCGCCGGGGCGGGCCAAGCACGCCGGGGAAGGAGAAGGCGGCGGCGCCCGCGTCGCCGCCATGCGCGAAAAAATCAAGGCCGGCGGGCACTCCAGCCCCTACCGCTTAAGAAAGCAGCTGCCCGAGCCGGTGTTCGGACAGATCAAGCAGGCGCGCGGCTTCCGTCAGTTTCTCTTGCGCGGCGTCGAGAAGGTCGCCAACGAGTGGGGCCTCGTCTGCCTCGCCCACAATATCTTGAAGCTCGCCCAGGGGCGGACCCCGTCCCTGGCCGCACGCGCAACCGGCTGAGCTTCGCCACCTCGGAAACGGTGCAACGAACGATGGCCGCAAAGCTTCCACCCAACCTTACATCAAACCGGATGCGCGAATTTGCTGCATCCGGCTCTCCGACTGGCTTGAGCGGTTCAAATCCCATCTCGCCGAGGATTAAGCAGACAGGCTCCTAGAGAACCGGAGATCGGGCGCCCGACCACGGCTACGGCGTAACGTGCTACAACGTGTTACGCCCGTTCTCGGCAGGTTGAGCCCCGTCGGCGAGACGCGGTTGTGGAGATCGAGGGCTCGGGCGCCGCGCTGTTGAACCTGTTATCGTTGTGTCGAGCGGCCTCAATATTGACGCGTCCGGGGTCAGCGGACCTAGATAAGGATACGGCGGCGGCGCGGTCCGAGGGGGAGGAGCATTCGATGGCTTTGCGACACCCCTTCGCCGTCCAGCTATATAGCGCGAGGAAGTTCCCGCCGCTGGAATCGCAGATTGCCATCGTGGCCCGTTGCGGTTTCACCCACGTCGAAACGTTCGGCCCGCTGAACCAATCGCCGGACGAGACCCGCCGCGCCCTCGATCGCCATGGGCTGGCGGCCGTGAGCGCGCATATCGGCGTAGACGAATTGGAGAGTGACGCGCCAGCCGTTGTGAGGGCGGCCCATCTGCTCGGCGTCGAGTTCGTCGTCGCCCCCTATCTGTCGCCCGAAAAGCGGCCCAAGGATCGCGCGGGCTGGATGGCGTTCGGGGAGCGGCTCGCGCGCACTCGCAATCTGATCGAGCGCGAAGGCCTCCGCTTCGCCTGGCACAACCATGACTTCGAATTCCAACCTTTGCCGGACGGCAGCTACCCGATCGAGCATATTCTTGGCTCAGACCTCGCCTGGGAGGCCGACCTCGCCTGGGTGACGCTCGGCGGTGGGGACCCGATTGGGTGGATCGATCGTTATCGCCACCGCATTCCGCTGATCCATGTCAAAGACGTCGCCCCGGTCGGCGAAAGAACGAACGAGGACGGCTGGGCCGACGTCGGCGAGGGTGCGCTGCCGTGGCCGGCGCTGTGGAGCGCATGCGTGGCGGCGGGCGCCGAGGTGATGATCGCCGAGCACGACAATCCGAGCGACTTCGACCGGTTCGCGCGCGTGAGCTGCGGGGCCATGCGGACCTTCTTGCAGGCGACGCCGTCATGAGCGTTGGCGTCGGCGTCATCGGTTGCGGCAACATCTCCGAAGTCTACCTCGTCAACGCGAAGCTTTTTCGCGACATTCGCGTCGTCGCCTGCGCCGGGAGGAGGCAGCCAAGCGTCAGGCTGACCGTCATGGCGTCGTCGCCGCCCGTGTCGCCGATCTTTTGAAGCGCGACGATGTCGACGTCGTTCTCAACCTGACCATTCCCGAGGCGCACGCCGAAGTGTCGCTCGCCGCGCTCGAAGCCGGAAAGCACGTCTACAGCGAGAAGCCACTGGCGACGACGGTCGCGGACGGCGAACAAATCCTTGCCGCCGCCGAGCAGCGTCGTCTCCGCGTCGGAGCGGCGCCCGACACAATTCTTGGCGCGGGGTGCCAGACCGCGCGTCGGGCCATCGACGCAGGCAAAATTGGCCGGCCGTTGTCCGCCGTCGCCGCGATCATGTCCCATGGCATGGAACATTGGCATCCGAACCCTGGCTTTTTCTTCCGCAAGGGCGCCGGTCCTGTGCTTGACATGGGGCCCTACTACGTGTCCGCGCTGGTCAGCCTGCTCGGGGCCGTCTCGTCGGTGCAGGCGGTCGCGAACATTGGTTTTGCCGAACGGGTGGTTTCCACCCCAGGGCTCGAAGCTCCTCGGGCAGACGATCCGCGCGGAGACGCCAACGTCTGTCCAGGCGCTTCTGGAATTCGCCTCGGGCGCGCAGGCGACTTTTCTTGCGAGCTGGGATGTCTGGAAGCACAGCTTGCCGCCGATCGAGCTGCATGGCGAAACGGCGTCCCTCCGCCTGCCCGACCCGAACTGGTTCGGAGGCCGCGTCCAGATTGCGGAGGGCCTCGGCGGATGGCGCGCGATTTCGGCGCGTGGGGAGCCGTTCTCTGCTGCCAACTGGCCTTTGTCGAGGCCCGCGCACGCCAATTATCGCGGTCTCGCACTTGCCGACATGGCCCGCGCGATCGTCGAAGGCCGCCTGCATCGCGCCGACGGCAAGTTAGCTCTCCACGCGCTCGTGGTAATGACGGGCATGCTGGACGCGGCTGCCGACGGCCGAAAGGTCGCCATTACTGTACCGTGCAAACGGCCCGAGCCGTTCACCGCACGCGAAGCGAAGAGCCTGCTCAGGGGCTAGGCTTGAACAGGTCGGTTCCGCTCGCCCGCCAACGCGAAGGATCTCCAGCACCCGAGCGAGACGAGACTCTCACCGCGCGCGATAGGGCAATGCCGCCGTTCTGGTCAGGCCCGCGTTTCCTGTTCCATCAAGCTAAGGAAGGCGCCGTCGACGGCCGCGTCACCGCGGCCGGATCGAGGACAGCGTGAGCTTCGATTCTAGCGACGAGAGTCGACACTTGCTGCCCTTAGGTCCCTGAGGTTAAGCTCTCATCCGCAACCGCGCGCCGGGACCTTCACCGGCTGAGCCCTTTGCCAGCCTCACGATTACGTCGCTGAAGTTCCTGTCGTTCGGCTCGCGTAACCGCAGCAGCCGGCTGAGTAACGCGCGAGGAAGCGAGATCGGGTATCCGCCGAGATTGTCCACTTCGGAGGGATCAGGTGTGCGGTCCGCAACCGCAGTATAGGCCTCAGCGCTGAGGGAAACGGTGACGACCTCGTCGCCGCCATCGCCGTCCTCGGAGTTCCTTGCCCGCGCCTCATGCTCCTCTCTCGTCGGCAAGCTGTCGAACGGCGGCTCGTATCCTCTTGCCTCATAGAGCGGCTTAGGAATTTCCCCGGGCGGGGATGCAATACCATAGACGACTCGAGCATATTCTGCCCCGCCCTCTGGAGTTTTTGTCTGATAGAGGCCTCTCGCGCTCATCGCACAATGCCCAAGTTTTGCGCCGTCCGATCTGAAACACGGCCAAGTCAAGATTCGATTAACTGCGGCGGATCTTGAGCCGATCGAGGACGTGCCGGCCGAGGGTGAGGGGGTAGGCGCCCGGCCGTCGGAGGCGCACATCGGTTTCGGAGCTTTCGGCAGTGTCGACGCGATTGCCGCAAAGGCGGTCGAAGCTCGGCCATTCAGGGGGTGGGCGTCCTTCGATCGCCATCGCTCGCGCAGGGGAAAAAACGGGCCGCTGAGCGGCCCGGCCACGCAGTCTGGGGCTTTGTTCTGGGCTTTAATCGCTGAACGGTGTCCGCGGCCGACGATCTCTGAGCCCCCGAAATTACTGAACGGTGAAGGTTGGGTGGGAGCCGTTGCGTTCCGCTGTGATTGCGTGCGCGTCGCACAAGATTCACACGGCAGCCTTTAAAAGGTAAAGCCGGTCAAGCGGGAGCCTCTACCAAATGCGGCTTGGTTCCGTCATCCCTCCAGCCCGCGAGGTTGATCGTTGATCTACACGCCGCCGTCACCCTCCTCGCCGGTAAAGGCGATGGCGGCTTCCGCCTGGCGTCTGGATCAGTATGGCGTCGGTCTCAACCGCGAGCACGACCGCGTCATTGACGCACCATGCCGCGCCCATGGCTGACAGGTTGGCGAAGGGCTCCGGGCAGTTGAACAGTTCGTCGGAGGCCCAGCCCTTCGACATGGCGATCTTGGCCCAGTTCATGGCGAAGCGCTGAGCACCGCGCCGCGCCCGTTTGAAGCGGTTGGGCGCCACATCAGGCGGGCAGGCGCTGCAAGCGACCTCGTGGGCGAAATGCCGGTTGAGGACTTGCGGGCGCAAGGGCGCGCTCGGATCAGCATGCGTCGCCTTCGTTTGCTCCCCTTTTATAAGGGTCGCTCGGTCGGGGGCGTCAGCGTCAACGCGGACGTGGACGAAGGGTTACAGAAACCTTAAAGGTTCTCGCGTCCACCTCATCATCGCCCACCGATCTGCAAAAGTTAACTGGCCGGAAAGCGAACGCGATCAGCCTTGCTCGGCGATTCGTTTTTCGTGAGAGTCTAGGGCATGAATTTGTCGCGTTATCATTGGTGGACGGCAGTCGCGTTCGAGTACGCGCTCCTTGCGGCGGTGGCCGTTGTCCTGATCACAGTCGCCGTTCGGGTCTGCTAGAAAAAGGCCCCGCCAAAAGGGGTTGGCGGGGCCGAAGGGCGCACGATCTGGATGGGGGCAAGCAAATCGCGCGCCTGTGGAAGAATGGCACACGCAGCCGATGACAGACAGGCGCCACTGCGCCTTTTGCACAAAAAAGAACCCCGCCGGTGAGGGCGGGGCTTGAGGTTCCTCTAGTCGGACGCGGTGATCCTGACGCCATTTTATTACCGCAGCAATCCGGGATTGTACCTATCCCTCGCCGATATGAAAAAGCCCCGCTGGCCGAGGGCGATCGACCGCGGGGCAATGAGGCGCGCCGGGCTGGGGGGCAAAGACGGCGCGCCAGAAGCGCGCCGTCGCTGGCGGCCAGATGCCAAGTCTCCTTCATGCCCAGAGCCTTCACGCAAACGACGGCGCCGACCTTCTGGCGAGTGGCGGTGACTTCGGCGTCGCGCAACATGCGCGCCCGCCCGCCTTTGCCGACCCAGTCGGCGGCCAACCGCGTTTCGCCGTCGGCGGCGCTGACATGGATGTCGCCGCGAAACCGGGCTAGGATCGTCACTGCAACGCCATCAGGCAGAAGCGCCTTTAGCCGGGACAGGCACAGGTCCTCGAAATCGTTGCGCTGGTTTTTCAGTTCGTCCTTGTCGACGGTGAGCCAGAGGAGGGGCATGGCCCTTCCGTGGCGGGGGACGAGGCGCAGCGCGAGCGTGGACTGGTTGTCGGCGTCGAAGTCGGTCCAATCCATCGCCACGACGATCTCGCGCCGCTCGCCCACCAACTCGCGAACCCACGAGGCGAACAAGTCCCAGGGGACCACGCCCGCGTTGCTCAGCAAGCGGTCGACCTGTTTGATCGCGGACTTGGCGAACAATCCGCGTGCCTGCGCGAGCGCCTGCCCGATCAAGGACACCGCGAGCGCCGCCCCGGTCATCACCCCGAGCGCTCCGTTGGCCAAAGACAGCACGCGCTTGGCGTGCAAGTCGTCGATGAACACCCGTTTCAAGAATTGATGAACGAAATCAAATCGCTCCTTAGGCGCTCGCATCGATCCCCCGGCCCACTGATTCTCCATTCGGGCGCCTGAGGACTCCCAAACTCAGGCTTTTTCGAGTCCCACAAATTCATGAGCCCAAACTGTCCTCGATCCACCCGTGGTTACTTGCCGGTTACAGTTTCGCAAATTCACTCCAGTGCACGTGCGTTCAAACCTGCTCACCCCAGTTCACGAATCCCTCCCGAACCATTTCGTGTATTCCTGTGAACCCACGTGAACGCCCTTGAACGGCGGCGCACTCCTTGAACACCCTGAACCCACGCTTCCTAAACCTGGGGTCAGAGGTTCAAGTCCTCTCCGGGACGCCATTCTCCATACAATTTCCGGTGCACAGAAGTGCACGGAAGTGAACTCCCGTGCAACCGGGAGACGCAATTACAGGCTACGGAAGTGGTTTTGGAGGAAGGAGCACAGCCGCGGTTACCGCGCGGTTACAAGTACGAACGACAGCCCAAGCGATGGGGAATCCGGCTTGGGACCTGAAATAAGGCTAACTCGTCCCATGGACCACACCTCCATCCGCCCAATCCTCCACATTGATCTGTCCGTGGACGTAGCCCCATGCCTTCTTGTTGCCCAACCTCCGCGCTGAGAATACCGCCAGTGCATCTTGGATTTTCGTGAAGTCCGCGACTGTCCATGAGCCTCCCAGCGCCGCCGCAATGACGCGATCGCGCAGGTGGCTGTATTCCTTGCGCCATGCGGCATGGTTGACGTTGCCGTTCGCCTCGCGCACGCGGGCCAGCGCGAAACTGGGCACTCCCGCGAGCGCGCAGGCGGCGTCGATCAAATCGGTGACCTGCCCAAACCAGCGTTCGTCGGTGTGCGAGTAGCCGCATCGCTGCGCTAGTCCACCGTAGTTGGTTGGAGGCGCGCCGGCCTTGTAGTCTTCAATCAGGATCGGGAGAGCCTCTTCCGCGGCGCGGTGGGTCTTCATCGGCAGTGCCTGTTTCGCGGTGCGATGGGTCTTCATCGGCGCCGGCGTCGTTTTGGCGTGCGAGCTGGGCGTCTTCTTGACGCCGGCCACGCTCAAAGACTTGAGCATCTTCGCGCGGTCTTCGCACGCAGCAGCGAGTGCCGACATGCCCCTTTTCGTGGCCCGCTCACCGAAGAGCAAACAACCCTCCGCGTCCGGAATGTTGGCGACTGTCGCGATTAGTTCGGCCTCGGTCTTAGTTCGCTGTTTTTCCATCGTCCCGGTCCCGGCCTCACGTGTGGGATGAATGGCGCAGCTAAGCATTGGCGCAGTATCGCAAACCTATGCGAACCGGAGGCGGTCGAACAAATGCTAACGTGGAATGCTTCCAAGCAGTCCGTATGGCCGGCTCGGCGCCGCGAGCCTCACAGTGTTCGCCAATCTCCTGGCCCTGGTTAACCTTGGTGCAGCGTGGACAAATGGGTGCTTCGCGTTAGGCGATCGGTCTGTAGGGAATTTGAGAGACCCAAAGCTTTTCTGCGAACTCAGGCTTGCCCAAGCATTCCAGCATTCGCTTCGCCGAGGATAAGGCGAGAAATGACGCATGAGTAGGTCCAAGTACTATGCGGTCCAGAATGTTATTGAAAGTCCAGTCCTGACGGGGCTCCAGCTTCAACGGCTCGATAGGAAATTTCAGCTTTGGCTCAACAGTGTTCCCACGGATATAGTAGCTTAGCTTATCCTTAAGCAAGCTGTGCTGATCCAAATCACGTAAATACACGATCCTCCACTCGTTCTCCTCCTTGAAGCCAGGATGCTTCGTGCTCAAAGAGTGATATAGCGTCAGACGAAACATGTTCCATGCTGTTAGTCCAGTATGTTGAGGGGTCGAGCCGTGAGTGTTGAATAACGTTAGGCACTTTACGAAAGACTCTTTAATCCAGTTAGCACGTTCCTCTGCGGTCCCGTAGCGAACCTTACTGATTAGCAGTCGCGACCCCGGGACAGTAGTCAGGAAGCCTGTATTGAACACAAGCGCGACGCCATTCCCGTTTGCACCATGTCCGCGCCACATCGAGAGAAGACCGTCTGGCTGCTTTGCCCATTCGTACTCAGATAAGCAGAATACATAGACGTCGGTGGCAACTTGAGTATCGAATACGCGAATGAATTCCATGTATTGTTGGCTCAGTTTATTGAAGTTATCTTTTCCTCCAGCTAGATCAGTGAAGGACGATCCGGCGCTCGCCTCCCTTACTATCCTGACTCCTTCGCGTATGCCAAACCACATCTCTTCATGGTCATTCATAGTTGAGGGGTGTGAGAACCAAATTTCATTGTTCGAGACAATCTTCTCTAGAACAGCAACCGAGGTATAGTGGGCCAAGTGCGAAGGCCTCTGCCCGAGAGGAAGTTCCGCCAGATTGTTGAAGGCCTCGAGATAGATGGGCGTGAACAAATTTCCGAATTCGGCGGGCGTCATCGTTGCACACGGACTGCTGAGGTTCCGGAAGACTGCCACAGTTCGCCCGAATTGAACAGGAAAATGGAGCGCGCGGAACGGGCTGCGAGGGCGTCGCGCAACTCTTCCAGACAGGGCCGCTGGGCCCTCTCCGCCCTTTCAGTTCCTCTCGGCCGCCCGTAGCAGCCTGTATGGGTCCGCTCCCAGCGCCCTCGCGATCATCAAGTATTCTGCGACGTCGAGACGCCGCTCCCGGCCCTCGTATTTCGCGACGAAAGACTGCGGTCGCCCCAACTTCACCGCCAGCTGCGTCTGCGTGATCCCAGCTTTCTTCCGCGCCTCGATCAGGCGGGCCAAGGTCCTGTCATAAAGGTCGGGAAAAAGCGAGTTCACAGGGAGCTGCCGGATTGGGACCGGCAGCCCAAAGAAACCGAAAACGGGATTATCCCAAAAACGGGATAATTACAGTATGCTCACGCCCCGAGGCGACGCGGGGCGGCTGTGAAGGTTCAGTATTTCGGCGACGTCAACGACTACCGGAAGTTCGCGCTGTTGCGCCTCCTATCCGGGGCTGGCGGCTTCAGGATCGGCGTCTGCTGGATGCTAACGGAGGCAGACGGGTCAGGCCACGGGGCGAAGCGCGGCTACCTCGACCAACCGGAAATCTGGCGCAGGTACGACCCCCCACTGTTTGACGCGCTGAGGAACGCGCTGTTCGACGTGCTGGCGAAGGTGAAGGCGTCACCTCAGCTGGCGGACCTCCAGCGAATTGAAGTCGATGGACTTGTCCCCGGCGCGACATTCTTCAACGAATTCGTGCCCAATTCCCGGACCGAGCGGGACTTCTTGATCACACTCGATGCATGGCGGCTTTCGCTGACAGAGACCTCGCTTTCTTCGATCCGGACAACGGTCTCGAAGTTAAGTCGGCAACGGGAAGAAGCGATCGAAACATGTCCTGCTGGACGAAGTTGCCGATGACTACGCAGGCGGCCGCTCGGTTCTCTTCTATCAGCACCTCGGCCAAACGCTGCCCCGCAGCGCGTTCGTGGAGGAGAAGGCGGCAAAGCTCCGGGCCGTCCTGCCTGGCGCATCCATGTCGGCTTTCGACACGCCGCACGTCGTGTTCCTTCTGGCGGCTCGCCCTGAGCATGCGAAGCGGGTTTCGCTGCCGCGGCCGAGTTTGAGCGGGACGGCTCGTCGCTGAAATCGTTCTTGCCTGTTATACTTTTGGATCGCGTGTAAGAGTCTGTCCGGAAACATCATGTCGGATTGCATAGCTTTCGCAGCATGAGGCGGATGGAGGCGAGGCGCAGGAAGGCGAGCGCCTTGCGGTTGAGGCATTCCCAGTCCTTGGCCAGTCTGCGGCAGCGGCCAAGCCAGGCGAGGGTGCGTTCGACGATCCAGCGCTTGGGCAGGACGAAGAAGCCTTTGGCGTGACCCGACCGCTTGACGATCTCAAGGTCGAGGCGCACCAGAATGCGTTTCATCGCGCCCTGGAATTCCGGCCCCTGGTAACCTCCGTCGGCGTAGAGCTTGACCAGAAACGGGAAGGCTCCGAAAGGCTCGCCATCAGCAGCGCGCCGCCGTCGCGGTCCTGAATGTCGGCGGAATGCACGATCGCGTGCATCAGGAGGCCTTGCGTGTCGACAAGAACGTGCCCCTTCTTGCCCTTCATCTTCTTGCCTGCATCGTAACCGGGCGGATCGATGCAGGCCCCCCCTTTTCCGCGGTTTTGACGCTCTGGCTGTCGATGATGGCGGCGGTCGGGTTCGTTCGCGGGAGGCCTGCTCGCGACAGCGCGTGTAAAGCGCCTCATGGATCGGTCGAGCGTGCCGTCCCAGCTCCACAGATCGAAATGATCGTAGACCGTCGAGCGCGGCGGCAAATCCTTGGGGATCGCCCGCCACTGGCAGCCGGTGCTCAACACATACATCAAGCCGTTCACGACTTCACGTGCGTCCACCGTCCGCCTGTTGCCGCCGCGCTTCCCCGGCCGGATGAGCGGCTCCGACAGCGCCCATTCCTCGTCGGTCAGGTCGCTCGGATAGCGCAACTTGCTGCGGTCATAGCGACCCACGATTCACATCTTGTCCACACAGGCGAACCCCCAAGTGAATCAGGCCGCCTTGCTTGAATCACAAGTGATTTTGGAACGATTCGTCATCTTCCCGGACAGGC
>CAVYDG010000017.1:0-162147 GCA_963767245.1 uncultured Alphaproteobacteria bacterium
CGATATCGATCCTAACAGTGTAGAGTTCCGACCCACTCACCGTCGCCCGGACTTCACCGCGCTCGATCTGCAGATCGACGACTGAGCCATTGCGAACATAGGTTCGGCCGCGCGGCAGACAATTCTCGAAGTCGGAATAGCGTTCAAGATTTTCGCACCAGGCCTTGCCCCAGAAGGTTCGAGCAATCGAACGGCCCTCAAGGACCACCGGCAAGATCTTGCGGCCCTTCTTTCTCAACTTTTCCAGTTCCCGCGCTGCGATCGCCCGGCGTTTGGCGACTGGCACGTGGGGACGAAAGCCATAATAGCTCACGACGCAGCCCCTTCCGTCATCGCGGCGTTGAGATCGAGCGCGACAAGGCGCAGTAGTTCGCGGTCATCTATTTCCGTGAGATTTATCTCACCGCCGGCAGCAAGAAAATCGTCCGCCAACTGGCGTTTCGAGTCTATCAACAGGTCGATCTTCGCCTCGATCGTCCCCCGGCAGACGAATTTGTGCACGAGCACATTGCGCCTTTGGCCAATGCGATAAGCGCGATCGGTCGCCTGGCTCTCGACCGCCGGATTCCACCAGCGATCGAAATGGACCACATGCGAAGCGCTCGTTAGAGTGAGCCCGGAGCCGCCAGCCTTGATCGAGAGGACGAAAAACGGCGTGCGTTCGTCTTCCTGAAACGTCTTGACCAGGTCGCGGCGTTTGGCGATCGGCGTGTCGCCATGAAGGACGAGCCCTGGACGCCCGAACGCCGCCACAAGCAGCCTTCCCAGGGCAGGAATGATCTCTTTGAACTGGGTGAACACGAGAAGCTTTTCCTGGCGGCTTGCGATGGTCTCACCGATTTCCCGCAGGCGCTCGAATTTGCCGCTGTCGTTTTCGTCATAGGCGCCGTCGCCCAGCCATTGTGAAGGATGATTGCAAATCTGCTTGAGGCGCATCAGTGAGGACAAGACCAGCCCCCGTCGCGCAATCCCATCGCCCGATTGCTTTAGGTTCTCCTCTAACTCGGCGACTGCGGCTTGATAGAGCGCCGCCTGCTTGCGGGTCAGATGGCAGAACGCTTTGACCTCCGTCTTGTCGGGCAGATCCGAGATGATGCTCTTGTCGCTCTTGAGTCTGCGCAGGATATAGGGCTGCACCAGCCGCCGCAGCGGGGCATAGGAACTATGGGGCTGCGAGGCGAGGGTCTTGGCGAATTGCGCGAAGGCCTTCGCGGAGCCGAGCAAACCCGGATTGACGAAGTCGAATATCGACCACAGGTCGCGCAGATTGTTTTCGATCGGCGTGCCGGTGAGGACGATGCGCGCCTTGGCCTTCAAGGATTTGACGGCCCTCGTCTGTTTGGCGTTGGGGTTCTTGATCGCTTGGGCTTCGTCGAGAATCACGAGGCGCCAGGACGTTTGGCCGATCCAGCTTTGGCGCAGCAGCGTCCCATAGCTCGTCACCACCAGATCGATTCCCGCCAGGCGCTCGTCACTCATGGCGCCCAATTCCTCCGCGGCATGGAACGAGGGATGCGCGATCACGACCTTCAGACGCGGCGTGAAGCGCGCGGCTTCGAGCGCCCAGTTGGCCAGAAGCGAAGCGGGCGCGACCAAGAGGCTTGGCGTCTTCTGTGCCGAGCCCTTGGGCTGTTCACTGAATGTCTGAAGCAGCGCCAGGACCTAAATCGTTTTGCCGAGACCCATGTCGTCGGCGAGGCACGCGCCGAGCCCAAGCTGGTTCAACAGATAGAGCCAGCGTAATCCTGTCTCTTGATAGGGCCTGAGCGTCGCTTGAAGGGCCTCGCCCGGATTAACCTTGGCCAAGCCGTCAGGGCTCCGGCATGCCTCAAGCGCCGCGGCGAGCCAGGGACCGGCCTGGACATGGGCCCATCGCGCGGTCGGCTCAGCGACGGACCCGCCGTCGATTTCGGCCCCCGCCAATAGACGCATGGCTTGACCAAACGGCACCCCTTCTCTTCGCGATAGGCGCTCGATCTCCTGAAATTTATCGAGGGTCGCCTGCAAGCGCTCACGGTCGACCTCGACCCATTTGCCGCGAACCAGCGCGAGACCATCGGTCGAAGCGAGAAGTTCTTTGATTTCTTTGTCAGTCAGCGCGTCGCCGTCGAGGCTCACCCCGACCTGAAAATCGAGCAGCGCGTCCAAACCAAGGACGGACGGCGAAACCGAACCAACCGTCGCTTCGACCCGCGGCCGGCTTGGACGGTTCATGCGCCAGTTCGCCGGCATGCAAATCACGAGGCCGGCCTGCTCCATCGCATCGACATCGTGGAGAAAGCGCAGCGCCTCCTGCGGCGTCCACCGCAAGGGATGAAAGATCTCGCCCGCGTCAACGATCGCTTTCAACCAGGAGCAAGCCTCGCTGGCGCGGCTCACCGGATCCAAGAGTTGCAGGAGCTTGGCTTTGTCGCCTACGCCCGCAAACTCGCGTAAGGCCTGGCTCAGCGGCAAATGCCGCAAAGCGCCGCTCGCCGCCAGGCCGGACGTATAGGTCGCCATGAAGGCGAATGGACACTCCGGGTCCCGACGATTTTCCGCGAGATTGAAATGCACGCGACCGACCAATCGCCACCGACTGTCGCGGGCTTTCAAGAACTCGTTGAGGGAGAGTCCGCTTTCGGTGAGTTCGGCCTCCAGAGCCTGCCCGATCTCGCCCCAGTGCTGCGCCAGCACGTCGGGCCGCAGGTATTCGCCGCCGCGCATGGGCGGCGCGTCATCAATCAGCGCCGCGAGCTCGCTTGATGTCGGCGCGGCGAGCTCCGGCCGGCCGGCGGCCCCCTTCGCATCGCCAAGCGCGCAGAGATCGGCGATGAAGCGCATGCCGAAATCCCGCCACCACGCCAATGAGGCCGGCAAGACGCTTCCAGCCTCACTCGTGCCGAGGTGAAGAAGGCCACGAGCGGAACCCCGTTCAAAACTCTTCTCGAGCCGATCAGCCAGCCCGCTCTCGAGCCCAAAATCGTCATCAGCCTGATCAAGGCGGAGCGAACCATGCGGAGTCATCACTGGAATAAGCGAGCGTGGCATATTCCGAAATCGAATCTCCCGGGCGCCTATCGCTTCGTCTACCATGAAATCGATCGGCTCATCGCAAGATTAGTGTGCGTCGTCCACCCCAGATCAAAGGTCGCACTTCAAGGAGGGAAAAACGCCTAGTCGCGAGGACGACCGCAATGAAGGCCGGCAAATGCCTCGGCTTCGAGCGCGGCGGTGGTCACCCGGATGCTGCTGTGGGATGAGATCCAGGGCGAACCGAGCCGAGCTATGAGCGCGGTCGATCATCAGTTCCGGCTTGCCGTCGCTTGGCGGAAACATTCGCGTCCGCCTCGAACGGCCAAGCTCGCCAAGTCCCATCGCCGAACAAGTGGCGCGAGCGCGGCAGATCGTCGGGGGAGCCGCCATTGTCTGACGATGATCAGTCTGACGATGATCAATGCCCGTTGTGCGCAAATAGCGGTCACTCGTCGACAGCGGGGGAATCGAGTCAAAGGCGACCCAACGACGGGCCGGCTGGCCCCGAAACGTATATACAGGGCACGGCGGGGTCATAACGACATTTCAGTCTTGCTAAAATCTTGCTTTCGGCGCAGCGTCGTCCTGGTTGTCATCGGGCGAAGTTTGCTTAGTGGGAGCGACTGAAAGTCAGATGAACAAATCCCTTTCCAATCCAACTCAATCCTATCGCAGTTTGATCGCCGGATATACCGGAGAGATCAGGTCAAGCGATTTCAAGGCAAACATCGCGTTCTTGTTCGTGGCGTTCATGATGGGTTCGGTCCTCTGGAACTACACGTCCCTTCCGAGTTACCTGCCGGTCCAGCTCGTGCTGCTGCCTTTCCTGGTCGTCTACCTGTCTTTGTTCATGGTGCTCTTTCCGCGCTATCCAAAGCGCGGGGCCAAGGGCTTCCGTGTAGCGCGCAATCTGACGCCCGCGGATTTCGAGTACGTCGCCCAGACTGCAGACGACGTCGAACAGTTGAAGCTGACTTGCGCAGTGCTGTCAGGCATTCTTTGGTGGAAAACTCAGTGCGTCCGCGTCGGCTTTCTGCTAGCGATCATCTGCGTGTTCCTGACTATGGTTCTGCTTCTATACGCCGCACTCAAATGATGCTGGGCCGCGCGCCGCGGGTGCGTCGGAGCGTTTGATGACCCGAGACGAGAACGCACAGTTGCGCAATCTCATCGCCGGCTACGGCAACTCGATGCGTCTCAACGACATCAAGGCGCTGATAGCAGTGCTATTCGTGGCCATCATGATGCTGACAGTTGTCCAGTACCGAGAGCGCTATCCCTGGTATCTGAGCGTGCCGGTCATCCTGACGCCGTTCATGATCATTTATCTTAGCCTGCTGATCTCAGTTTATCCGCGATTTCCCCGCGCCGGGCGGAAGCGTTTCCCAATCTGGCGCAATCCTGATCCGAAGGATTTCGACTTCGTCGCCGACACTGAGGCCGAGCTCCAGGGGCTCCCCGCATTATGTGCGGGTCTGTCGCGCATCCTGTGGTGGAAGAACATCACCCTGCTGACCGCCGATGTTCTCGCGATGGCCTGCATCGCGGCGGCCGCGATCCTGATGTTCGTCGGTTGGTTCTGAGCGCGCCGCCGATCTTCATCATGGCTACCCCGCGACAAGCTCGGTTCCTCCTCTGGGTCGGCGGAGAACACGTAATCCTCACCGACTTGCGCCCGCTCGTTAGCGAGGCAGAGGCCTTCGGCAAGCGCATCGGCGTCGACCAATACGTAGACCGCGTTTCCGCCGAAAGCCACCGGGGCCATCCGGCCAGTATCGTGAGCCGCAGAAAATAACCCAACGTCGAATGATCGTTTGGGCCGGCCACTCCGTTGGGCACGGCGATAACAAGCGCCAAACCTTGCTCCCGCCATTTGAGAGCCACCTCGTGGGCCTTCAACTTGCCGCGTTCGTACGGCGTCAGGTAACGACCCTCATGGCGTTGCGTCTCCTCCCGCGTCAGGCTCGGCCCGGGAGGATCGTCGGCTTTCGCCAGAATTCCGGTCCTTCCCGAGAGGACGCCTGGAGGCCCGCTTTCCGCCCAATTGAGGGGTCCAAGGCCGCGATCCGCAAGGGGTGCTTTACGTCAACTCCGCCCGTTGAAGCGCTCGCAACGAACTCCTCCTCTTGGCGGACCTTCGCCGTTCGCGGGCGATGCTGAAAGGCAGATATCCTGCCCAATCCTTGCCGTCGATGCCATCTCAACGAAAGCGGGTCCCTCTGATAGTGCGTTTGTCGCGATCTGCACGGTCGGCACAAGTCGAACTCACATACCCGTGATTGCGACGCGATTGTGCATCGGCATCGGCGGCAGCGGCAACACGAGGGCTCGCCTCAGCGGGAATTCCGGCGGCTCCATTAACTTCTCGGTGACTTTCGTCGCCCTACCGTATGACCTCTTGAAATGAGGAGCAGGCATGACGGACACAGCAGGAATCCCGGGCGATCGCATTCGCTCGTTCATCGAGCGCGTTGAGCACATCGACGACGAGATCAAGGCGTTGAACGAGGGCAAGAAGGAGGTGTTCACCGAGGCCAAGGGAGAGGGTTTCGATGTGAAAGTCCTCAAGGAGATCTTGCGCCTGCGCAAGCAGGACAAGGACGAGCGCGACGAACAAGAGTCCCTGCTCGACCTGTATCTCAGAGCCATGGAGAGCGCCGGGTCATCACAAGCAAAGGCGGCGTAGCGACAAGCCGCGACGAACTTTTGGTTGTTCTCAGTGCACCACGTGGGTTTGCGGACGATCGGCGCTTCAAGGCCATTGAGTCCGGCTGTACTGGCTGGAACCGGCTGAGACTGTTAATCCAACCTCAGCCAACGAGCAGTTGTCAGCTGAGCATTCGTCTCTCGACGCGCGGCCACGCGCCTACAACCCGATCAAGTCCCGCAGAATGTCCGGAAGACACGCTCACTTGATTGAGGCGGGTTGGCATATTCGGCGAAGGCCGATTGATCCTGATAAGGTCGCGAGAGAACCGTCAGCAACTCGACGAACGGCGAAAAGTCTGCGTTATCGATCGCTGCGTCGAGCGCATTCTCCACGAGATGATTGCGCGGGATGAAAGCTGGATTGACGGCTCGCATCGCCTCGCGCGCGCGTTGGGTTCTCGCTCGTCAACGGCCAGACGCGATCGCCATCTGGCGGCCCAACTATCGTAGGCGTCTGGGTTCGCGAACAAACCGCGCACCTCGGCGTCCGCGGTCTCGTCCGCAGCGGCGGCGCATAGCCGACGGAAGGTCAGGGTGAAGTCCGCGGCGTTCTCATGCATCGCCTGGAGCAATTCGCGGACCAGATCGAGATCGCCCTCTTCATTGCCGGAGATTCCGAGCTTGTCTCGCATGCCGGCAAGCCAATGGTCCTGATAGCTCGACGTAAACGCGGAGATCGCCTCGCTCGCAAGTTCGACCGCCCGCTCTGGGTTCGGATCCAGGAGCGGAAGCAGGGTCTCGGCGAACCTGGCGAGATTCCATTGCGCAATGGTCGGTTGATTGGCGTAGGCGTAGCGACCGAATTCATCGATCGCGCTGAAGGTGGTCGCAGGATCGTACAAATCCATAAAGGCGCACGGTCCAAAATCGATGGTCTCCCCTGAAAGCGCAGTGTTGTCGGTGTTCATCACGCCATGGATGAAACCAACTTGCGTCAGGGTAAGCCCTGGAAAGGAGGATGGATGTGACCTGAAACCTTTCAAAGCGACCCAGAGGGTTCGACGCCCTCCCGGCAAAGGCGGAGCCCGCCAGCCGGAAGCGAGTCTTGCACGGGCGGCGGCAACGGCGTTCGTGAAGCGTAGACAGCGGGCGCTGAAGCCCTGTGGCAGCCTCGAAATCATGAAAGCGCCGAAGCCTTCGCCGTGTTGGGTCCGGGGGCAGCATCGATCGCGACGACATGGCCAGACGCGACCGAATCGGCCGGGGTCTCAGAGCAGGGCAAAGGCGCGGGAGGGGTCGCCAGGGAACCTGAGAGGTCCCGTCGTCGCCCGTACGGAAAAGCCCGGGACCCTGGAGCGCCGGGTGAACAAAGCTCCTGGCCCGGCGGTGGGCTCGAACATCGCCGGGAGCGCGACAGCGAACACGAACGATCGAGCCCGGACGGAACCCCGAGGCGAAGACATAAGCCGACGGGCATGCGCGGCGGGACGTCGTAGCGGCTTCATAGTACCGCAGAGGGCGGGGAACCGGGCTCGCCGGGACCCGTCGGAGGGAAGGGGGCCGCCACGCGATTAAGACCATTGCGGGAAACATGGGAGGGAACTCTGAGTGCGGATTCCGACGAAAGCGCCATGTTGTAACGAGATGATGCCGCCACCTGTAACGGAATGATGCCGCCGGGGTGGAGCGGGCTCGCTGGCGCTTTGATTATTGGCGCTTGGGCTGTTGTCTGGTCAAGTTTTCATCTGCAATTTTTTCACGACTTGGCCGGACGCGTCGCAAGCTTTCGCCAGCCAGTTCGATCCGATGGGCGTTGTGAACGAGACGGTCGAGGATCGCATCGGCGTAGGTCGGGTCGTTGACGACGTGATGCCAGCGGTCCACGGGGAGTTGGGATGTGACGATGGTCGAGCGGCGGCCGTATCGCTCTTCGAGGATTTCCAGAAGATCATGCCGGGCGCCGGCGTCGAGGGGCTCCAAACCCCAATCGTCGAGAATGAGAAGGTCGGCGCGGCCGAGCGCACGCAGGAGGCGCGGATGACGGCCATCGCCGCGCGCCAGGGCGAGATCTTCGAAGAGCTTTGGGATGCGGTGATAGAGCACCGAGCGATTATCGCGGCAGGCCTTGTGGCCAAGCGCTGAAGCGAGCCATGACTTGCCGACGCCGGTCGGGCCAACGAGGGCCAAGTTTTCGTGGGCCTCGATCCAATGCCCCTCGACGAGCTTTTGGAACAGGGGCCGATCGAGGCCGCGCGGGCTTCGATAATCGACATCTTCGGCGCAGGCTTGCTGGCGCAATTTGGCGTAGCGCAGTCGCGCCGCGAACCTCTTATCCTGACGCCATGACGCCTCGCGATCGAGCAGAAGCCCGAGCCATTCGCGTTTGTCGAGATTGTCGGCCTCGGCGCCGATTTCCGTAAAGCCCTTGGCCATGCCCTGGAGGCCGAGGGCGTAAAGTTGATCGAGGGTCGGATGTTTGAGCAAGATCGCTTCTCCTAATTGTAATAGCGCGGGCCACGGATATTGGGATGCAGGATCGGCGTTCCGTCCGCGGCGCGCTTTTGCGCGGGGCGCCGATCAAGATTGTTGTCGAGGATGGACTTGACGGAGCCATAGGTGCGCGCGCCGATATCAATGGCGCGTTCCGCCGCCGCTTCGACGCGTCCGACGCCATAGGGACCGGAAAGGCGGACGATCCCCAGACACGCCCGGTAGCCCTGTTCCGGATGCAGTCTATGCTCGAGAATCTGCTCGCAGAGCGCCGCAGTCGCCGGTCCGATCGCGCGCGCGTCCTGGCGGATGCGGTCGATCGTCCAGCCCGCATAGCGGCGGTGGGAGGACGGCATGTGTTCGGGGATCGTCGTATGTTTGCGATTGCCGCTGATGCGCAAATGCGCGGCGATCCGCTCGCCTTTGAGGAAAATCTCGACCGTCCTGGCGGTCATCCGGACGTCCACCTCGGCGCGGGCGAAGCGATAGGGAACGCTGTAATAGTGAGAGCCGGCGTCGACGTGATAATCGATGCCGACCCGACAGACGCGCCATTCGCTGAAGACATAGGGCTCGGCCGGCAGAGACTTGAGCGCCGGACGGTCGATCTCCTCCAGCAATTGCCGGCAAGTCACGCCGAGCCTCCGGATGGGTCGTTCTTCGTTCAGATGCTTGAGCAACTCGCCGATGGCTTCGTTGACCTCAGCGAGGCTGACGAAGATGCGGTGACGCAACCGCCCGAGCAGCCAGCGCTCGACAATCAGCACCGCTTGTTCGACTTTCGCCTTGTCGCGAGGTTTTCTCGGCCGCGCCGGCAGGATGGCGGTGTCGTAATGGGCCGCCATTTCGGCATAGGTGCGATTGACCAGAGGGTCATAGAAGCAGGCCTTTATGACGGCGGTCCTGGTATTGTCCGGCACGAGCAAATGCGGAACGCCGCCGATCGCCGCGAAAGCATGCACGTGGGCGTCGATCCAATCGGGAAGGGTCTGCGTCCAGCTCGCCCAGGCAAAGGTGAAGCTCGATGCGCCGAGCACCGCGACGAATATCTGCGCCTTGCGAATCTCGCCCGTCAGCCGATCAATCAGGACTGGAACGCCATCGCCGGCGTAATCGACAAACAATCGTTCGCCCGCCGCATGCGTCTGGCGCATCGTCGGCGACAATTTTGTCTCGAAGGCTCGATAAAGTTCGCAGAACCGCGAATAGCTGTAGCCGCCTGGGTTCTGCGCAATATACTCGTCCCAGACGATCAGCAGGGTGACGTGCTTGCGTTTCATCTCCCGATGAACCGCCGGCCAGTCCGGTTCGGCATGGCGCCGATGACCCCGTTTGCTGCGCCGGTTGGCGTAAAGCGCAGCTTCCAACCCTTCGTCGCTCAGGCCCTCGGGTAGCGGCCAGATCAAGTCCGAACTCTCGAAACGGCTCAAGGTCTCCCGTACCGTCGAACGCGCCAACCCAAGACGCCGGGCAATCTCGCTCGTCGTGAGCGAAGACAAATATTTAAGGCGAATGATCACGCGTACATCGCGCATGGCAACTCTCTCGGCTGGCATCGGTGCTCCCTTGGTGGCCCAAAGAAGCGACCTTAAATCTGGCCAGCGAAGAGACGCCCACCCTGGCGGGATCATCCCGTTGCAGGTGGCGCAATCATCTCGTTATGAGTGGCGACATCATCTCGTTAAAGGTGGCGGCTTCCGTCGGAATCAGCAACTCTCGAGTCCCGAAAACCTGTCCACGAAACGACAATGGATAGCCGAACTGGCGAGGAAGCATCCCGAGCGGGTGTTCACCTCGCTGCACCACCTGATCGACCTCGAATGGATGTTCGAGGCGTTTCGTCTGACGCGCAAGGATGGCGCGCCGGGCGTCGACGGCGTGACGGCGGACGAATACGAGGCGAACCTGGAGGCCAATCTCACGGACCTGCTGGCGCGCCTCAAATCGGGCCGCTATGTCGCGCCGCCGGTGCGGCGGCATTACATCCCGAAGGCGGACGGCACGAAGCGCCCGCTCGGCATCCCGACGCTGGAAGACAAGGTTGCGCAGCGGGCGATCGTGCTGTTGCTAGAGCCGATCTACGAAACGGCGTTCCTGCCGTGCTCGTTCGGCTTCCGGCCCGGCCGCTCGGCCCATGACGCTCTTCGCGCATTGCGAACGGGATTCATGGAGCGGGGCTGCGGTGGGTGGTGGACGTCGATATCTCCAAATACTTGTATGTCGCTTCATACTGCCCCCAGGTTCATGAGGTTCGATCGAAGAGTTCGGGTTGCCGGGCTATCGCTTTGATACGGAGTCCTTTTTGCTTTCCGCGCATGACATGGACGGCGTCGAGTTCGCCGCGCTTGACACGCTGCAACACGGTTTGGCGTGAGACGCCGAGCGCCTTCATCGCCTCGCGCATGGGGATGAAGCTCTCACCAGCGTCGTTATTGAAGCGGGCCATGACCTCTTCGTCCAACCGGATGCGCCACGGGGCGCCAGGGGTCAGCTGCTCGCCCGGGATGATCCCGGCGTTGAGCAAGCGATGGAGGGTCGAGGGGGCGACGCCGAGTACGGCCGCCGCCTTCTTGATGGTCAGCAACTCGCCCTCGGCGTGCGTCATTCTCGGCTCGAAGCAGGGGATATCCCAGTGCCGACGGAGACTTGCGACGCGGCCCGCCTCGAAGCGATGGCCATACGCCGTGGTGCGCCCCTGGCGATTGAGGATGCCGGCGATCACGGCGTCGGGATAGAGGGCTGCCAGCCGGCGCACGAGCGTGATCGTATCCTCGTCGGTGCGTATGGTGGCCGGGCGTGAGCGCGGCAGCGCCAGATCAATCTCGGCGAGTGCGCCGCCCTTCCATCGCAGGGTGAGGCGCGCCGTGGCTTTGTCGCGCTCGACCTTGACGATGATTTCCTCGAGCAGCGTCCGCAGCAGCTCCTTCCGGTCGCGCGGCGTCGTGGTCGCGGCGTGCCACACGGTGGTCAGATCGGCTCCGAGCGCGAGCAGACGACTGCGCTCGTCCTGGGAGAGCGCCCATGGACGCGCCTCTTCGCGGCGCGAAAGCTCGGCCTTGGCGGCCTCGAGCGCGCTCAGCCGCTCCTCCCATTCGCGCTCGAGGCCGCGAGCGACCAGGCGGTTGTCTGGATCGACGGCGCGGTAGCGGCGCTCGGCGCGGCTCGCTTCGTAGCTTGCCCGCTCGACGCCGAGACGCCACTGCCTGAGCGAGGTCTCGCGATCGGCCTCGAGCCGCTCCGCAGCGGCGACGGTCGCGGCGAGCTTCGCCGGCTCGAGGGCGGCGAGGAAGGCCTGCGTGACGGCCTCGTCGATCTGGACGCCGCCGACATTGAGGCAATAGACGCCGCGGCCCTCGACCAGGATCTTGCCAGGGCAATGATACCCCGGCGCGGAACTGCGTCCCCGATAGTGTGTGTGCAAGCGGCGTCCGCAGCGCCCGCAGGCGGCAAGGCCTTGCAGCAGAGCACTCCCTTCCCTCACGGCGCCGCCCGCCTTGTGCGGTCCGGGTCGGGTATTCTGGGCGATGCGATCCTGGTTGGCCTCATAGGTCCGCCAATCGATGAATCCCGGATGATGGTCCGGAATCAGCACCTGCCACTCGGTGCGAGGCAGTTTTCGGACGCGCTTTCCGCGGACGCCGGATGCATTCAGCGTCGTCTCCCGACGGGATTTGCCATAAGCGTAGGCGCCGGCATAGGCGGGATTTGTCAGAACGTGGTGGATGGCGGTGTAGCTGGCCTCGACCCATCGGATCCCCGCGCCCTGATGCATCTGCAGAGGGAACGTGAGCCCTTCGGAACGAAACCATAGCCAGACGCGGCGCGCCGAGCCCGTCTCGGTGAAGCGCGCAAAGACATTGCGGATGGCGGCGACCACGGCCTCGTCGGGGTGGAAACGGACCTCGCCATCGGCTTCGCCCCAGACAAAGCCGACCGGCAATCCTCGGCGCAGTTCACCGCGCGCCGCCTTGTTGCGAATGCCGCCGTTGAGGCGGGCCCGCAGGACATGCAACTCGGCTTCGCTCATGGCGCCCTTGAGCCCGAGGAGGAGGCGATCGTTGAAAAGGGCGGGATGATAGATGCCGTCGGCGTCGCCGATCAGCGTATCGGTGAGGCCGCCCAACTCGATGAGGCGATGCCAATCGGCGTTGTTACGCGCTAGGCGCGAGACCTCAAGCCCGAGCACGAGGCCAACGTGGGCTAGCGCGACTTCGGCGGTTAGCCGGGCGAACCCCGATCGCGCGACAAAGCCGGAGCCGGAGAGCCCGAGATCCTCATCGATGACGACGATGCGATCGGCGGGCCAGCCGAGCTCCCGGGCCTTGGCGGCGAGCGCATATTGTCGATCGGTCAACTCGCGATTGTTCTCCACCTGTGCGGCGCTGGACTGGCGCAGGTAGACGATCGCCTGACGCGAAAGATGGTTGGCCGTGATCTTGGCGCGCTCATTCATCGCTTCCCTCCCTCTTCGATCTGGCCGAGAGCATGCGGGCGATGAGACGGGCGAGAATCTCGAGCGCAGCGACCCGAGAGGCTTCGTCGAGTTGCCGCCACGCCGTCGACGGCGCTGCCGGAGAGGGGTTCGGGGCAAGATTGGGTGGATCGAGGAAGGCCAGGTTCAATTGCATGACCGCTCTCCTTTCGGGGCGCCGACTCGACGTGTCGGCGGCTCAGAGCGTCGATGACCTTGCGCAGGTGAAGCAAATCCCCGAGGCTGCCCAGATCGTGGTCGGCATCGCCGACATCGTCCGCCGGCGTTCGGTCGGCCTGCTCGGGGCGCCAATCGGTCCAGTCGGCCGGAATGAGTGACCGGCTGCCATCCGGCAGGACCGCCAAAACGAAAAGGACGCCGCGCCGCCGGATGCTGCTGATCGCGGCCAGCGATTGACTTTCGAAGGCGTGGCGCTCGCGGGTGATCGTCACCGAATCCGGAACATCACGACGATGGGTAGTCTGTGGCCGCTTCCTTCGACACCATCGACCACGCGAAACTCCGAAGATTCCTCGACCAGCGAGTGATGGACGGCGTCGTCCGAAAGATGATCGACAAATGGTTGAAGGCGGGGGCGCTCGACAAGGGCGTTCTCACGCGCACGACGGGCGGCACGCCCCAAGGCGGCGTGATCTCGCCGCTGCTCTCGAACATCTACCTGCACTACGTGCTGGATGAATGGTTCGAGGTGACGGCAGAGCCGAAGCTGAAAGGCCGGTGCCAACTGGTTCGCTATGCTGACGACGCGGTGATAGCCTTAGAGGACTTCCGGTCCGGCAAGCGGTTGCTTGCCGTGCTGGGTAAGCGGCTTGAGCGGTTCGGGCTCACGCTCCATCCGACCAAGACCCGCTTCGTAGACTTCCGGTTCAAACGCCCGCAAGGGCAACATCCCGCGGCAAACGGGACGACCTTCGACTTTCTCGGCTTCACCCATGTTTGGGGAACATCCTGGAAGGGCAAGGCCGTCGTGCGCCAGATAACGGCGAAAGACCGTTACAAGCGCGCCCTCGCGGCCGTGACGGAATGGTGTCGGCGCAATTTGCACCGGCCCTTCCGCGAACAGCACGCCCGCCTGTCGCGAATGATCCGGGGGCACTGCGCCTACTATGGCGTCTCGGGAAACAGCAAGCGACTACGTTGGTATCACCACCAGGTCGTGCATATCTGGAGAAAATGGCTTGCCCGTCGCGGCCGCCACAGCAAGCTGTCGTGGTCGCGCTTCCATGCCATGCTCGCGCGACACCCCCTGCCGTCTCATTGCTCGTTCATCGGTACGACGCCACCTGAGCGAACCTTGCGCGTGAAGAACCGGATGCGGGTAATCCGCTCGTCCGGGTCTGTGAGGGGCGGGGCTGGCGACATCCCCGCCTACTCGGCACGCCGCCTCCCGAATCGGGCCGGGCTTGCGGTCCGCGAGATAGAGCTTGTTGTAGCCGTCGTAGGCGTCCGCCTGCAGGATGCCGGCGTAACCCGCGAGATGCGCCTGCGGATGCTCGCCCCGCCGGTCGCGCGAGTAGTGGAAGATCGCAGCCGGCGGCCGGGCGCCGCCGAACGGCTGATCGTCGCGGACGTAAATCCAGAGCCGGCCGGTGTCGGTCTTGCCTTTGGCCAGCACCGGCACGGTCGTGTCGTCGCCGTGCAGGCGCTCGGCCGCCATGACATGGGCCTCGATCAGGCGCCGTAGCGGATCGAGCGCCGTCGAGACCGCGCCCACCGCGTCGGCCATGGTGGAGAGCGCGATCGGCGCGCCCTCGAGCGCATAGCGGTCGGCCTGCCGGTTCAGAGGCTGGTGCTGGCCGAACTTTTCGAACACGATCATCGCCAGCAGGCTCGGGCCCGCCCAAGCCCTCGGGATCACGTGGAACGGCGCCGGCGCCTGGCTGATCTTCTCGCAGTCCCGGCAGGAGAACTTCTCCCGCACCGTCTCGATCACCTTCCACCGCCGGGGCGTCGTCTCGAGCGTCTGCGTCACGTCCTCGCCGAGCTTGCGCAGGCGGTTGCCGCCACAGCACGCGCAAGCCGTCGGCGGATCGATCACCACCCGTTCGCGCGGCAGATGATCGGGGAACGTGCCTCGCTCGGCGCGGCGGCGAGTGAAGGGGCGCACCGTCGTCGTCTTCGCGGCGGCTTGCTCAGCCGCCAGTTCGTCTTCGGTGGCGCTGGCCGCCAACTCCTCGAACTCGAGCGCCCGCTGGTCGATCAGACGCGCCGACCGTTCCGACCGCTGCCCGTACACCTGGCGCTCGAGCTTGGCGATCCGGAGCTTCTGCGCGACGATCAGCGCCGTGTCTTCCGACGCTTTCGCTTGCGCGACCGCTAGTTCCGCCGCGACTTCCAGACGCCGCGCGCGCTCGGCGATCAGCGCCGCCTTCAGGGCGGCGACGTCGTCGGGAAGCGACTCAGGAGCGGGATCCATGCGACGCAGAGAATCACAGTTCGCGTGATTTGAGGCGCCCTAAAAAGCGTGTGATCCCATGTTTTTCTTCGCTTCGCCGGCGCTTCCGTCGTCGCGCTCAGCCCGCGCTCTTCGGCCGCCACGTCAGTTGCGGATTCCGCCAGTCAATTCCTTCCAGCATGTAGGCCATCTGCGCCGGCGAGATCGACACGACGCCCCCCTTCGCCGACGGCCAGATGAACTTTCCCCGGTCGAGCCGCTTGGCGTAGAGCGACAGCCCGACGCCGTCGTGCCAGAGGATCTTCGCCAGATCGCCCCTGCGCCCGCGGAAGAGGTAGAGATCGCCGCCGTGCGGATCGCGCTTCAACTGCTCCTGAACCTGAAGCGCCAGACCCTGCATACCGCGACGCATGTCGGTGTGGCCCGTCGCGATCCACACCCGAACCCCGCTCGGCATCGGGATCATCGTTCGCCCAGAACGCTCAGAACCCGCCGAAGCGCATCGGCGTCGACGTTGTTGTCGACGCGCACGCAGTTCCCGGAGCCGAGTTCGATTTCGATGACGCCAGACCTCGTTCGGCGTCCGCTCGTCGCCGGGCGCGACGGTCTCGCCGCCTCCGATCCGGACGGCGCCGCCATCGCTCCAATCTCGACCGGAAGCAAAACCGAGCCGTCTCTCCTGGCCGGTTCCGCCGTGCACGCCAGCCTTCGCCATGTGAAGAGCAGGCTCTGCGCCACCCCGTGCCGTCGAGCGACCTCGCTCACCACGGCCCCCGGCATCAGTGTCTCTTCAACGATCCGCGACTTCTCGTCCTTGCTCCACCGCCGTCGGCGCTCGATCCCGAGAACCTTCCCATCCATCTCTGCGTGACCTTAAGGCTAGCCCTAAGGTCACACCCTTCGCGACGACTCAGCTCCCAAGCAAGGCGGCCGCCCCCGGACGGTTACTCTACGTCCAACGCAAAACTTGAATCAATCAGCGGCCAACGAGTCACGTTGCTGATGGATCGTCCCAACCCGGGAGCGCACCCGCCTAGAACGTCGCGAAGTCAGCGTCGACCGCCCGAGAGAAACATCGGGAAAAGCATCAGCCAATTACTTCTTGATAAATCCGCGTTTGCGCATCGCCGGCGCAATTGGAAAGGAACAGTGACAATGGCAAAATGCCCCACCTGCACAAAGTTTGTCGAAAGCGTCAACATGCAGTACCTGCGAGCGCGAGGACCTGCCCCGCCAGGCTGGCGGTTGGTCGGAGTTGTTTGTGCACACTGCAACTCGGTTTTGGGTACCGTTTGCATCCCAGCAATTGTTGCGCCTCACATCCGAGGTTGAGCAACATGTGATTAAAAAATCGCGAGTCGATACAAACCTGCGAAACCCAGTACATACTTCAGGAGCAAACATGGCCAAGCCACCAGTACGGAATAAGAAAGCGCCTTCGAGGCGACCATGGTCGAAAGACGACCTTCGGTTGCTGAAAGGTATGGCCCGTAAAGAGCCGCTCGCAAAGATCGCCCAGACTCTGAAACGAACGGCGGGTGCGACGCGTCAAAAGCTACGAACATCGGCGTCTCGCTCAGAATTGCGCCCAAGAAGCGAGCGCCTGCAAAGAAGGGGTGATACAGCTCGCCAACAAATAATTTCGCTCTCAATCCGCCGGCGCCAGGAACGATCCGCAGTTGCCGCGTCGGGCGTATGCTTCGATGTAGCGCTCGGTGATCGAGAGCGATGCACGTCCAACGTCGTGGGAGGTCCGTGCGGGCGGCTCGTCTGCGCGCCGAATTTGCCACGCGAAGCGCCCCTGCCCTAATGTTGCTCGGCGATGTATACGTCCCGCCGCAGAGCGCATTAGCAACGTTTACATTGAAGCGCGCCCCACCGAATCAATGCCAGGTCACCGCCTTTTCCCTCGCGTGCGTCAGGAAGAAGCGGGCCATCTCTCGGCTGGCGTCGGGTCCGCGCGGGTCCGTGTAGGAACCGCTGACGCTGCCGCCAGACCAAGCATGGCCCGCGCCGTGCAGTACCCACTGCTCAAGAACCTCTCCGCCGGAGGCGTCGAGTTGGACCGTGCGGGTATAGGCCATGCCGGCTGGGGTCTTGCCACGGGTCACCATTTTGGTGAGCGCCGCCTCCTGGCTTGCCTGGGCGATGACGTGGTCGCTGTTGACAGGGTTGACGGTCCGGTCGGCTCCGTCCGTCCTTCACCCCTCGGCCGAATCGCCCCGCCCCCGCCCATCGCGGCGAAGGCCGACGGCATGTCCTGGCCGCCCCGCACGCCAGCCCCGAGTGGACGCCGACGGCGGCAAAAAGGTCGGGATAGGTCGCCGCCATGATCGCCGCCGCTGCGCCGTCGGCTGAGAGACCAGCCACATAGACTCGTGTCGGATCGGCAGAAAACTCCTCAACGACTTGCATGGCGATGCCAGCGATGAGCGATGGCTCGCCACCTTCGCGCTGCTGGTCCCCCGCGTTAAGCCAGTTCCAGCATTTTTGCATGTTTGCCGACTGGGGTTGACGCGGATCGGCGACCAGAAATGTCTGCTCCTCGGCCACGTCGTTCATACGCGTGCCAAGGGCAAAGTCGTCTGGGTTCTGAGTGCAGCCGTGCAGCATGATCACCACGGGGAGCGACTTACGCGCTCTCGCTCATTCGCGGCGGCTAAGCGCCGCCCCGCACCGAACATCCTAAGTGCAGCCGGCACGAATGGAAATCGGAGCTGTGGAAACAGAAACTCCAAATTCCGGCTTTTTGCCATGATGGATCGGCGCTGGGCGCTAGCGCCAATCCATCCCTGCCCCGAGAAGCCCCTACAGAGGCGGAACGGGCTAAGGTGATTTTATTTCAATGCAGAGAGGGCTGTCCCCAGGATTTCAGCGAAAACAACAGGAGGGACGCCGAGACGACCGTCAAGCCAACAAAGAACATCAAACTGACGGCAAAATGAAGATCGCTGATCCACCACGATAGAGGGAGCGATATCAGAGCGGTGAGCGCGGGGATCAAAAAAAAGAACATCGTGACGAACCCGTTATCGTTAGCCGTGAAGGTGAGCGCAATTTGATAAGCAACGCGGCCAATGGATTCGGCTACGATCGTGCCTATGATCATTAGGATCACCGGAAACTCCTGCCCGAAATCTATACTGTGCTGCTGATACAAGATGAATCCCGTAACGGGGATCAGTATTAAAGTTGAGACCAAAAAATTTGCAGCGATCGCCGCTGATTTCATCGTACTTGGCGAACCATTTGCAGATGAGCGTTCCGCTCAATGCCGCGCAGATCGGCACGGGGATGGCATAGAGCCAAGTGCCATGGAGGGCGCTATCAGCCAATATACTCAAGTCGGGCCGGTTGGCCTCGCCGACCTGGCTCCGGGTTGTTACCTGCAGCGAACGCGGCCCCAGCGATCACGCCAGCACCAGGTGCAGCGCATCCGGCCCCAGCGGTCGCGCCAGCAACGCCGCCATCCGACGTCGATAAAGTCGCCGTTAAGATTGTTGACCACGCTTTTTGAGAGCGGAACGACCTGCATCGCCGTGGCGCTTGTGGGCCCTGCTGCGGCAAGAACGAACCCTGCCAGGGCGATAGCTATCGCAGTTTTCGGCATTGGCGTGTCCTCCTTTTGGTTGCGTGAGGATAACAGCGCGCCCCATCGCCTTCAATCGAGGCGATTCGAGAGCAGCGATAGCGACGTCATTCTGCGGTTGGCGAAGGCCTAGGACGGGACGGCCGGCTGCCACCGACCGCTTGGGAGTTACTGGGGTGATTGGTCGGCGGCCCGATTTTCCGATAGCGAGCATGCCGCCTTTTGCCGCATGATGCGATCATGGTCGAACACCGCGGTCAAGGCGAGCACGCGTTTGGATGGACCTTCCAGGTCTCCTGTCAGGCGATAGGGGCCGATCCCGGTGATCGCCTTTACGAAAGTCCATATCACGTGGGAATTGCC
The DNA here is from genome assembly GCA_963767245.1 of uncultured Alphaproteobacteria bacterium. Classification (GTDB taxonomy): domain Bacteria; phylum Pseudomonadota; class Alphaproteobacteria; order Rhizobiales; family Beijerinckiaceae; genus Roseiarcus. Next base: position 18,994 of record CAVYDG010000017.1, read on the forward strand.
GATCAGGGGGAAGCCAAGGCCGCGCTGGAGAAATACATAACCCCCTTGGAGGGAACCGAGATCAAGCTTCTGGGTCCCGTACCGGCGAGCCTAGCTGCTTTGTTGGGACTTCGGACTAACGAAATTAAACAAGAATAGCGAAGCCGAAAAGGGCGCCGAAGGCCCTCGCGCTCGAGGTGGAACGAAAAGGGCGTCGGCGAGCGCCCACAGACGCGGCGGCCCTTTCGCGAAACAAGACGAGCGCCGGATCGACTTTATAGCGAACTGATCCCCGCGGCCGCCGGCGCGAATCGCGGTGCGCGGGCGAGCGGCGGGTTAACTCGGGGCGTCGGGATTCCGGATCGAGGCGAACACTTGTATCCCGGATGGCATGATCGATGAAGATGCGATTCGCTATCGCTGGGACATGGTCGGCTCGAAGCTTGACGAACGCGGGCGGCGGATGTTCGCGGCGGGCGAGGTGAGAACGGCCGGCCGGGGCGGGCTTGCGGTGGTCTCTCGGATCACCGGGCTTGCCCGTTCGACCATCAATCGCGGCGAGGACGATCTCGATGGCGAGGAACTGCCGAAAGGTCAGGTGCGGCGTGCCGGCGCCGGCCGCAAGGCTGTCGCCGCGAGAGATCCCGGTCTCGTGCCCGCATTGAAGCGCCTCCTCGAACCGGCCACGCTCGGCGATCCCATGCGCCCGCTGCTGTGGGTGTCGAAGAGCATGGACAAATTGGCCGCGATCCTGACCGCCATGGGGCATCCGATCAGCGCCGATACGGTGCGCAAGGAACTGGTGAAGCTCGGCTTCTCGCGCCAGTACAATCGCAAGGCTGAGGAAGGCTCAGAAGCACCCGGACCGTAACGCGCAATTCGACCACATCAATGCGAAAGTCGTGACCGCTCAGGCAAAAAGCCAGCCCGTCATCTCCGTCGATACGAAGAAGAAAGAGCTGGTCGGCAACTTCAGAAATGGTGGCTCCGACTATCGGCCGAAGGGCGATCCGTTGCGCGTCAACGTGCACGACTTCGAGGACAAGGACCTGGGCAAGGTCGTGCCTTACGGCGTCTACGACGTGACGGCCAACACTGGCTTCGTTAGCGTCGGCATCACCAGCGATACCGCGCAGTTCGCGGTCCAATCCATCCGCACGTGGCTCGCGCGCATGGGCCGCGAACGCTATCCGGACATGAAAGAACTGACGATCACGGCCGATTGCGGCGGCTCGAATGGCGCGCGCGTGCGTCTGTGGAAGATCGAACTGCAGAAGCTCGCCGATGAGACGAACCTGACGCTCAGCGTGCACCATTATCCGCCGGGAACGTCGAAGTGGAACAGGATCGAGCACCGCCTGTTCTGCCATATCACGCAGAACTGGCGCGGCCGGCCTCTGACGGATCGTATCGCCGTCGTCGAACTCATCGGCGCGACGACGACAAAGGCGGGCCTCAAGGTCGAATGCGCGCTCGACGAGCGAACCTATGAAAAAGGCATCAAGGTCCGCAACGCCGAAATGGACGCCCTCGACATCACCGGCGATGCGTTCCATCCGGAATGGAACTACACAATCAAACCCCGCCAGCTCGCGGAATCGTAGCCGTTATTGTTCGGGATGTCCTAAGGTGGTTTTCAATCTGCTCCAGCCTGGCGGCGAGCTTTATTTGTATGAGTTCCACCCCCTCAAGTGGATCTTTGGAGAAATGGACAAGCCCGAAATTGTCGACTCCTATTTCACACCGGCGGAAGGCTTTCGGCTTGCCCTCACAGAACCTCGCTTCGCCGGAGACCATCGATGGCAGTCATTTTGAGCAATCAACTACAAGTCCTCGCATCGCCCATTTTGTTAGAGTCGGCTCAGCAGTTCGGTCTTCTTGGCTGAGAACTCAGCGTCCGTGAGGATGCCCCGCGCCTGTAACTCGCCTAGGCGCTCGATCGCGGCGAGGATGTCCCGCTGCCGGGATCCAGCGTCGCCCGCTTCAGCATTTGGCTCTGCCGCGGCCTCATGAGTTGGTTCGGACGCGGACCGGGCCTCGTCCGTGCCAGAGACCACGGGCAGACGACTTACATAAACAGGGCCGAGCTGGCTCACAAAACTCAGAGAGCCCGATCCCGGCTGTTGCTGTGAGAATCCGGCAATCTGGTGATCCTGCGTGTCGTAGACCGTTACCTTCCCCTTGAGATCGACAACCAGACGTCGCTCGGCGGGAAAATAGGCGTAGCGAACGTCATTCTGGCCCCGACGCTGGAGGGGGAACCGAGATCGGGCGGCCACCAGTTCGACCGCCCGGACGAATCTGGCGCCAAGAGGCCTGACAATCTGGCATTCAGTTCCGCCGGATTTCCCTGGCTTTGCGATTGAAATGGAATTCCATGTTCGTCGCGGATCAGCGCTGACAATTCGTTGCACAACGCGTTCAGTCGAGCCTTGAGAACGTTGTTGAACATGTCGGAGATCATGATCGCGCCGCCGGACATCCATTGGCCGGAGCCGCCAAATTCCGGGTGGTTGAACTGCGCCATGCCGCCGCGGCCGGCCACAATCGTGAACAGCATTGACGTCACAGCTTCCGGATTGAACCCCATGCGACGGGCAACATCCTCGACAGCGCGGCGACCTTCAGGTGACAGCTGAGGCATGAGCGTACCTCTCTTCACGTCCGACCGCGGGTAACCACCGAGCCGGCTCGACCCGTTCAGCGGTCCGCACCGAGGTTCGGCCGAACCGATCGGTCCTGGCTGCTCTCACAACACATCGGACACGAGCCCGAGAGACCTTGCTTCGTTCGCTTCAATGTACCAATTGCCGGGCGCGCGGCTTAGCACGTCGTCCATCATCACCTGCGAGCCGCGTATCAGATTTTCGAAACCTTCATTCTGAATCGCGATCGAGGCTTCGATCTCGTGCAACGTCGCCTTGACCGTCGCAACACAGGTCGTCAGCGGCCCGTTGATGTGTAACGTCTTGTCAAGTTTCCGCTCATGAATCATCAATCGCGTACCGCGCGTAAGATATCGGTTCTCGACCGCGAAAAAGCTCATGAAGGTGGTCCCCGCTGAGTAGATCGCGGCCTTTCCTAGGAAGACAAATCGGCGACTGGACGAATTCTCGCTATGGAAGCGAATGTCTTCCCCCATCATGCGGGCAACTTCCGGATCGCCGCCGAGCGTCGACAATTCCGTGACGACTAGACCTTCTTTCGGGGACCGATCGAGCTGCGCCCGGAATTCCTTGTACATGTTGTAGTCGACCGGACCGCCGAGCAAAATGGCAGGCGCCTCGAAATCCTTCGGTACCAGTTTCGACATGAAAGGTCCCTTGCGGCAAACCGCAACTCAACGAGCCGTGCGAGTCCAGCAAATTCCGGACCAGTCCGATGCGCAGAATTACTTCCGGTGAAGCGTGAAACGTCGTGGGAAGGCGCAAGCCTTCCGCAGAAACAATGGTCTAGAATAATGGGTGCGGGAAGGTCGGTCGGTCATCTTCGGCCGCGAGATGTGTGTCGGACGAACTGGCGAGGCCGTGAGAAGACCTCGCCACGACGCTTTTACTTCTGCGATTGGCTCTTACCGTGCGCCATGTCAGAGTGTTCGCGGGCAGTCTTGGAATGGGTCTGAGCCTTAGCCGATTCCTCACGACCCTTAGCGTGCTCGCCCTTGCCATGATGTTCGGCGGCCATCTTGTGGCTCTTAGCCGCGCTTTCGTGATGCTCCGCTGCTTTGTTGTGGGCGTCCTTGGGCATGTCTTTCTCCTTGCTTGCACTGCGTTATATGAACGTTTCTATTGCCGGTATCGTTCCCTGCGATCGAACCTCGATCTTTGATCGGGTGGAAGATCTCCAATCAGCTCCGGAGCGCATGACAGGGGGGAAAAGGTGATTATTATTTTTTCTCCCGGGTCGGCGGCTCGAGTCTCAGCGCCCGCCATTGGTGCGGCCCAGCCCATCGGAAGGTGGAGGAGAGGCTTAAGACGGTAGCCTCGAAGAAGGTGTCCTTCGATCGCGGCCTTGACATTGCGAGGAGCGCGATGAGGCGCCAGCCTGAGCCGGCCTCACATCTCCACCCGGGTTCCAAGCTCTACTACGCGCGGAGGAGGTATGAGAAAATAATCCGGGGCCGCCACTGCGTTTCGAGTCATGAATGCGTACAGCCGCTCCTGCCATGCCGACAGCTCCGGCCTCAATGACGGAACCGGGGTCTCTCGACCAAGGAAGAACGAGGCCTCGTCAGGATCGCATTCGAGGGCCTGAGGGTGCAATCGAAGCGCGGCGGGGACGTCTGGCTTCTCCGCGAAACCAAATACGAGCCAGACCAGCCGAAAGCCGGAACTAAGCAGCGTGACCTTAACGCGGTTCTCTTCATCCACCCGAGGTGTCCGCTCGGTCGTGACCTTAAGGAGAACGACGCGCCTATGCACGATCCCGTTGTGCTTGACATTGAGCGCCAGCGCTGCCGGCACGATGTCGGTTTCCTTCGTCAGATACACCGCGGTGCCCTTCATGCGCTCGGGTGCGCCTGGTTGATCGAGACCGGCGATGAAAATCGCCAGACTTATGGCGGCCTCATCTCGCCGTTCGAAGGCAATCCGCCGACCCTTGCGCCAGATCAGCATCAGAGTGAGCGCGACAATCCCGACCAGCAAAGGGAACCAGCCCCCGGCCGGAATTTTGTGAACGTTGGCGGAGACGAAGATGAGATCGAGCAGAAGGAACATTCCTGCCACCGGGAAAACCAAAGCGGGTGGCCAACGCCACTGACCGCAGGCGACCGCCGTCACAAGCACCGTTGTGACCGTCATGTCGCCAGCCACCGCGATCCCGTAGGCGTTGGCTAGCGCGTCCGAGGAACGAAACCCGAAGACGAGCGCGACAACGGCGGCAGCCAGTAGCCAATTGACTTGAGGAACATAGACCTGGCCGGCGGACTCTTCGGAAGTCTGACGAACTTCAAGACGCGGAATGGCGCCAAGTTGAATCGCCTGCTGAACAAGGGCGAACGCCCCCGACAACACGGCTTGGCTCGCGATCACCGTCGCTCCAGTCGTCAAAAGAACCGCGGGAATTTGTAGCCAGTTGGGAAAAAGCAGGAAGAATGGATTGGCCGCGGAAGCGGGATCGGCCAGCACGAGCGCTCCTTGCCCGAGATAGACCAAGACAAGCGCAGGCAAAACAAATGCGAACCAGATGATGCGGATCGCCGATCTGCCGAAGTGGCCCATATCGGCATAGAGCGCCTCCCCGCCTGTAAGGGCGAGAAATACCGATCCTAAGACAGCGAACGTCGTGACAACTCCCCCGTGTGCGACATAGGCCAGCGCATATGTTGGGCTAAGAGCAAACAGCACTCTTGGGTTTTGCAGGAGTTGAACCGCCCCCGCGATGGCCAGGGTCGCGAACCAGACGGCCATCACAGGGCCGAACAGGAAACCGATTGCCCCGCTGCCCCGGCTCTGGACCAAGAAAAGGCAGACGAGGACCAAAGCCGCGATCGGCACAACGTATGGCGTCACTGCCGGTGATGCGACGCCGAGCCCCTCTATGGCGCTCAGGACAGATATGGCGGGAGTGATCATGGCGTCGCCAAAAAACAGGGACGCCCCCGCAAGCCCCACGATCAAGAGGGCTGTCCGCAGCGGGCCGGCGACCGGCAGCGCCAGAGACAGAAGGGCCATTGTCCCGCCCTCACCCTCATTGTCGGCCCTCATGACGAAGATCACATATTTGATCGCCACGACCAGCACGATGGCCCAGAACACGAGTGAGAGAATGCCGAGCACGGTCGCTTCCTTAGAAGCGTCACCGGCCGCCCTGAGTGACTCTCTGAACGCGTAAATCGGACTCGTGCCGATGTCGCCGAAGACAATACCAAGGGCGCCAAGCAGTAACGCGGCTCGGATCGGGTGATCGGCGATCGCGGGAGTGGAGACGAGGTCGATCGACGAGGCCATAAGCGTTCCGGTGTTATGCGAAGCAAGGGCTTCTGAGCGCCGCCGCTAGGACCTCAAACTGGAACATCAGGCCGGCTACCTTTGTTCCTCAACGCTTGGTTGAGCCTGGCAGCCGGACCGCGCCTTGTAGATGACGAGCCGCCATTTCGGACGATTGGCAATGACCCCGTCTTCCTTAAGACACGCTCCGAAATACGAGGGCGCTAGTCCAAGATCAACGTGCGGCTGCACATCGATTGGCGTGGGAGCCGAGCAGTACCCTGACTATTGTCGCCTGGAAGAAGTGCGGCGGCGACGCACCAGCTTACCGCGCAAAAAACTCTGCCCGAAACGCCGGCGTCTCGCGTCTTCCATTGTCGAAAGACTTAAGGGCCGACGCTGCCCCGACCCTTCGCTGGCCGGGTTCCTGAATCCCTCACGGGGCTTTCAGATTGACTTTCGTTTGCGCCAATTTGCTGAGAAGGGCATCCGTCTTCTTCTCCTCCTGAAGCGTCTGATCGAGAAGCGTTGACGCATCGTTCATGCCAAGTTGCGTCGCCCATGTCTTCAAGGTCCCGTAGCGCGACATTTCATAGTGTTCAACGGCTTGACCGCCGGCGAGAAGACCAGCGTCGAGGGCTTCGCTTCCCGCGTAGTCCTCCATGATCTCGTCGCCTTCCTCGAGGATGCCCTTTATCGCTTCGCAGGTTTTGGCCCGCGCGGGCTTGCCGATCATCTCGAAGATCCGTTGGAGCCTTTCCACATGCCCCTCAGTCTCGTCCCGATGGGTCAGGAAGGCCGCTTTTAGTTCTTCGGATTGCGCCGCCTTAGCCAGCTTCGGCAGAGTTTTCAGGATTTGTCTTTCGGCAAAATAAATGTCCTTCAAAGTATCATAAAAAAGATCGTTGAGCGTTTTCTCGGGCATCATGTGCTCCTTTTGCATTGAAACTGATTGCTGCATCAGGATGATTGAACCCGCGCTCCAGAGATAAGTTCCGCAGAAATCCGGAACGTTTGGGGCCTTCGTCTAGTTTTCACTGAAGAAACGCCCGAATGGCGGCGGAATCCTTCAAAATGAATATTCGACCATCCTTCGACCAGATCAAACAGCCTCACCGGCCGAAACTCGCTGACATCATGGGCCCAGGCCTCATCACCGGGGCCTCGGACGACGATCCAAGTGGCATCGCCACGTATTCGCAGGCGGGCGCGCAGTTCGGCTACTCCCTGGCTTGGACGCTCCTGCTTACCTACCCTCTGATGTGCGCAATTCAGATGGTCAGCGCGCAGGTTGGCCGGGTTACCGGCAAGGGCCTCGCGGGCAATATGCGCCGCCATTATCCGGCGCTCCTGGTCTACCCTCTCATCGCGCTGCTACTCGTCGCCAACATTATCAATATCGGCGCCGATCTCGGAGCAATGGCGGCGGCGTTGCGCCTGCTCGTCGATGGGCCCCAGCTCATTTTTGTTGCTGCGTTTGCTGTTGTCACCATCCTCCTCGAAGTGTTCATGCGTTATTCGCGTTATGCCTCAGTCCTGAGATGGCTTACGATCTCCCTCTTCGCTTATGTTGCAACCGTGTTCGCTGTTCGCGTGCCGTGGCTGACCGTAGCGCAGAACCTGATCGTGCCGCACATCCAGTTCTCGGGGGACTATCTTGCGATTGTTGTAGCGGTGTTCGGGACCACAATAAGCCCGTACCTGTTCTTCTGGCAGGCCGCCGAAGAGGTCGAGGACGAGAGGGAGGATCCTGACGCGAAGCCCCTAATCAAGGCGCCGCTGCAGGCTCCCCGGCAGCTGGCGCGCATACAACTCGACACGCTGGTTGGAATGGGGATCTCCAATATCATCGCGCTCTTCATCATGATCACGACCGCTGCGACCCTGAACGCCCACGGCGTGACGGACATCCAGACGTCGTCCCAGGCGGCGGAAGCCCTGCGACCTATCGCGGGACGTTTTGCTTTCACGGTTTTTGCGCTGGGCATCGTCGGGACCGGCATGCTTGCGTTGCCGGTCTTGGCGGGCAGCGCTGCTTATGCTTTGGGGGAAACGTTCCATTGGCGCGTCGGCCTTGCCCAACGGCCGGGTCGCGCTCCCGCCTTCTACGTCACGATCGCGGCTGCGACCCTTGTCGGAGCGGCGCTCAATTTCACCTCTCTCGATCCAGTCAAGGCGCTGATCTGGAGCGCCATAATCAACGGTGTCGCGGCGGTGCCGATTATGGCAATGATCATGCTTATGGCCACGCGCAAGGCAGTGATGGGTGAGTTCACGCTGACAAGGTGGCTTTCAGTCCTGGGATGGCTTGCGACCGCCACCATGGCGGCAGCTGCGGTTGGCATGTTCGCCACGTGGGGTAGCTGAGTCGTTTTTGCGAGTTCCCCAACAGATCGATCTGCCCGGCGTAATCTTCCAAACTTTTCGCCGTTCGACGCTTTTACTTCATCACGCCAAACGTGCGCCGTCCGAAGATCACGCAAGGTGCGGTATCTATCCGGGCGGGCGACCAGGAAAACAACATGGAAGCACCACCCCTTGAGCGAAAACTCGTCGCCATTCTTGCTGCCGATGTCGCTGGTTACAGCCGCCTGATGGAGAGTGACGAGGAAGGAACCTTGGCCACCTTATCGACCTTTCGCTTGGTCACTGACGATCTCATCTCGCGCCACGGAGGAAGGATTTGCGGGACCGCCGGCGACAGCATTCTTGCCGCGTTCGCAAGCGCGCTGGCCGCGGTCCATTGCGCAGTCGACATCCAGAACGATCTCGCCCGGGCGAACGATGCCCTGCACAAAGATCGCCGCATGCATTTTCGGATCGGAATCAATGTCGGCGACGTCATGGTGAAGGAGGGGGATATTTTTGGCGATGGGGTCAATATTGCGGCTCGCATAGAAGGGCTCGCACAGCCGGGCGGCATATGCATCTCACGAGGCATTCATGATCATGTTATGAAAAAATTGCCGTTTGAGTTCGAAGACCTCGGCGAGAAAAGCGTCAAGAATATCGCGCAGCCTATCCGCGTTTTTCGGCTGATCTTAAACGAGCAAAAGTCCGAAATCCGACCAGATATCGAATCACCACCACCGCTATCGGACGTCGAGGTCGATATCCCGTCGCTTTCTGAAAGCGCCCAGGTCGCGAGCGCGTCCAACTCACCGGCCGTGGAGATCGAGTTCTGGGATTCGATCAAAAACAGTGTTAGCGCCAGCGAGTATGAAGCGTATCTCGAGCAATATCCTGAGGGTAGCTTCGCAGCGCTCGCCCGACTTCGCGTTGAGGCGATTTCTAAAGACGCTGTTGGCATGCGTGACCCGCAAGACCGGGAAGTCGAATTGTCGTTTTGGGAATCGGTCCGCGAGAGCGATAACCCGGCGTTGATCCAGGCATATTTACAAAAATACCCGAAAGGCGAATTCAGCCCCCTCGCCGAAATACGCATCGGCGAATTGCTGGACAGTGGCGGACGCGCCGAATAGCAATCAACCATCTCGCGTTCTCTTTGAATCAGAAATCGGCCTTGAACCTGCAAGAGCGCGCGATGGGCCCGGAGCTTATGACGTGCCGATCCCGCGCTGAAACTCCGCATCGTCGTTTGTGGGATCAGGGCATCGACGCAGTCGCGTATTTTGACCAGTCAGTCATTGGTGTCCGCGAGGTGCGGCCTCGTTTCGAACAGGGCACGCGGACCGTCTGGCTCAGTGAGCGAGCGCCCACGGCGACGGTCAGCCGCTCGCCAAGCTCACGGTCGGCCCTCGCTGGCGGCCGGTGCAGTTACGAACGATGCTGTACGAAGAGGTTGACCGGAACGCCCTCCGGCGGGCTTATCCCTTTCCATCCGGCGAGCCGCCGTCGGAGGGAAGTCAGTCTCGCGGAAGCAACGGCATTGTACGGCAGTCGGTCACTCCCGAGAAGCGGCTCGATCTAGGAGCCTGTCTGCTTAATCCTCGGCGAGATGGGATTTGAACCGCTCAAGCCAGTCGGAGAGCCGGATGCAGCAAATTCGCGCATCCGGTTTGATGTAAGGTTGGGTGGAAGCTTTGCGGCCATCGTTCGTTGCACCGTTTCCGAGGTGGCGAAGCTCAGCCGGTTGCGCGTGCGGCCAGGGACGGGGTCCGCCCCTGGGCGAGCTTCAAGATATTGTGGGCGAGGCAGACGAGGCCCCACTCGTTGGCGACCTTCTCGACGCCGCGCAAGAGAAACTGACGGAAGCCGCGCGCCTGCTTGATCTGTCCGAACACCGGCTCGGGCAGCTGCTTTCTTAAGCGGTAGGGGCTGGAGTGCCCGCCGGCCTTGATTCTTTCGCGCATGGCGGCGACGCGGGCGCCGCCGCCTTCTCCTTCCCCGGCGTGCTTGGCCCGCCCCGGCGCGATATAGGCGTCGATCTCGCGTTCCTCCATCGCTGTAAGGTTGGCGTCGGAGCAATAGCCCGCGTCCGCCGACAGTTGCGTCGGCTTCTTGCCCAGATTGGCTTCGATGGCGTCGGCCATCGGCGCCAATTGATGTTGATCGCTCTGCTTCGCGTCGAGGCCGTGGGCGACGATCACCTGCGCCGTCGCGTCGACCGCCGCCTGCGCATTGTAGCCCTGGATGAAGCCGTCCTTGGTTTTCATGATGCGGCTTTCGGGATCGGTGAAGTTCTTCTGCGCTTTGGGGTCAGGCTCTTCGGATGGCGGGGCGGCGGGCTTGCCCGGTTTCTTGCGGCCCTCGGCTTGTCGCCGCTCCTCGGCCTGCGCTTTGGCCTTGGCCGCCGCGGCCGCTTTCGCCTCGGCCTCCAATTCGGCCTTCGCCGCCCGGATCTTCTCGACGCGCTTCTTCTTGTCGGCGACCCATTTGGGCAGCTCCTCGCCGCTCTTGTCGCGGCCGAAGGCTCTGTCTTCCTCGGCGTCCGCAGCCTCGGCTGCGCTCAGCCACCGCTCGACCTCGGCCTCGAGCTCCGCCGCACGCTTCTCCATGCGCTCGTAGCTCATCGCCTTGTGCTTGGAGGCGTTCGCCTTGATCTTCGTCCCGTCGAGCGCGACATGGCCGAGCTTCACAAGTCCCGCCTGTTCGCACAGCTTGAGAACTTGCCCGAACAGTCCCGCAAGCACCTTCAAGTGCCGCTTGCGGAAGTCAGAGACGGTGCGAAAATCCGGCGGATCGAGCCCGACAATGCTCAGGAAGTCGACCCGTTCGCGCGCCGCCTTGGCGATCCGGCGCGACGAGTAGACGCCGTTGCAATAGCCGTACAGCAACAGCGCCGTCATCATCGCCGGGTCAAACGGCGGCTGCCCGCGCTCGCTCGCATACGCGGCTTCGATCTCACCAAGGTCGAGAGGCTCGAGCACAAGCGCCAAAATGAAGCGAGCCAGATGGTCCTCGCCGACAAAGTCCTGAACGCTCGGCGGCAACAACAGCGGCTGATCGATCGTCCAGGGCCGGAAGGTCTTGCTCATAAGCAAACAAAATCCAATTCGAGCAAACGCCGCCACCACAATCCGCTATTATCCAGACAGGCTCCTAGCTCAGCGTTGAGTTCGGCTCCGAGAAGCACAACGATTGTAGAGATCCACATCCACGTCATCATGCCGATCGCGCCGCCCAACGAGCCATAGGTCGCGTCGTAGTTGCCGAAACGGGCGATGTACCATGAGAAGAGCGCTGAGACCGCTAGCCACGCGATGGCAGCCAGGACGTTTCCGGGGAAAAGCCAGGTCCACCGCGGATCGCTGAGGTTGGGACCATACCGATATAACATCGTCAATCCGAGAACGACGAGCGCCATCAGAGCCGGCCAGCGCGCAATGCGAAATCAGCGCATCGACGCCGCCGCCCAATCCAAGATGCGAGAGAATGACAGGAGCGAGCACCACAGCGCTATAGCGAGCATGAAGGCAAAGATCGCGCCTAGCGTGAAAGCCAGCGCGACAAGATTGAGGTGGATAAAGCCCCTCTTCTCCGTTTCGCCGTAGGCGACGTTGAGGCAATCCATGATCGCCTTGCTTCCCGCATTCGCACTCCATAACGCGAATAGAAGGCCTCCTATGAAGCCGAGGCTGAGCGCGGAAGTTCGGTGCGCTGTGAGGCGCGTCAGTTGTTCATTCAGGATGTCTAGCGCGCCTTGAGGGAGTATGCCTGCCGCTAGCGAAAGGTGTTCGTGGATGGTCGAGGGGTCGGCCACGAGACCGTAGAAAGAAACAAAGGCTGTGACCGCAGGAAACAATGCGAGGAGGCCGTAGAAGACGACTCCCCCCGCGACGGCGAGCAGCCGATTGTCATTCATCTTTTTATATATGCGCCAAAGAACGGCCTCCCAGTCAGCCCTGAAGTACGCCCAAGGGGACCCGGTGGCTGGACGCTTAAGACTTAGGTCTTGATCGACGGAGTCGCGAAGCGAATGGGTAGCCGATAGGCGTTCTGGGCGCCCGTCCCCCTCTCGCTGTCCTCGCGCCATCGATGCCGCGATAAGAGCCGCGGCGGCGAGCCACCCCCATCCTTTCCTCTCCTGCACGGACGGGCCGCGCGGCGGCGTAGGCGGGCGCCGGCCACCATCGGGGTCATGGGGCGGCGCGTTAGCAGCTCCGTCTGCACCCAGGAGCGCATTTGCCGGGCAAGGTGACCGAGAATGTCGAGCGCCGAGCGCACCCGCTCAGCTCATCTTCCCGATGAGCAGTCCTATCAGACCCGCAACGGCGACGGCGCCCCATGGGTTCCTCTTAATCCGCGCCTCGACATCGACTTCCACGGCGGCGAACTTGTCCTGCGCTACCGCTGCCGACTGCGACAAGCTGTCCCCGGCAGCAGCCACGGCGCCCGCCACCTGGTCGCGGGAAGAAGCGACCTGTTTCTGAGCGAGATCGGAAACGGCTTGGGTCAGCCTTGCGATGTCGTCGCGCAGCCCGGGCAAATCGGGAATGGAACCCGAATCGGCCATTTCTTTCGCGGCATCCTTTGCGCTGCCCCATGCCGTCTGAGCGCTGCCCGCAACCTGATCGTATGTGCCTTTAACCTCCGACGCTTTGTCGTCGGTTGCTGTGCCTACAGACCTTTCACCCTGGCCAACCGCGGAGCGGACGCCGCCTTCGAATTTGTCCTTGTTCATTTGAGCGTCTCCCGAAGAATGCATTGCGCTTCAGAAAACACAGAGCATGGGTCATCGTTCCCTTTAGAGCTAAGTGAATTTTCCGTAGGCGATGCTTCTCATAAGCAAAGCGATTATTTCGCCACCACTGTGGGCCGTGCTTATCACACCCCCATAGCGTCGAGTATCGCAACGGTCCCTCGGCGCTGCGGTGCGTTACCCAAATTCCACCAGCTTTGACCCAGTGTGTCGTCGATCAGGATGTCGCCGGGCTGCGCATGCATCCATTTTTTGCTCTACGGACAGCAGCGGACCTCGACCTCGGGACCGAGATGTTTGCTCACCCAGGCGCGTTTGCCTGCTGGCGCCTCCGCGATCTCCTCTGGAACACCAGTCAGGACGATAGGATGATAGCGCGTCGTGCGCGAGGTCAAAGACTTTCACCTCAATATTCCGCCCATGGCGGACCTGGAACTGCTTTGGGGCCGGATCGAGCGGCCCAGTCGACCTCGTCCTCCTCATCCGGCCTCCAGCCGAAAACGGCCTGATGGTCCGATCGCGTTCGCAATGCGCGGGATCTCGGTCAATTCATACGGTCCAAGCTGATCCAGCCGGCGCCTTTGATAGTCGCCGGATCGGAACGATATGGCCGCTGATTCATTTAGTGACTCGCGTTGGTTGTGTCGGAGTGCACGCAATGGTGGCCGCTAGGGCGAACTGGAAAGGCTACATCAAATTTGGAGAAGTCGCGGTCGCGGTGGCGCTCTTTACGGCCGCCTCCTCATCCGAGCGCATTGCATTCAACACGCTCAACCGCGCGACCGGAAATCGTGTCCGCCGAGAATTCGTCGATAGCGAGACCGGTAAGCCGGTCGAGCGGGATGAACAGGTCAAAGGTTATGAGGTCGAGAACGGCGACAATGTCGTGCTCGAGCCTGAAGAAGTGGCGTCGGCAGTACCGGGCAGCGACAAGACGCTGAAGATCGAGGCGTTCGTTCCTTGCAACGAGATCGACGACGTCTATTTCGATAAGCCCTATTATCTGACGCCTGACAAAATGGGCGCAGACGCGTTCAAGCTGCTGCGCGACGGCATGCGCCAGGCGAAGGTTGTCGCGCTGGCGCGTACAGTCCTCTTTCGCCGCCTCCGCACCGTGCTGATTCGCCCTCATGGCAACGGCCTGATTGGCACGACGCTGAACTACGATTATGAGGTGCGATCGTCGGAGGAAGCCTTCGAGGAGCTGCCCGAGACGAAAATCCAGGGCGAGATGCTCGACCTCGCCAAGCACATCATGAATACGAAGAAGGGGTCATTCGACGCCAAGACCTTCGACGACCGTTATGAGGAAGCGGTCGCCGAGCTCGTCAAGGCGAAGAGCGAAGGACGGGCCTTGCCGAAAAAGAAGGCTCCGGCTCCCACGAAGACCACCGACCTCCTGCAGGCGTTACGCGAGAGCGCCGGGAGGGGATCGCCTTCTAAGCCTGGGCGCCCTGAGGCAAAGGCCGATACGGATGTTACTGGGCGCAAGGCGAAGCGGACCGCCCGTTCCAAACGTGCGGCTTGATCGGAGGAACTCGTGGCGCTGCGCCCTTACTGGAAAGGTTATCTGAAGCTCTCGCTCGTCACCTGCCCCGTGCGGATGATGCCGGCAACCTCGGAAAACGAAAAAATACGATTTCACACGCTCAACCGCGAGACCCACAACCGCGTCGTCAGTCACTATGTGGACGCCGTCACCGGCAAGGAGGTCAAAGAAGCCGACGAGGTGAAGGGCTACCAGCGAGGCGAAAACGACTACCTCATACTCGAGGACGAGGAGCTGGAGAACGTCGCGCTCGATAGCACGAATACGATTGATATCGATATGTTCGCGCCACGCGATTCCGTTCAATGGATCTGGCTCGATACACCCTACTATTTGTCGCCGGATGATCCGGTCGGCGAGGAGGCCTTCTCGGTGATTCGCAGCGCCATGGCGGCGGAAGACATGGTGGGTATTTCGCGTCTCGTCATCGCGCGGCGCGAGCGCGCAGTCATGCTCGAACCGCGGGGAAAAGGCATCGTAGTGTGGACCCTCCGCTATGGTGACGAGGTGAGGGGCGAGGACGCCTATTTTGGCGACATCGACGATAGGAAGTCGGATCCTAAGGTCATGCCGCTCATCCAACAGTTGATCAAGAAGCAGACCCGCCATTGGGACAGCAAGCTGGTGTCCGATCCGGTTCAGGACAAGCTGCTGGAAATCATCGAGGCCAAACGGAAGAAGACGAAGCGGCCGGCGAAGGCGAAGGCTTCCGAGCCGGAGGCTACCCCCAACAATGTCGTCAATATCATGGATGCGCTTCGGATGTCGGTAAAGGCCGAGAAACGGCCGGGGGGCGACAAGCGCTAATTAGGCCTAGGGACGCGACGGGCACCAAGGGCGAGCTTGCTCGTGAGGGCGGAAATTGGAGCTGACCGCAGTCGCGCAATGGAACCTTCAGGTGACGTCAGCAGGCCGGTTCGCACTAAGAAACCACCACGCGCAACTCGAAGCGAATAAACTCGGATCGGCTCGGCAATGTTCTTGAGGTGGGTCTGGCCTATCGCTGACCGCGAGATCGAGCCGGCCCTTCACCTGATGATAAGCGTCGACAAGAATGCCTTTGTTTAGCGGAGCCCCAAGGTGCTCGGCCCGATGAGCCGAACACGGTGGTTCTTGTGACCGCGCGTCATGGCATGCCTCAGCCGACGCTCCTCCGCCTGCATCGGGCGTCCTGATCCCAGCTTGGGACGTGCCTAAGGCCGGCCAGGAGCCGCGCGATCAGCTCCGAGTAATGGATCGTTATGGGCATAGGGGCCGGCGTGAACATGCGCGCCTGTTTCAAATCGCGGGGACCCGTGAGGCAAAGCAGGGACTCGCCGTTGCCGAGAGCCATCGTGAGACCGCGATCGGGTACGTAGACGCCCTTTAAACCGCTCCCCTGACGTACGCCTTTATTGGCCTCGTCGAAAATCGTGAATGGGTGAATGTCGACGACGTGGAGGAACGCGTATTTGACCTGCGTCAGACCAAGACTCTCGACGAGATCGCCGACGGCATCGGCTTCGTGATCAGCCATCTGTTTGAGGACATGGAAAATCAATCGGACCGCATCACTGCTGCGCCAGTTGTCGATTTTGTGTAGCGCGACAATCTGGATGAGAAAGCAGCGACAATCAGGATGGCCATTTTGGCGGTCGCGGCGAGGTGATGATTGTCGCGGCGCGACGATAACGCAAGCGCTATTTTGTCGAGAGATGATTTGATTGTCGCGGAGCGACGATCAGGATGATCCCTTGATTGTCGCGCGCGTCGGCGGGCGTCCGGGTCCACGGGCGTTGTCGACGGCTTCCTTTCGCCGATAGCTGTCGACGTTCATTTCGAGGATCGTGGCGTGATGCACGATACGATCGATGGCCGCGAGCGTCATGGCTTGATCGGAGAAGATTTTTCCCCATTCGCCGAAGGGCTGGTTGGCGGTGATGAGCATGGATCGGCGCTCGTATCGCGCGCTGATCAGTTCGAACAGAACGCTCGTCTCCGCCTGGTCCTTGGTGACATAGGCGAGATCGTCGAGGACCAGCAGATGATATTTGTCGAGTTTGGCGATCGCGGCTTCGAGGGCAAGATCGCGGCGTGCGATCTGAAGCTTTTGCACAAGGTCGGTGGTCCGGGTGAACAGAACGCGCCAACCCCTTTCGATCAACGCCAAACCGAGCGCCGCCGCGAGATGGGATTTCCCGGCGCCGGGCGGCCCGAAGCACAAAAGATTGGCTCCCTTTTCGAGCCAGGCGTCGCCGGCGGCGAGCGCCTGCACCTGCGCCTTCGAGATCATAGGCACTGCGGTGAAGTCGAACGTGTCGAGGGTCTTTCCCGGCGGCAATCGCGCTTCCTCCAGATGCCGTTCGAAGCGACGGCGGCTCCGCTCCACCATCTCCTGTTCGGCGAGGGCCGCCAGGAAGCGGGCGGCGGGCCAGCCTTCCTTGTCAGCGGTCGCCGCCAGGGCGGCCCAGATCAGCTTGATGCCGGGCAGTCGCAACTCGCCAAGCACCAGGTCGATGCGGGCGGCGTCGATCTTGTCGGTCGTCTTCATGCCGCTTCTCCAACGCTTGTCGCGATCTGATCGTAGATGGCGAGGGATGGCAGCCTGACGACGACGACGGGCAATGCGGCGTCCTTTGGCCGGAAGCGTTCGATCAGCGCAGCGAGATCGGGAAGGACGCCGTCGTCGAGAGCCACTTGCAACGCGAGGGCGAGTTCGGCCTCGCAGGAGCGCTCGAACGCGAGCGCGAGAATCCCGACCATGGCGCGGCAAGCTGGTCTCTCACCGAGACCGGCGAGCAAGGCGTCGAACGCCAGGGCGAAGGCTCGGCGGGGGAAGAGTTGATCGCGATAGACCAGATTGAGCAGCGCCATGGGCTTGCGGCGCAGGGAATGGATGACGTGACGGTAGTCGACGACATGGCCATGTTTGCCGTTCGGCCGGGGCCGACCGCGTCGCAAGACGACGATGGGCGTCGAGCCCTGGAAACATTCGAGCCGATCGTCATAAAGGCGCACCCGCAGCCGATGGCCGATCAGTCGCGAGGGAACCGAGTAGAACACCTTGCGCAGCGTGAAGGCGCTGGAGCTGGTGACGTCGACGTTGACCTCCTCATAGTCGGCGGTCTTGCGGACCGGCAGCTTGTTCAACGCCATTCGCTCTTGATCGATGCGCTTGGCGTTGCGGAGGTTGCCGCGGCCAACGACGTCGTCGACAAAGCCCCGCCATGCGGTGAGGTCGTCAAAGTCTCGCGAGGCGCGCAGCAACAGAGCGTCGGCGAGCGCTCTCTTCAGATGGCCGTGGGCGCTCTCGATCGAGCCGTTCTCGTGGCTGACGCCTGGATTGTTGCGGGTCGGCGTCATGCCGTAATGGGCGCAGAACGCTTCGTAGCGCTTCGTCAAATCCTCCTTGGCGTCGGCGCCCAGATTACGGAAGGCCGCCGAGAGACTGTCGCTGCGATGTTGCTCGGGAACGCCGCCCAGCGCCCAGAGGGCGTTCTGTAGCCCTTCCGCCAGCGCGACGAAACTTTCACCGCCGAGCACGACATGGGCGTGCTCGAAGCCGGAAAAGGGCAAGCGGAAGTGATAAAGTCGGCAGTCGAGAAGCTCGCCGGCAATGGTGACGCCGAGATCGGCCACTTCCGTGAAGTCCGACAGTCCCATCCGGCCCGGCGGATGCTCCTGGCGAAAGATGACCTCCCGATCCGGACCGTTCACCGCCCGCCAAGCCCGGATGCGGCGCTCGAGGGTCCGCCGCGTTCCGTCGCCCAGGTCTGGGTGCCGACGGCAGAGTTCTCCGAAGACGGCAATCGGTCTCAGTCCGGGCGCGGCCTTCAACATCGGGACGACCTCATTGTCCCAGACATCGGCGAAGGGATCGGCTCGACGTCGTTCTCGACGCGCCTTCTTTTGGCTGGGAAGCCGAGGATCCTTTTCAATACGGTAGGCGGCGGCCGTGCTGAAATCCGGCTTTCGCGCCGGCAATCGCCGGCGAATGGTTGCGACGCAAGTTCATGAATAGCCTCATCTGACGATCGGTGACGTGTCGGCCGGGCAAGAAGTCGGTCCCCTCGACAAGAGAAGGCCGATCCCTAACCCAGCCGCCGTGACCGCCAGACGAGGCCACTTGGGCGCTCGCCGCCGCCGCGGGGATATCTACGGTCGGGCTACGCCCTTCCTTCGATATCCCCGCGGCGCCGTATTCTCATCCTGATTGTCGGGCGATTCTCATCCTGATTGTCGCGCCGCAATTTTGCGCACATTTTCAATCGATCTCGAAAGTGATTTGAATAGCTCGTCTTTGTATTGACCGTAAGGCACTGCCGCCGTCCGATCGTCGAGGAGATATTTCCCGTCGCTGCTGAACACCGTCGTGATGCCGACAACACGCTCCTGGTTCCCGAGCCGTGAGGTCGAAAATGTCTGCGAGCCGATGCCGACGACAAGTTCGTGCGCAACGGTCGGTTGCGATTTTAGCAGCCAGGGAATGCCGCCGATCTTCGAATAGGTTGCCAAACTCATATTGTTCAGCGCGAAGACAAGCTGCTGATCCGCGAAACGCATCGTCTCTAGGGTAATTTCCTGAACCGGCACTCGGCTTTTCAGGAACATCGCCTTCGTCGCGAAATAGGGATTGTCCGGTCCCGGCAGCTCTCTGAAATCCTGATCGATCTGGACGACTGCCAAATTCCATTCGAACCCGCCGTCCGTCGCCGTTTCGAGTGCCTCGCGGCAGGCCACGGTGTACGCGGCAACAGAAGCGTTTTTGGCAGTGAACGTATGGAGCTTCGGCGCTTCGAGAGCATATCGCCGAATAAATCCTTTGGCGTAGGGAGCGCGCACGTACTCGCCCAAACCTGTTTTCACGCCAGGCAGTCCATCGAGAAACTTGGCAAGAAACGCGTCCACCTGCCCTTCATGGACCGCCTGACATACGACGGCGATGTGGAGCTGTTTCGGCGTGAAGGTGCGCTGATCGTAGGGGCCATATTGATCCAGGCCACGCTCGTTCCAACGGTCAGTCTTCGTGCCACTCGGATCAAATACCAGGTACGGTTTGGCGATAAATTCGGAACGGAATGGCATGCTCCCGCGAGCCGTTCCGGCTAGAGGGCCAAGGACAAGGGGTGCGCCAGGTACCAGCTCTATATTCTGCTTACGAAGATAGTCGAACGTCTTGCCAATGAGACTGAGGCGATCTGGACCACGGAGCAAATTCGTCGCCGTTGCGTCAGCGTGGCCGAGGACCTTCTCTGCTTTCAAGCCCGCATAATGCTTCACACACCACACCATGTTTTCCTGGCGCGGCTCTAGGAAGGCTTCGGACGCTTCAATCGACGACGGTCCGTCGCCATGGTCGTCGAGGGTCAGTTTCGATCCGTGTATCGCCGTCACGCGGCCGGCAAGACTCAGATAGTTCTCAACTCGCGGGTCCTCGGGGCTACATCGCGTCGCTACGTAGCGGCCCATGAGCGGAAGATTTGTCTGCAGCATGTCCGCGCACGACGCATCAATGATGTTGCGCGTGCTCACACCACACGCGAGGTAAACAATTGACCTTTTGTCGTGGCTTTGGATTGTCCTCGTCTCGATGAGCTGCCCCCGGTTTCTCTGGACAGCTATTTGTCAGAGAGGAGACCGGGGTGATGAAGGCCATGAGACGAGAAATCGAAGGCACTGATGTTGCTGCTGCGCCTGTGGTCAGCGAGGGCGGGCGGAGCCCGTCCACGCTGTCCACAGGTTTGCCGGGTATGACGCTGAACCCTTCGACGATCGGGCCGTTGGCGCCGGGCCAGCGTTGGAGCGTGGGGCGCAAGCGGGAGGTGGTGTTGCGCCTGCTTCGCGGCAAGTCCGTGGAGCTTCTGTCGCGGGAGCTTAGCGTGCCGATCTACAAGCTCGAACAATGGCGGGAGAAGGCGGATGCCGCCCTGGACGGCGCGCTGAAGGAGCGCGAAAGCGACCCCGCGAGCGGCGAACTGGCCGCCGCGATGCAGCGCATCGGCGAGCTCAGCATGGAGGTCGAGCTGCTGCGCGCCAGAATCGGGCGTCCTGGCCCTTTGGCCCGCAGGAGGTCGCGGTGATGGCCGAGGCGACGTCCCCGACCACCGGCCGCCGCTATGGCGTGGCCCGGGTCTGCCAGATCTGGGACCAGCCGCGCTCCTCCTTTTATGCCGCGCGCCCGCCGCAGGCGGGCGCCGTCGCGCCAGCCTCGGCCTCGGCGCGCCGCGGGCCCAAGCCCAGCGTCGGAGACGAGGCGTTGCTCGCCGCCATCCACGCCGACCTCGAGCGATCCCCGTGGACGGGCGAAGGACACCGGAAGGTCTGGGCCAGGCTGCGTGCGATCGATGGCGTGCGGGTGTCACGCAAACGCCTGCTGCGGCTCATGCGCGAGCATGGCCTGCTGTCGCCCCATCGCGCTCGCACGCGCTCCGACGCGCCGCACGATCGGCGGATCGTCACCGAGGCGCCGAATGTGATGTGGGCGACCGACGCGACCCAAATCGCCACCGTCCAGGACGGCAAGGTCTGGCTGTTCGGCGTCGCCGAGCACTGGAACGCCGAGCTGCTCGGTTGGCATGTCGCCAAGCGCGGGACCCGCTTCGAAGCTCTTCAGGCCGTCGGCATGGCGGTGCGAAACCAGTTCGACCGCGTCGACGCCGGCGCCGCCCGCGGCCTGGCGCTGCGGCATGATCACGGCAGCAACTTCATGTCGGACGCTTTCCAGAAACAGATCCGCTCCTGGGGCATCGCGCCGAGCTACGCCTTCGTCGGAGAGCCGCAAACCAATGGCGTCATCGAGCGCTTGTTCCGAACCCTCAAGGAGCAGATCGTGTACGGACGTATCTTCCAGACCGTCGACGACGTCCGAGACGCCGTTCGCGCCTTCGCCGCCCGCTACAACGCCGGATGGCTAATCGAGAAGAACGGCCACCGAAGCCCTGACGACGCTCGCGCCGCTTGGCATGACCAGCCTTTCAGGCGCGCCGCATAAGCCAACCGTTTGTCCAAAGAACCGGGTGCGGTACATGTCCTCGTCTCGAAATTGAGCACCAGACGCCGTTGCAACCAGTTAGGGAGCCCAGAAATCCACAGGGAATATGTTTGCAGGCTGTTGCGAGAGGATACGAAGCGGCCGCCATTTAAGGACTGGCCGCCCCTTCTCGACGAAGAATCGAAGCAGTGCGTCCAAGGCCAATGGCGCAAGGAGCCACGGCGCATCGCCCAGTTGCTGAGCCTCCGTCTCTTTCCCGATTGGCGGTAGGTCCGGCTTCAACGCTACCAAGTGAATTAAATCTCCTTCTTCCCCACCGCGCTTGAAGAAAAAATCGCCACAATTCTTATGGCGCAGCCTCGCAAGCTCATCCTTGTCGAAGGGTTGCCTCCCGACAATGATTGCTGACTTCTACCGTGGTGCCAAGAGAAACAAGATTAAGGAGGAGCTTACGCATTCGAGGTCACGTTGGTTGTTATTTGCTACCAGAGGGAAAGGTGGTGTCAGGAAATTAGTTATTCTGATCATTCAATCTGCAGGACGCGAAACCAATCCAGCTAAGCATACCTCACTTTAGCCATATATAACGGTCCTTCGCCCATCCGATTTGACAGCAATCGGCCATGATCGTCTTGCCGGCTCCAGGATCGTCTGCCAGAAGAAAGCGTAGCGGCTGACGGGGCAGCATGGATTCGTAGACCGCTGTGATCTGGTGCGGCAGGGGCTCAACGATCGAGGTGGGGACGGCAAGTACCGGATCGAACAAATAGGCGAGATGGATGCGCTGCGCTTCCGACACGAGGCGAAATAATTGTCCGTCGCCGTCGAAGCTCCAGGGACGCCCCTCCTCCACCAGCTCAAGGCGCGGCTCGTCGTGCCGATACAGCAGCTCGTTCGCTACCTTGCCTGTCGCGTCCTTGTAGGTTAGTTCGACCGCTTCCGAGCCGAACCATTGCACGTTCACAACGGTGACGAGGCTCGTTGGGAGAATCCCACGGACCGACGCGTTGGGTTTAAGAGTCTCAAGAGCCGCCATTTGTTCTCCCCGCGCCGCTCACCCAGCAATCGGCGGCACGATGCCGAGCCCGGTCGAGTTCATCCGGTCGATGATGCGTACGCTTTCCGGCTCGTCGGGAAACAAAGATGCGAAGACTACAAGGGTCATTGACCGAGCCACGAAACAACACTGATTAGCCGTATTCACACGAGTTCGAGCCGCAGCTCACGCCCGACCAGGGCTGCCGCCCGCTGCAGGCTCTCAATTGTCACGTTGCCTTTGGCTTTCAGGATGCGATCAACCTGCGCGCGGCTCGTGTGCATCCGCTCGGCCAGAACAGCCTTCGTAATGCCCTGCCGCTCCATTTCCTCGTTCAGCTGCCAGGCGATGACGCGGGTCAACGCCTCGGCCTTCGCAGCTTCGCGAATGCCTTCCTTGCCCAGGAATTCATCGAGGCTCGTGCCCCAATGCGGGTTCTTTTTTCCGCTCATGACTGCATCTCCTTCATGCGCCGCCGCGCCAGTTCCAAATCGTCCGCCGGGGTCTTCTGCGTCTTCTTGATGAACCCGTGCACCACGCCGATACGGTCTCCGTGCACGAAGAACAGCAATCGGGCGACACGCCGGCTCGGCAGCGCACTCCGGACTTCCCAGAGTCCCTGGCCAAGCGGCCGGCACAGCGGCATCCCGATTGGCCAACCCCACTGCACCGTCGCGAGATCCGTGCCGATCACGCGCCGATCTTCCGGCGGCAAAGTCCGCAGCCACTCGATGACCGGTTCTGCCCCGCCTGACGTGCGATAGAAAACAACCGGTATCTCGATCAGCCGCAGCCGGGACATTTCACTCCTTGCTAAGGGAATGTATCATAAAAAGTACGTCTGACGCAAGGCTCCTGTAATCCCTTAAACGTCAAGGCTTTTTCCGGTTACGACAGATTGGCGCGAGGACGCCGCGCATAGGGAGAAGCCGGTTCTCACCGCATTTCAGGTGGCACCAGGGACTCCCCTACCCTCTCGGATCTCCCCTACGATCCCCCGCCATTTCGAGCATCGAGCTTACCACGATCGCCGGCCGCCCCGCGCCCAGAACCGCCTCTTCGTCCGCTCTTGCCCCGCCCGTGTTTCTCTGACCGCTCGGTGACGTGACGGCCGTAAGGCTTCCGGTCTTCGGCATGTCCTTTCGAAATCCGACGCCAGGCCAGCAACCTCGTCGCGGAACTCGGAGCCGCTTTCCTCTGTGCCGATCTCCGCATCAGCCATGAGCCGCGCGCGGATCACGCGCAATATCTCGCGTCGTGGCTTTCCGTCCTCAAGGCCGACAAGAAGGCGATTTTCACCGCCGCATCGAAAGCGTCGGAATCCGCATCATCACGCGCTGGATCGAGACATGGCTTGACGCCGACGAGTTGCACGCGGTCAGGATCGGCACCGGCCTCCTTCTCGATGACGAGCTGGCGGCCGAACTCCAAGGCGACGTCGAGCCGTACAGCGACAAGGACGACGACATTTCTTTTTTGACAGAGCGGCGTCACCGCTTGCGCGGTCGGGCTCTAGGCGCAAGCGCCCCATGACGCGGAGCGCCATGGCCATGCGGTAACGATCCCTGACGCGCCTCACGAGGCCGCAGACGAGGCCATTTGCTAAGGGCGCGTGACCCTCTCGCGCGGCGCGGAGTTAATCCTGCTGGCTGTCGGAGGCTGTCAAACCTCGTTTGATCGCGCCCTGGACTTGCTCAGCAATGGCAGTGAAACCCGACCAAACAGCATCTTTTGAGAGTGCCTCGAGCGGGATGCTAGGCCACCCCGTGGACTTATTGATGTTGGTCATACCAGGCAGAGTCTTCAACTTGGCAAGCAGGTTTAATCTGGCCTCCTCAGAGGCGAAGGCTGGATCGTTTTTCATGAACTGCAGCGCAGTATCGATCTTGCCCGTGCTTCGACGGATAAAAAAGGGCCAGATGTTCATATGGTCGGGACGCGCGGACACGGCGTCCTGAAGTCTGTTACGCTGGTGATGAAGCCTCGTTCCTTGAACCAGGAGAGCAGCTTGACTGCATTTCGCGCGGCTTCTTCGCCTTTCTGTTCCCGAAGGGTCTCAAGCCAACCCTCTTCATCGATGGGAGGCTTCATGGGCGTAACAGCTTTCGCAGCAGCAGCGCGTTCCGTTGCGCCGATCAGTTCTGGCGCCAACAGCCGAGTGCCGCCTGCCATGAATTGCGCGACTTCGATCGCGAGCACTTCTGCAGGCCTCATCTGCTCGTTCAAAAACTCCACGATGCGTCGAAGTTCCTTGGGAATTTGGTCGGCCACAAAGACCATGCGGATCCGGCCCGAACCCAGGTTGAAGTCGACCTTGCGCCAGAAGGACTCCGGTTCCTGCTCTTGGAGGAATTGGCGCAGGCGCTGTTCGGGCTCGCCGCGGCCTTGGCCACGGTTGCATTAAAGGCGTCAATGATCTGCTCGATGCGCCAGTGGGCAACGCCATTGGCGGCGTAATCGAGCATTTGAGCGACGACCTCGCGCCGCCCTCGTGTATCGGTCGCGCGCTTCACTTCCACAAGAACGGGGATACCGTCGCCATCGAGAAAGAGGTGGTCCAAGGACCAACGGCTCAGCCCATCATCCGCTGCAGGAACAGGCGCTTCGCGCCGCACCAGAAGCAGGCGGCCACTCGACCCGCTGGCGCTCCCGAGCAGAGAAGGATGGTCAGCTAGAAGTCGTTGAAAGAGGTCTTCCGAGTTGTAGTCCGCCTGACTTAACTCGGTCAGGCAATTGTTGCTGTCGATCATGAAGACGGTCGAAGTCATCTCAGCTCGCCCTCCGCATTCCTCAGTGCCGCGCGATGAGGAACCATATGACAGCGACGACACGCCGGCGCGGAAATGATCCCCTATTTGCACCGGGGGCGCCAGGGGCCCGAGGCGTCTATTCAACGCCTTCAATGAGATATCCGGACGCGCCCTTGTCGGGGCCTGGCTCTACCCCCTGCCCCCCGTGTTGCTTCACCTCAAGACCTGCGCGGGCGTGTCACGCTCGCCGCGGTCACCACGAACCGCAATCCGGCCCCGCGCCCCCAAGGTGCCCGAGCCGATCGCCGCCAAAACCCGTGTGCGCAAATCCATCGAAAGCGGTTCAGCCATCCAGACCGGTCTCCGACCGATCGCCAGCTTAAATCACTTCAGAGCCGATTTGGGAATCCCACCCGAATTCGGCCAGGATAAAACCCGCTCTAGCAAAGATCGTTGCTTTGCCATCGGCGGCCTTGAAGCTGGCGGGGCCGGAGAAGGTCGCGCCGCCGCAAAATCAGCTGCATTGACGGTGCCGATTTTCTTGACAAATCGGCGCTTGAGAACAAAGATAGAACAATGCCGCCGCCTGTCCTGCCTACCTATTATTATCTCGACCACTTCACTGAAATGCTTTCGTTCGTGCGAGGCACGTACGGCTCCATTCTCGCCGATGAACATCATGCCTTCATCGCCCGGTTCGAGGGACTCTCAAAAGACGCGCAGTGCCTTTTGATCCGCATGATCAATCGGCGCGGCAGTGTCTTTAACCGGCATCTCTTCAAATATGCCGAGATCAGCGACGTCGAGGCCGCAGCTGGCGATCTCATGTCGTGTGGCTATGCGCGCGGCCTTCGGGTCGATGATTTTACCGCGTTCCTGGCTTGTCTGCCAAAGACGATTTTGATCCAGGGCGCGAAAGCCGCGGGGTTTTCTGATGTCCGCACGTCATGGCCGAAGCCGAAGCTGATCGAGTTCTTCCTGGCGCAAATCGATTTTGACGTGGCGCTTGGGTTCTGCGGTGGCGAGCGGTTCATCGCGCTCGATAACACCCGGCCGATCGAGCTCCTGCTCTATCTTCATTTCGGCAAGACCGAAGAGGATCTCAAGAATTTCGCGTTGCGCGATCTCGGCATCATTCGTACCAACAAACAAACCTCGTTCAGCGCGCGTTTCACGGATGCAGAGGAGGCCCGCGCATGTTTCCACTATAGCCAGCTGCTGGACCGGCTCGAGGTACCGGCCGCGCGCCGTCTATCAGGCCGCAGCCTACGCTATCTTGGAAGGCCCGCCCTGCCCCACGGATTACGCGGCCAATATCGCCAGCCGCGCCGCGCATCAGGCAGGCCTATTTTTCGAGAAGGCAGGAGACATCGATCTCGCCGAGCAACTTTTTCGCGCGGGATCATCGCCGGAATGCCATGAGCGGCTCGCCCGGCTCCTGTACAAGAAAGGAGAAAAGGCCGCGGCTGAGACGCTCATCCGGCAGATGATCGACGACCCGGCAAGCGACGACGAATTCGTCTTCGCGACTGACTTCTACGCCCGGAAGTTTGGCGGCCGCCGCACGGCCCTTTGCACCGATCTCCTTCGCTCGGCCCGCACCATCACCGTTGATGACACCCACCGCGTTAATCCTGAAGCCGGCGTCGCCGGCGTCATGCGCCGGCAGGGCTGGACCGTTTTCTTCGCCGAGAACACGCTTTGGCTCAACCTCTTCGGCTTGCTGTTCTGGGATGAACTTTTTAAGTCCGGCCAACTTCACAGCGGCTTCGATTGGACTCCGCACTGCCTGAAAGATCGCAGCTTCGTTCGCCTGTTCGCAACGCAGATTGAGACCAAGCTTGCCGCGGTTCGCGCGGGCAGCGCGCTTCCCATCGCCATGCGTACCGTTGCCGCTAGGTTCGGACGGCCCAACGGGGTCTTCGCCTGGAAATATGTCAGGTTGGAACCGTTGCGCGCGCTGTTGGCCGGCAATCCCGAGGGTGTCGCTCAGATACTCCGGCTGGTATGCGAAGATTATCGCAATATGCGGGACGGCTTTCCCGACCTCATGCTGGTCGGAGAGGAAACCGTATCGTTTCTTGAGGTCAAGGCTGAAGGCGATGTCATCCGGCGCAATCAGCTGACGCGCTTACGGCAACTCCAGGCGGCCGGCATCGCGGCCGAGATCGTGCGCGTCGACTACCGCTTCGATCCGGACCAGGACTACGTTGTCGTCGACATCGAAACCACGGGCGGGTGGGCTTCCGGCGATCGCATCACGGAGATCGGCGCCGTTAGAATCCGCAATCATGAAGTAATCGAGGAATGGCACTCGCTGATCAATCCGCAGCGCTCGATCCCTTCGCACATCAGCCGGCTCACCGGCATTACCAACGACATGGTGCGTGACGCGCCCGTATTCGCCGAAATCGCCGACAGCTTCATGACGTTCATGGGGTTCAGCCGGGCGTTCAAGCGCGAATTTGGACTACCCCCGGCCCGGTGGAGAGAAAAGCACGCGTCGGAGTGATGTGTTGAAGGTGTCCTTGACTTGGGCGAGTGACCGTTTCCCCAAGATTGGAACGTCCCCTGCCGCGATCTAGATTGTCCGGTCTACGTCAACTCCGGCCGTCCGCTGCGCGCAAATAGCGGACATTGCCGATTCCGACGAAGCCGCCCGGGTGTAACGGGATAATGCCGCCCGGGATTCCTGAATGATGCCGCCCACCGTAACGGAATGATGCCGCCCGGGTCGCGCGCCTCGCTGGCCGATGGATTGTTGTCACCGGCTATGGTGTTGGGTCAAGCCTTCCTCGATTGCTTTGCTTGGGTCCGACGCAGGCTTTCGCCGGCGAGCTCGATGCGATGAGCGTTGTGGACGAGACGGTCCAGAATGGCGTCGGCGTAGGTTGGATCGCCGATGATTTCGTGCCAACGGTCGATCGGAAGCTGGGAGGTGATCACCGTGGAGCGGCGTCCGTAGCGCTCTTCGAAGATTTCCAGCAGATCATGGCGCGCGGCTGCGTCGAGCGGCTCAAGCCCCCAGTCATCGAGGATCAAAAGGTCGGCTCGGCCGAGGTTGCGTAAGATGCGGGGATGACGCCCGTCGCCGCGGGCCAGCGCGAGGTCCTCAAACAGACGGGGCGCCCGCTGGTAGAGGACCGACCGATTGTCGCGACAGGCTTTGTGGCCAAGCGCTGAGGCCAGCCAACTTTTGCCGACGCCTGTCGGCCCGACGAGAACCAAATTGTCATGGGCGTTGATCCACTCGCCCTCGACCAGCTTTTGGAACCGCGCGCGGTCAAGGCCGCGGGGACTTCGATAATCGATATCTTCGACGCTGGCCTGTTGGCGCAGTTTGGCGACGCGCAGCCGCGCCGCGAAGCGCTTGTCCTGTCGCCAGGACGCCTCGCGATCGAGCAGAAGCCCGAGCCATTCGTGATGGCCGAGGCCTCCGGCTTCCCCGTTGGCGACGAGTTCGGCGAAGGCCTTGGCCATGCCATGCAGGCCAAGAGCGCTGAGTTGATCGAGGGTGGGATGCTTGAGCAAGTCGTTTCTCCTAATTGTAGTAGCGCGGCCCACGGATGTTGGCGTGCAGGATCGGCGTTCCGTCCGTGGAGCGCTGGCGCGCGGGACGCCGGTCGAGGTTGTTGTCGAGGATGGATTTGACCGAGCCGTAGGTCCGCGCGCCGATGTTGATGGCGCGTTCGGCGGCGGCTTCTAGGCGCTCGGCGCCATGGGGACCCGCGAGCCGGACGATGCCTAGGCAGGCGCGAAAGCCCTGCTCGGGATGCGGTCGCGCCTCAAGGATCAGTTCGCACAGGGCCGCCGTCGCCGCCCCGATCAGGCGCGCATCGGCGCGGATACGCTCGATCGTCCAGCCGGCGTAGCGCCGATGGCTGGACGGCATGTGCTCGGAGACGGTGGTGTGCTTATGGTTGCCGCTGGCGCGCACATGCGCGGCGATCCGCTCGCCCTTGAGGAAAATCTCGACGGTCCGCACCGTCAGCCGCGCGTCGACCTCGGCGCGGGCGAAGCGATGGGGCACACTGTAATAATGGGCGGCGACCTCGACGTGATAGTCGATGCCGACGCGGCATGTCCGCCATTCGGAGAACTCGTACGGCTCAGCTGGCAGCGACGTCAGCGCCGGGCGATCGACCTCCTCCAGCAATTGCCGGCGCGTTGCGCCGAGCCGGCGGATCGGGTGGTGTTCATTGAGGTGCGTCATGAGATCGGCGATCGCCGCGTTGACGTCCACCAGGCTGTAAAAGGTTCGGTGACGCAGCCGCCCGAGCAGCCATCGCTCGACGATGAGCACGGCCTGCTCAACCTTGGCTTTGTCCCGGGGCCGCCGGGGCCGCGCCGGCAAAATGGCGGCTCCGTAATGCGCCGCCATTTCGGCATAGGTCCGATTGACCTGAGGATCGTAAAGGCAGGCCTTGATGACGGCGGTCTTCGTATTGTCCGGCACGAGCAATTGCGGGACGCCGCCGATCGCCTCGAGCGCGCGCACATGGGCGTCGATCCAGTCGGGGAGCGCCTGCGTCCAACTCGCGTGCGCGAAGGTGAAGCTCGAGGCGCCGAGCACGGCGACGAAGATCTGCGCCATGCGGATTTCCCCGGTGAGCCGGTCAACGACAACCGGGACCCCGTCGCCCGCGTAATCGACGAACAATCGTTCGCCCGCCGCGTGCGTCTGCCGCATCGTCGGCGACAGCTTCGCTTCAAAGCCGCGATAGAGTTCGCAAAACCGCGAATAGCTGTAGCCGCCGGGGTTGGCCGCGACATATTCGTCCCAGACGATCAGCAGAGTGACGTGCTTGCGCTTCAACTCTCGATGGACCGCGGGCCAATCCGGCTCGGCGTGGCGGCGGTGTCCCCGTTTGCTTCTGCGATTGGCGTAAAGCGCCGCCTCCAGTTCGGCGTCGCCGATCCCCTCCGGCAACGGCCAAGAAAGCCCAGCGCTGTCCAAACGACTCAACGTCTCTCGAACCGTCGAAGGCGCGAGGCCAAGACGCCGCGCGATCTCGCGCGTCGGCAGGCTGGTTGAAAACTTCAGACGAATGATCTCGCGCGCCTGGCGCATCGAAACTCTTTCCGCTGGCATCGATCGCTCCCTTGGATTGCCAAAGGAGCGACCCTAAACAGGCCAGCGGAGGCGCTCGTCGCCGTCAAAAAACCCCGGGCGGCATTATTCCGTTCCGGTGGGCGGCATCATCTCGTTTTGGTGGGCGGCATCATTCCGTTACGGCGGGCGACATCATCTCGTTTTGGTGGGCGGCTTCGCCAGGAATCAGCAGCGGACATTCCCCAACTGTGGGCTTTGGCGCGTTCAGATCGAGCCAAAGCCACCTTCGGCCGCGGCCGGAGTTGCCTCCTTCGGACCGATGGCTCTCCGCAGTCGGCGGGCCACTCTCACCGGTCATTGTGCTATTCTGCGTAGTGTGTGAGGGCGCGCCTTGAGCGAGACCCGGAAAATAGCGGCGATCCTGGTCGCGGACGTGGTCGGCTACTCCCGACTCGCGGCGCGGACGAGGATCGCACGCTGTCGCGGCTCCGGGCACTGCGCAGCGACCTGATTGATCCGACCATCGCCGTACACCATGGGCGCGTGGTGTGAACGGCGCGAATCGTTAGAGTTGAGGTGTGACGGGGCAGCTCTAGGTCGAGATATCGGTTTGCCGCGCAAGGCGAGCTGAACAAAATTGCGGTTAACCTTTCAGCACGCGCGTTGAGCGCTTCGACGCATGGAGCGAACTCTTCGCGAAAGGCACACAGAGCAAAGCGGCGATAGTTAACCCGGCGATCATAATCCAGGCTTCGTTGATAGCCTGAACCAAGGCGGCCTTTTCGACGAATGACTGCACTATCGCCTGAGTTGGGCCATCGAGCGGGCCAACTGGGCGTGCCACGAACATTTCGACCGGTATGCCGATAAATTTGGCGGTGTCGACATCTCCCGCCTGCAACTTTTTCGTGATCGCTGACGCGAGAACGGGTGAGCGCGTGTAGATTACAGTGTCGATCATGGCTAGGAGCCTGTCTGCTTAATCCTCGGCGAGATGGGATTTGAACCGCTCAAGCCAGTCGGAGAGCCGGATGCAGCAAATTCGCGCATCCGGTTTGATGTAAGGTTGGGTGGAAGCTTTGCGGCCATCGTTCGTTGCACCGTTTCCGAGGTGGCGAAGCTCAGCCGGTTGCGCGTGCGGCCAGGGACGGGGTCCGCCCCTGGGCGAGCTTCAAGATATTGTGGGCGAGGCAGACGAGGCCCCACTCGTTGGCGACCTTCTCGACGCCGCGCAAGAGAAACTGACGGAAGCCGCGCGCCTGCTTGATCTGTCCGAACACCGGCTCGGGCAGCTGCTTTCTTAAGCGGTAGGGGCTGGAGTGCCCGCCGGCCTTGATTCTTTCGCGCATGGCGGCGACGCGGGCGCCGCCGCCTTCTCCTTCCCCGGCGTGCTTGGCCCGCCCCGGCGCGATATAGGCGTCGATCTCGCGTTCCTCCATCGCTGTAAGGTTGGCGTCGGAGCAATAGCCCGCGTCCGCCGACAGTTGCGTCGGCTTCTTGCCCAGATTGGCTTCGATGGCGTCGGCCATCGGCGCCAATTGATGTTGATCGCTCTGCTTCGCGTCGAGGCCGTGGGCGACGATCACCTGCGCCGTCGCGTCGACCGCCGCCTGCGCATTGTAGCCCTGGATGAAGCCGTCCTTGGTTTTCATGATGCGGCTTTCGGGATCGGTGAAGTTCTTCTGCGCTTTGGGGTCAGGCTCTTCGGATGGCGGGGCGGCGGGCTTGCCCGGTTTCTTGCGGCCCTCGGCTTGTCGCCGCTCCTCGGCCTGCGCTTTGGCCTTGGCCGCCGCGGCCGCTTTCGCCTCGGCCTCCAATTCGGCCTTCGCCGCCCGGATCTTCTCGACGCGCTTCTTCTTGTCGGCGACCCATTTGGGCAGCTCCTCGCCGCTCTTGTCGCGGCCGAAGGCTCTGTCTTCCTCGGCGTCCGCAGCCTCGGCTGCGCTCAGCCACCGCTCGACCTCGGCCTCGAGCTCCGCCGCACGCTTCTCCATGCGCTCGTAGCTCATCGCCTTGTGCTTGGAGGCGTTCGCCTTGATCTTCGTCCCGTCGAGCGCGACATGGCCGAGCTTCACAAGTCCCGCCTGTTCGCACAGCTTGAGAACTTGCCCGAACAGTCCCGCAAGCACCTTCAAGTGCCGCTTGCGGAAGTCAGAGACGGTGCGAAAATCCGGCGGATCGAGCCCGACAATGCTCAGGAAGTCGACCCGTTCGCGCGCCGCCTTGGCGATCCGGCGCGACGAGTAGACGCCGTTGCAATAGCCGTACAGCAACAGCGCCGTCATCATCGCCGGGTCAAACGGCGGCTGCCCGCGCTCGCTCGCATACGCGGCTTCGATCTCACCAAGGTCGAGAGGCTCGAGCACAAGCGCCAAAATGAAGCGAGCCAGATGGTCCTCGCCGACAAAGTCCTGAACGCTCGGCGGCAACAACAGCGGCTGATCGATCGTCCAGGGCCGGAAGGTCTTGCTCATAAGCAAACAGAATCCAATTCGAGCAAACGCCGCCACCACAATCCGCTATTATCCAGACAGGCTCCTAGCCCTATTGCGCCGCCAAGATTGCGCATCAGATTGAAAAGCCCGCTGGCGTCAGGCACGCGACTCGCCTCCAGATGACCAAGAGCCAAGCGAGTTGGCGGCAGCACACAAAACATGATTGCGAGCCCGCGAATAACCTGGGGCCAAAACATCGTGCCGAAATCGGTTTGCGGCGTCTGTAATCCGCTGAGCCCGAGACCGACCCCAAACAGCCCGAAGCCAAGGGTTGTTGGTAGCCGCGAATCAACACGCTGTTCGAGCGCGACGGCGATCGGTGCAGTCAGCAACTGCGTCACCCCCGTGACCAGCATGATCACGCCGATCTCCAAAGCGTTGTGGTCTCTCACAAACGCTAGAAAGACAGGCATGAGGTAAACGGAGCCGAACAGACCGATCCCTAGTACGAAACTCAGAAGGCAACCGATCGTGAATCTTCGGTCAGTGAAAGTACCGAGACTAACGATCGGGCGCGATGCCTTGGTCGTCCGCCTGATAAAGCCGACCGAACTTGCGCAGCTCAGCGCCAGAAGACCCAGCACGAAGCCTGAGTGCCATCCGCGCATCGGCGCTTCTTTGAGGGTTATTTCCACCGTCGCAAGCGCAATCGACAACAGGATCAACGACGGCATATCGAGTGTACGAACCTCGCCCAGACGTATCGGCTCCTTTGGCAATAGGACGCCGGCGAGGACCGCCGAAAAGATCCCAGGCACGACATTGATCAAAAAAAGCCAGTGCCACGAATAGGTCTCCGTAATCCAGCCCCCGACGACTGGTCCGACAGTAGGCGCAAGTACTGCCAGGACTCCGGCGAATGTAGTTGCAATGCCCTGCCGCCGTACGGAAAACAGGAGGAACACTGCCGAAAAAACGCTCGGTATCAGCGTGCCGCCGGAAAAGCCCTGCAGAGCTCGCCATGCGATCAGGGCGGGGAAACTGTCGCTCGCGGCACAGCCTACGGAAGCCAGCGTGAAAACGGAAATGGATAGCACGAACAGCCAGCACATACTGAGCAAGCGCGTGAGGAAGCCCGTCAACGGGATCGCGATGACTTCTGCAATGAGATAAGCAGTCTGCACCCAACTCATCCGGTCAGGCGGAATGCCAAGCGCGCTCTGAATCGTCGGCAAGGAGGTCGCCACGACCTGCACGTCGAGGATTGCCATGAACATGCCGATGCACATCATTGCAAAGCCAACCGATGTGGAGACTAACGCGGCGACCTGGGAATCGTGCTCAAGTGCTTTTGACACGGCGGGATCCGATCAAAGCGGCATTCTCCGGCACCACGCGGATCGATAGGAAGATGGGATGCTCCGGAAAAGACTAGAGCAAGCCAAGGTAGACCGAGACAAGCTTCGCAGACTGGCTCATCGACACTACCCTTGCGACCACGAACAGCCTATTGCGACCAGCCCCTCCCGACCAGAACAAGGGAGCGCTCAAATTATTCGCGCTAAGATGACCCACTCCCGTCGGATCATGCCAGGTCGGGATCGTTGCACTGGTATCAAATTCCAATTCGCGGCTCCTTGTCACCGTCCATCTGAGGCGATCGGCTAACGCCGTGGCGTTGCAGACACCGATGGGGCGACGAGCGCGTTAGGTGGGCGATCGTTGGCTGGAGCGCGTAAAGGCAGTCGTCGACCGGCAGCATAGTATGCTTTCGGAATGCGATGACCGCCGCCTCTTCCTCGACGGACAGAACCGCCGTTGCCGTTAATGCCCTCGCTTGATGCCGTCCGTGAGTACAGAACGTTCGGGCTGCCGTTGAGCCCGCCTGTCCCGAATTCCAACGACCGCAATCCGCCCGCTGTGTCGCCCATCCCGGGGTCGATCGGGATCGAACCCACGAAAGCGCGTTGATCATACTTTCTGCAAAGCTGAATTGCCGACGAGAAGTCCCCGGCGAACGAGCCGAATCCCGCCGGAGCGACAGCGACGCCCAAGGGCGACGCGAGCGGGCCGCAAAGGATCGGCCTAGCGGGCTCCGGGTTGCCGTTCTCATTGAAACCGGCCACGCCCGTGCTCGTCTATTCCCAAGGCTTCGCCCCGCTGCACAAATGGTGGGCCGCTGATCGCAAAGGTCCTACAATACACTTGCGATCCAGGCATATCCCAGAACTATCGCGCAGAGAATGCTGAGGTAATAGGAGCGCCGCAGGCTAGAGGGGGCGGTGATGAAGAGCCCGTCAACGATCATGACGGACAGCAAGACTGTCCCGGCGGCGAGGCCCGCGCCGAGCACCCTGGCATCGTTGCGGCCGAGAAGCAGCGTGAGCGCCATCAGGATGATCGTTCCGCCGAGCAGAATCCACAGCAGCCTCAGCCCCCGCCGGACCCCTAGGCGGTGGGTCAACCCGTCGACGCCGACAAGTCGGTCCCTCTCAACATCCGGAAGCGTATTGGCGATGTTGAGGGCCGCGGCGAGCAGCGCGAGCAGCGGATAGGCGAGCAGCAGCGCAGGGCTGAAGGCTCCCGCGGCGATGAAGGCCCATATCGCGAGTGATGGGTAGAAGAACACGAACGGGAGCCAACTGACCACCGTCGCCTTGGCCCAGAAATTATAGGCTAGCCCGGAGAGCCAGAGGGGAACGATCATCGCCGCTGCGCCAAAATTGAAATAAAGCGCCGCCACCACTGAGAGCGCCGCGGCGCCGATCCAGGCGACGAGCGCCGCCCGGCGCGGCACATCGCCGGCCGCGAGCGGCTTTTCGGGACGACCAGAGGCCCTGTCCACGGCCTCGTCGCAATAATCGTTCATCGCGCCAATGGAATAGAGCAAGAGGTAGAACACGAGAAACGCGACGAAGAGGTCGACAAGCGGCGCACGGCCATTCCGTGCGGTCGCGACAAATAGGACGACGGCGGCTGCCGTCGCGAAAGTCGGTAGCGGATGACCCAGACGATAGAGACCGCGTAGCAAACGCACGCGGCGCCACGACGGCCGGTCGGTCGCGGTCGGCATGCGCGGCTTCATTGCGATCCTTCCCGCTGTCGAGCCCAGCCTTGCCTTGCGATCATGCGATCGCGCCTCGCTGTTGCTCACGCTCTCCTTGGGCGGAGACGGAAGCGAACGGACCGTTCTGGCTGCATGCTGACGACGGCGGCGGGAACGACTGGCTGCAGATCGGCAAGGCCAAGTTCGAAGGTCTGGACGAGTATGGCCAGCACGAGCACCGCCTCGGCGAGCCCGAACTGAGCCCCGACGCAAACTCGAGGCCCAGCGCCGAATGGCATATATGCGTATCGCGGAACCTGCCGATCTTCGAGAAAACGCGTCGGATCGAACACGTCCGGGGCCGCCCAACGTCGCCGGTGCCGGTGCAAAACCCAGGGAGAAATGATGACCAGGGTCCCCCCAGGGATTTCGACGGCGCCGCAGCGATCAACTCCCACGGCCTGCCGAGCGATCAAGAAGGCGGGCGGGTAGAGGCGCAGCGTCTCGGATACGACCGCTCGCGTGAAGGGTAGCTCCTGAAGTGCGGCGCCGGCGGAAGCCGGCCCGAGATCGAGTCCCCGAACCTCGGCAGCGATGCGAGCCTGCGCCGCCGGCGCCGCCGCCGCCAGATACGCTGACCAAAAGATGGCAAGAGCGGTGGTTTCATGCCCGGCTAGGATCATCGTCGCCACTTGGTCACGCAGCTGATCCGGCGAGAGTCCGAGCCCGGTGTCGGGGTCACGGGCGGCCTTCAGAAGATCAAAGAGGTCGCGGGCGCCATCCTCGCCAGCCGCTTCCGGCCGGGCGGCGACGACCGCGTCCATGAGCCGGGTCCACCGGGACCGGAAGCGGCGGCGGGCGATGTCGCGCGGCGAGGGAACGGTGGGCGACAGAAGGATATCGAGAACACCTGGCCGTCCGAGCCATGGCCGGTAACTCTCGATCATGGACCGGAGCGGCGCGCCGTAGGGCCCTAGATCGAGCGAAAACATCGAGCGGGCGGCGATCTCGAGCGAGAGACGCTGCGCCGTCGCGAGCAGATCCACCGTGTCCCCGCGCGCAGCCTGGACCTCGGCCATAGTCTCGTGCGTCGCTCTGGCGACGTGGCGCGCCAAAACGGGCAAGAACCGGTTCGCGAAGGCCGGCGCCACGATGCGCCGCTGCTTCGTCCAGTCGTCCCCTTCGCTGAGCAACAGCCCGCCGCCGACGATCGGCGCGAGGATGCGGACCGTCGGCGGCGGCCGGCGATAATTCTCGATATTGTCGACCAGGACCCGTTGGATAGAATCGGCGCCGTTGAGGAGGACGAACGGCTTCGAGAAGAGACGACCGCTAACGACTTCGTCTTCATAGGCGGCGCGCGGCCAAAGGCCGATCACGTCGTGGTGCAGCGCGCGCAGCGCCGCCAACGAGGACGGCATCCGCTCGGGCATTGGCGGCCGCGGCGGAACGATACGGGTGGAGGGGGGTGGGCTTGTCACCTCAGTTGTCGACGGCGCTTCCATGAGTCCGGTGGGGTTGGTCGCGGGTCTTCCGATCGTGTTGACCGCTCTCTCGGCGGCCCGGTCAAAGCGTTCCCCTTATTTCGGGAAGGGAAGCAGCATCCGGATCCGGCGCTGATAGTCGCGATATCCGTCGCCGAAGATCCTTACGAGATCGCGCTCCTCCCACACGGTTCCCAACAGAGTGTAGGCGGTCGCCCCGGCAGCAAACAGAAGGTGACCGAATGTCATGTCCGGTGTCGCCCAGAAGGCCACGATAGTGCCTACGTAGATCGGATGCCGGACAATGCGGTAGAGCCCGGAAGTCGTTAGCGTCAGATCTCTCCCAGGCCGGTCTTGGACCGCATCGAGGATCTGCCGAAGTCCGGTCATCTCCAGCTGGTTTGTCGCCGCCGCCGCGAGCAGCGTAACCATCCAACCAGCCCAGAACAACGCCGTGATCCCGGTACCCAGCAGCGGTTGCCGGACAGTCCACACCCTGGTGGGGATCGGGTACCAGAGCAGATACAACAGGACGAGGAGAAGCGACGCGCAAAGGATATAAGTACTGCGCTCGATCGGCGGCGGCGCGATCCGCATCGACCAACGCTTGAAGGAAACGCGCGCCATGCCACTGTGCTGGATTGCAAACGCCAGGATCAACAGCGTGTCGACGAGAACCGCCCGAGGCCATGGAACAACAAGCCCCAAATCGACGGTCTTGGGCACCGCGACATTGCCGATGAAGGCAATGCCGTAGAGTGCGACAAGCGCGAACAGCGCATTTGCCGCGACGCCATAGAAGAGGTAAGCAGTTCCGCGCGCAGTGACCA
Organism: uncultured Alphaproteobacteria bacterium; assembly: GCA_963767245.1. Classification (GTDB taxonomy): domain Bacteria; phylum Pseudomonadota; class Alphaproteobacteria; order Rhizobiales; family Beijerinckiaceae; genus Roseiarcus. Next base: position 57,158 of record CAVYDG010000017.1, read on the forward strand.
TCCAGCGCCTGCTCCCTTGCCCTTTGACCTCTGAAATAAATCATCTTCCGTTGCTGCCGGAAGCTCGGACCCGTCTCAAACGCGCGACGGAGTCATCCTTCGTCAAAGGATAGATCTCGACCTCGGTTTTCGCAATGCAGGTCGCATTGCGAGGCGCCTCGGTCATGAGAGCCAACTCGCCAAAAAATCGGCCCTTGTCGAGCACCGCGACCCTGGCTTCCTCGCCGCTTTCGACGCGTCGGATGCAGCCGACCGACCGTCAGGACGTTCTGGTCCCGCTAGTGAGCATCCGCCAAGCGATGCTGTTGGTCGCGCGCCCCGCGCCTCGTGCAATGAGGTCCGGATCGCGACCGACTGTGGCGGTCGCCATTTACGCCATTAGCCCATTGCTTCGAAGACCATGCTCTCGGCCGTCAACCCTGGACCGAAGGCCATCGCGCAGCCCAGCCCGCGCAACCGTCGGTCGAGCAGAGTCTTCAGCACGAATATGACCGTGGCAGACGACATGTTGCCGAACCGCCGCAGGATGTCGCGCGAAACATCCAGGGCATCCTCGGTGAGCTCTAGCGTACTCGCGATGGCGTCGAGGATGGAGCGGCCGCCGGGATGCACCGCCCAGAGGTTGATCTCGTCAGTGCGGCGCCCGCCGAGCATCGCACTGACCTTGGACGGCAGCGCCGACGCCAGGGTCCGCGAGATATGCCCCGACAAAATCATGTCGAACCCGCTGCCACCGATGCGCCAGGTCATCTCTTCGGCACTGTCGTCGATCGTCGTCGAGCGGAACGACTTGAGTTCGATGCCCCGCGCCTCAGCCGAAACGAGGCTGGCCGCGCAGCCATCGCCCCAGAGCGAGAAACAGAGCATCTGCTCGAGGTCATCGAGTTCCTGAAGGTGCAGCGTGCAAAGTTCGACGTTTACAACCAGAACCGTCGCCTCCGGCTCCGAACGGACGACGTGCCGTGCGAGCTTGAGCGCGCTGATCCCGGCGTAGCAGCCCATGAAGCCGATAACGGTCCGCTCGACAGAGGGGCTGAGCCCGAACCGGTTCACGACGTCGATGTCTAAACCCGGCGCATAGAAGCCCGTGCAGCAGGCCACGATAAGGTGAGTCACCTTGGTCCGGATCCGTCCGAGATCGAGTTGCCCGAGTGCGGCGTCGGCTAGCTTGATAGCGTGTTGTTCGAAGAAACGCATGCGAGCGGCGGTATCGGCAAAGCGCCCCGGGCTGTAGAACCCGCCGTTCTCGAAACAAGTCGCGGTCAAGTAAGAATAGCGATGGTCGATCTGAGCTCGTCGCATCGCTTTGTTAAATATAGTTCTTTCCCGGTTATCGGTAATTATCCTGTTTGCAAAGGCGAGGAAAGGCGCATGAACGTCGAAAGGGGGGACAGCCGTAGCGATCTCGTTTAGGTATACGGCATTCATAGGCGGCCCTTGCTGCCCGTTCAGTCAATTCATACCATAGTCTCGAGCCGTCGCCAAAACGACCTACGGGCCAATCCGGCGCGGCAGAAACCGTGGCCCCGAATTGGGAACAGCCGCGCACGAGGCGGTCGGTTAAATGACCGGACTTGGCGCATCCTTTTCCGTACCGGGACCGAACAGGAATGCGCGCCTAGGATCGTCTTTGACGCGTTCGCTAGGCCGTCGGCGCTTTTCGCCCAACCATTTGAAAAAAGGACATCTTTCGGTGCAGATGCCGGAAGGCTCGATTGCGCCTGTTTTTCACGAATAGCAGGCAGAAATAGGCGGCGGGCGTCCTAACGGATGCCGATTGAGCGCGGCCGATGCGATCGACGATCGCGTCTAGAGTTCTCGGGTGAACCTCAGTGCAATGCGCTTTAGACACCGCGCATGCCGGCGCGGAACGCGCGCGTGCCGTCCGCATCGACCCGCTGGCCGGCGATCACGACTCCGTAGTCCTCGCGCGCGCGTTCCGCCGACAGGAGGCCGTCGACGACGTTATCGAGGACGGACTCCGGGGACCTAGCCAGAGGGTCGCCATAGCCGCCGCCGCTCGGCCCGTAGGAAATGATCCGGTCGCCCGCTCTCGCCTTTCGGTAAGGTACTTTCGAGGGCAGTTCGATCGTTTCTCCAGCCGGGGACACCTGAATGAGCGCGCTCGGGCGCCCATCCGCCCCGCCCAGAAACCCCCATGGCTTGAATTTGTGGCCGTCGCCCTCAACCGAAAAGCCGCCGTCCGTCAGGTAGGTGAACTCGCGGATGGAGCCAATTCCGCCTCTCCACTCGCCTGCCGCCACCGTGTCCTCCCGCAACTCGTAGCGATTGACCCTGAGCGGAAGATGCGACTCGATGTCCTCGATCGGGTTGTTGCGCGTGTTGGCGTAGAGCGTGTCGACGGTGTCCATACCGTCCATGCCGTAGCGGCCGCCGTAGCTGCCCTCGAGGATCTCCATGTGGACCCATTGCTGATCGTTCGCCGTCCCGCTGAAGGCGATCACGGTCAGGTTGCCGATGCCGGCGCTCACCTGCCTCGGCACGGCGGGCGCCAACGCCTTCATCACCGCATCGGCGAGCGCGTTGCCGGGGCAGAAGCGGGCGATCACCGGGGCCGGGAAGATCGGGTTGGCGAGGCAGCCCTTCGGAGCGACGATCTTGATCGGCCGCGTCAGCCCGCTGTTCTGCGGAATGGGTCCGTAGACGACGCTGTCGAGAAGGATCGAACGCAAGGTCAGCCAGATCGCGCAGTCGACGGTGCCCTCGAGCGGCATGTTGATCGGCCGATCGGGAACCTGCGGCGCCGTTCCGGCCAGATCAACCGTCAGCTCGTCGCCTTCCACAGTGATCGTCACCACGATGGTCAAGTCCCGCCGTGAGGGTTCAGGATCGTCGAGATAGCCGTCGATGTGCGTCGTAGCCGAATAGACGCCGTCGGGAATCTTCCGGATGGCGGCGCGCATGAGACGCTCGGAATAGTCCATGAGGTCCTCGCTCGCCCCCTCGACCGTAGCGCGGCCGTAGCAACGGACAAGATCGACGTAACGCTGCGCGCCGATTTGCGCGGCGGCGATCTGCGCCTCCATATCGCCGACGACGAGATCTGAAATTCGGATGTTGTCGCGGACGACGTTCCAGACCGCCTCGTTTCGCTTGCCCTGGTCGCTCACCTTGATCGCCTTGAACTGCAGCCCTTCAGCATAGGTGTCGACGGCGTCGACGATCCCGCAGCTGCCTGGCGTGTGCGCGCCGATGTCGAGGTGGTGCGCCGTCGTGACCGAGAAGCCGAGCAGCGTCTCGCCGTCGAACACCGGCACGCAGAAGGCGACGTCGGGACCGTGCGACGCCCCGCCGTAGGGATCATTGTGCATGATGACGTCGCCGGGCCGGAACACGTCGCCTCTCGCGGCGAACCTGGCTTTGACGCCCCGGACATAGCCCGGGATTGGGCCCGACTGGAGTGGCGTGCTCATCTTGCATTCGCAAAGCTGATTGCCGTCCGCGTCGGTCAACGCGGCGCCGAAGTCCTCCGATTCGCGGATGATGCTCGAGTAGCTCATCCGCATGAGCTTATGACCCATCTCGATGGCGATATTCTCGAGCGCGCCCTGGATCACAGCGCCGGTGATCGGGTCGACGCGGGTTGCGCGCTGAGCGCCGGTGTTCGAGCTTGTGAAGTCGTCCATCACGCGCCTCCGTTGACTCTGAGGATGAGGTTGCCCGCGCGGTCGTTGATCGCCGACCACCCCGGCGGCACGACCGTGGTGCTGTCCTTCTGCAGCACCACCGCCGGCCCAGGGAACGCCTCCTCGACCGGCAGCAGATGACGACGGTAGAACGTCGTCTTGAACGATTTGAGTTCGCCTCCGACGCGGAACATGCACTGTCCCACTCGCGCGTGCGCCGACGCAAACGAGCCGCCCTCGGCGGGCTTGACAGTCTGGATTTTCGGCATGGCGCCGATGCCGCTCACGCGCACATTGACAATCTCTATCAGGTTGTTGGGAAAGGCGTGCCCGTATTCCCGCTGGTGCGCCTGATGGAAGAGCTCCCAGACCCGATCGAGGTCCGCGCTCATGAGGATGCCTCCGGGGATGGGGATTTTCAGTTCATAACCCTGTCCGACATACCGCAGGTCGCCGTCTCGAACGAAGGACAGCTTGTCGGGATCGAGATGGTCCGCGGCGAACTGCGCGGCCAGCCTCCGCTCCATCTCGGAAAGATCGGCGTTGAGCCGGTTGAGGTCGACCCGGCCGCTGACCTGAAACTGGGTTCGAACGGCGTCGTATTTGAGATCGGTGGTGAGGAGGCCCATGGCCGACGTGATCCCCGGAAAAGCCGGGACGATGACCTCCGGAATGCTCAGCATTTGCGCAACCTCGGCGCCGTGCAACGGACCTGCGCCCCCGAACGCGACAAGCGCGAATTCGCGGGGGTCCACGCCTTTCTGCACGGTGCGGGAGCGGATGGCGTTGGCCATGTTGCTGTTGATGATAGTCAGGATGCCTTCGGCCGCTTCGAGCTTGCCGAGGCTAAGGTCATTGGCAAGCGCCTCAATCACGCGATGCGCCGCCGCCTCGTCGAGTTTCATCGCGCCGCCCAGGAAGTCGTCCTTGTCGAGTCGGCCCAGCACGACGTTGGCGTCCGTGACGGTAGGCTGGCCCCCTCCCCGCCCGTAGGCTGCGGGTCCCGGAACGGCTCCGGCGCTGCGCGGACCGACGCGAAAGGCCCCACCCTGGTCGACATAGGCGATCGATCCCCCGCCCGCGCCGATGGTGTGAATATCGATCATCGGCATGAGCAGCGGAAAACCGGCAATGGACGTGCTGCGCGGGTCGGTCTCGGCGTAACGCCCGTCGACGACAAGTCCGATATCGGCGCTCGTGCCGCCGATATCGAAGGTGATCAGCTTGCGCCGCCCGCTCAGCGCTCCGACCCATGCGCCTCCGAGAACGCCCGCCGCCAGGCCGGAGAGCAAGGTCGCAACCGGTTTCTCCTCCACCATGGCCGGCGTCGCCACGCCGCCGTTCGAGGCCATGATGCGCAAGTCGCCGCGCACCCCGACTTTTCGCAAAGACGAACTCGAGCCTTCCGATATAGGTCCGCATTTTCGGACCGACGAAGGCGCACAACGCCGCCGTCGTGAAGCGCTCGAATTCCCGGAACTGCGGCGACACGGACGACGACGTCGTGATGAAGACGCCCGGCAATTCCCGCGTCAGGATGCGCTTGGCCTCGTCCTCATGCGCTGGGTTCAAATAAGAGAAAAGGAAGCAGACCGCGACCGCTTCAACTCCCTCGGCCTTCAGCGCGCGCGCGGCTGCAACGATATCGTCCTCGTTCAGTGGCTCGAGTTCCTCGCCATGCGGCGGAATCAACCGACCTCGGACGACTTTGCGGTGGCGGCGCGGCGCGAGCGGGCGGTTCTGCCAGGGCAGCTCCTGCATGATCGAATAATGCTCGACGCGCTGGTGACGAGCGATGTGCAGGATGTCGCGAAAGCCCTGGTTGGTCACTATCCCGGTGCGCGCGCCCTTGTGCTCGAGCACGGCGTTGGTCGCCGTCGTGGTTCCATGCAGGACGAAATCAATCGACTCCGGCGAGACGCCGTTCGCAGCGCACGTCTCGGTCACGCCCTCGACGATCGCGCGCGACGGATCGTCCGGCGTCGTTGAAACTTTGTGAATCGCGACGTCGCCCGTGCTCATGTCGCAATAGACGATATCGGTAAACGTCCCTCCGACATCCACTCCGATAACTCTCATCGACCTCGCCTTGTTTGCACGTCACAACGCGCCGTTCCCGTCGGGACCGAGCGACTCGATCATCGCGTGCGCGGCCCGGGCGAAAACGCGCAGACCCCGCCGAATGTCCTCTTCGGTCGTGTCCTCGTCGACGTCGTGGCTGCGCCCGTCGATGCTCGGCACAAACAGCATCGCGGCCGGCGCGTGTCGCCCGACGATCATCGCATCATGGCCCGCTCCGCTCGGCATGCGCAAGCGGCTCGCGCCTTCGGCCGCCCCGGCGGCGTCGATTTGTTCCGCCAGTCGAGCGTCCATGGCGGTCGGCTCGATCGATCCGATGGGCTCCGCCGAGATGGCGACGCCGCCGACGCCGTCGCGCTCAGCCGCCAATCCCGCCAGCGCTTCGCTCATCCGGGACATCACGGCGTCGGCCACGTCGCGGAATTCGACGACGAGTTCCGCCTCGCTCGCCACGACGTTGGCCGCGCAGGGCTTGACCCGCGCGACGCCGAGATTCCAAACGGAGTCCGCGGAGCCCGCGGCGCGGAGGCATTGCGGCGCGGCGACCGCGAAGGAATACATCGCCGCGGCCGCATCCCGGCGCATCGCCATCGGCGTCGTGCCGGCGTGATCGGCCTGTCCCTGAAACCGCACGCGGAAGCGGCGCAGGCCGACAATGCCCGTAACGACGCCGATGGCGACGCCGGCCTTGAACAGCTTCGGGCCCTGCTCGATGTGCGCCTCGAAATAAGCGCGGTGTCGCATCGCGTCGAATTGCGCCCGCTGCCGATGTGCGAGCCCGAGCGCGTCCAGGCGCTCGAGCAGCCCATCGCCCTGCGCATTGCGCGCGAGCGTCAAGTCATCTTCGGAAAGAAGCTCGCAGAACGTGCGGCTTCCCATGCACGCAAGAAACGTCCCTTCTTCGTCCGAGAAGGAGACGACGTCGAAGCCGACCGGAGCTGCCGGACGCAAGGATTGGCGCGCTCGCGCGACTTCGAGCGCGAAGATCACTCCAAGAGCGCCGTCCAGCCAACCGCCCATGGGCACGCTGTCGGAGTGGGAGCCGAGGAGAATCGAGGCCCGCGCGCTCGCTGCGCGGCCATACACATTGCCCACTCCATCGATCTCGGCTTCTAGCCCGCATTCGCCCATCCGGGCGCAGAGCCATTTTCGCGCCTCGACATCGGCGTCGGACAACGCGGGTCGGTTGACCCCGCGTCCCGTCTTTCCGAATGTCGCGAGGGTGCGAAGGTCGCGAAGCGCCCGGTCCTCGTCGAGACTGTTCATCGCCGGTCCTCAAGAGGGCTTGCCGCGCGCGCCTTGTTTTCCAATGACCCCGTGCAGAGCGGCACGAACATTGCGTCTCGCATAAGGACTTGTTATTGCGTCTGCTGAGGCGGTTCAAGCAGCCTTCAAGGCCGCCCGGGGCAAGGGAGCGAAACTATGAAGCGATGCATTGCGGTCTCAAGCCTTGTCACCGCCCTGCAGCTCATCGCGGCTGCGGCTCTCGCGGAGAGCCCTGACGCGACACAGGCAAAGGAACAGCTCGAACCCTATCGCCAACTGCCGAAGTTTCAGGCGCCGGGAGAAGCGTTCGACGCCGCCGCCTGCATGAAGGACAAGTCCATCCTGACGATACCCGCTTCGAGCGCCGTGCCGTTCATCAAGACCATCCAAACCACGATGGAGCAGGTCGCCAAGGACATCGGCTTCAACCTCAAGATCTGGGAGAACCAGGGTCAGCCGACGCAATGGGTGCAAGGGTTCGACTATGCGATCAACAACAAATTCAATCTGATTGATCTTCTCGCGGGTGCCGACCCGAGGTTTCTCGAGCCGCAGGTCAAAGCGGCGGAGGCCGCCGGCCTCAAGGTGGTCGCGGCGCATCTCACCGGATATGAGCAGCCCATTCCAGGCGGCGTCACGGCCGTCGTCCCGATCGACTACAAGAAGGCCGGCGCCCTGCTCGCGGACTGGGCCATCTGGAAGACCGACGGAAAAGCGAACGCCATCGTGGTCGGCATCAGCGATGTCCTCTCGACCGATTCGATGATGAGCGGCATCAAGGAAGAGTTCGCCAAATGTGCGGGCTGCAAGTTCACCTATGTCAACGTCAATATTCCTGAGATGGCGACGAAGACGCAAACGAACGTCCAAGGCGCGCTGGCCGCCGACCCGTCGGTCAATTTCGTGATCCCGATCTATGACGTCCTGACCCAATGGGTCGTACCGGCGGTCACGATCGCCGGGCGCGCCGACAAAGTGAAGATCGCAACGTTCAACGGCACGCCGTTCGCCATTGGCCTCGTTCAGGAAGGAAAGGTCGATGTCGACGTCGGCGAAAACCTCGACTGGATCGGCCGAGCGGTTATGGACGCAGAGATGCGGATGCTCTGTGGGCTGCCGACGGACAAGGATCCCAAGATCCCGCTGCTGATCTTCGACAAGGAGAATGCCGACACAGCGGGCAAGCCGCCGAAGGTCAGCACCGGCTATGGCGACGCCTACATCGACGGGTATCGGCAGTTGTGGAAGCTGCACTGAGTTGCGACGACAGAGATCAAATCGGATCGACCGAGTCGGTCGTCGTTCTGCAGATCGACGGCCTGCACAAGACCTTCGGCGGAGTCAAGGCGCTCGATAACGTAAGCCTGACGGTCCGCCACGGCGAAGTGCACGGCTTGCTCGGGCAGAACGGCTCGGGCAAGTCGACGCTGATTAAGATCCTATCCGGTTTTCATGAGGCGGATGGCGAGGCCTCGATCGTCATCGACGGGCGCTCGGTCAAACTGCCGGTCGGACAGAGCGCTTTGCGCGAGCATCGCGTCAGTTTCGTGCATCAGCATCTCGGGCTGCTGCCGTCCCTGACGGTGCTCGAGAATTTCCTTTTGCTCGACCTGGCGGCGGAGGACCGTTGGCTCATCGACTGGCGCGCCGAGGCCAGGCGGGCCCGCGAGCTGTTCGATCGATACGATCTTCGGCTTGATCCTTTATCGCCGACTTCGCGGCTGACGCCGGTCGAGCGCGCGCAACTGGCGATCGTCCGCGCGTTCAACGATATCAGGCGCTCGAGCGCCTCGGGCCGCGCTCGCGGTCTCCTCGTGCTCGACGAGCCGACGCCGTTTCTTCCCGCGCACGACGTCGAGGCGTTATTCAAGCTCATTCGTGAGATTGTCGCGGACGGCGCAAGCGTCATCTTCGTTTCGCACGACATCGACGAGGTCCTCGAGATCACCAATCGAGCCACCGTTCTGCGGGACGGACGCGTCGCCGGAACATTCGAGACCCCTGCGATGACCAAGGCCGACGTCATCCGGCTTATCGTGGGGCGCCACGTCGACCTGGAAGCCATGCGTCCCCATGCGAAGACCTTGCCCCGGCCGTCCATATCGATCGCCAAGCTGGCAGGCGGCGTGGTCGAGTCATTCTCCATCGAGCTTGCGGCGGGGGAAGTGGTCGGCCTGACCGGTCTCATCGGTTCCGGCTATTCGGACGTCATCTACATGATTTTCGGCGCCTCGCGCGCCGATGCGGGGACGATCGCCATTGATGGGGCGGCGGCCCCGCTCGTCCAGATGTCGCCGCGCCGCGCCATCGCCATGGGGTGCATTCTCATTCCCGGCGATCGCCTGGCCTCCGGAGCCGTGGCGACCCTCAGCGTGAACGAGAATGTCAATCAGCCGGTGCTTTCCCAAATCACTCGAGTTTGGGCGATTTCGGATGGCGCGCTCGCGCGCAACGCCGCCGTCCTCGCCGGCCGCTTCGATGTGACGCCCCGAGATCCTTTGCGATTGTTCGGCGCGCTGAGCGGCGGCAACCAGCAAAAAGTGCTGCTCGCGAAATGGTTTCAGACGAATCCAAGGCTCATCCTGCTCGACGAGCCTACGCAAGGGGTCGACGTTGGGGCACGCGCGCAGGTGTTCGACGCGATCGCCTCAGCCGCGCAAGCCGGCGCCTGCGTCTTGTGCGCCAGTTCGGACTATGAGCAACTTACAGCGATCTGCGACCGCGTCCTGGTCTTAACCCGGGGCGACATATCGAAGGAGCTCGTGGGCGACGCCATCAGCAAGACTGCGATCGCGCAGGCCTGCTATGGAGGCAATTGATTACCCGACGGGAGACGACGGGCGGTGAGCAAGACAGGCGAGAGCGGCCGCCCGAGCCGCCGGGCTGGTGCCGATCCAGGTCCATTCATCGACTGGTTCGAGCGTCTGGCGCTGGCGATCGTTTGGGCGCTGACCATCGCCCTGTTCGGCTTTCTTCGCCCCGAGAGTTTCCTCACCTGGTCGAACTTCTCGACGATCCTCGGCTCCCAGGCCGTCATTGTCGTGACGGCGCTCGGCCTGATCATTCCGTTGACGGCGGGCGATTACGACCTCTCCATCGCCAGCGGCCTGACATTCGCCGCCACGCTGCTCGCCGTGCTCAATGTGAATCATGGCGCGCCGATCGGCTTAGCCGTGCTGGCGGCCCTTGTCGCGGGCGTGATTATCGGCGTCGTGAACGGCTTTTTCGTCCTCTACTTCCGCATGAATTCGCTGATCGTCACGATGGGCGTCGGGAGTTTCGTGCACGGCCTGACGCTCTGGCTCGGTGATCAGCAGACCATTAGCGGGGTGTCGGAGGTTCTGGTCGACGCGGTGATTGTGTGGCGGCTGTTCGGCGTGCCGCTCGGCTTCTACTACGCGCTGATCCTCTGCGCGGTGATCTGGTACGTGTTCAGTTACACCGCGTTGGGCAGGCGCTTGCTGTTCGTCGGCCGCGGGCGCGACGTCGCAAGGCTCAGCGGAATCGCTGTCGATCGAATCCGCATGGGGGGTTTTATCTGCTCCGGCCTCATGGGCGCGATCGCCGGCGTGCTTTACGTCGGCACGACGGCGGCGGCGGACCCGAGCTCCGGGCTCTCGTTCCTGCTGCCCGCCTTCGCCGCGGCTTTCCTCGGCGCGACAAGCGTGAGCCCTGGCCGGTTCAACCCGTGGGGAACGATCATCAGCGTCTATTTCCTGGTGACCGGCATCACGGGCTTGTCCATCCTGGGAGTGAGCAACTTCGTCCAGGATTTGTTTTACGGCGGGGCGTTGGTCATCGCCGTAACATTGTCCCAGATCGTGCGCGGCCGTGAGGAGCGGCTCGCCTAGCTCCCCGACCCATCCTCCGCCGCTTCGATCACGAGAGGGGTCTTCAGTCTCTCGATGACGAGATTGTCGCCCTGCCCTACCCGGTCGACGATCAGGAAGTCGGCCCCGCGGCCGAGGACGACGAGCGGGTGATGCCAGACGTCCCGATTGTAATTCACGCCTTGGCGCCAAGCGCGAAACGCGACAATCGAGGCGAGGTCCAGAGGACCCGGAGGCGCCACAATGACCAGCATCGAAACTTCGCTGAGCGGCGCGATCGCCTGGCTTCCGAGCGGATGGCGCTCCATGAGCTCGACGTTTAGCGGAAGCGGCTGCGGCCGGACCTGCGCCACGCTCACCCGGACGCGGCCACCCTCGACCGCCACGTCCACGACCGCGACATCGTGATAGATGTCGGCGGTCCCACTGTTCGCCACGCGGTCTGGCGGGCCAGCCGCCTGCAGCACCTGACCGAAAGGCGCGAAGTTTTCGGCGGTGAGGTGACGAACCCTCAGGATGGTCCTTCGCCTGGACGTCTCAGGGGATTCGCCGCCCTTCGCGATGCTCGTCCCGGCGGCGCCGGATTCAGTTGACAATGAAGGCCGCGCCCCCTTCGCTCGTCTTGATGCGATGCGACGAGTTGCCGTGGTCCGAGACGGCAAAACTCATGTTCGGCCTAAGGGTGAAGGTGCGTCCATCGCGCAATTCGACCTCGATTGTCCCTTGGATCACGAAGACCACATGCCCGCGATCGCACCAATGGTCCGCGACATAGCCGGGTCCGTACTCGACCATCCTCAACCTTAAGCCGTCCCTTTCTGGTGCGAGAGACGCTCTCTCCGCTCTCCCCGCGCTCGATGGCCGGGGGGATCGCATCGAAGTCGGCGGTTGCGAACCCCATCGAGGGAAGCTTCATTTGGGCACCCCCTCGAGATCGTCGCACGTTGGGAAGAGGAGCGGCATGCTCCGAATAGGAATAGGTCGAGGCCCGCAAATCAACAACCTCGGAACGAGCGCCTTCGTTTGGAGCGGCGACTTTTCCTGTCGATAGCGAATCAAGTTGTCCAGTTTTCTCCCGCAGCGACTTCGCATTCGATCCGGATCGCAACCTCTATGTCTGCCCCGGCGGCAAAGAGCTAAGGAAATACCACCGCGCTTTCTCCAAGCCACGCCAGGGGCTGACGAAGGAAGGAACGCTGATCTACTTCGCCAGCAAGCGCGACTGCGAGGCCTGCGCGCTCAAGCCCACATGCTGCCCGAACGCACCCGCACGCAAGATCGCGCGCTCGGTCCACGAAGCTGCTCGCGACAAGGCGCGCGCAATTGCAAAGACCGAGGCCTACGCTGTCTCACGCCGCCAACGAAAGAAGGTTGAGATGCTCTTCGCTCACCTGAAGCGGATCCTCAGGCTCGACCGATTGCGCCTGCGCGGGCCGAGCGGAACCAAAGATGAGTTCCTGTTGGCGGCCACCGCCCAAAACCTGAGGAAACTGGCAAAGATCATCCCCCTTCCGGCGCCGGTCTTCGTCACATGAGGGGGAGCGGCCTCACTCGGCCGCCCTGACTGTCATCGCAACCGCTATTCGCTCTCGTCGGCCAAGCGGGTTCTTCAACACAATTTGCGCACAGCAGACAGGCGCAACAGCTTTTGGGACTAGCGGAAGTAACTCGACTCGCAGCCGGCTCGTCCCGGACGCGAATGACCCATCTGCGACATTTACACGCGTAGCGCTCGCACCCTTTCAACCTATATGGGTCTGGCCGTTGGCGACGATTTCGCCGTCGGCCGTGATGAGAGAGATGATGCCATGCCAACAATAATCGCCCATCATAACATTACAAAGGGCTCGAAGCACTGGCTTACCTCCCCCAAGCGCAAAGAGCTATTCGGTCCCCTCGGGATAACCAACATCCGAACATTCGCCGATCCGCAAAATCCGAATCGGGTGGCGTTGATGATGGACGTACCGGACATGAACGCCATGATGGCGGCGATGCAGACCACGGCAGCCGCTGACGCGATGGCCTTCGATGGCGTTGTGCCTGAGTCGCTGGTGATCCTCGTCGAATCCTAAAATCGGTCTTCAAAAGAAACGCTGGCGCAATACTCGTTAGTGTGTGCAACTGGGCGCAGGAGAAAGGCGAGTTGCGGCCAGCCGTCGATTTTGGGGCGTTGCGGGCTTGGCTCACCCGGCCCTGTAGTGCGATCGTGACGCAGCTTGAGCCCACGCGCCACGCCGGGCGCAATGGCGCCGAAGCACGCAGCTCATCATCGCCGAGGCGAGGCGCGCCGAACGGGCTCCGAGTCCCGACTCAATGGACCTCTATTTTCGGGGAATGAGCGCGTACAACAAAACGCTAACTTCGGACAATCTCGCAGACGCCCGAAAGCTTTTCGAGCGCGCGCTGGCGCTCGATCCCGGCAACGTCGATGCGATCGTCGGCGCGGCGCTTGCAAGCATCGTACTTGTCGGAATGCACCTGAGCGACGACCGCGCCGCTCGATTGGCGGCAGCCGAAGCCCTTGCGGTCAGGGCGCTTTCGATCGCGCCTGAGAAAGCTTCGGGACATTTGTGCTTGGGCGTCGTCTACATCTACACCAACCGGGCCGGGCAAGGCATTGCCGAATTCGAGCGAGCGCTTGAGATCGACCGGAATCTCGCCGCTGCCCACGCGTTTATCGGACTGGCCCAAAAATTTTGTTGGCCGTGGCGAAGAGGCTGCGGGTCACATCGAGGATGCGCTGCGGCTGAGCCCTCGCGATACGGCCGTCTATCTTTGGCGGACCTTCAAAGGGTCGGTGAAAGTCTTTCTTGCCAAGAATGAAGAAGCGGTCGGAGAACTGCGCCGCGCGATCGAGGCCAACCGGAATTTTTCGGCTGCGTATTTCTACCTCGCCGTCGCCTTGGCGGATTGGGTCGCCTCGACGAAGCGCGGCTCGAAGCAAGAGAGGGGCTATCCATCGATCCCATTCGGTTTCCTGACGACGGAAGCGAACGCCGTCGTCGCGCCGATTTATCCCAAGGCAATGCCGGTGATCCTAACGACCGAGGCGGAAGTCGACCTTTGGCTTTCGGCCGACGCGCCAAAGCGCTCGAACTGCAACGGCCCTTGCCCTACGACGTTCTGAGGATCGTCGCCAGTGGTGAGAAAGAGGACGGGGCCCGCGTCCTCGTCTGACTTGAATTCCGCGCGGTTCCTTATTTGTCTGCAGCTCGGAACCGGACCGAGCTGAGCCGGCTATTGTTGGATGACCCGCTTGATCGCCGCGTTTTTTCTCGCCGAACTCGCTTCCTTGCCCGCTGCAGCCGCGCACAGGACGCCCGGGGGAGCGCCGGAAATCAGCGCGGCATCAATCAGCGCCTCTGCGTCGAGCGGCAAGAACGACGGCGACCCTTCGCTGATCGCCAAAGCCGAAGTGCTCCTTGATCGAGACCATTTCTCTCCGGGGGAAATTGACGGCATGAATGGCGACAACTACCGACGCGCTATCGGAGCTTTCCAGCAGGCCAATAACCTGCCCGCCACCGGAATTCTGGACGCCGATACCTGGAAGGCGCTGATCTCGGGCGCTTCGGAGCCGGTGCTGAAGCCTTATACGATCACCGACGCGGACCTCGCCGGACCGTTTGACAAAGAGATTCCCGTGGACCTGAAGCAGATGGCCGAGCGCCACGGTCTCTCCTACACAAGTCCGCTGGCGGAACTGGCCGAGTAATTCCACATGAACATGGAGTTTCTTCGCAAGCTGAACCCGCGCGCCGATTTCGAGCGCCCGGGGCAGGAGATCGTTGTGGCCGACGTGAAGTCCCTCAATCTGCGCGCCGGGCGAGACACGTTCGAAGCCATCCCGCCAAACAATAGCGAAGGAGCCGCGAAAGAGAGCGTGGCGACAATCGTGGTGGACAAGCCCGCACGCAACGTCCGCGCCTACGACAAGGAAGGCAGGCTGCTCGCTTTCTACCCGGCGACGATCGGCAGCGAAGAAGAGCCGGCTCCCAGTGGCGCCTTCAAGGTGCGACGCGTCGAGTGGAACCCAAACTTCATTTATGATCCGAAATTTGCGTGGAAAGGCTTGAACGTGAGACAAAAGCTGACCATCAGACCGGGGCCAAACAATCCGGTCGGTCTTGTCTGGATCGATCTGACCGCCCCCTCTTATGGAATTCACGGCACGCCCGAGCCCACGAATATCGGAAAGACCGAGTTCCACGGCTGCATCCGTCTGACGAACTGGGACGCGGTGGACCTGGCCGCGATGGTGCGCCCCGGGACCGTGGTGAAGTTCGAGGACGAGGATTCCCCCGTGGCGCTACCGGGCCCGGTGAGCGAGCGGCGGGGACTAGAGACCAACCGCGGACAGCCGTAGACGCGGCGGGAAGGTTGGAATTTGAAGGATTCCTTGGATTGCGTCGCCGGCCGAGAAGCAATTCCAAAGGAGCAAAGACGGGAAATTCTTGGGCGAATGCTCGTGCGCGACGTCAGCGAATTTTCCGCGGCGCCGTCGCGAGCACATTGAGGTCGTGCGGCGCGCTGATGATTTGGGCGTCGGTCTCGTGGGCCAACGCAGGCGCGAGCGGCCAGCCGCCCTTGCCGCCAGTGCGACCACCGCCCTCATCGTCGGAACCGCAGCCCCGCGGCCGGACGCTTGCGACGCCGCCCTCAATAACAACTCCTGCTGTGCAGGCGCCGTCAGCAGTGACGCCTTTGGTCCCTCAGCCTGCTGATGCGGCAACGTGTCTCGCGGAGCTCAGAGCGAATCGCATCGACGCCGAAATCGTACCCGCCCCCCCGGCTCCACTCGCCGATTGCGCGATCGCCGAGCCGGTGCGCGTCAGCTCGATCGGCTTGGCCAATGGCGCTGCGATCGACATGCCCGACCATCCAATTCTCGATTGCGCATTCGCTCTCGCCTTCACGAGGTTTGCGCAGAACCTGATGGCGCCGCTTGCCACGGCGATGCTTGGCTCGGACATTGTCGCGCTCGATACTGGCGGCTACTCATGTCGCAGCCCGATCCGGCTTCCGAGCGGCAATCCGAACCCGCATGCCAAGGGCATCGCCATAGATCTTTCCACAATCACGCTCGCCGATCGGCGACGTATCGTCATCGGCCATGAAGCGAATTCCGCGGAAGCCTTGTTCGCGCGGACAGTGCGACAAGCCGCCTGCGGCTGGTTCACCACCGTGCTGGGGCCGGGCACGAATGCTGCACACGCCGAGCATTTCCATTTCGATGTCCTGCGCCATGGAGCTAGCGTAAGCGGGAGACCCCCCGGCTTTGCCGGGGTGGCAGTAGCAGTTTGACGTTTAGGGCGGTCCATCAGCGGAGTTCCAACGTGAGCAGCCACTCACACGAAAGGAACTCCACCGATGGACGAGTACGAGAGCCTAAGCCACACCACATGGGACTGCAAATATCATGTGGTTTTCATTCCGAAATGTCGGCGCAGGACGTTGTATCAGGAGCTACGGCGCCATCTGGGCGAGGTTTTCCGCCGGCTTGCGCTCCAGAAGGAGTCGAAGGTCGAAGAAGGGCACTTGATGCCCGATCACGTGCACATGCTGCTGTCGATCCCGCCGAAACATGCGGTGTCGCAGGTCGTCGGGTACATCAAGGGCAAGAGCGCGATCCACATGGCTCGGGTTTATGGAGAGCGCAAACGCAATTTCGTCGGACAGCACTTTTGGGCCCGAGGTTTCTTCGTCAACACGGTCGGGCGGGACGAGGAGGCGATCCGCGCCTACATTCGCAACCAAGAGAAAGAGGATCAGAGGCTCGAACAGATAAATCTCTGGCGCTGAAAAACGCCACCTTCAGGTGGCCGCCAAACTCAAGGGGGCGCCTCAGCGACCCCTCCTACCGCTTTGAGCGGTTCACACCATAAAGCCCCCGGCTTTGCCGGGGGATACTTACCGACAACCATCGCATCTGCGAGTAGCGGCGCCCCTGTAAGAAAATGCTCCGCCAATAACGGCGGGCACACTTTACTGCCTGTTGTCATCCCGCGCATGGAAATATTTTGCCCGCGCACGGCGGCCGGCCGAACCCCGAGTTGCCTGAGGTATCATCCGGATCAAACACTCCGTCACTATTTCAAAATTGCCGGCCTGGCTGGCACGGCAGCGCGACCGACCAGGACGATCGATTCCGCCAGCCTTGAGCAGGTTGTCATATTCGCCAATAATTGTACCGATCACAGTGCGAGCCTGGCTCGATCGCTTGGCGGGTGTTGGTCGCCAACCATCCGTGTCGCTTCCCGTCGGCCGGCTGCCCTAATAGCACCTGGGCGTAATCACGACCCGCCGTTACCGGAGCTAAGCGATGGCTCTCGACTATTTGATCAAATCGCGAACGAAGATTGAGGTGCTCCAGGGTGTTCTCCTGCGGTCCGCGCTGCATTTAGGCGCCAGCGCGGTTGAGATTTTCGGAGGTGTAGCATGCGCAGTTCGACTTCCAAGATCACGTTGACGACAGTGCTGACAATTCTGGCGGCCGCTATATCCCCAGTGGCCCCTGCCACAGCTGCCCAAATGCACATGGGCGGCGGATTTGGAGGCGGCGGTTTTCACTCCGGCTTCGGAGGCGGGTTTCACCCTGGCTTCGGAGGTGGGTTTCATTCCGGCTTCCATCCGGGCTTTGCAGGTTTCCGGCCCGGCTTCCGCCCGGGCTTCGTCGCCTTTCGCGGTCCCCGGTTCTTTCATCCTGGTTTCTTCAGGAACGGCGTCTTCATCGACGGCTGGTGGGGACCGGCAATCGTCGCGGGAGCCGCATGGGGCGGCGGATGCTGGAGCTATCAGCCCGTCTACAATTCCTGGGGCAGCTACATTGGTCAAGCCTATGTGAACGCCTGTTCGTAACCCCTGGCGCGCCCTGTTTGCGCGATGCCCCGTGCGGCTGGCGCGGGCGCACGATGCGCTGTCGGAGAGGTTTCCGCGCACGTCGGGTCATCGCAGAATCTGTTCCAAAACGTACGCTAAGCCGCACCGAGGAACTCGGCGCGCGGGTTTCGTAGGGGGCGGGAGCCATTTTCGAGCGGCTCCGTTGGCCAAACGTAATCACCATTGAACGCGATATGCTCCCAACCGAGCGGCGACGTGGGCGACGAGCTCATCGGGAATGGTTTCGCCGCGCGAGCGCAGTTCTTCGACGGCGCGGCCGAGATAGACGGTGTTCCAAAGGATGATAGCGGCGACAGCGAGGTTGAGCCCGGAGGCGCGATAGCGCTGATTTTCGAAGGTGCGGTCGCGGATTTCGCCGAGACGGTGAAAGAACACGGCGCGCGCGCGCGCATTGCGCGCCTCGCCCTTGTTGAGACCGGCGTTCGTCCGCCGTCGCAACGTGGGGTCGCTGATCCAATCGAGCGTGAAGAGGGTACGTTCGAGACGACCGATTTCCTTGAGCGCTTTGGCGAGCGCATTCTGTCGGGGATAGGCGGCGAGACGGCGCAGGATCGCCGAAGGGGTGACGGTTCCGGCCTTGATTGATGCCGCGAGGCGCAATGTCTCATCCCAGTTTTCGCCGACGACGCGCAAATCCAGTGCGCCCCCGATCACGGGATCGAGCGCGTTGTAAGCACTGCGCGCGCCGACGATATAGAGCCTCCGGTCGGCGATATCGCGAATGCGCGGCGCGTAGCGGAACCCCAGAAGGTAGCAGAGGCCGAATACGTGATCGATCGCGCCGGCGGTGTCGGTGTAGTGCTCGCGGATGTCAATCGAGCTTTCATGGTGCATCAAACCGTCGAGAACGTGGGGGGCTTCGCTGGCGTTCGCCGCGATGACTTTCGAATAGAACGGCGCGTAGCGATAGGAGACGTGCGTGTAGAATTTCACGCCCGGCTCCGAGCCGTATTTGGCGTTGTAGTCGGCGCGGGCCTCGCCATGTCCGCCCGCGCGGAAAAACTGGCCATCCGAGGACGACGTATCGCCGTCGCCCCAAATTTTCGCGAAGGGCTGAAAGCCCCGGAACTCCGGGCCATGCGCGCCAGACCGAGATTGGTGGCGTCGGCGAGCAATGCCGTCATCAAGGCGCGCGCGTCGTCCGGCGACGCGCCGGTGCGCAGATGCGCGAAACGATCGGCGAAGCCCGTCCAACCATGAACTTCGGCGAAAAGCTCGGTGACGCGCAGACGCGGCAACAGTGCGTAGAGCCGACGGATGATCGCATCAGCCGCCTCGTTCTCATTCTTGCGAATGGGGCTGATCGACAGACCTTCCTCGGTGAGTGAGGCCTCCGGCAGCTCACCGGCGACGGCGAGAGCATCGACCTCGCGAAGGCGCGTTTCGAGACGGTTGGTTTTTTCATCGCGCCAATCGTCGAAACGATCGGCGACCGGGAGGCCCAATTCACCGGCCTTCCGGCGCGCGGCGAACGCTTCCGGAGGCAGCAGAAAATCGTCGAAAAGCGCGAAACGCGCGGCTGCCTCCCACCCATATGTCGCCCGATTGCAACCGTTCGCGCAACGCCGTCATGACCGCGACTTCATAGGCCTTGCGATCGGTTCCGGCGTCGGTTTTGACGAGCTTGCGCCATACCGGCCTGAGAAAGGAGGTCGGCGGATGCGGCGGCAGTTTCTTCGCGCCGGTCGCATGCAGATCACGCACCACGTCGAGCGCCGCAAGCAATGGATCATTGTCTTTCCACGATCGGAAGGCGAAAGTGCCGAGGATGACTGGCGACATGCGCCGTACGCTCGCATAGCGCTCGACGACCTCGCCGAGATTGTCCGAGCGCGCGCTGGCGACGGCCGCATCAGCCTCGGAAACAAGGGTTTTCAGGCGCTCCCAGCCGAGCGCCCGCTCGACGGCGGCGACCTGGTCTTCGTTCTTCGCCTTAGCGGCGAGCATGGCTTTGGCCATGCCGAGCAAGGCTCGCGTCGAGGCATCGAGCGTTTCGGCCCGGTCGGCGACATTGTCCTTGTGCTCGCGGTCGGCGCGACGGAACACGGAGCCGAGCATCTTGTCGAACATGACGAGCGCGGCGTCAGTGAGAACGGCCTCCGTCTCGCGGGCGAATGCGACCAGCGTTGCAAGACGACGCGGAGCCTCGAAACGCGCAAGATGTTGAGCGCTAACGATCGCTGATTTCGCGGGTGATCGCCGCATAACGCGCGCGGTGAATGCGCTTCTCTCGGTCGGCTCCGACGCCGAGCTTTCGGACGGCTTGCAGCCGTTCGACAACATCGACCAAATTCCTCTGTCGCGGCGCTTCCGGCCATTCGCGCAGCCAGGCGAGAGGTGTGCGATCTTGATCGTCGGCGACGACGAGTAACGCGTCCAATCCGGCGATGGTTTCTGGCGGCAGGCCTTCGACGAGATTCTTGTAAGCGCGTTTGCGAGCGACGGCACGCGCCGCCAGCGCGATTTTCTCCAAGGCGGCGGCGGCCGGAAGCAGAATACGCCGCCCGCGCAAATGTTCAATCATCGCGGAGACAATGGCGTCTCCACGATCCGAACCGGTCGCCTGTTCAATCGCGACACGCGCGACGGCGCGCTTGTCTTCGCGCCGAAAGGGACGCACGGCGAGATAGGCCTGAAGTTCTCCAAGATGTTCCCGGCGCGTCTCGTCGCGCCGCGCGTAGACGCCGAAATCCGCCGGATCGCACCCAATCTGCGTCGCGCTGAAAGTCAGCATGTCGGCGGGCGGAGCTTCGTCAATGTCGAGCACACGGCCAGGAAATCTCAGATAAGCAAGGTTCACGGCAAACCCGAGCCGATTGGCGGCGCGGCGCCGCTGGCGGATCAGCGCCATGTCCTCGGGCGAGAATGTGTAGTGCCGAACGATCGCCGCCGGGTCGGCCGGCGGATCGAACAGCGCGACGCGTGATTGAGGTGAAAGCTTCCTAAACCTGGGGTCAGAGGTTCAAGTCCTCTCCGGAACGCCATTCTCCTCACAATTTCCGATATACAGATGTGAACGGGAGTGAACTCCCGTGCAACCGGGAGGCGCATTCACGGGCTCAGAAAGGGATATCGAAGAAAGGAGCGCTGCCGCGGTTACCGCGCGGTTACAAGTCCGGAAACAACGAGACGCCGGTCCGATACTCAACCGGCCACGGGACCCGTGATGCCAACACGCGGATGTCAGGTTCGGCGGACTCCTGCCGTTCCTTATCGACGGTTCCAACTCTTGAATCCACCTATTGCGGACCTTCCAAGTTTTGGCAATGTTACCTGAGGAATGCGTGGTTAAGAGAGGTGGTCTTGCCGTCGCGCTTGCCGTGGCCATAGCCTGCGCCGTCGTCACGAACGACATGGCGCGGCAGGCCGGGCCAGCCAGAGCCAACGCCCGGATGAGCGTCGTCGAGCAAATCCTGCTGGTCGCCGCTGCGGTGTCTGCCGGCCGTATGGCTCTCAGCGTAGGATGACGCTTACGTCCGGCGAACTCGGGGAAGTGGTGCGAGGTCGAGATTCACGACTGGCCGGCCCGATCTTGCGCGGCTTCACCCGGGGCGCGCTTCGAACAGGCTGCAATCTGACCGACCATCAATGTGACGCAAATGATCGAAAGCCGCGGCGTCATACGTAGCGGGTTGGCGCCGTGTTAGTATGGGAGCCCTCAAGAACGAGACACCATCCGGGAAGGAAAACGCCATGCCGATCTACGTCACGCTTTTCCGGTTTACCGAGAAAGGGATTCACCAAGTCAAGGACACGGTCAAACGGGCGGAGGCTTTCTGGAGCCGAGCCAAGAAGCACGGCGTGACCGTCAAGGAGATGATCTGGACCCAAGGCGCGCACGACGTCGTAGTGGTTTTCGAGGCCCCCGACGACGAGACTGCTTCGATTGTCATCTTAAGCGCGGATGAACTGGGCACAGTTCGCACCGAGACCATGCGCGGCTTCACGGCTGCCGAGATGGAAAAGTTACTGGCCAAGGTCGACTAGCGCCTCTCATCGCACGCAGCATCCGCCAGCCTCAGGATCACGTCGCTGTAGCTCTCGCAGGGCCGCGCAGCGAGCGCAACCGATCGACGAACTTGCGATCGAGCCAAATTCGGATCAGGCCGTCCGGGCCGGCCGCCGGCGCGGGATTTCCGCGCCGCGGGGGGCAACCAAGGCTCCCAACCAAGGAGGAATGTCATGATTCGCGCACTGATGATCGCTGCGGCTTCGGCCGCAGCCCTCGCGCTCTCGCCAACCGCTTTCGCCCAGCAGACAGGCGGCACTGCCGATGAAGCCAAAGCGATGCTGATGAAGGCGGTCGCCGCCGTGAAAGCGGACAAGGCAAAGGCGCTCGAAATGTTCAACAAGGGAGAAGGCGGGTTCCTAGATAGGGACCTCTATGTTTTTTGCGCTAATGTTAGCGACGGGAAGTTCGTTGCAATTGGCAACAACAATGCCGAGCAATTGATCGGTATGGACGTGAGGACCCTCAAGGACTCTACCGGCAAATCTTTTGGCGCCGAACAATACACTGGGTTCCAGAAGCCAGAAGGTGAAATAACCGAGATCAGCTACATGTTTCCGAGGCCGGGCGCTGACAAGACGCCGGTTCCGAAGGTGAGCTTGGTGACCAGGGTCGGCGGTTTAGGCTGCGGCGTCGGATATTACAAGTAGAGCGCTTCCGCTAGAGGTCGAGCCCCTGGAAGGCGGCCTCAGAGATGGCTATCGACGGACCGTCTCTGTCGTCGTGGCGCACCCATGAAGAACCTGGCCCATAGCGCATCCTTCGAATCGCTCGACAAGAATGCCCCATCAAAGCCCGGGACGAAACAGCTAGCGGCGCGCGGGAAGACCTGAGCGACGTGATGAGAGGATCGCGGGCGCCGAGGCCATCGCTGCGAAATAAGTGGAAAGTCTTCTCGACCCGACTTGCCTGACCCATCTTCAACAGTCCGGTTTGCGAAGTAGCTGAGCGGCAACGACAATCCGCGCCGTGTTGGCGGCTTGGCACTACATATTCGGATTTGGCGTAAGTCAGGAGGCCGCGGCGTCGCGGACGGTCGGCGGCAGCGCGACACCGGCCGCGCGCAAGGCGAGGCTGGCGGCGGGACGCGGGGCGGAGCGAACGACAAAGCGCTTGCCGTCGTGCTCGATCTCGGTCTCGGTCAGCGAATCGAGATCGGCAATGATCTCCGGCCAGGAGCCGGTTCGTCCGAGCGCGGCGATGCGGTCCTCCAGCGCCTTCTTCAGCACCAGGGCGAGGAAGCTGCAGAACACGTGACCGCGAATGGTCTCGTCGAGTTTATGGAAGATCGGCCGAGTTGAGAGCAGGTGCTTGGCGGTGCGGAAGGTCTGCTCCACCATCCACAACTGCTTGTAGCAAAGCATCGCCTCGAGCGGGTTGAGATCGGTATTGGTGCGCAGTACGAAGACGCCGTCGAACTTCTTCTCCTCCTCGATCTTGTCCGGGTCGATGGCGAAGCGCTCGTCGCCGATCGTTTTGAGGTAGCGGCGGAAGCCGGCATTGCCGACGAGCGCCTTGTCGCCCTTGGCGAGCTGGCGCTCCAACGCGGCCACGATCGAGGCGCGATCGGCGGCGTCCTTCTCCGCTTCCTGATGGTTGCGGCAGACGATGTAGCGTCGTCCCGCCAGCTTGACCGTCTTGGCCTCGTAATCGATCTCCCTGCCGCGCTTGCTCAACGCCAGCGGCATGAACGGCGCCGGATCATCGAGCGCCAACTCGCGCACCAGTTTGTCGGTGCGCTCGCGCACGCCCAGGATGTAGAAGAGCCGCCGCGCCTCCAGTTCGGCCATGGCCTCGGCGCTGATCATGCCGCGGTCGGCGACCACGCACACCCGCGCGATGTTGAAGCGGCCCCGCAGCCGATCAATCACCGGGATCAGCGTCGTCACGTCGGCGGTGTCGCCCGGCCACATCTCCGAGCAGACCGGCCGCCCGTCGCCGTCGATCAGCACCGCGAGGATCATCTGCCGCAGGTCCGCACGATGGTCTTTGCTGTAGCCGTGCCGGCCAAGCGTCTGGCCGCCGGCGCCCTCGAAGTAGAGGCTGGTGGTGTCCATGAACACGAGGTCGAGCCGGGTCAGCAGATCGCGCCGATGCGCGAACAGCCGCTCCTCCACTACATCCTTCACGCAGCGCGGCGCGAACGGCGTGCGGCCGTCTTGCTCCTTTTCCGGCAGCTCCTCGCCCAACCACGCCATGGCTCGATAGAGGTGATGCAGATCGAGCGTCTCGATGCCGGCGATGGCATAATCCTCGCGCCAGCGATCCGCCGCTCTGTCGGAACCGCTCACGAACAGCCGGTGCAGCACCGTAAGGAAGACCGCGCGTTCCAAGGCAAAGCCGTGCTTGCGTTTCCCCGTCAGCTCCGTAATCGCCGCGCGACAGCCGGTCTCTTGCCACAGCCGCTCGAACACCAGCGCCGGGCCGATGCGGCGGACCGCAATCGTCGTCGCGGCCTCATCGCCGGCCGCGCTCAACACCATGGCCTTGGCCGCAAAGCGCGCGCCCGAACGCACCAGACGCTCCAGCTGGCCGCTCGCCTGCAACTCCTCGAAACGCCCGAGCGTTGCGATCACCTGCTGACGCACCTGGTCGCCGTCGCGGCGGCTCTCGACAATCTGCAGATAGGCGCGCCCGGCTGAGGTCTTGCGGCGGAAGTACATCGCCAACTCCACGTGCTGGTGCGCACAAAGAGCGGTGATTTTCCACACAATGTCAAGCCTGATCCGCTATATACGTGGCACGACACTTTCGCTAATCGGCCTCACTCAGACAAACAAAATCAACCACTTATCCCATGCCAGCCCGCTCCAAGTGTCGAAGATGGGCCTGACAGCGAGAGATGCAGGCTAGATGGGCTCGTCTCCAGCCGCGTGATGGCCGCAAGCTGGAGACTCAACTCTCGCCGGTCGGTGGCCATTGTGGGTGCGGACCCATCACCGACGGCCCCAAAAAAATAACGCTCGGGCTCGCGTAGCGCGATTGGTTGAAGCAAGGCCGTTTTGGCGCCACGACCGGGAGCCGGAAGCGCAGCGCAGCACTTGCGGCTATTGCAAAGCGATGGTCATCCCGGCCGAGCCGAGCGATACCTGTAAACCAAGCTGTCCTCCAAGCAAATCAAGGATCACACCGTTCTCATTTTGAAACCGCGCCGCAATTGCGCCGCCGCCGACCGTAAGCCCAACGGCCATCGTTCTATACGTTCCGGCGATGTCCGCCGCAGTCCGCATATTGTAGGCGGTGCCCACCAACGCGCCCCCAGCGACCCCAATGCCGAAGCCGGTGCTGCCGACCCTCAGCTGATATATCCTGCCTTGATAGTTTAAGGTCCCTGTGCCGCTCCCGGTGCTGACAATGAACCCTGCATTGACGACGTTAAGGTGGACAGTGCCGTTTTGCGCCAGTGATCCGGCAGACGCCCCTGCCAACATGATCGTCGCGGCCGCAATGCCGATGCCGATTTTCATTGCATGAATGGAACCACGCATTGGCTTATTCTTCATTGACGTACACCTGGCGGTTCGCATTCAGACGCAATGAATTAACGGCGTACCTGCGAGTCCGGGCAACGGGCGAAGCCCCGCGAAGCCATCGTACCCAAAGTCGCGGCTGCAGTTTGCGGTTACCTCAATACGGCACGAACAAGTGGCAGCGGCCGTAGTGCGGGAAGCAATAGACCGGGTAAGCGGCGAGTGAGCCAAGATCGGCGACACCGCCGAATACTCCCCTGATGACGGCCGCAACAGGGTTACGGCCGTATGCGGTTCCGTAGCGGCGCGAGTTGTACGTGTAATGGTTGGCGTAGCGGCGCACAGATGCATGGTTTGTCGCCCCTTTTGGCGCCTTCGTCATTCCGCTCGCGGCGGATGCAGTGGCGCCATGCCCAGACACCGTCCCGCTTGGTGCGGCCGTTGGTCCACTTGGTTCGGCCGTTGCTCCGCTTGGTCTTGACTCCACCCCGGTTGGCGCCGACGTCGCTCCAATGGCTGCCGGCGTCGGCGGGGTAGGCGCAGATGCCGTTCCACTTGGTTCGGCCGTTGCTCCACTGGCAGCGGGCGTCGCCGCTTCAGGTGCAGACTTTGTTACTCCGCTGGCTGCCGGCGTCGTCGTGCTAATAGGTGCCGATGCAGCTCCACTGGGTTCGGCCGTAGCTCCATTGGTAGCTTTCTCCGCCGCGTCAGTCGCAGACGCCGCCGCGCTCGGCGTTGACGTCGCTCCGTTCGCTTCGGGCAACGCCGCGTCAGTCGCAGACGCCGCCGCGCTCGGCGCTGACGTCGCCCCGCTCGCTCCGGGTGTTGTCGTGGCGGGCGCAGACGCCGCCGCGCTCGGCGCTGACGTCGCCCCGCTCGCTCCGGGTGTTGTCGTGGCGGGTGTAGGCGACGCGGCGCTCAGCGTTGACGTCGCTCCGTTCGCTTCGGGCGACGCCGCGTCAGGCGCAGACGCCGCCGCGCTCGGCGTTGACGTCGCTCCGCTCGCTCCGGGTGTTGTCGTCGCAGGCGTAGACGCCGCCTGACTTGGCGCTGACTTCCCTCCTATGGCTGCGGGCGCCCCGTGCTGATCGCCCTCACCAACGCGAAAATGCTTCATTTCCATCGCAAAGCGCCCGCGCTCGGGCACCAGCATGCGTCCAAGCGTGATGAACTTGTGTTTCTGAGCATCACTGAGGCTCGCATATAGGGGCTTGGCCGCCTCGACGATCTTCTCAAGATCTGCTTGGCTCTGCGCCAGCCGCTCCGCCTTCGCATTCAAGCGATCCATCGGTGACAAGTTGTTGTCCCCGTCCTTTTGCAGGGCGACCACGCGCGTCTTGTCGCCGTCCTTGACCGAGGATTCAAACGGGCCCCAAAACTTTTCATGGTCAGCGGTCAGCCGAAGACTGGTCTTCATGCCCTTGAGTTGGGCGTCGAGTGCCGCCTCCGCCCAACGCTGCACGAGCTCGGCGTGCGTAGGTTTCTGATTGCTCTGTGCGGCGGCGGCAATGGCGAAACCGGAAGCGCAGAGGGCGGCTGCGGCCGCCGCGGCGGCAAACGTCCGGAGGAGAGTGAGTTTCATGACCACGCCCTTTGCGGTGCCCTTGTCCCGACTTCGCCTTGAAGCCCAAACGACTAGTACCTCGGCACAGTGATCTTGACCGGTTGAATTGGGGGTCAAAGTAACTCTGGCAGCTGTGTCGGATCAACGAGCAGTTCGATGCTGCGGGCGGTTCTTGGCTGCCGCCTAATGAAGCCAGCTTGTTCGAGCGTCAGTACCATCTGGTGCACGGAAGGCGGGCTGACGCAAGGCCAAGCGCCTGCCACTCAGCCCCGGTGTCGCGAGGCTTCGGCGCCGACAGGACCCACGCCAGCGCGGCGCATGCGGCGACCAGCAGCGCGAGGATGAGGACGACCCGCTTCATCCCCGCACGAGCTCAAATCTCAGCCGCTCTTGGCCTTGTAGAGCTCGTGACAGCCGCCGCAATTCTGAAAGACTGCCGGCGCAAACTTCTTGAAGCTCGCCTCATCGACGATTCCGGCCCGGGCGGCGGCGACGTCCGTGGCGAATTTGGCGAAGCGCGCGTTGAAGTCGGCCTTGTTTTGCCAGATCGCCGGGAGCGCCGCGGTGCCGCCGCCGGTCTTGCTGTTGTCGGGAAACAGCGCCGCCGATTTCGATGCGCCCTCGTAGAGCGTCTTCAACGAATCCTGCACGGTCGCCAAATCGAACGGAATCGTCCCCTTCGACATGTCGAACATCTTCTTGGCCGCCATGCCGTCGCTTTTCATCAGCGCCCGCCGCTCAGCGATCGGATCGGTGTCGGCCCAAACGGCGCCGATGCCGCAAGCCAATGCTATTAACACAGTCGTCAAGCGTTTCATGACCCTCTGTCCCCGCCAGTAATTCAGCGCCAAACACCGATGGGCGCGCTTTTATTCTTCTAGCCTGTATTCCGGTAGCCTGGCAAAAGTCAGGCGGCGACCCAATCCAATACTTCCATGTTGAAACGTCAGAGACGACCTCCGGCGGCCGCAATCGGCTTGCCACGCCAAGCAGCCAAAGCAATATTGAGCGGCCCATGTGCGCCTCCTTTTTTGGTTTTCCGTTTTGAATCGTGGTGCCTATTAAGCGGGCAACTGTCGGTTTCGTTCCGCAGTAAATCTCACCAGGGCCTCGAACGCTCGCCTAACCCGCATTTCTCATAGGCGGGGCTTGGGTTTTAGTGACCCGACGATGATTGGGCAGTGATTGTAGCGAGGACGAGCGCGTCCCTGGCGCGGTTTGCGCGGATGGGGTCGGTCTTTTGGGGGTCTCCGGTGGGTGGTGGGTTGGATTGCCGGCGTTTGTTCGGCGTCGCGGCGACGCGTCAGGCGGTTGTGACGAGGCGGGCGGCGGCCAGCTGCCATTCGTCGGCGTAGGGACAGGCTGAGGCGAGCGCGAAATTGACGCGCCGCGCGCTGACGCGGACGAGACCTGCGAGCTTGAGGAGCTTGAGCCGGATTGTGCCGCAGGTCGCTTCGGCGAACTGGGTGTGGGCAAGACCGATGCGCCTGAGGGCGCACAGGAGCGCATAGGCGAACGAGGCGAGCCAGAGCCGCAGCTGGTTGGCGCCCAGGGTTGCGGTCGAGGTTCGGTCGGCGAACAGGTCGCCTTGGCATTCCTTGATCCGGTTCTCCATCTCGCCGCGGGCGCAGTAGACCTTCTCATAGAGAAAGCGGGCGCTGGTCTCGGCCTTGTTCAACGAGGTGACGATGAAGCGCGGATTGGCCTCGCCGTTTGTCCATTCCGCCTTGGCGACGACCCGGCGCCGGCGCGACCAGCTGTCGAGCGTCGCATAACGGAAGTCCCTGAAGCGGCGAGCGGGCTTGCCGGTCGCGGACGCCTCCGCCTCGGCCTGCAGGAGTTCGACGCTGATCTCTTCGACCAGCCGCGCATTGCGAGCGAGCCCGAAGACGAAGTCCACCCGGTTCGTCTCGCACCAGGCCATCAGCGCCTCGCGGGCGAACCCAGAGTTGGCGCGCAGCAGGATGCGCGTTCGCGGCCAACGCCTGCGAATTTGCGCGACGATGCGCGCCACTTCCTCAACCGAGCCGGCGCTGGCGTCGATGTTCGACGGCCTGAGCTTGGCCGCCAGCAGATGCCGGCCGCAGAACACGTAAAGAGGCAGGTAGCAGTAGCAATCATAGTAGCCGTGGAAGAAGCGGCCTTCCTGATCGCCGTGCAGCGGGTCGTCCGTGGCGTCGAGGTCGAGGATGATCTGCTGGGGCGGCCGGTCGTGCGCCTCGAGCAACAGGTCGACGAACAGGGCCTCGATCGCCGCGGGCTCATGTGCGATCTTGCGGTACTTCGTGGGCCTCTCGCGCGACAGTTCGAGCCGGTTCAGCGTCGATTTGCCCGCCACCGGCGCGCAATCCTCGCGCCTGGCCTCGAGCTTGCCCGCCAGCACCGCCATCAGCGGGTCGTGACGAAGCTCGTCGTGATCGTTCAGATCCTCGTAGCCGAGCGCAATGCCGAACACGCGCTGCCCGATGAGCGTGGCGACTGAGTGCTCAACCAGCCTCGGGTCTCTCGCGTCGCGGAAACATCGCGCAATCCGGCGAACCAGGCCCAGACGTTGGTCGGCGGCGCCCAACAGCAGGCCGCCCGCGTCGGACGTCAACGCGCCGCCGTCGAACTCCGCCACAACGGACCGGCCTTCGACCCGTCCAAACATGCTCCGTTCTGCGCTACACTCCGTCTGCATCGGGCCGCCTCTCCAAATCAGCGCAAGTCGTTCTCGCAAAACAACTTTTGCCTGATTGGCGACCCGATGCGCTACCCAGTTTGAGAAATGACGGCTAACCTTCTCCAGGAAGGCCGACCGCTTCTGAACGTTGGAATGATGTCCGCTTCGCGCAAACAGCAGTCATTCGCTGACACTGGCGACAGGCCGGACTCGGACCCGGAGCAGGCCCATACGCTGGACATGCGCGTTCGATAGGCCCATCATTGATCGCTGCTGGTCGGATACAACTTATGGATGTTGCGGCTTGGCTGCGCGGCCTCGGTCTCGGTCAATATGAGACCATGTTTCGCGAGAGCGAAATCGATGCTGAGGTCCTGCCCGATCTGACAGAGGGCGACCTCAATCAGCTAGGAGTGCCGCTGGGGCACCGCAAGCGTCTCCTCAAGGCGATCGCGGCTCTCGGGACCGCGGAAACCGGCAAGCCGTGGAGCCCCGCGCCCGCATCGTCACATGCGACCGCCGAGCGCGGCCCGATCACCGTCATGTTCTGTGACCTCGTCGGGTCCACAAGCATGGCCGCGAAGCTTGACGCCGAGGATTGGCGCACACTCGTCAACACCTATCTCGACGAGGCTTCGGCGGCGGTGACCGGGCTTGGCGGCCACGTGTTGAAAAAGCTCGGCGACGGGCTGATGGCGCTGTTCGGCTATCCTCACGCAGGAGAACGACGCCGAGCGCGCCGTGCTTGCGATCCAGCGCGCGCTTGTCGAAATCAACGCCAGAAACGCCAGCAAAGGTTGCGCCCGAGCTTTCCGCGCGGATCGGCCTTGATTCCGGGCAGGCCAGGCTCGCCGACGATCAGCGCGAGCTGGCCCTCGCCTTTGTGCGCGCGCTCCCAGCACCGGGTGAGAAGACCGAGTTCCTCCTCGCGCCCCGCCGCGTCTATGTGAACTTCTCACCGGCCGTCAGCCGTGACGCCCTCAAGGCCATGCGGCAGACGATCCGGGGATGGCGGGTCCAACTGAAGAACGATAAGAGCCTGGCGGATCTCTCGGCCATGCTTGGCCCGATCCTGAGGGGATGGCAGCAATATTACGGCCATTTCCACGGCTCGGCGCTCAAGTCGGTTTGGCGGCGCGTGAACCGATCCCTGATCGGGTGGCTGATGCGCAAACACAAGAAGCTGGCGGGCCACAAAACAAGGGCCGCCGAAACGCTCAAAATGCTGGCTACGAGCCAGCCACGCGCGTTCGTCCATTGGTCGATGGGCTATCTGTCTTAGGATGGATGATGGGAGCCGGATGAGCTGCGAGGTTCACGTCCGGTTCTGCGAGGGGCCGAAGGCGAAATCCCTTCGGCCTACTCACCCCTATATCCCGATGGCGCGCGGCTTCGTCTATCTCGTCGCCGTCGTCGACTGGTTCACTCGGCGCGTGCTCTCCCATCGCGTGTCGATCACGATGGATACGACCTTTTGCGTCGAAGCCCTAGAAGAGGCCATCGGCAAACATGGCAGGCCGGAGATCTTCAACTCCGACCAAGGCAGCCAATTCACCAGCGAGGCGTTCACCGGCGTCCTGCTCGCGAACGGGATTGCCATCAGCATGGACGGTAAGGGCTCCTGGCGCGACAACGTTTTCGTCGAGCGGCTCTGGAAATCCGTGAAATACGAGGAGGTGTATCTCAAAGCCTACGACACGGTCGCGCAGGCTCGCTCCTCGCTGGGTCGCTATCTCGACTTCTACAATCGACAGCGTCCGCATTCGAGCCTTGACCGACGCACCCCGGACGAGGCCTACTTCCTACCGACGTCAATCGCGGCGGCGGCATGAAATTTTCGCGCCGCATTGGGGTTGGACCTCCGGTCGGGCTACGCCCTCCCTTCGTCCAACCCCAATGCGGCAGAGACAGCAAACCCGGCAGGACGCCACTTATCGTTCGCGGAAATCTGTCCAGACAAACGGAGCCAGCTCTCTTTGCTGCGTCGATTTCCGCCTGGCCGTGGGCAAGCCGCATGACGATTTTTGCGGCCTTCTCTCGATCGGCGTCTATCCGCAAATCAAGGTCGGCAACGATCTCGTCGAAAACTTCGAGGAGAAGCGCAACCGCCTTCGGCTCGAAGGCTCGGTTGTCATTCAACATGCGCCTTAGCGGCATGCTCGAGCTTCCAGGTTATGGAGGGCTTGCAGCGCCGCAATTGTGTACCGCGGCCTGGTTCGACCGCAAGGGCCTTCTATGAGACTCGCCGTCGTTAGCCTCAGAATGACGTCGCTGTAGGTCTCGCCGGGCTAGCGTAGCGCGCGCGGACGCCCGACAAACTTGCGATCGAGCGAAATCCGCGTCAGGGCGTATGAGTAGCTGCTTTGAGGTGAACCATGAGTTCCAAGCCAATCGTCATTAAGCCCGCTGATCGCGAGACGGCGCTCAATGTTTTGGGAACGCAAGTCACCATTCTTGCTTCCGGTGGCGATTTGAGCGATCAGCGCATCACACTGCAGGCTGGCAGCGAAGGGACAGGGCCGCCGCCGCACAGTCATGATTGGGACGAATCCTTCTACGTGAGCGGAGGACATATTCAGTTCACGTGCGGCGGCGAAACTTCGATGTGTACCGCAGGGACGTTCGTCCACATTCCGGCCCGTACTGTGCACTCATTCAGCTACGGGCCGGGGGGCGGCGAATTGATTGAAATAACGGGGCGAGGAAGTAACGCGATCGAGATGTTCTACGCATTGGCTCGCGAGATTCCTCCGGGTCCGTTGGATGTCGCTAAAGCGATTTAGGTGTGTGGGGAGTACGGCGTCAAGATCCTCTAGCGGGGCACACCGGCCTCTGGTGAGCGGCACCCGGACGGCGATCCGGATCATGGACGGCTTAGACTCGGCAGCTAGGTGCGGAGGCGGCACGGCGCGCGCTAGCGAAGAGGCGCGTCGCGATCCTGCGGCTGGCGAAGGAGTGACGGCCGCAGGGCAACGTCATACGTAGCAGGTGGACCCGTGTTAGTATGAGAAGCCTCACGAAGAGGCGCCAACGGGAAGGAAAACGCCATGCCGATCTACGTCACACTTCTCCATTACACCGAGAGAGGGGTTCACCACGTCAAGGACACGGTCAAACGGGAGGAGGCTTTCAAGACCCGAGCCAAGAAGCACGGCGTGACCTTCAAGGAGGCTATTTGGACCCTAGGCGCGCACGACGGCGTATTGGTTTTCGAGGCCCCCGACGACGAGACCGCCACAGCCGTCATTTTGAGCGCGGAAGAGCTGGGCAACGTTCGCACCGAGACCATGCGCGGCTTCACGGCTACCGAGATGGAAAAGTTACTGGCTAAGGTCGACTAGCGACTTCATCTTTTGCTGGCGAGGCGACGAGCGAGCGGCAAACGGCCTCGCCGTGACTTCAGGGAAGCCCGCCAGCGCCCTCGGGCAGAGCGCGTTCACAGTGCGGCGTCCCTGCTGCGCCCGGCGGCCGCCAGCGGGCTCCTATGGGCCGCCGCCCGGACGGGCGCGAGGTTCATGCGGCGGCAGGGGCTGGCCTGGGCGACGCGAAACGGATCGGGCCTCAGACCTCGCCCGGTTCGAAGGTCTCGGACAGTCCGCCCGGGCCCAGGACCGTCACCACGCATTCCTCCCGCGGAACCACCATGGCTTCGATCCATGTCTTGGCAATCTCTCGAGCTTCGAAATCGCTGTCCGCCTCGATGACGGTCCAGCGCGGCAGATAGCCGCGGTAGTGCACCTCGATTTCGTACCGCATGGCGACGCCGCCTCCCATGCGAGGGATCGAACGTCAGCCCTAACATGAAAAGGCCCAGACGAGCCTGGGCGATGTCTGGACGCGCGATGGGACTGAGAACGCCCCGATGCGGCCCGTTATTTTTAAACACAATTTTGGCGTCTCGGGGCGCCCGGACGACGACGAGGGCTATCTCGTCACGCTTGACCAGCGGGCGCTCGATCGGCTCAGGGCGAGGCGCAGACGCGGCGAGAGCTACAGCGAAGTCATCGTGCGGCTAGCGGAGGCGAGCCGAGGCGCATGACGGCCGCGCTAGGCCGCTGTCGCCACCGCATTTGTGGCAAGAAAGCTACAGGCCGACCACAAACTGTCCTCTGAGGCGATGGCATATGGCCGGTTTGGCAGACGGGGTAAAAATGCACTTCACTGGTTGTGTGGACTCTGAGGCCGCTGAACGAACATGGATACGCGAGGGCTTGTGACCCGCTCCAGGGCAGCGATCGCCAGGTTTGAGAAGGCGCACGCCGACGGCAATCCTGGCGAACTGGCCGAGGCACGCACGGCTCTAGCGATTTGTCACGCGGAAGTTAGCCTGTTTGTTGCGGCGCAGAAGGCGATGAAGTCGGAAAAGCTCGAAGCGATGGTCCAGAAGATCGGTAACCCTCCGGCGACGGCCGCCTGTACGGGAGGGAGCGGGCGGCGATAGTGCGCGGGGTGTGGCACGAGGTTAAGTGCCCATCAACGATCGTGGGCACTATCGATGAAGCCGGAACTGTCGGCTGGATCTTCGGAGGAGAGAGGCGCGCGCCGGCGACGTTTCTGGTCGAGCGACGAGAAGCGTCGGATGGTCGCCGAGAGCCTGAAGCCTGGCGCGTCTGTGGCGATGGTCGCGCAGCGCTATAGCGTCAACGCCAATCTTCTATTCACCTGGCGGCGTCAGGGGGCTGCCGCAGCGAACGGCGGCGCGGAGCCGATGAAGCTCGTTCCGGTGACGGTTGCGGAGGCCGAGACGGCGAGTGTCGCTTCTGTCGCGGCGCCAGAACCGATCGGGCGGATGGAGATCGTGCTCTCCGGCGGGGAGCGGATCATTGTCGGCATGGACGTCGACGCGACGGCGCTGGCGCGCGTGGTCAGAACGTTGACGCGCCGATGATCCCGGTCCCGGCGGGCGTTCAGGTTTGGCTGGCCATGGGCCGCACCGATATGCGCAAGGGGTTCGACGGGCTGGCGCTGATCGTGCAGGAGACGCTGAAGCGCGATCCGCATTCGGGCCATTTGTTCGTCTTCCGCGGCCGCCGCGGCGATCTCATCAAGTGTTTATGGCACGATGGTCAGGGTCTGTGTCTGTTCGCCAAGAGGCTTGAACGGGGTCGCTTTCTGTGGCCGTCGTCGGCCGATGGAACGGTGACGATCTCGGCGGCGCAGCTCGGCTATCTGCTTGAGGGGATCGATTGGCGAATGCCGCAGAAAACCTGGCGTCCGACGGCGGCCGGATGAGGATTTTTGCTTACAAATCCGTGCGCTTGTGATTCCCTTCGGAGGTGACAGGGACGATTGATTCTCTCCCCTCCGACCTGGCTGCAGCGCATGCGATGATCCTCGCTGAACGGGCTGCGAGGCTTCAAAGCGAAGCGCGAGCGGCGCACGCTGAAGCCGATCTGACGCATTCTCGCGCGACGGCGTCGAGCGCCGAGGCGTTGATTGCGAGACTGAAGCTGGAGATCGAAAAGCTTCGGCGCACGCTCTATGGCGTGAGCTCGGAACGCAAGGAGCGGCTTCTCGACCAACTGGAGATGCAGTTGGAGGACGCCGAGGCGGACGCGACGGAGGACGAACTCGAGTCGGAACGCTCCTCGTCGTCGACCATCGTCAAAACCTTCGAGCGCAGGCGGCCGGGGCGCAAACCCCCGAGCATCTGCCGCGCGAGCGAGTTGTGATCGCGGCGCCGCTGAGCTGCCCCTGCTGCGGTTCGACGAAGCTGTCGAAGCTCGGCGAGGATGTCACGGAGACGCTCGAGGTCGTCCCTCGCCGGTGGAAGGTGATCCAGACCGTCCGGGAACGGTTCTCCTGCCGGCAATGCGAGGCGATCACCCAGCCGCCGGCGCCGTTCCATGTCACGCCGCGCGGCTTTGCCGGCCCGAGCCTGTTGGCGATGATCCTGTTCGAGAAGTTCGGCCAGCATCAGCCGCTGAACCGGCAGAGCGAGCGCTACGCCCGTGAAGGGATCGACCTCAGCCTGTCGACGCTCGCCGATCAGGTCGGCGCATGCGCCGCGGCGCTGCGTCCGCTGTACGCTTTGATCGAGCGCCATGTCCTGGCCGCCGAGCGGCTGCATGGCGACGATACGACGGTTGCCATCCTCGCCAAGGGCAAGACGGTAACCGGCCGGGTCTGGGTCTATGTCCGCGACGATCGGCCATTCGGCGGCAAGGACCCACCGGCGGCGCTGTTCTACGCCTCGCGCGATCGAACGCGAGAGCATCCCGAGCGGCATCTGGCCGGTTACGCCGGCATTCTGCAGGCCGATGCGTACGACGGTTACAACCGGCTCTATCTTCCCGACCGCAAGCCCGGTCCGATCGTCGAGGCGCTGTGCTGGAGCCATGCGCGCCGGAAGTTTTTCGAACTTGCCGACATCGCCGCCAATGCGCGGCGGAGCAAGAAACAGCGACGCCGATCTCGCCGATCGCATTCGAGGCCGTCAGACGCATCGATGGGCTCTTCGACATCGAGCGCGAGATCAACGGCCTGTCGGCCGCCGGTCGCTTGGCTGTGCGCCAGGAGAGGGGCACTCCCCTGGTCGCGGTGCTGGAAGCCTGGATGCGCGCCGAGCGCGCCAAACTCTCCCGGCACAATGCAGTCGCCAAGGCGATCGACTACATGCTCACGCGTTGGCAGGCCTTCACTCGCTTTCTTGACGATGGCAGGATCTGCCTCTCGACGGATGATGCTGAGAAGAGGGAATCCTCAGCCAGGCGCAGCGGCCTTGGCCGGAGCCTTGGGCGGCTTTTCCTTCCACGCCGCCACCATTCGCTCGTAGGCCTGCTCAGCACGCCGCACGTAGTCGGCTTCTCGCTCTCGGATCTCCTTGATCCAATAGTCGCGACCTGGTCCCGCCTTGCCATATTCGCGCGGGGCACCGGCTTTGAGCGCGGCTTTGCGTAGCTTCATGGCGGTGAAGGCGGGCCGCGCGTAGGCGTACTCGGTCTCGTCCGTCAGAACATGCCAGATCATCACCGCCAGCTTTCTCGCGGTCGCGACCGCCGCAGCAGGCGCACCCCGATTGCGCTGGACACGTCCGAAGAACGCCCTCAACGGACCTGGCGCCGTCTTCGCGGACCACGCCGCCTCGACAAGCATCTTGCGCGCGTGCGTGTTTCCCTGCTTGCTGATCCGTCCATGGCGTGCGGGGCGATCGCCGGACTGGCGAACCTTCGGCGTCAAGCCGAAGTAGGAACTCAACTTCTCTGGCGTCTCGAACCGCGAGATGTCGCCGATGGAGGCCAAGACGGTCGATGCGACGACTGGCCCGATCCCAGGGATCGTCATCAGGCGAACCACTCGCGGGTCTTCGAGCGCATTACGGATGATCGCCATGTCGAGCTTCGCGAGCTGATCCGAATTGCGCTCCAACTCGTCGACCAGCCTCCCGACGATCGCCTTCTCGTCGTCAGGTAAAGGCAGGCCGGCCAGCCATTTCTTTCCGGTCTTCCCGAACAAGTGTCCCGAGTACTTCGGGATCAGGTTTGCGTGCAGGATCGAATGGATGCGTCCCTTTGTGCGAACGACCTGCTCGAGGACGCCCATGCGCTCAGCCGTATGGCGCCGCTGCCGTTGGGTGTCGTCGTCTGGGATCCAGACTTCCGGCAGAAAGCCGCCGGCGTGTAGTTTGGCCAAGATCGCTGCGTCGATCTTGTCGGTCTTCACTCGCGCGTAGGCGATCGCGCGAACCATTCTCGAATTTGCCACGACAACACGCTTGACGAAGGGCCGCAAGATTCGCTCGACAGCCGCGCTGTTGCCTGTGGCCTCGATGACGACCTCGTCCTCGACCGACAACGTCTTCGCGAACTTGACGAGACGATCGTGAACGAGTTCGACCCGTTGCTCCCGCTTGATCTGCCCGTTCTCCAGGAACGCCACCTGGGCGAACGAGCGATGAATGTCCATGCCAATGATCGCCATGACTCCTCCATCTTCTTTCTAGGGAGCCAGCGGGCTTGCACGACATCTACGGATCCGCGCTCGCGGCGCAACCGGGCAAGTCGTAGGGGCGGCCATGTAACAACTCGAGCTCGCAGCTCATGGATAGGACGGCCTGCCGCCGTTTCGCGCTCCCGACGCCCCGATCCCGGTGGTCCATTCATGACTTCCTCGGAGCATG
Source organism: uncultured Alphaproteobacteria bacterium (assembly GCA_963767245.1). Taxonomy (GTDB): domain Bacteria; phylum Pseudomonadota; class Alphaproteobacteria; order Rhizobiales; family Beijerinckiaceae; genus Roseiarcus. The sequence goes on from CAVYDG010000017.1 coordinate 94,707, forward strand.
AACGCCAGTCGGAAGGGGAGCGTCGCAGGCACCATACCCGTTAACAATGCGGCGGAGCGAGCGCTGCGCGGTTTGGCTCTGGGCAGGAAGTCGTGGCTATTCGCCGGATCGGAGCGCGGCGCCGAGCGCGCCGCCCTCATGTACACGCTCATCCACACGGCGAAGCTCAACGACGTCGACCCGCAGGCTTGGCTCGCTGATGTCCTCGCCCGCATCGCCGATCATCCGGTGCATCGTCTCGACGAACTCCTGCCCCTGGAACTGGGCAGTCGAACGGCAGCGTCGTAATCTCGCGGCATGACTGCCGCCGTTCTCCGTCTCAAGGTCACGCTTAATGACGTGGAGCCGAAGGTTCTACGGCGCATCGAGGTCCCCGCCGACATCAAGCTCGACCGCCTGCATCTGACGCTGCAGGCGGCGCTCGGCTGGACGAACAGCCACCTGTTCGAAATCCGCGCCCGCGACGTGGGCTGGGGCCAGCCTTCTCCCGGCTGGCCAGACGGACCGCTCGACGCCCGCAAGGCGAAACTGATCGACGTGCTCGAGGACGCCGGAACCAAGACCCTGCGCTATCTCTACGACTACGGCGACGGATGGGAGCACACGATCAAGGTCGAGCGCATGGCGCCGGCAGAGCCCGACGCCGTCTATCCGCGTCTGATAGAGGCGTCCGGCGGTTGTCCGCCCGAGGACGTCGGCGGTCCCTGGGGCTATGGCGAGATGCTCGAAGCGCTCGAAGATCCCGGCCACGAGCGCCATGCCGAAACCCTGGAGTGGCTGGGCGAGGACTTCAATCCCAACGCCTTCGACGCCGAGCGACTCAAGGCCGACGTCGCCGCCCTCGCAAAACGCTGGGAAAGAAAACCCTCCCCCAAAAAACCGCGACCCGCCTGACCCGCGGCCCTCACCGGAGGGTTACGAAGATCGCAACATCATCCGCGCCTGAGCGCAGCTCGGGAAATGGTCTGCGACTTGCCCACTGGGGCGATAGCCGCCCTCGCGACCTTACCCCGCGCCCTTGACGCTGCGGGGCCTTCGCCCGTGGCGGCCCGCCTGGCGTGCGGATGAGGAAGGGGAAGACGTGAGGCAATCCGTCAGGGAGCTGACTTGCATCTCATTCGCCGTACCCGACCATTTTGACAGCGGCGGAGGATCGCCTCATCCGTCTTTGTTCGCCTCAGTTGGGAGGTCTTGTTGGGGTAAACGTTAGGGCAGCATGGCGATCGTTAGTCATTACTGCTGAGATATCAATGTCTTGATGCGATAGTTTGGCGGACCGTCTCCGCCAACGACGAAAAACGGCTACAGGCAAAGGGCCGCTCCACGGAGCGGCCCTTTCGATTCCCAAGACCAAGCCGATCGGTGAGCTGACCATAAACGTCAAGATCGAACGGCTGGCCGGCGACTGCGGCGCTCTCCCCATGATCTCGCATTCACGGAGAGCATGGCACAGCGGCGCGCGATTGTTTCTGGCCTTCGCTCAGCCTGTCAGCGCCGCCAAGGTCTGTCGCGATGCTGGCCAGCACGTCACGGAACCGACGCGAGCCCTTGAGCCGCGCGTCGCCGTCAATGAACAACTGTCGGCCATTGCTCCACTTTGCTGCGCCCTTTCGGCGCGCGCGAGACCATCTGGCCGGCCAGCCTCGGGCTCCTAACTGCACGCACGATACATCGGCCTTTCTGGTTACCCTTAGTGGTGTCCAGCAAGCCTACGCGCCGGTGTCGTTAGCGGCAACCAACTGTCGAATTTACCATACGTTCCCATGTCGTCGCCCTTGGCTGCAGCAGGATTTGTCGCCAGGTCCGCCACGCGCCCGAAAAAAATCGGTTGGAGCCAGGATGCGGGGGCTCGAAATGGGGCCTTCCCAGCGGGAGCGATGCTGATCCAATTCGCCCTGCCTCCGCTTGGCTACCGCGATAGTTGGCATCGCGCTTCTCGCTAATCCACGAGCCAGTTGATTGGTTTCTCCGGCCAACTATCGACCGATCGCGTACGCTTCCATATGCCGCGGGGTCGCTGCGGCCTTGACAAGGCCATCTGCAGCGGAAGCAGCACAAAGCCGACCAAGCGACCAACCGTCGGCGATGCTCAGCCGGTGGCCGCGCCGTGTCAGTTCGTCCAGCGTGTCGGCTCCGAAACGATCTTCGATGGCGAGCGCTCCGGGCTTGAAAAGCCGTGGGGTAAAGGAAGCGGGGAAATGCAAGTGGTTGAACATCGGCGCGTCAATCGCTTCCTGGAGGTTCAAGCGATCGTGGAAGTGACGCAGCAGCAACAGCAGCGTCCACTGGTCCTGCTGGTCGCCGCCGGGCGAGCCGCAGACGAGGTAGGGTGCGCCGTCGCGTTCCACTAGGGTCGGTGACAGCGTCGTGCGGGGCCGGGCGCCGGGCATTAGACTTGAAGGCAAACCCTCAGCAAGCCAAAACATCTGGGCCCTGGTTCCGAGCGGAAAACCGAGCGCGGGTATGATCGGCGAGCTTTGGAACCAGCCGCCGCTGGGTGTCGCCGCAATCATGTTGCCCCAATGGTCGATAACGTCGAGATGGACTGTATCGCCACGATATTCGGGCAGCGGCGCGAATGTAGGCTCGCCACCCCCAGGTCCGACCGGAATCACCGATCCGGAGAGCGCCAGCATCGTTTGCAGGCGCGGCCCTGACACCTCTGGCAATCCGGGCCGCAATTCGAGCGAAGCATCCTTGCTGATCATTGCGCGGCGCTCATCGTTGTAGCTGACGCTCAACAGCGTCTGAAGCGGCGTCGCGGCGAAGGCCGGATCACCATAAAATGCCTCACGGTCGGCGAAAGCGAGTTTCGAGCATTCGGTGACCACATGGACGAACTCGGCGCCGTTCAGATCAAGAGCGGCGAGATCGAAGCCCTTAAGGAGCGCTAATTGCTGCAAGAGCACCGGTCCCTGGCCCCACGGCCCGGTCTTATGGATGCGGTAGCGCCCATAGTCGTAGCTCGCGCTCTCTTCCCAGACCGCGCGCCAGCCCGCCATGTCGTCGGCGGTCAATAGGCTCGCATGACGTCGCCCGCTCCCGTCCATATGGGGTTTACGGGTTGCAAATCGGTCGATCTCTTCGGCGACGAACCCGCGATAAAACGCTTCGCGCGCCGCCTCGATCTGGCGCTCCCGCACGCCGCCGGCTGCTTTCGCCTCGGCGAGAATACGCCGGTAGACTGCGGCGACCCCGGGCGTTCGGTGCAGCGTCTCCGGTTTCGGCGGCTGACCGCCGGGCAACCACACTTGGGCCGAACTCGGCCACTCCGCTTTGAAGAACTCTAACATTGGCAGAAGCGCCATGGTCACGCGCGGAAGCACCGGAAAACCGTTCTCCGCATAAGCGATGGCAGGAGCCAGCACTTGATCGATCGCCATCGTGCCGTAGTCGCGCAATAGCAGCATCCATCCGTCGAACGCGCCCGGAACCGCCGCCGCAAGGAATCCCGTTCCGGGGATCATGGTGAGCCCAAGCTCGTGGAACCTGGCGATGGTCGCCGCTTTCGGCGCGACGCCCTGCGCACACAAAACGCGAACCGCGCGGTCGCGCGCGCTGTAGAGAATCGCCGGCATGTCGCCGGCCGGGCCGGACAGATGAGGCTCGACGATCTGCAAGGCGAACCCCGTCGCCACCGCTGCGTCAAAAGCGTTGCCGCCGCGTTCGAGAATCGACATGCCCACAGCAGAGGCCAGCCAATGCGTCGAGCTCACGGCGCCGAAGGTTCCAATGATCTCGGGGCGGGTGGTGAATTTCGGGACCGCCGGGGCGCGGGTGGGAAAGGTCAAGATCCGCTTCCCTCTTCGATCATCGAAATCGCATCGTGCGTCGAAACCACACCTCCGAAGGCCTGAAGGAAGATGGAGAGCGTCGCGTTATGCTCCATATCGTTGCGCGAGGCGTTGGCGTCCGAAATCATGATCGTCTTGAAGTTGCGCATCGCCGCGTCGCGCGCGGTGCATTCGCAGCAAACGTTGGTTACGGTGCCGACGATCAGCGTCATATCGATGCCGCGGGAGCGCAGCATCGTCTCGAGTTGGCGCGAAGGATCGGCGAACGGCGTGAGACGGTTCTTGGAGACGACCGGATCGTCAGAATGGCGTTCGAGCTCACGCCAGAGCCCGTGTTCGGGCCTGCCTTTCTGGAAGGCGAGGCGGAAGCTGTCCGCCGTTTCGCCGGTCATGATGAAATTGAAAAACGTTGTCCAATCGCGTTCCGCGCCCGGGCCATAGGTCGAGACGATCCAAACTATCAATCCCCCGGCGCGGCGGAGGGCGCCCGCCAGGCGGTTGATGTTGGGAACGATTTCACGGGCCGCGGCAATCTCGGCGACCGCGCCGGGCTCCAGAAAGCCAGTTTGCATGTCGACCACCAGGAGCGCGGTCTTTCGGTGCCGATTCCGACGAAGCCGCCCGGGTGTAACGGGATAATGCCGCCCGGGATTCCTGAATGATGCCGCCCACCGTAACGGAATGATGCCGCCCGGGTCGCGCGCCTCGCTGGCCGATGGATTGTTGTCACCGGCTATGGTGTTGGGTCAAGCCTTCCTCGATTGCTTTGCTTGGGTCCGACGCAGGCTTTCGCCGGCGAGCTCGATGCGATGAGCGTTGTGGACGAGACGGTCCAGAATGGCGTCGGCGTAGGTTGGATCGCCGATGATTTCGTGCCAACGGTCGATCGGAAGCTGGGAGGTGATCACCGTGGAGCGGCGTCCGTAGCGCTCTTCGAAGATTTCCAGCAGATCATGGCGCGCGGCTGCGTCGAGCGGCTCAAGCCCCCAGTCATCGAGGATCAAAAGGTCGGCTCGGCCGAGGTTGCGTAAGATGCGGGGATGACGCCCGTCGCCGCGGGCCAGCGCGAGGTCCTCAAACAGACGGGCGCCCGCTGGTAGAGGACCGACCGATTGTCGCGACAGGCTTTGTGGCCAAGCGCTGAGGCCAGCCAACTTTTGCCGACGCCTGTCGGCCCGACGAGAACCAAATTGTCATGGGCGTTGATCCACTCGCCCTCGACCAGTTTTGGAACCGCGCGCGGTCAAGGCCGCGGGGACTTCGATAATCGATATCTTCGACGCTGGCCTGTTGGCGCAGTTTGGCGACGCGCAGCCGCGCCGCGAAGCGCTTGTCCTGTCGCCAGGACGCCTCGCGATCGAGCAGAAGCCCGAGCCATTCGTGATGGCCGAGGCCTCCGGCTTCCCCGTTGGCGACGAGTTCGGCGAAGGCCTTGGCCATGCCATGCAGGCCAAGAGCGCTGAGTTGATCGAGGGTGGGATGCTTGAGCAAGTCGTTTCTCCTAATTGTAGTAGCGCGGCCCACGGATGTTGGCGTGCAGGATCGGCGTTCCGTCCGTGGAGCGCTGGCGCGCGGGACGCCGGTCGAGGTTGTTGTCGAGGATGGATTTGACCGAGCCGTAGGTCCGCGCGCCGATGTTGATGGCGCGTTCGGCGGCGGCTTCTAGGCGCTCGGCGCCATGGGGACCCGCGAGCCGGACGATGCCTAGGCAGGCGCGAAAGCCCTGCTCGGGATGCGGTCGCGCCTCAAGGATCAGTTCGCACAGGGCCGCCGTCGCCGCCCCGATCAGGCGCGCATCGGCGCGGATACGCTCGATCGTCCAGCCGGCGTAGCGCCGATGGCTGGACGGCATGTGCTCGGAGACGGTGGTGTGCTTATGGTTGCCGCTGGCGCGCACATGCGCGGCGATCCGCTCGCCCTTGAGGAAAATCTCGACGGTCCGCACCGTCAGCCGCGCGTCGACCTCGGCGCGGGCGAAGCGATGGGGCACACTGTAATAATGGGCGGCGACCTCGACGTGATAGTCGATGCCGACGCGGCATGTCCGCCATTCGGAGAACTCGTACGGCTCAGCTGGCAGCGACGTCAGCGCCGGGCGATCGACCTCCTCCAGCAATTGCCGGCGCGTTGCGCCGAGCCGGCGGATCGGGTGGTGTTCATTGAGGTGCGTCATGAGATCGGCGATCGCCGCGTTGACGTCCAGCAGGCTGTAAAAGGTTCGGTGACGCAGCCGCCCGAGCAGCCATCGCTCGACGATGAGCACGGCCTGCTCAACCTTGGCTTTGTCCCGGGGCCGCCGGGGCCGCGCCGGCAAAATGGCGGCTCCGTAATGCGCCGCCATTTCGGCATAGGTCCGATTGACCTGAGGATCGTAAAGGCAGGCCTTGATGACGGCGGTCTTCGTATTGTCCGGCACGAGCAATTGCGGGACGCCGCCGATCGCCTCGAGCGCGCGCACATGGGCGTCGATCCAGTCGGGGAGCGCCTGCGTCCAACTCGCGTGCGCGAAGGTGAAGCTCGAGGCGCCGAGCACGGCGACGAAGATCTGCGCCATGCGGATTTCCCCGGTGAGCCGGTCAACGACAACCGGGACCCCGTCGCCCGCGTAATCGACGAACAATCGTTCGCCCGCCGCGTGCGTCTGCCGCATCGTCGGCGACAGCTTCGCTTCAAAGCCGCGATAGAGTTCGCAAAACCGCGAATAGCTGTAGCCGCCGGGGTTGGCCGCGACATATTCGTCCCAGACGATCAGCAGAGTGACGTGCTTGCGCTTCAACTCTCGATGGACCGCGGGCCAATCCGGCTCGGCATGGCGGCGGTGTCCCCGTTTGCTTTTACGATTGGCGTAAAGCGCCGCCTCCAGTTCGGCGTCGCCGATCCCCTCCGGCAACGGCCAAGAAAGCCCAGCGCTCTCCAAACGGACCAACGTCTCTCGAACCGTCGAAGGCGCGAGGCCGAGACGCCGCGCGATCTCGCGCGTCGGCAGGCTGACTGAAAACTTCAGACGAATGATCTCGCGCGCCTGGCGCATCGAAACTCTTTCCGCTGGCATCGATCGCTCCCTTGGATTGCCAAAGGAGCGACCCTAAACAGGCCAGCGGAGGCGCTCGTCGCCGTCAAAAAACCCCGGGCGGCATTATTCCGTTCCGGTGGGCGGCATCATCTCGTTTTGGTGGGCGGCTTCGCCAGGAATTAGCAGTCTTTCGGGGCTCGAGGGCGACAAAGGGTTGCACGCGCCCGCGTCGGCGCATCGAGATATCGATGGCTTGCTGGGTAATCTCGATCTTGTGCATCAGGCCCAAACTCCTCGTTCAAAAGGCGTGTTTGTCGCGAGATTCGATCGCCGGAGGCCCCCTCACTGCCAATGACCGATCTAACCCCCGCGCAAAGGCCGGAGACAGGACCGCGCCAACGACCAGTGCAACAAATCAAAGAGTCCTTGACTTCGGCCGTATCCACATAACTGACTCGTGTCAGGTCGAGGAGCCGACGTTTGCCTCGCCATCTATTTCTTCCGCCTGCCGCTCCACCATCCGGAGGAAACGCTTCGTGCGCTCGTGCTTCGGACGGTCGATTACCTCTTCGGGAGTGCCTTCCTCAACTGTCAGGCCGGCGTCCATGAACACTACGCGGTCGGCAACCTCTCGAGCGAAGCGAACCTCATGGGTCACGACAATCATCGTCATTCCCGCCTCAGCGAGCTTTCGGATTACCGCCAGCACTTCACCGACCAGCTCTGGATCTAGAGCCGACGTGGGTTCGTCGAAAAGCATCAGTCGCGGAGAAATGGCCAGAGCGCGTGCGATCGCGACGCGTTGCTGCTGACCCCCTGACAGCCGATGCGGCAAGTGATGGGCGTGGTGAGCGAGGCCAACCATCGTCAAAAGGCCCATGCCTTTCTGACGAGCGCTCTCAGCGCCCTCCCCGTGCACCCGAATCGGCGCCTCGATAACATTCTCCAAGGCTGTTAGGTGGTCGAACAGATTGAAGTTCTGGAACACCATACCGATGCGCGCCTCGGCCCGGGCTCTGGCCAAGTCACGGATCGGCCGCAAGACCCCGTGGACCGTCCGGTAGCCGACGTGCTTGCCGTCGACTAGTACTTCCCCTTTGTCGAGCCTTTCGAGATGGTTGATCATCCGTAGCAAGGTGCTCTTACCGCTGCCACTCGGCCCCATGATCGCAACTACATCGCCCCGACTGACAGACAGATTGATCCCGCGCAGGACCTCGCGGGCGCCGTACGATTTCCAGATGTCGGTGCAAGCGACGAACACGCGGCGATCAGCGCCGTTCTCGCCGCTGTCAGAGATGGCGTCGAGCCATGGCTGCCGGCCTGCACTCGTCATCGCCGCCGGCGCGGGCGCTACACGTCGTCGGGTGGCCGCGGAACCGGCTGGAGAAGGCAACTTTCCGCGGCCAAACATGCGATCTAATGCGGTCGTACCTGGCGTAGGCCGTTCCAGCTCAATATTGAATCGTCGCTCCAGGAGCCATTGAATGCCGGCAATCGCGCTGGTCATCATCAGGTAGATGACGCCTGTCGCCGCGAACACTGTGAAAAACTTGAAGTTCTGGCCGACAACCTGCTGGCTCCTGAATGTGAGCTCATTGACGAATATCACGGAGGCAACCGAGGTTCCCTTGAGTACCGCGATCGTGTCGTTGCCCATTGCCGGCAGGATCGCTCGCATGGCCTGCGGCAGAATGATTCTACGTAAGGTGAGGAACGGCCTCATACCGAACGCAGCTGCAGCGATGCTTTGGTTGCGGTTCACCGACAGGATTTCGCCGCGAATGATCTCGGCGCTAAATGCCGCCTCGTTCAGGGCGAAGCCGATCACGGCAGTAGTGAAACTGTCGAGCTTGATGCCGACTGACGGAAGGGCGTCGTACAGAAACACTAATTGCAAGAGCTGCGGCGTGCCGCGAACGAACCAGATATAAGCCCAAGCGGTGCCGCGAACCATACCAACAGGGGACAGGCGCATTAGCGCCAGCCCCAGCCCGAGGACCACTCCACCCGCCATCGCTAGCGCTGAGATTTCCACCGCGGTGAGAGCCCCTTGCCAGAGAAAGGGCTCGATGACGTAGCTGAAGAATTCTCGGAACCAATTCACGCATTACCTCGCGAAAGGTGGCCGGGAGAGCAGGCCCCTGAACCGCCCGTGCAGCTTCGGGCTGCGCCTCCCGGCCACGTTCGACGAAGCCTACTTCGTCAAGATTTCGAACGGCATAGCGACCGAATAGTCGAAATGATACTTGTCGTAGATCGCCTTCTCGGAGCCATCGGCCCTCATTACGGTCAACGCATCAAAGATTGCCCGCGCCAGTTCGGCGTTGTCCTTACGCACGCCGACGCCGACTTTCCAGTCGGTAAGGATCATGAAGCCGCGCTCGAGCTTGTCGGGATTGTCGACCACCATTTGGTCGACCGCCCCAAGATTGACGAGGAACAAGTCGGAACGGTCGTTCATCACTTGCCGACCGCCGGCGGGAATGTCGGGGGATACAACAATCTCAATCGCACCCTTCCCGTCGGCGACACACTTGTCACTGATCTTGTGGAACTGTGCTTCTTCGACCGATCCGAGAGCAGCTGATGCGCGTGTTCCACAGAGATGGTCGAGGTCAACGATGTGCTTGGGATTGCCCTTGGCCACCAGTCCGCCGGTCGCTGCCCGGAGATAGATCACAAAATCCATCTGCTGGGCGCGTTCAGGCGTGTAGTACAGCGAGTCCCACATAACGTCGGTTTGACCGTTGGCGAGTGCCGGCAACTGGCCGGACCATGCACCGACCGAGAACTCGATCGGCACGCCGATGCACTTGAACGCCGCCTGGGCCAACTCAGTGTCGAGGCCGATGAGGTGATTGAAGTTCTTGGGGTCGCGCATAGCGTAAGGTCCGGTCTCCGCGTCTGTGCCGACCTTGAGCGTCTTGCCGACGAGGCCCGGATATTTGGTCGCCAGCTTGTCCGGCTCGCACTTGGCGTCCGCTGCGGTTGCGATGCGCGGAGCGAAAATGACCGCAGCGAATAACGCTGCGACGACGAACGAACCCCGCAACATACGAAACATTCCCATGTGGTTCTCCCTTTGTTGACTTGCAATAGGAATTGCACTCTCAGGCGTGCACCGCAAAATCTCTCAAGCCCGATATATATTGCGCCGCTCAGTCCTGTGACGGATGTAAGCGATACCAGTGCTCAGCCACGTCGCGGCCGGTGCAGAACCAGACGCGGTCGTGCTTGCGGGCGTGCTCGAGGAACCGGATCAGGCCGACGGCCTTGCCAGGGCGCCCGATCAGACGATCATGAAGGCCAATGCTCATGAGCTTCGGTGCCGCGGCGCCCTCCTCGTACATCAGATCGAAGGTGTCGATCATGTAACGGGCGAAATCGTCGGCGCTGCCGAAGCCTGTGTTGCGATCGAAACGATTATCGTTCGTCTCCAGCGAATAGGGGACGACGAGGTGCCTCTTTCCGGCGACGGTGACCCAGTAGGGCAGCTCGTCGTTGAGCGCGTCACGATCGTAAAGGAAGCCGCCCGCCTCGACGAGAAGGCGGCGCGTGTTGGCGCTGGGGCGCCCGTTGAACCAGCCGACCGGCGGCCTGCCGGTTAGCTTGCGAATGCCTTCGATCGCGAGCCTGACATGCTCGCGCTCATCCGCCTCATCCATGTTGTGGTAGTCGATCCAGCGCCATCCATGGCTGACGATCTCGTGGCCATCCTCGAGGAACGCCTTCACCGCCGCGGGGCATTGTTGCATCGCGCGGACTACACCGAGGATGCTGATTTTGACGTCGAATTTCTTGAATATGCGAAGGAGACGCCACACGCCGACCCGCGGGCCATATTCGAATACCGTCTCGACGATCGGGCTGCGTACGCCGAAATAAGCGGGGAAACCGATGTCGGTCAATAAGTCTTCGCTCTGATCGTCGCCTTCCGGTAGCGATCGCTCTCCGCCGGCCTCGAAGTTCAGATTGAAGTTGATGGCGATGCGCGCATCGCCAGGCCAGCGCGGATGTGGTGGATGCGGACCATAGCCGAAAAAATCCCGCGGTGGCCCGAGTTCTGTTTTCGCCCCCCCACTCTTTGCCGGAGAATTCATCCTGTGCCTCTCGATCAAGCATACGTTGCGATGAGCAGTCTGAGCACCCGGCTCGCGTCTCCAACTCTTTCCGGAAGAAAATCGGTAACGGCATCCGCCAGGGCGTCTAGATAGCGATTGCTATGCGCTTCAGCGGCCGGAAGTGGTCGCCGAGGACACCAGTGGATGGTTATCGCTAGCGCAAGAGACGTTCAAGCTAAGCAGAGATTCTTTGAATGACCAACGGATTGACAGTTCGCTCCCGGTTCAGGGCAGCCACGGCTGCGTGGATTGCGCGGTCGAGGACGTCGGCATCAGCGAAGGTCTGATGGGCCAGATGGCGCGCCTTGAGATCGTGCCAGACAACCTCGATGTCGTTGAGTTCGGGTGCGTATTTTGGCAGCCACTCGACGGTGAGCCAGTGTTTGCGCGCCTCGATGGCTTTAAGAGTGAGCTTGCTGACATGGATCGGCCCGTTGTCCTCGACCAGTACGACCGGTTTTATTGCCCGTCCTGGTTGAGGACCGAACAGGTGGTCGAGTTGCTCGAGGTGAGCGATGAAGTCGCGGCTGCGCTTGGTCTGGCTCGTATGCACAATCAACTGGCGCGTGACATGATCGAGTGAGCCGATTATCGCCACTTTCTTGGCCTGACCCGGCGCCGGCGCCCGCAGGTCCGCACCGCGCAAGGCCCACGCCCGCGCCAGACAAGGGTGCGTCAGGGCCTCGCTCTCGTCGCCGTAGAGGAGGATGATGTCGCCGGCTTCGGCCTGAGCCTTGCGCAGTTGAAGGCGCAGTCCCACGCGTTCGATCTCGGCGGCAATCTGGCGGCCTTTCAGCGTGTGCCGGGGCCGCCGCCAACGGAAGTTTTTTTTCGCAACGCCTTGGACAACTGCGACTTGCCGATCTTGACGCCCTCGCGCGCCTCGATCTCGGCCATGAGGCGCGGGATCGTCCAGTTGGGCCGGTCGGCGACGGGAGCTTCGAGCAGAGGCGCGACGACACGCAGCGCGGCTTCGGTCTTTACCGGTGGCGGGCCGAGCGCCACGGTCGCCTTCAACGCCTCGACACCGCCGCGCGCGAACTCGCTGCGCCAAAGACGCACCGTGTCTTCGCGCACGCTGAAGGCTTCCGCAATGCGCGGGCTGGTCCATCCCGACAACGTCAGCAATATCGCCCGCGCCCGATCAGCCTCGCCCCGATCGCGTGAATGGGCTAACGTCAGCAGTGCGTTGCGCTGTTGGTCACCCGCCGTCACCCGAGATTTGCCCGCCACGCCCCGCCTCCGCGAATCAACGCGAAGATCGAATCACACCTGCGATTCGTTGGTCAAGCTGAGGGAGTTCGCTTAGAAGTGGCAGGATCTCGCCCGGCGAGCGGGTCTTTCGAGCGGTCAATGGGGCCCTTGGTGGGCTGATGCTGATGCACTTGCGTCTCCATTTTAAGACGATTCGCTTCTTTTTTTGCGAGTGTGCTGGAGCGAGGCAGCTCAGAGGCGAGCGAATGTCGTTTACTCCATATTCTGGGATTGATTAGGATTTGGGCCCGGAACAGCGTCCGGCGCCAATTGCAACATCGAGGCCACGCCTGCCGCGGACAGCACAAGCTGCAAGGACGACGCGGTCGTCACCATGGCTGAGTTTGACAATATTCTTACTGTGCGCCGCGAAGGCCGCGCCGAGCTCACACTCGCCTCGAACCCCCACGATTTCGTTGGCACATCGAGATCATTGTCCGTCGTCAAATGATTTGAGACAAATAGCTGGCTTCCGGAAGGGAGGCTCTGGATCATCTGTGATTGAGACTATGCGGCATGCAGTTGATGCTGCAAGCGACGGTTTGCGATTGTCTGGCGTTTCGCGTTCGAGGAGTATGGCCTCAGCGCGCCCGAAGTAGACGTCAGCCGGGGTAAGATTGTCGAGGCTCTCGTGATAGCGGGCATGGTTGTAGTGCGCCACGAAGGCGGCGACCTGGCGTTCGAGATCGCCGGGCAGGTAGTGCTCAAGCAGGATGCGGTTTTTGAGCGTCTGATGCCAGCGCTCGATTTTGCCCTGGGTCTGCGGATGGTAGGGCGCTCCGCGGACGTGCTCGATGTTCTGCTTGTCCAGCCAATCGGCCAGATCGCTCGCGACATATGACGAGCCGTTATCCGACAAGAGCCGCGGTCGGTGAACGACGGTCATGTGATCGAGCCCGGAGGCCGCCAGCGCCAGATCGAGTGTGGCCGTGACGTCCTGCGCATTCATCGTCGCGCAGAGCTTCCAGGCGATAATGAAGCGCGAGAAGTCGTCCAGCACGGTCGAGAGGTAGTACCAGCCCCAGCCCGTGATCTTGAGATAGGTGAAGTCGGTCTGCCAGAGCTGGTTGGGCGCCGTGGTCTTGTCCCTGAATTCCTCGGCCGCTTTAATGACGATGTAAGCCGGGCTGGTGATAAGATCGTGCGCTTTCAGAAGCCGATAGACCGACGCCTCCGAGACAAAGTATTTTTCCTCGTCCGTGAAGCGCACCGCCAGTTCCCGCGGGCTGAGCTCGGGTTGATCCAGCGCCAAGTCGACAATCTGGCTGCGGATAGCCTCTGGGATGCGGTTCCAGACCCGATCCGGCCGTGAGGGGCGATCCGCGAGGGCCTCCGGTCCGCCGCCTTGATACCGATCATACCAGCGGTAGAAAGACGATCTGGGAATGCCGAGTTTCTCTAGCGCTCGTCGAGCCGGCACATGCGATCGCCTCGACCATGCCGCTCGGTCCGTTAGATTATCAGCCTATGAAGGCGCTCCCGCGCCCGACAACTATTCCCGTGACGGGAATCCGCGCTTGAACTCGATGCGCGTCGCATGAAATGGCCGCGAATCGAAGGTTCTCGACATAGTGAAGTGGCTGGGGCAGGAATTCTCGCAGTGATCGGAAGGCAGGGTCCCACGTTCGACGAGCAAGCGCCGCAGCCCGTCGCTGTCGTAAGCGGCGTCGCCAGCCAGGCGGCGGCCGGGCGGGACAGCGCTGATCAGGGCCAGTGCGACGCGAACGTAGCCAAGCTGGCCGGGGGTTACTTCGAGCGGAATGGGGCGTCCGCGAGAATTGGCCCACAATTATTTCCAGGTCTATCCACCAATGTGCGTCATCCCGAACATCGATCAGCCGCTCGACAAATCACGTCCTCCCGCGCCTTGCGTGTTCTTAATAGCTCGGGGTCGAAAACAAGATTTTGCCGCCGGCCTTGATCTCGACCTCAACTCTGTATCGCGTCAGCGCCTCGGGGTTGATCTCGATGCCGAGACCTGGCGCGTCGGGTAGCACGACCTCGCCATTGGCGTCGGGCAAGATGTGGTTCTTTGTGAGGTCGCAGGCGAGTTGTTGCAAACCCGTCGGATATTCGCACATGCGATGATCAGCGAGCCCGATGAAGGGCTGCAGGGACGCGCTGAGCGCGAGGTTCGACGTGAACGTATGGTTAATGTAAGTGACCCCGCGCGCGACGGCGTAGTCCGCTACCTCCTTGGCTGGCCAAAGGCCGCCTATCCGGCCACTGTCGATCTGAATGAAGCCGACCCGGCCGAAGTCGATGAGATGCTCCGCCATATGACGGTTGTGGGCGGCCTCGCCGCCGGCCGTTCTCACTGACTGCGCGCGGTCACGAAGTTCTCCATACGCGCGATAGGCGGAGCCATGGAACGGCTCTTCGAAAAAGGTAACGCGATTGCGTTCCATCGCGTCAAGCCGCAGTGCCGCCGCGGCGACATTCTCGCCGAACACCTGTCCGGCATCGATCAGCAAGATACCGTCGGACCCGAGACCTTCGCGCGCGGCGTCGATGCGGGCGACGTCGCCCTCGAGCGATTTGCCGAAAGGGGCCCAGCCGAACTTGGCGGCGCGGAAACCGGCCTCGCGATTCTGCGCGGCGCGCGCGAGGGTCTCGTCAGGCGTTGCTCCGAACAGCACCGAGGCATACGGCAGTTTAGGATACGCCTTCGGATAGCCCAGGAGTTGGTATGTCGGCGCTTCGCGCGCACGACCCAGTAGATCCCACATTGCCATCTCGATGCCCGACCAGGTGTGGGCAGCCTGCAGCAGATCCATGCTGTTATAGGCGACATTCGCCGACATGCGACGGATGTCGTCCGGACCGTCCAAAGTTTCGCCCAGCACCGAGACTGACACGGGCCGACAGGCGCCATGCGACATCGGTGCGACGAACGCTGCAATCGAGGGTAGCGGGGAGGCCTCGCACTCGCCCCAGCCTTGATGCTCGCCCGCGGTCACCCGCACGACAAGCGCATCTTGGCTACCGTCGGCAGCCGTCGTGACGTTCGGCATTGCGAGGTAGAAAAAGTCCACGCTCTCGACTTTCATCTAGGTCGATCTGCCTTGTTATTTCGATCGGCGGGCCGCGATCGAGTTCAGGCCGCGCTGTCTGTCTAATCAGCGGGCCGCAATGTTGTCGTCGTAGTCCGCCATCGCCACTAACCCACTACCCGAGCTGAGCCTGCCTGGCGTTGCCGCCATCCGGATCAAGCCCTCCCTTAGTGAGAGCACTTCGCGTAGCGAGCGGTCGACATCCTAGGGCTTTCGCCGGCATATGTGATTTCGCCAGACACATTGGTCCTCTCGAACAACGCGCTCCGTCACTTCCGATAGGCCGCAGAGGCGTTCGACAGCGTCGACCGGAAGGTCAAGAGTTGCAATCTTCCCGCCAAGGTTCTCGCTGAGGGCCGATTAATGCCGGAAATCGACGCGCGGATCGTATACGACCCAAACGGCATAGCGACAAGTTGGCTCCGGTCATGTGGAAACATCGAACCGTAACGTTCCCGATATGCTTTCGCCGGGCTCCAGGATATGTACGCCGGCAGATACGCGGCCCTGATTGAGCCCATCGAAGGCGCAGGGCGCATTGCTCTGCGGTTCGAGGCAGAAGATTGGCTGACCGCCAGGAACATGGGACATCAGGTGGCGGAAGACTGGATCGGCAGTAAGCGAAACCCCGACGCCGGCCTCGGGCCAGACGATCTCCGCGCGACCATCCCAGTCGACGTAGCAGATATTGCGGTAATCGCTAGGCGGAGGGCGCGGTGTCGCATAGTCCGCTTCGGCCGTCACCGGAACGAGCCGCTTCGTCTGCCCTTCCCGGTCGCTGAGCCACATCCCTGTGGCGGCAAAGCGTATGAGCGCGCCGCCATGCGTCGGAAACCACGGATGCTGCCCGAAACTGAACGGCATCCGTCGTTCGGCGCGGTTAGTCAGCGCCGTCTTTACTGTCAACCCCGCGCGATCGATGCCAAAACGCTGCACTGCCGAATAGCGATAGGCCTCGCCTACCCGGCCTTCGTCCAGTGCAAGGATGGCCACTGTCTCGTTCACGGATGCCACCCGCCAGGGTGATTGCCAACCAGAGCCGTGGAAATTAAGCCGAGTGCCAGCCATATTGGAGGCGACTTCGTAGCCTCGCCCCTCGAAGGTAAAGCGGTTGTCGCGGATGCAATTGGCGAAGGGAAGCATCGGGAACATTCCCGAATAGAGTGCGTCCGACAGGCCGCCCGGAAAGCGTCCAAAGGGACGCAGGAGATCGAAGGGCTTTCCCCTTTGTTCGAAGCGGAAGGCGCCAATGCAGCCGCCAATCTCGGGCCTGAGCTCGAGGCTCAATGTGTCGGCCTTGAGCAGCAGGGCCATGCTAGCGTAAGCGGGAGACCCCCGGCTTTGCCGGGGTGGCAGTAGCAGTTTGACGTTTAGGGCGGTCCATCAGCGGAGTTCCAACGTGAGCAGCCACTCACACGAAAGGAACTCCACCGATGGACGAGTACGAGAGCCTAAGCCACACCACATGGGACTGCAAATATCATGTGGTTTTCATTCCGAAATGTCGGCGCAGGACGTTGTATCAGGAGCTACGGCGCCATCTGGGCGAGGTTTTCCGCCGGCTTGCGCTCCAGAAGGAGTCGAAGGTCGAAGAAGGGCACTTGATGCCCGATCACGTGCACATGCTGCTGTCGATCCCGCCGAAACATGCGGTGTCGCAGGTCGTCGGGTACATCAAGGGCAAGAGCGCGATCCACATGGCTCGGGTTTATGGAGAGCGCAAACGCAATTTCGTCGGACAGCACTTTTGGGCCCGAGGTTTCTTCGTCAACACGGTCGGGCGGGACGAGGAGGCGATCCGCGCCTACATTCGCAACCAAGAGAAAGAGGATCAGAGGCTCGAACAGATGAATCTCTGGCGCTGAAAAACGCCACCTTCAGGTGGCCGCCAAACTCAAGGGGGCGCCTCAGCGACCCCTCCTACCGCTTTGAGCGGTTCACACCATAAAGCCCCCGGCTTTGCCGGGGGATACTTACGCGAACACAGCGTTCAAGTTGCGGGTCATCTCTCGCAGCGTGTCGCCTCTCAGTTTGATGCCGAGCCCGGGTCCGTCCGGATCGCCAACATCCCATCGCCGTCCAGCGTCCAGCCGCCCTCCGTGATGTCATCCACATAGGGCGACCCGCCGATATATTCGACGAGATCGGCGGTCGGCACCGCCGCGGCGAGCTGGAGATCGGCGGCGAGGCCGACTGCGGTATTCCAGCCATGCCCAATATATTTGATCCCGAAGGCGTTGGCGGTGCGGGCAATCTGAATCTGCTCAGAAATGCCGCCGACCTTGGTCACATCCGGTTGCACGATATCGAGCGCGCGCCTTTCGAGCCAGGGCAAGAAACTTTGCCGCCGGGTGATGCACTCACCGCTCGCGATGGGCACGGGGCTGCGTTCGCGCAACGCCTTGAAGTCGTCGAGCGCATCCGGTTTCAGCGCCTCCTCGAACCAGGCGACCTCGAAGTTCTTGAGCATGTGGGCAGTATTGATCGCCCAGTTGAGTCCCTGCGGCCAGAACGCATCCGAGCCGCCTGCATCGACCATTAGCAGGCAATCGTCGCCGGCACCCTTGCGCGCCGCCCTGACGATCTGCTCGTCGAGCTTGCGGGACACTCGGCCGAAGGGTCCCCAGCCAATCTTGATCGCTTTGAACCCTTGCGCGCGGTAGAAGGCGGTGCGCTCCTCCATTAGTTCAGGCATCTCCATCAAGATCGAGGCATAGGCCTG
Source organism: uncultured Alphaproteobacteria bacterium (assembly GCA_963767245.1). Taxonomy (GTDB): domain Bacteria; phylum Pseudomonadota; class Alphaproteobacteria; order Rhizobiales; family Beijerinckiaceae; genus Roseiarcus. The sequence continues at coordinate 112,667 of CAVYDG010000017.1, forward strand.
CACTCTGGTGCGGTAGTTGCCGCCCAACAGGCGTCCGATCGGCTGGCCGGTCACCTGCCCAAAAATGTCCCATAGGGCGATGTCAATCCCGGAAATGGTGTGCGTCAGTGTACCACCGTGCCCCATCCAGAAACTGTTCTGGTGGAGTTTTTCGGTAACGCGCATCGGCTCAATGGCCGTCTCCCCGATGGCGAGGGGTCTAAGTACGTTGAGCGCCGCCTCGGCAAGGCGGGAGTTGGTGAAGACGCTTCCCACGCCGATCAGCCCGGCGTCGGTTTTGACGATCACGAGGGCATGTACCGAATTTCCCGGCTGGATCTCGTTGCTCCAACCGCCTTTGGGCGACTTACCGAATAGTCCGAGGCAGTCGATGGATCTGATCTTCAAAGCATCCTCATCTAAAATGTCGCCGAGACGCCGCCATCGACCAGCAGGATCTGGCCCGTGACGTAGCCGCAATCGTCCCCGCAAAAGAACGCGGTGGCGCGCGCGATATCGTCGGGCTGCGCCGGCCGCCGCAGCGGTATGCGGCCATATTTGATGTAGACGTCCTTGAACCAGTCAGTCTGGTGTTCATGGCCGCTCCCGTCAGGCAGCAGCGCCATACGGGTGTCGACGAAGCCTGGGCAGATGCAGTTGACGAGGATGCCGGCGGGGGCGAGGTCAACCGCCAGCGTCCTTGTCATATTGACGACGCCTCCCTTTGCGGTCGCATAGGCGACGCTGTCAGCAGCCCCTCGCACCCCGAGGATCGAGGCAATGTTGACGACGCGTCCATTTGTGGAGCGGCGAAGCAGGGGCAGAAGGCCGAGTGTGACCCAGAGCGCCCCGTCCTGATTTGTCCGCCGCACTTCCTCGAAGCGGTCGCGAGTGAGCTTTTCGAGCGGAGTCGCATCGAGGATAGCAGCGTTGTTGACCAGGATATCGAGCCGACCCCAGCGCGAGCTGATCACCGCGGCTAGCTCCGCAACCGCCTGCTCGGAAGTGATATCGACCGCGAGCCCAAGACTGTCCGCGCCGTGCGCGGCAAGGTCGTCCGCAACCGAGCAGGCGAGATCGCCGTCCCGATCCGACAGCACTACCGTGGCGCCCCGCGCGGCCAACAGTCGGGTGATGGCTTCTCCTATGCCGCGCGCGGAGCCGGTGACCAGCGCGACCCGGCCGGACAATGCCCCGGCCTCTTGGACGTTTTCGATCACGGATTCCCTCGGCTGTGATGTCCGCTCTTGCGCCTGGCAGGTCCGGAAAAATGCGTCGCGAGCACGGTGTCGATGTCGTCGACGGAACCGTGTTCGAGGTAGTCGAGCAACTGCAAGTGAAGCCACACCTCGCCCGGCCGATCCTCGGCGTCCGACCAGTCCCCACAGAAGACAATGACGAGGTGCTGAGCGAGCTCTTCCCAAATCAGGGCGGCAAGCTCGTTGCCCGAATGGTGCGCGATGGCGCGGTGCAAATCGAGGTCGATCGAGCTCAAGACAAGCGGGTCGTCGGAGGCGGATAACTCGGCCATGTCGGAGACTATCTCCTCAAGCTCGGCGGGAAGGGCCGAACTGCCCCGGCCTTCGCGCATGACGCGCTGGAAGATGATCTTTTCCACAGAGAAGCGCAGCTCGAATAAGATCCGAGATGCGGCGTGGGCTGTAATCGGAAACGCGCAGACCGGGGCGCTCGCCGCCCACAAGGATGCCGCGAAGCTGCAGCTTCTGCATCGCCTCGCGCCGGCATCCGGCTGACCTGCAACGCCGAGGCGTTCCCCGCCTCAGTAGTGCGCTCGCCGGCGGCCTTCTCGCCACGGGCGATGTCGCCGACGACCTTCCGCGATTCATCGACGAGGTCTACAATGCTCGCCGACTTCATTCAGCCTTGGGCTATCTCAGCCCGCAACAGTTCGAGGAGCGCAATCCCCGGCCGGCGGTCAAATCAGCAGCCTGATCCTTGTCCGCCCCAAGGGGCCCACTCCAACCGGGGGGCAGTTTTGCGCGCCGATTGACAGTCTATATTCGCTGACCGAGACATGCAAGCTCAATGATGTCGATTTGCGCGCTTGGCTCGCCGACCTCCTCGCCAAGCTCCCCGACCATCCTGCTCATCGCATCGGCGAGATGATGCCCTGGTGTCGGGAGCCATCTTGGCTTGAGAATATCGAACTTCGCGTCAAAAAAGCCATCAAATGTGAGAATATCGACCAAAAATATTCTCACGTTTGATGGCCTTGCCTCGCCGCTTGAGCTTCGAGCCGAGCTGTCTCGCATAGGCGTTCGAACGCTCTTCGCCCCCGTAGGATCGTCTCATCCCGAACAGCGCTGAGGGTGTCGGGATTTGCGATCGTTTGCGAGACGCCTGCCAAAAGGGCGGGACGGAAAGAGATAGGCAACGCCGCAACGGCGGCATGGTTGATCCTGCGCTTGATGGGCCGCGCGAGATCGTCGAATTCGGGAAGGATCGTGCCGAGCGCCCAGCCGACATCGGGATCGCGACCATTCGCGCCGCAGGGTCGGTCTATGTGAAACTCGAGGCGCTATAGCCCGCCCCTGGCCACTATCGCGTTCCACCTTCAGGGACTGAATTGACCCTCAACGGCGGGTGCTTGAGTTAAAATCAACAATTCCAGGACGCGTGATATAGCTGCTGGCTGTAATTTGATTAGCGCCTCACAGAGACGAGAGGGAACATCGCATTGTCCAACTCGTTTGGTGTCATCGACGAGGTCCAGTGCCCAATTTAGGAGCAGCCGGCGAGGGATCGCCCATCTTGTCGAGGAATTCGGTTCGCTTCGCTATCAGGCGCTCCTGAGTTGGTCGTCTCGGGCGCAGTCGGCGACCGGAATCTGGCGAAGCCGCAAAGCTTCGGGTTGACGCCGTAGCGCTTCGCTAGCGACCTCAAGCTCTCTTGACTATGCTGTAACGCTCGACGGACCGCCTCTGTCGTCGTGGCGCTCCCGTGTAAACCTGTCCCATAGCGCCGCCTTCGAATCACTCGACAAGAATGCACCATCAAAGCTCGGGACCAAATAGCTAGAGCGGGATGACTTTTTGGGCTGAATTGGGTAGGGATCCCAAGGTGGACGCTTTCCCCGCCTTTTCATCTTGAGACGAACAATCCGGGGCTGTCCGTGTTTGTGTGTTTGGCGCGCTTATTTCTCCTCCCAGACGAGCGCGCCAGCCCCGCGGTTGAGCCCTCCTCCCGCGGGGCTTTTTTACGGGTGCCTAAGCGGGGAAGGCGCCGGCGCGCCGACTACCTTCAGAAGGCGCGCCTGCGTTCCTCGCGCCCTCCTTTCGCGTCTCTAGAGCCCTATTTCTTGACCATTGCTTCGGCGACTTTCTGTGAGATATAGCCGAGCACCGAGCCAACGATTAGCGATATCACAATGTTGATGAACGGGTTCTCGAGTGAGGCCGTCGTTAATGCGCCGAGTTTGTTGCCCGCCAAGGCCATCCCCGCCACTGCGGCGTATCCGAGGACGGACGCGGGGATGTCGCTAAGCGTCGCTGACTTGGCCGCGTAGACCAGAATAAAGACCGTGACCAGGACGCAGATCGCGGCCCATAGAGGAACGCCCAGCGCTGCCCCGAGGGGAACCTGGGTAACAAGCAGCAGCGCGATATAGGCCATAATCGCGCCGAAAATGGTATGCGTGATCGTCTTGCTTAGGCCTGCTTCCTTGCCGCCGCAGTGGTAGAATGTGGCCCAGGCGATGAAGGCGGCCCAGATTTGCAGGCCTAGGCCGAACGGCGACAGCATCACGAAGGTCGCAATCCCTCCGAGTACTCCGATACTAACAGCCAAAGCTGTAATGAGATCCATGGTTTTTTCCTCCCCGTGGGCCTGCATTCCTCCGATCCGATGGGATCGTACAGGAATTGACGACGCCAGTTGCCCGCCGCCGAAGCAATCTAGGTTAATTTGTGATTAAATTTTGCGCAAGGTGCGACGAGAACATTGCCGAGAGCGACTAACCGCCTCCCACCATGCGTGTCCTCGGACTCCGACGGGTGCGAGGTTCATTCCGAGAGCGGAAGCGGCCTGGCGGCCGGGAAAACTCGGCGAGCGCCTTGGTTCAACGAGACGTCGTTCTGGAAGCCTGATGAGAAGCGGCGCGCCGACAATTCTGTCTCGACGTCGTGCGAAATGCGCCTTCTCGGCTGTAACCAGCCTATTCGCGCCGATTACTGGATCTCTCGGTCGCTCCCGCATCCGGCGACGGCGAACGGGACGGAGAGAGCGGCCCATTGGCGGCTCGATCCGTCGCCTCGAGGGCGTCAGGCTTGTCGAGTGGACCAGACCATCGCAATATGCAGCCGGATCCGGCGCTACCCCGATATTTGCTTCCGGAACGAGGAGGATCGCCCATTGCTTGCAAGGTTCATGCGGTCGCTCTTGGCTGCCTCGTTCGCCGTAGCAGGGCTGGCCGGTTTGGTCATGGGCGGGTCCGCGCAAATTCCGGGCGACTCGGTCAAGATCGGCGTGTTGAGCGACTTCTCCGGGCCCTTTGCCGACCAGGTCGGCAAGGGGTCGCTGGTCGGCGCCCAACTGGCGGCCGAGGACTTCGCCAAGGAAGCGGGCGGCCTCAAAGTCGAGATCATTTTCGCCGACCATCAAAACAAGCCCGACATCGGGGTCGCGATTGCGCGGCGATGGGTGGATGAGGAGGGCGTCGACGCGATCGTCGACCTCGCTAATTCCGGGGTCGGTCTCGCCGTCAACACCCTTGTGCACGAGAAGAATCGCGCCATGCTTGCCTCCGCTACCGCGACCTCGGACCTGACTGGCAAATTCTGCCAACCGACTACCGTCCAATGGGCTCTCGACACCTGGGCGCTCGGTTCGGCGATCGGACGCACGATCACCAAAATGGGGGGTTCGACCTGGTTCTTCATCAGCTTTGACTATGCTCTCGGCAAGGCTTTGCAGCGCGACGCGACCGAGGCGATAACCAAGGCGGGCGGCTCGGTGCTGGGTTCGGTCTCGCACCCGCTCGGCGCAACCGATTTCGGGTCCTATCTCTTGCAGGCGCAAGCCTCGGGCGCCAAAGTGATCGCTCTCGCCGACACGGGCGCCGACGCGATCAACGCCATTCGACAGGCGGCGGAGTTCCAGGTCGTCGGGCCCGACAGGCGGCTCGCGGCATTGTTCCTGCAGATCACCGATATCGATGCGCTCGGACTGAGCGCAGCGCAGGGTCTCATCTTGTCCGAGGCGTTCTATTGGGATCTCAATGATATGACGCGCGCCTTCAGCGAGCGCTTCGCTGAACGGATGGGCGGCAAGATGCCGACCGAGGACCAGGCCGCAGCTTACTCAGCGACGCTGGCCTATCTGCGCGCCGTGAAGAGAGCGGGAACCATTGAAGGCGACAAGGTACTGGCTGAAATGGAGAGGTCGCCGATCGACGATCCGCTGTTCGGTCCTGTCGTCGTGCGCGCCGACGGGCGCGCAACGCATGCGATGTATGTATTCAAGGTCAAGTCGCCAGAGCAATCGAAGAGCCGGTTTGACGTCTACGATCTGATCGAAACGATCCCGCCTGAGACCGCCTTCCGGCCGCTCGACCAGGGCGGCTGCGCGCTGGTGAAGTGACTAGGCGATTGGAGCGCGTCGCGTGAGGCTGATCGGAGGAACACTATGAGCGAAGAGTCGAAAGAGCGGACCTACGAACCAGACGAGATCGAGGCGCGACTCAAGCGCGAGCTCCCGCATTGGCGCTACGAAAACGGCTGGATCAGGCGAACTTTTCGCACCTCCGGCTGGAAGGGCACGCTGATGGTGATCAACGCCGTCGGCCACCTCGCGGAGGCCGCCTGGCATCATCCGGATATCGCCGCGTCCTACGCATGGGTCGAGGTGAAATTGCAAAACCACAGCGCCAAGGGGATCACCGACAAGGACTTCGAACTGGCTCGCAAGATCGAAGACTTCGTCTCGTGGCGTCCCGGCAAGGAGGGCGGCGCGCTCGAAGGGACGCCGACCGGCGACCAACGGTTCGCCTACATCAAGTATGATGACAAATGACCCTATCGTCATTGCGAGCCAAGCGAAGCAATCCAGAGCCACCCCCGCTGCCCCACAATCGCTGGATTGCTTCGTCGCTTCGCTCCTCGCAATTGTCTCTTGGAGTTTGGGTAGAGAGGGTTGTCCCTGAAGATGGGATGCGCCGATTCGGGCGGCCGCCCGAATCGGCGCGCGGGGAGATTGGCCGTCTCGCAATGGGGCGCGAAGCCCGCCGTCATCTGGGCCGTCTTTCCGCTTCCCTTGAACGCTTGATGAGTTGAATGGGCCGCCATCGCCCGATGCACGCCCGCAGACAATCCCAAGCTCACGGAGGATAGCCGCAAATGTCTCACCCCGCCACGCCCTCGCGCTTCATCGGATGCGACGTGGGCAAGAGCGCAATCGTCGCCTTCGACACCGCCAGCGGCCGTACCTGCACGATCGCCAACGAGCCGCAGGCCCTGTCCGACTTCGCCGCCTCGCTCGACCCGACCTGCTTCGTCATCTGCGAGGCCACGGGCGGCTATGAACGCGATCTGCTGGCGGCCCTGCTCGCGGCCGGCGTTCCGGCCCACCGGGCCGACGCCCGCAAGGTCAAGGCCTTCATCCGCTCGTTTGGGACGCTCGGCAAATCCGACGCCATCGACGCAAGCGCGCTCAGCCGATACGGCAGGGACCGATTCGCCGAACTCCCGCTTTGGAGCGCCCGCGAACCCGAGCGGCTGCGCTTGCAGGCGCTCGTCCTGGCCAGACGCGACCTCGTCAAGGACCGCCTCGCCTACGCCAATCGTCGCGCCGCCCCCGCCGCCCAGCCTGTCCATGCTTATCTCGAGGCGCTCGTCGAAAGTTTCGACGCGCAAATCAAGGCGATCGAAGCCGATATCGACGCGCTGTGCGCCGGGTGCGAGCCGATCGCCAAGGCCGTCAAAACCCTGGTCGCGATACAAGGCGTCGGTCAAAAAACCGCGGCAGCCCTCATCGCCCTCATGCCCGAGCTCGGCTCGCTCCCCCGACGCCAGGCTGCCGCCCTCGCCGGCCTTGCGCCCCATCCCAACCAAAGCGGCCAGACCGACGCCTATCGCCGAACCCGCGGCGGAAGACCCGAAGTCAAACGAGTCCTCTTCATGGCCGCAATCTCCGCCGCAAGGCATAACCCCACCCTCAGCGCCTTCTACAAACGTCTCCTCAGCGCAGGCAAAAAGCCCCTCGTCGCCATCACCGCAATCATGCGAAAACTCGTCGTCATCGCAAACGCCAAACTCAAAACAACAAACGCCCTTCAACTGAGTTGATGACGGTTCCGCGTGGCTTCTAAATCCGCAATCGACGACCGTTGCGACGCCTTTCTGCGGCTGATCGGCTTAAAGCCGGTCATCATGGGCATTCTCAACGTGACGCCGGACTCGTTTTCCGACGGCGGCCGGTTTCAGTCGCTCGATTCCGCGCTCGCGCGCGCCAAGAAGCTGGTCGCCGACGGCGCTGATATCATCGACGTCGGGGCGGAATCAACGCGGCCAGGTCACACGCCGGTTCCGCTCGAAGAAGAATGGCGCCGCCTCGAGCCGTTGCTGGCGCCTCTCCTGGCGGAGGTCGCCGCGCCGTTTTCGATCGATACCCATAAGGCCGAGATCGCGCGCCGAGCGGCGGCGCTGGGAGTGTGCGTCGTCAATGACGTCTGGGGACTGCAAAAAGATCCGGCGATGGCCGATGTGGTCGCTGAGAGCGGCACCGCCGTGGTGATCATGCACAACCGGGAGAGCATCGATCCGGATCTCGACATTGAAGCGGACCTTAGGCGCTTCTTCGAGCGCTCGCTCAACTGCGCCGAGCGCGCCGGCATATTGCGCACGCGCATCCTGCTCGATCCGGGCGTGGGCTTCGGAAAGAGCAAGGCGCAGAACCTCAAGGCGCTCGCGTTGACGGGCGCCTTGCGCGAGACCTTCGGCCTGCCGATCCTGGTCGGCGTATCGCGCAAGCGTCTCATGAACGAGCCCTCCCGCACCGCCAGCGTTGAGGAGCAGCTGGCCGGAACGCTGGCGGCAAATCTCGCGGCGTTTGCGCGCGGCGCCGCCGTTTTCCGCGTCCATGACGCCGCCGGGCACGCCGCCGCCTTCAAGGTGTTCGAGGCGATCGAGCGCGCCGGCTGAACGCCCGGAGGGCTCACCCCGGCTCCCGCAGCGCCTCGATCCGCGCTGCGACCGCCTGGCCCTCCTCGGCGCTCATCGCAGCGCGGGGGCTTTTGACCTGGATCTCGCCGACCACATACGCCGGGCGCGGGGAAAGCACGAAGATTCGGTCGGCGAGAGCAATCGCCTCGTCGACGTCGTGGGTGACGACCACGGTGATCATGCTGCGGCTTTCGACGAGCTTAACCAAATCTCGCTGCAACTGCCGGGCGAGCGGCGCATCGAGCGAAACAAACGGCTCGTCGAGCAGCAGCAAGATCGGGCGAACGGCAAAGGCGCGCGCCAGCGCGGCGCGTCGGGCGAGGCCAACCGAGAGTTCGCCGGGAAAATGCGTGCGATGCTCGGAAAGGCCGAGCGCTGCGAACAAAGCGGCGACCTCGGCTTCAGTCGCGTTCGGTGCGGCGAGCCGCACATTGTCCTCGACACTGCGCCACGGCAAGAGCCGCGGCTCTTGAAAAACTATGCCCACTCGGCCATGCGCCGGGATGTGGACTGAGCCCTCGAAATCGCGATCGAGCCCGGCGAGAATGCGCATCAATGTCGACTTGCCGCAGCCGGATGGCCCGATCAGCGCGCCAGTCTCGCCATCTTCGAGCGCGAAGGAAAGGTCGGCGATGACGGGAACGCTCTGTCCGGAGGCGGTGCGGAACGATTTTCGGGCGATGCGCGCTTCAAGCTGCGCGCGGTCGCCAACGGGAGAGGTAGCCTTCAAAGGGTTGCACCACAAGCATTTCGATGATGAGCATGATCGCCGTGAAGGGCAGCGCGTAGGCGAGCAGCAGCGGGACGTCGAACAACTGGAACGCGGTATTAATTTCGAATCCCACGCCGTTCGGCCGGCCCATCAACTCGACCACCAGCACGATCTTCCAGACGAGCGACAGGCCCGCGCGCGTCGCTGCCGCGAAATAAGGCGCGAGTTGGGGCGCAACGACGTGAGCGAGTCGCTTCGTTGGGGAAAACTCGAAGATCCGCGCCATTTCATCGAGCCTTGCGTCGAGCGCGCGCACGCCCTCGCGTATGGTCACAGCCGTGACGGGCAATTTGTTGAGCGCCACCGCGCCGATCGCTGCCACTTCGTTGAGGCCCACCCAGATATAAGCCAGCACAATGATGACGACCGCGGGCATGTTCAAGAGTACGATGATCCATGGGTCGGCCACCCGATCAAACAGCAGATTGCGCCCCATTGCATAGCCCATCGCCGATCCAGCGGCCATCGCGAGTAAGAATGCCGCCACGACACGGGCAAGCGTCGCGCCGAGCGCAGCGAACAACGCTCCTGACGCGGCTTCGGACCTCATCGTCGTGAACACCACCATCGGGCCTGGAAGTAACCGCGGATTGCCGAAATGCGCAGCAATCTGCCACAGACAAATGAGCGCGATAAGTGAGATGAGACGGGTCGTCACGTCCTATTCGCTCCTCGTGGGATCGTAGAAGAGATCGAGGTCGAGGTCGGTGGCCTTGCCGACCAGCCTCTCGCCACCGACCTTCGCCAATCGGCGATAGAGAACGCGCGCGTCCGCAGCCTGTTCGGCGATGGTTCGTTTCGGCACGCCTTCTAAGTAGCGCTGGCGGTAGACGGCGAGCGCTGCCTCGTCTTTCAAGCGGAGCCGCGCCTTGATTGGCGCCCAGGCGCTCGGATCTTCAGCCAAGATTTTGTGCGCCTCGGCTGCGGCAGCGAAATAGCGCCGCAGGACATCTTTATGCGAAGCCGCGAAAGCTTCAGTAAACACGTAGCCGGTCATCGCCACCGGGCCGCTCGCGCCGAGCGTCTTCTCGACATCAGACATTTCGATCGCGCGGCGGAAGCCACGCCCCTCAAGATCGGCGGAGAAGTTCCAGTATTCTAGCGCAGCCTCAGTCTCGCCCTGGGCCAGCTTCTCAGCGATCAGTGGCGGCGCGCCGTATAACGGGCGCGCTTCCTTGGTGAGATCGAGCCCAGAGCCGAGCGCGACCGCACGCAACAAAAGCCAGCTCTTGTCAAGCGGTCCCCCGGCGACGCCAATAGATCGGCCGGCGAGATCGGCGACTGCATGGACCGGCGAATCCTTCGGCGCCATCACCGCTCCCAGCGCGCTCGAATAGGGTGTGAACAGGAGTTTGTCGCCGAGCGCTCGTTCGCGCGCCGCCCAGAGCCAGTCCCCGACGACCATGTCGACGGCGCCGCCCTCAAGCGCAACCTCGCCCGCCTCGGTGGAAGCAAGCTCGATCGTTTCGATCTCGAGATTGGCGGCCTCGTCGAGCCCGCGCGCTTTGATCACCTCGATTTCCCAAGAGGCCGTTCCGGTTTTCTGAACGGCAATGCGCAAGGGGTCGCGGGCTTCGGCGTGGGACGCCAGACAGGCCATCGCAGCGACGGCGAGGGCGGCGGCGAACACGCGTTTGATCATGGGCATTCCTTGTCTCTCCCGCGCATTACCCGCCCCGGCGCATCAGCATGCCGCGGGCCGGATCGTAGGCGATCACCGCGCCGCCCAGAAACGCCACCGTACAACCGGCCACGACCCCGAGCGCCTGCCAATTGACCTGCTCATAGAAGGCGAACCGGATCAGTTCGACAGAGTAGGTGAAGGGGTTAAACCGGCAGACGGTCGCTAGCCACGGGCTTCCCTCCTGCACGCGCCACAGCGGATAGAGGGCCGATGACGCGAAAAACATCGGGAAAATGACAAAGTTCATCACACCGGCGAAATTCTCGAGTTGCTTGATGAGGGACGACAACAGCATGCCAAGCGCGCCAAACATTAGACCGGACAAGGCGAGCGCCGGCAGCACCGTCAGATAGCCCCACCAGGTCGGCGGCTCGATCTCCCAGAAATAAGCCACGACAAGAAAGGCATAGACTTGCAGAATTGAAACAGCGACGCCCGCGATCAGCTTTGACGTCAGGAGAAACCAGCGCGGCGCGGGGCTCACCAGCAGCATGCGCATGCTGCCCATTTCACGGTCGTAGACCATCGACAGCGAAGATTGCATGCCGTTGAAGAGCTGGATCATCGCGATCAGTCCCGGCGTGATGTAGACCTCGTAAAGAACATAGGTGTCGTAGGGCGGCATGATCGACACGCCGAGTGTCTGTCGAAAGCCAGCGGCGAAAATCAACAGCCAGACCATCGGGCGGACGAGCGCGGAAATGAAGCGCTCGCGTTGGTGAAGAAAGCGCAAACTCTCGCGCCATACAATGCCGCGGAGGCAGATCAGGCGCTGCGCCCAGCCGAACGGGCGATCGGTCTCAAGGATGGCCTCGCTCACCCTTCGCCTCCTTCACCACCGCCAGTCAATGACGTGAAGGCCTCGCAAATCGAACACGCCCCCGCCCCGCTAACAATGGAATGGGAGGGGCCATCGGCGAGCACGCGCCCCTTGTGCAGCACGACCACCTGATCGTCGTCACGGATCTCGTCGACCAGGTGGGTCGCCCAAAGGACGCCTATTCCCTCCTGGGCGACGAGGCCTCGTACAACCTCGAGAAGTCCCGCGCGCGCCTTGATGTCGAGCCCTGCCGTCGGCTCATCGAGCAGCAGCATGCGCGGCCGGGGCAGGAGCGCTCGCGCGATCTCGACCCGTCGCATCTGACCGCCGGAAAGAAAGCGCACCTTGTCGCCCGCGCGGTCGGCGAGACCGACGCGGGCGAGTTGGATCGCCCCTCGCGCGCGCGTTTCACGCGCGCCGATGCCATGCAGCGCGCCGTGGTAGGCCAAATTCTGCGCGACGCTGAGATCGGGATCGAGCGTGCGCTGCTGAAACACGACGCCAAGCAGCGCGAGAGCGGCGCCGCTATTACGCGCGACGTCGCGGCCGAAAATGCGCACCGCCCCCGACCGGCTCACATAAAGATGCGTGATCACCGAGAACAGCGTGCTCTTGCCGGCGCCGTTCAAGCCCAAAAGTACGGTGAAACTCGCCGGCGCGATCTCGAAGCTTACTTCATCCAGAGCAACCCGGGCTCCGTAGGCATGCGACACCTTGTCGACCGAGAGCGCGCTGACGGCCGCCTTCGGCGTCACATTGGCAACGACAGTCATTGCTTCGAGATAGCGACGCCCCAAGGAAACGAACCGACGGGAATCGATTTGATCACCTTCAGCGTGGCCACGTCGATGACCGATACGTCATTGGAGACGCCATTGGTCGACAAGAGATACTTGCCGTCCGACGTCAGCTCCAATTGCCATACGCGCTGGCCAACCAGCAAATATTTAAGCACTTGCTTGGTCGCCGCGTCGATGACCGCGACGCGATTGGCAGGGCCCAGCGCGATGAAAGCCAGTTTGCCGTCGGCGCTGAAACGAATCCCGACGGGTTGGATCTGCTCCTTCGCGAGTTCCGGCACCTCGAACGCGATCTTCTGCTTAACGACGTGCCCGATCGGATCTATGACGCTGACCGTTCCTCCGACCTCCGAGGTCACCCACAGTTCCGAGCCGTCCTTGTTGTACTCGGCGTAGCGCGGGCGGGGATCGACGAGAATATTGGCCACGATCTTCTTGTTCCGCCAGTCGATGAGATGGGCCATGCTGGTCGTTTCGGAAGTGTTGACCACGATCGAATCGTCGGGGCTGACCGCGACCCCTTCAGGTTCGACACCAACTGGAAATTCGCTGACCACTTTTCGCGTCGCGATGTCGATTGCGGTCAGCAGCGCGTCGTTTTCGTTGGCGACGAATACGTATTTTCCATCCCGGCTCACCCGCAACTGCTCGGGATCGGGGCCCGACGGCAGTTCACCAGCCTCCTTCAAGGTCTTTGTGTCGATGACCGCAATCGTATCGTCGTCGCCCAGGGCGACGAACATCAGTGCGTCGTCCTTGCTCAGTGAGATGCCGCGCGGCCTCTGGCCAGTCTTGACGGTGCGCGTGACCTCGAGCTTGTCGAGATCGATGACCGAGATCGAATTGCTCTTCTCGTTGGTGATATAGGCGGTTGCGGCGTGGGCTGGGTCCGAAAAAACGCCTAGGCTCCCCAGAATGGTGAGCGCCCCGGCGCAGTGCACAACACGGTTCATTGAAGTTTGCATTTGGTCTCCGGCCTGTCGAAGCCGAGGGTGTCCAGGGTAGACGTCTGATGCAGGAAGCCTTCCTGGGGCGAAACCGAGACCGTGCCCCGGCCGTCGGTGAGCAGGATCGGTTGACGCAGCTGCTGGTTCCAGTCGCGCACGGTGAGTCCCTGTCCTTTGAACGCCCCGAGGGCGAAGCCCGGCGACAGAAGATCGTCGTGTGTCGCCTTTGGGTCGGCTGATTTGGTGTGCGCGACTGCGTCGCCGATCAAGCGCATGGCGACCCAAGCCTGGTTGTCGCGCGCATTCATGCCGCGCTTGAAGAGGCGCTGGAATCGGTTTTGCAATTGAACCGCGCCCCAGAATTCGTGCGAGGGGTCCCAACTCACCGGCCGCAATCCGGCCGAACCGACGACCGGTCGAGGATCCCAGGTGAGATAGGGCAGATAGCCGGCGAATACCTCGTTTTCGTCGGCCGCGACAAGTACGTCGTGATCTGGGACGTTTTGGGTAAAGACTGGCATCTGCCGCTGAACTTGGACGCTGCCGGAGTCCGAGCGTCGGCCCCCGCCAGTGTCCTGGTACACGCGCTCCTCAACTATTTTCGCTCCGAATTTCTTGGCCGACCGCCGATAAGCCTCCGCAAGCAGTTGGTCCTCCGAATGCGATCCGACCACTAGAAGCCAGCGTCTCCACTGCTTCCAGATCAAATACTCCGCGAGCCCATCAGTGAGCATCGATCGAGTAGGCCCCACATGAATCACGGTGGCGCGACAGTCCTCTTCGCGCAAGCGGTCGTCAGGCGCGCCCGCATTGAACACCATTGCGCCAAAGGGGCGGGCCGCGTCGGCGACCGCAAGAACCTCGGCCGAGGGAAGGTCGATGATGAAATAGCGCACCCCGCCGGCCAGCATTTCTTTCAGGGACGCGATCGGATCTTCGCCTGGCGCGAGCTTGGCGTCGACGACCGAGAAGGATTGATCGAGGAAGCGGCCAGTCGTGTTATTGTCGTCCATCGCCATGCGCGCGCCGGCGATGAAGTCGTCCGCGGGAGGGATGTCGAGGATCGAGATGGTTTCGCGAGAATGGGCTTGGTGGATGACGCCGACTTTGACCGCAAGGGGATCCGCATCGGCGGGCTGAGCCAACGCCACGAACAGAGCGAGAGCCGCGACGAAAAGAGCGCGAAGCGCCGGCCAACCATAGCAGCCAGAGGAAACGTGGGACGAGCGGTTTAGTTTTGCTTGAAACGTGAACATTCCGCGGGGCAAGCCTTTCCGCGGGGCAAGCCTTTTTCATCGAAGCCCTTACAAAGGTCACCCTTAGCGTCTTCGCCGAAAAAAGGGCTGGCCAACCGCAAAGACGCTCCCTTGCAACCGAGAGCCCCCGCGGCCCTCAGACCTATCCCTAGGCAAGCTTAAATGGGATTTCCGCAGCGTCATCCAAGGACGCCGACCTCAGACAATCCTCTGCGAGCCATTGTCCGCATCGAGTGGTCGACGGCCTGCATGGCGGGCCTATCGAGGCGTTCATCGCCAGTGAAACAACCACTAGAGATAGCTTGACTCGACGCCGTAGAGATTGACCGGTGAGACCGCTCTGCGGCTCACTTGGCGGCCAGCTCTCCACGTCGATCCGCCCTGTTAGAGACGGACAGACCCGCTTACTGTTACATCTGCGCCGACAGGTAGGCAGTGACTTCCATGCCTGCGCAAACTTCGACAACGACAGGGGTATTCCAGTTCATGAATTGAACTCCTTGAGTTTCTCTCCTCGTGGGTCATTCGGATCCCACAAGATCGCAGACTAGCACCGTTCGCGTGCTACGTCATCTGCTTTGAACGTTCTACCTAGGCGGCGCCCGTCTCGCACGCTCGTCCATCGAAGCGCCCGCAAGCGCGATTGGTGCGGGCAGCGTTGTCGGCGTGCAGCGCGCCGTTGAGGATAGACTGAGTCGCGCGGAGTTGCAGAAAGTGGACCTAAGGTACTGAAATCATGTCGCCGCGCGCAGAAACGCCCACCCCTATCCCTTGGGCGCCTCAATTGCTAAGTGACAATTTGCGCGGCGGCCCGTTTCGCCGGTAGGGCAGCCAGGAGATACCTCAGTTCCGGGAGGACAATGTGAAGCTGGTGAGTTTTTCGGTTGCGGGGGCGGCGCTCCTTGCTTCGTTGGGCGGTGGAGTGGCGCAGGACGCGGCAGCCGGCGAGAAGATCTTCGCCAAATGCAAGATCTGCCACCAGATTGGCGAGGGTGCCAAGAACATGGTCGGCCCAGTCCTCAACGGGGTAGTGGGCCGGCACTCGGGCATTTACGAGGGGTATCATTACTCTGACGCCAATAAGAATTCAGGCGTCACTTGGGATGAGGCGACCCTCAAGGAATATCTTAAGGATCCGAAGGCGAAGGTCCCGGGAACCAAGATGATCTTCCCCGGTCTGCAGTCTGACGACGACATCGCCAATGTCATCGCCTACCTCAAGCAGTTCGGCCCCGACGGCAAGAAAATTTGATCGTCGCGACGCGGCGATTTCAGATGGTCTTTAGATCGGTCCCCACGATCCGCCGCTCGTGGAGCGCGGTCGCGATCAGGGCGCCGGACGCGCCCGCCGCCTTGAGCGCTGAGAGATCGGCCGGGTCGCGGACGCCGCCCGCAGCATAGATTTCGCACCCACTAGCGATCGCTCTGATCTCGGCGAGCCGCGGAAGGTCGGGGCCCGCGCCGCTGCCGACTCGGCCAAGTGTCATCACGATAATGCGGCGGGGCCAAAGCGCTGGTTCGGTCAAGATCTCGCGTGGACCCTGAAACACGTCACCGCGAAAATCGAGCGAGAGCACGATACGCGCCGAACCGCTGTGCTGTACGATTAGGGTGCCGTCGCGCTGCGATTCGCTGCCAATTACCGGTGTGCCCAGATTGGCACCAATGAGAGCCTCGAGCGCGGCGGCGTCCGTCGCGCCGTTGTCGACCCACAATTGCAACGCTGGAAACTCTGCGCGAATGCGGCGCAGCGTGGAGAGATTATCGCCGTCGGTCTGGATCGCGTCGAGATCGGCGGCATAAAGCGTAGAAAATGGATACACGGAGAGAAGACCGTTCACGACAGCGACTGGGTCGCTGGTTGTCGAAAGCGGCGATTCGAGCGGCTGGTAGGACGCCCGATCGCCCATCCGCGCGTGAACGACCTTGCCGCCCAAGAGGTCAATGACCGGGATGGCCTGCAAGCCTGACCTCCGAGACGCCAGGGGCGAAGACCTGCGCCGCCTTGTCTTTGAGCCAGCTCCAGGCTTCAGCCTCTGCTGGCCCAGCCGTTTTTCCGACAGTGATTTCGAGGCGGGCAAGCTCCTTCTCGACCTCGACGCGGGGCAACATGTGCAAGCGGCTCACCAGCACCGCGCCCTCGATCACCGCCGCCTGCGCGCGATTGAAGCCTTGGAACGGGGCGTGCGAGACGCGATGCGCGACCCGACACACGAAACGAGGCCTAAGCTCATGTTCGCGGACCTCCATGACGACGAGTTCGAGGTGCGACAACGTCGACGCGAGACGCGGCGCGGCGACAAGCGTGGCGGGCGTCAGCGGCCAGTCGCGACGTCCCGTGAGACATCCCGCAAAGACGCGCACGTCGTCCGTGAAGTTGGCGACGGCGAACGGCGCCTGACGCAGATTGTCGAGCGTCGTAGAGGGGTGAAACGGCGCCAGAATCCATCCCTCGCCTTCGGCGATCAGCCCTAGCGGCGCGAGATGGGGCTCTCCGAGCGCATTGACAGTAATGACGATGGCCTCGCGGATCAACGGCATCGAGTCACTCCTTCGCCACGCGCGAACGCAGCGTATGGCCCGCCTCGCTCAGCCTAGTCCGGTCCTCGCTGCGGCGATCGACCGCGCAGCCCCAATCCAGCGGCTCGTCCTGGGCGTAACGTTTGCCAAGCTGAAAAGCGATTTCGGCCTTCGTCAACTCGGCTCCGAGATAAAAGGCGTGAGCGCCGTCTGTTTCGACCCCGAGTTTATCGAACAGCGCAAACGCTGCCTGCGCGACAAAATGGCCGGCGCGGTTATAGACGTGAATTCCGTCCTCGGCCGCCTCTATCCGGTAATTGTCGTCCTTCACTTGCGCTGAAATCTCAGCGATCTCCCCACTCGTATATGGAAATGGCTTCTGGTCGTGGACCTGCAACAACGCCCGCCCATAGCCTCGCGGCGAGCTGTGATCCGCCGCCCCGGCGTACATGATGCGCCGCGCCGCGTCGTGCTCTTGAATCGTGCGGCGCGTGTGCGAACTCACATGGACGGTGAGCACGTTGGCGATAGTGAGCTCCGAACAGATCCCGAGCAGCAACGCCGTGACCCCGACGGAATCAGCGTCGGTCAATTCCGTCAAGTTCCCAGTGCCCATCAGCATTTCCGCGTCGGGCAGCCGTGCGCGCACATCGCGATAGCGCGAGAGCAACTCGGCAAAGCCGAAATGAATGGGATCGACAACAGGGTCGAGGATAGCGCTGAGGCCGCGCTTTTGTGCCTCTTCAGCGGCGCGATAAAGCGAGGCGAGATCACCATGCTGGGCGGGAATCAGCACTGGCCGTGCGCCGGTCTCTTCCGCGATCGCGAGGCTATGCTCGGTGAGGCTGAGGACATAATCGGCACCGGCGGCTCCGCCGCGGCGCAGTTCGTTCGGGTCAGCAGAGTCGACACTGACAGCCAATCCCCTCGCCTTCAATTCTCGCACAGCATCTTCGAGATGGGGGAATGGGGTATCCGGTAGGCACCCGAGATCGACGACGTCGGCGCCCTCGACGCGCAGGACTTCAGCGCGAGCGAGGACCGCCTCGAGGCTCATCTGCGATGCATCGACGATCTCAGCGAAGATGCGCAGCGCATGGCGCGACAAATCGAGAGCCGCGCCGGCCTTGCCGAAAAACATTGCGAGATCTTTCAATTCATCGGGGCCGCGCTGGAACGGAACGCCAAATTCCTGAGCCAAGCGTGTGAGGTCAGCGCGGCAACGGCCCGGGACGACCACACGGTCGGCGTTGATCGGGCGAGGCAGCCTGCGCATGAGGATGGTTTCGGTCATCAGCGCCGCGACCTTGACCCCTACGCTGAAGACCGACCAGTCGAACGCCGTGGGCTCCATGCCCTGCAAGACCTTTTCGAGACGGCTCTGGGCGAGGCGGCCGGTCAAGAAGAGAATGCGATCCCTCATGTCGCGACTGTGCTTCGGCGCTGCGCAATGGCTTCGCCCAGTTCGGCGATCGAGTCGACCGTCGTCACGCCGGCAAACCGTCCCAGGCGGCCACGGTTCTCCAAATCAATTGGGCGCGGATAGACCTTCACCATTCCTTTCGGCGCCTCTGTCTCAAGCTCGGGCGCTGTGTCGCAGGCGAAGACAACGGTGAGGACGCGGCATTTTCCTGCCTGGGCGAAGACATTGCTGATGAAGTCGTCTGAGATCCCGTAGACGAATTTGGCGACCGCGTTCGAAGTCGCGGGAGCGACGATCAGTGTATGATAGATACCGTAGTAGAACTGTCCGACAGTCACCGAACTCGCCGACGTGTCGCGATAAATGCGAACGGACGGGGGCAGGTCGAGTTCCTGCTTGTACATGCGCAGCACCTCCGCTCCCGCTTTGCTGAGGAAGAGGTCGACATGTTCGAGCTCATGGATCAGGGCCAGGCTTTCCTTCAGGAAATGACCGGATCCCGTGAGCGCCCATCCCCAGCGCGGCGTTTGGCGTTTGATCATTTGATTGCCGGCAGTCGTTTTCAGGTGCGCTCACGATCTCAGGAAATATGGGGCGCCGCAACCCTTCGGTGAGTCTCGCGCTGTCGGTTGGTCCGGCGAGCCAAGCCCGAGCGCCACTCTCCTTAAGATAGCGCGGGAACAGCGGATCCACGACTCCCTGCGCAGCGAGGTCATGTGCATCGACGGTTTCAGTTTCGAAATGGCCGTGCTTGATAAGCACCAGACAGCTTACGCCGAGCGCGCCCGCCAGCCACGCAGCGAGGCTGTCAGAGGTCAGGTCCCAAGTTTCCGGCAGCGCCGCTGCGCACGTCATCTGTTCGGGAGACCAGACCGGAACTTTGCGCTCTTTAAGCGCACGCTGGATCGCGGAACGCGACGCGGCCAGAGTCAAGGCAGGATTGAGGCTCACCAGAGCGCAACCGAACTGCGCCATCGCCATCAGTGCCATAACGTGCGCGGCTCGATCGTCATAGCCCATCATAGCCTGAGCCGTTCGCACGGCGTTCGCAAAGGGGCCGCCGCCAGGCACAATTGCGATCGATCCAGCCTCGGCCGCGATTGCCGCGATCCACTCTTTGATATGCGACCCGCTCGCATGGCTGCCGCCCAACTTCACGATGGCGAGGGGTGCCGCCGAACTGGTCGCGCCCCTCAAAGCTGGCAGCGACGCCGGAGAGGCGTGCCTCCCGCTCCGCGAGCGAGCCCAGCTATCCGCCCAATCATCGCGTGAAGTCTCGATGGCGCCAAGACCGCAATCGTCGGCATCACTACCGCCCTGTCTCTTGACCGTACCCGCGCCCGAAACGTCCATCTTAGTGGTTGAGGCGACTTGCTGTCGATGGCGACTTGCTTGACCCTCCATCTGGCTAGGATCTAGCGTCGGCTTGGAAATTTGGGAGGAACGGTGAGCGTCATCATCGGGTGGGACATTGGAGGCGCGCATTTGAAGGCGGCGCGCGTGAGTGACGGGCGCGTCGAAGCGGTGGTTCAGGCGGCGACGCCGCTTTGGCTTGGACTTCGACTGCCTGGAGTCCGCCTTCGACGCCCTCTGCGATCAGCTCGGCAAGGCTGATCGTCACGTGATTACGATGACGGGCGAACTCTGCGACGCTTTTCCCTCACGTCGAGAGGGTGTCGCCGGTCTCGCGTCAATCGCGGCGAATCATCTTGCGCCTTCAGTCCCCATTCTCTACGCGGGCCGCGTGGGCTTCGTCGAGCTTGGCGAAGCCGCTGAGCGCGCCGCCGACATCGCGTCGGCCAATTGGCATGCAAGCGCCGCGCTGGTTGCGATGCGGCTTCGGGACGCGCTGTTCATAGACATCGGCTCGACGACAGCCGATCTCATTCCGATCGTCGCCGGCCAAGTCGCGGCCGTCGGCTATAGCGACGCGGAACGGCTCGCCGCCGGCGAGCTCATGTATACCGGCATGACGCGCAGTTTCGTTATGTCATTGGCCTCCCGGGCGCCGTTTCGGGGCGCGTGGACGCCCCTGATGAACGAATATTTCGCCAGTAGCGCCGACGTTCATCGCATTCTTGACGATTTGCCCGATGGCGCGGACAAAATGTCGACCGCCGACGGGCGGGAGAAGACCCTCGAGGCCTCGCGCGCGCGTCTCGCGCGAATGATCGGACGCGAAGCGGACGAAGGGGCCGATTCGGAATGGACTGGACTCGCCGCTTGGTTCGCGGAAATGCAGATACGTCAGATTACCGACGCAGCTTCGCTCCGCCTGTCCCGCAACGATGTGGCGGTCGCTGCGCCGGTGGTCGCTGCGGGCGTCGGGGAGGGCCTTGCGGCAGAAGCAGCGCGCCGTCTGCGGCGGCCTTTCCTCGGATTTTCTTCGCTAATCGCGGCGCCTGGGGAAGCCTCGAATTGCGCGCCCGCGGTCGCGGTTGCATTGCTCAACGCGAATGGGTGAGCGCTCCGTCGAATGCGGGGCGCGGAGAGAGACGATCATGCGTTTGACGAGCGTGGTATTATTCGTGTCCGCGGGTGTCCATCTCGCGAGCACCGCGGAAGTCGCCGTCGGGTCCGCCGCCGCCAATGACTATCCGACATCCGCTCGAGCCGAATATGTCTTCGCCTGCATGAAGACCAATGGCGACACTCGAGAAGCGCTCGACCAATGCTCATGTTCGATTGATGTCATCGCTTCGCTCCTCCCCTACGACGCGTATGTTTCCGCGGCAACGGTCGCGTCGATGAACCAAGCGAGCGGTCAAATCGGCTCCATGTTTCGCGGAACTGCAATCGCGCGCGACGCGCTCGCCCGGCTGCGACGCGCTCAGGCGGAGAGCGAAATACGCTGTTTCTAACTGTTCTGGACCGAATGATGAGGCATGGATGCCGGGCATTCGCCCCACACTTCTGGCGATGATGATATCATGACAAACGCCGGGGTAGCCCTTGCGCTCAAGATTCGATCGGGATATCCTGCCGTTGGTTTCGGCTGCACGAGCGTTGGGGAACGGGAGCCCCGGCGAGCTTATCGGAAGCAAGGCGAATGCCCGCGAGCGTCGCTCGCTTCGCCTGGTTGTGACACGCTGTCGACACCATCCCTTGAGACAGTCGCTGCAAGGCGCTTTGACTTGTGATGGGTCGCTGAGCGTTTTGCCATAAGTCTAACCGGGAGGAAACAATGCGCAAACTCTTGCTCGCAACCTGCTTCGGTGCTGCCGCCCTGTTTACGGCCGGCTACGCCGTCGCGAATGAAGAACTGACGAAACTGTCCGCAGACCCGAATCAGTGGGTAATGCCGACCCAAAATTACGCGAATACGCGATATTCCGAGCTCAAGCAGATCAACACCGACAACGTCCGCAAGATCGCGCCAGCGTGGACTTTCTCGACCGGCGTTCTACGTGGTCATGAAGGCTCGCCGCTAGTGATCGGCGACGTGATGTATGTTCATGCACCGTACCCCAACACCGTCTTTGCGCTTGACCTCAACAACGACGGCAAGATCCTCTGGAAATACGAGCCCAGGCAGGATCCAGCCGTCATCGCAGTGATGTGCTGTGACACCGTCAATCGCGGCGTCGCCTACGCCGATGGCAAGATCTTCCTCCATCAGGCGGACACGACCCTCGTCGCCCTCGACGCGAAGACCGGCGCGGTCGTCTGGTCGGTGAAGGACGGAGATCCCTCCAAGGCTCAGACCGGCACCGACGCACCGATGGTCGTCAAGGACAAGGTGTATGTCGGCGTTTCGGGCGGCGAGTTCGGCGTCCGCGGATGGGTCAGCGCCTACAATATCAAGGACGGCAAGCTGGCGTGGCGCGGCTATTCCGAAGGTCCCGACTCCGATACGCTGATCGATCCGGCAAAGACCACCAACCTCGGCAAGCCGGTCGGCCCGGACTCCGGCACCAATACCTGGCAAGGGGATCAGTGGAAGATCGGCGGCGGCTCGACCTGGGGCTGGTATTCCTACGACCCCGACCTCAACCTCGTGTACTATGGCACGGGCAACCCATCGACCTGGAACCCGACGCAACGGCCCGGTGACAATCGCTGGTCGATGACCATCTTTGCACGCGATGCTGATACTGGGATGGCCAAGTGGGTCTACCAGATGACGCCTCACGACGAATGGGATTATGACGGCGTCAACGAGATGATCCTCACCGACCAGAAGATCGACGGTAAGGACCGCAAGCTGCTGACCCATTTCGACCGCAACGGCTTCGGCTACACGCTCGACCGAGCGACCGGCGAACTGCTGGTGGCGCAAAAGTTCGATCCGGTAGTGAACTGGGCCACCGGCATAAATATGGACAAGGCTTCGCCTGACTATGGCAAACCGATCCGGGTCAAGGCGATGTCGACAGAGGCCAACGGCGAGGATACCAACTCAAAAGGCGTCTGCCCCGCGGCGTTGGGCAGCAAGGACGAGCAGCCTGCGGCCTATTCGCCGCAGACCGAGCTCTTCTACGTGCCGACCAACCACGTCTGCATGGATTACGAGCCGTTCAAGGTCAGCTACACGGCGGGCCAGGCCTATGTCGGGGCGACGCTGTCGATGTATCCGGCTCCGGGTCAGAACAACATGGGCAATTTTATTGCCTGGGACGGCAAATCCGGCAAGATCGTCTGGTCTGATCCCGAGCTGTTCTCGGCGTGGGGCGGCGCTCTTGCGACTGCGGGTGGAGTGGTGTTCTACGGCACCTTGGAAGGCTATCTGAAGGCGGTCGACGCCAAGACCGGTAAGGAGCTCTACAAGTTCAAGACTCCGTCGGGCATCATCGGCAACGTCATGACCTACGAGCATGGCGGCCGGCAATATGTGGCGGTGCTGTCGGGCGTTGGCGGCTGGGCCGGGATCGGCTTGGCCGCAGGGCTGCTTCAACCGAAAAATGCTCAAGCCTGGCACGACGCTGTAACGGGTCAGAAGAACCTTCCTGAGCAGGCAAA
The DNA here is from genome assembly GCA_963767245.1 of uncultured Alphaproteobacteria bacterium. Classification (GTDB taxonomy): domain Bacteria; phylum Pseudomonadota; class Alphaproteobacteria; order Rhizobiales; family Beijerinckiaceae; genus Roseiarcus. Next base: position 136,004 of record CAVYDG010000017.1, read on the forward strand.
GATCGTCGGCACGGCCGGTCTCGGCGCGGTCGGCGGTTACGCCGCGCTCGCGGACTATACGTCGCTCGGCGGAACGCTCACGGTGTTCGCGCTTCCGAGCGATTGAGCGGCCGACCAACTCCACGAGGATAGCCGGGGCCCGACGCATGCAAGCGAAGCAAGCGCCGGGCCCTTTCTTTTGCTCCAGTCCGCTTGAGAAGCAAACGTGAGGATTTCCAAACTTGTGCTCGGGCTCACGCTTGCGGTCGCCTTGGCTGAGCCACTCGCCGTTTATGCCGATCCGCCGGGAGACCCCGCCGTGGTCACGAACGATCACGGCAAGTATCGCGACAAGGATGGCGATCCGACTTTTAAGGTATCCGCCGACGGGACCGTTGACTGGTACACGTATTCCGGATTCCGCCGGTATCATTCGGAGTGCCACGTTTGCCACGGCCCTGATGGAGAGGGCTCTTCCTATGCGCCCGCGCTCGCAAACTCGCTGAAGACGATTGGCTATGCGGAATTCTTCGGAATCGTAACGGGCGGCAAGCAGGATGTTGGCGCCGGTCAGGAGAAGGTCATGCCAGCTTTTGCCGATAATAAGAATGTGACGTGCTATCTTGACGATATTTACGTCTATCTGCGCGCTCGCTCGCAGGATGCTATTCCCCGCGGACGGCCCGCCCAACATGAACCCAAGCCGCCTGAGTTCGCAGAGGCCGAAACGAAGTGCATGGGTGAGTGACGCAATGGCGAGCGCGACAAAGTCGATCATCGCCGCGATTCTCGCGGCAGTTGGGGTCGCCCTTCCTGGCGGCGCGGGCGCGCAGGATTCGGAAGGCTCGATCGAACTGGTCGACCCACACGTGTTTCGAGCCTGCGCGGATCCGCGCGATCTTCCCCTGTCAAACGAGGCTGGTGAGGGCTTTGAGAACAAAATCGCCGAACTGTTCGCGCGCAAGCTTGGCAAATCGGTCGGCTACACCTTCTACCCTGACGCCACCGGGTTTATTCGCAACACATTGAACGCCTATCACTGCGACGTCGTCCTTGGAACCGCTCAAGGCGACGATCTCGTTCAGCCAACGAACCCCTATTATCGAACGGGCTACGCCGCGGCGTATCATCAGGATGGTGCTCTCAAGGGGCTGGACTCGCTGAGCGATCCGCGTCTGAAAACGGTGAGGATCGGCATTGTCGCGGGAACGCCTCCCGCGACCTACCTCGCAATGAATGGGCTGCTCGGCCAGATCAAGTCTTACCAGCTTGGTGTCGACACGCGATACAACTCGTCGACCCACGACATGATGGACGATCTTGACAAGGGTGAAATCGACGTCGCGCTGCTTTGGGGGCCCTTCGCCGGCTACTACGCTTCGAAGGCCAAGACACCGACCGCGGTCGTTCCGCTTGTGAAAGAGCAAGGCGGCCCTCCGATGGTCTTTCGGATCGTCATGGGGGTGCGGCATTCCGATCAGAACTGGAAGCGCGCCCTCAATAAACTGATCTCTGAGAATCAGGACGAAATTCAAGCGATCTTGCGCTCTTATAGCGTGCCCTTGCTCGACGAGAACAACAAGCCGATCTCGCCCTGATAGCTCGCGCCTGAGCTTTGTCCCAACCCTTGCCGCTAGAGGGCCTTTTGTACCGCCCGAGCGATCTCGCCGATGCGCTGCTCAATCATCGTCGGCGCTTCGCAGACATAAGTGACCGTCTGACGGCGATCGTTGAAGATGCGAAGATCCCATAGCAGGCGTTCTTGACTGTCCACGCCGGGCGCCGCCTCGCTGGTACGGTCCTCGTCTGAAGGCTTTTGCACGGTCTCATTCTCCGCGCGGATGCGATCGGCCAACGCTTTTTGTCTACGGCCAATTCGATCCAGTCCTTCGATGATCTGGGAGCGTTGTTGCGACAAATCCGCAAACGCCGCGGCGAAAGCGCGCAGAAGCTTTGCGTCTCCATCGGGACCGACCTTCGCTTTGAACCCGGCGATCGCGGTCTCCACATCAGCCATGGGAACACGCCGCTGCGCCATTTGCGCCTTCAGGTCCGCGACGTCGCTCTCATTGCGCCAGCTCTGAGAGTCGAGATCAAGCTGAGGCCCGGCCCAGATAGAGGCGAGCGAAAAAGTGGGGGTCTTGATCTGCTGGCAGGGCCAATCTGGATCGGCCGTCGCGCGGGGCTGAGCGGCGGCTTGCGGCGTCAATGGGACCACAATCGCCATCGCGACGACGCCGCCGAGCGCACTATGCATTTGCGTTTCCTCTTGAGCCAATCATAAGATTGCGCTCGCAGCCAATCAAGCCGCCGAACTTCACGGTTGCCCTTGACCCCGTCGGCGTCGTCCAGCTACGGCCAAAGAGACTCTTGGCGGGTACACAGATCGGAAAGTGACACGATGACGCGGATGCTCGCCAGTGTCGCCGACGCCGCCGAGGCCGAGGTTGTCGTGCAACTTGGCGCCGATATCGTCGACCTGAAGGACGCGTGGCGCGGCGCGCTCGGGCCCATTGCGATCGATACTGCGCGGGAGGCCATCGCCGCTGTCGCGGGTCGAAGCGTGACGAGCGCCGCGCTCGGCGATCCGCCGCACGTTGAAGAAGGGTTGCTCGCCAACGCGCGGGCGCTTTCGACCATGGGCGTCGATTACCTCAAGCTCGCGGTGGATGCGCCGACGCTCGACCGCCTCAGCAATTCTTTGAGCGGGCTAGAGCGCGACGTCGTCCTGATTGGCGTGATGTTCGCCGACGAAGAACCAGACTTCGCTCTTCTTGCCAAACTCTCGGCGCTCGGCTTCAGGGGTGCAATGTTGGACACGCGCGATAAGTCGCGCGGCCGCCTCATCGCGCATCTCAATGTCGTGCAGCTTAGCCAATTCTGCTCGCAGTGCCGCGCGCTCCGCTTGATAAGCGGCTTGGCGGGCTCGCTCGAAGCGCCTGATGTTCCGAGACTGTTGCTCGCGCGTCCGGATGTTCTTGGATTCAGAGGCGCGCTTTGTCGCGCTCATGATCGGCGAGGCTCGATCGACCCTCAGGCGGTCGCTCTCATTCGCGATCTAATTCCCCGCGAGAGGCGGGACCCCGACGCTTCGCCGAAGATCGATTGGCGACTTCTCGCGCGCGGGTTCATTGGCGGACGCGACCACGAAAGTGAACTTGATCACGTGTTCGTGCGTGACTTTGTGGTCTCAGCTGAAATCGGCGCTTACGATTTCGAACGCGCCCTCCGTCAGCGCGTCGTCTTCGATGTTGAGGCTCTGGTGCGCCGCGCCGGGCCGCACCCGGACGATATGCGTTCGATTTTCTCCTACGACGTGATCCTCAACTCGATCCGTCTCGTCGTCGGTCGCGGCCATGTCGATTTTGTTGAGACGCTGGCGGAAGAGGTCGCCGCGGTCCTGTTGAAGCACGCGCGGGTGCGCAGCGTTCGAATCAATATTCGGAAGCTCGATGTGATTGACGGCGCGGTTGGGATTGAGATCCGTCGTGAGCGCGCCTCGGGTTTGGCCGACGTGCGGCCTGTCGGCGCCGTCGACCGAGGCGCTTGAGCGCATTCGCAAAAAAATGGCGCGGCCACCCATCCCGGTCCGGCCGCGCTCGGAGGTCGCAGCGGCGCCCCTGTTGAGCGACCAGCGACCGTAAAACGCGTCAAGCGAGCATGCGCGCGAGCTCGAACGCCTGACGGAAGTCGAGGCGCAGCGGGGTCTTGCTCTCAGTCATCTGCTTGAAAAGCCCCGAACTCGGTTCGATATTTGACGTTGCCGATCGCAAGGGCGCCGATGCCGACCGCGCCGCGTTCACTGAGCGGCGCGCCTTTGGCGTGCGCATCCACGCCTTCGATGCCTGAGGGCGGCACCGCGTTGACGTCGGCCGCGACCTGCAATTTCGTCGCGCCGGCAATTTCAGCGGCGTTGAGCACGCGCACGCCCGCTTTCGACGTGCACAGCGCGATTTCCGTCGTAGCGAGTAGCGCCTCCTTTGTTTCCGGCGTTGATCCGTCGGCAACGGCAATGTCGACGCCGAACCTGCGATTGATCTCAGAGGCGTGGTGAGAGGTACGTTCCGTTCCATCGCGTCCGACCAAGGTGACGGAGGCGCCCTCGAGAGCGGCGATGACGGCTGACGCGGTCCCTACCACGCCGGTTGCGCCGAAGACCGAGACGGCGACGCTGCGAAGCGCGCGGCCTGTATTCTCCCGCAGCGCCTTTTCGACCACGGCGATCATTGCGGCTGCGGTGGTGAACGAGCCGGACGGGTCGGCGAACAACGAAATCTCGAACGGCTTGAACAGCGCCTCGCCGGCGGCGTCGAGCATGTCGAGAGCAAGAAGCGCGTCGTTACCCCCAATGAAGACGCCCGTTCGCGCCGTGTCGCGCGGGGAGCGCGAGAACATGGCGTCCTGAACGAGGTCCGTAATCTCGTCGAGCGAAACATTGGTGTAGGAAGCCGTCGCATCGTAGCCCGCGTCGAGCGCCATATTGACGTCGAAGGGGCTCACGTGCCCAAGCGGCGTCATCATGTGCAGGATGTTCTTGGCCATTGTTCCTCCCAAGTTATCATTGAATTGAGGCGTCTTCTTTCTCGGAGATCTCGGCGCCATGATCCCGCGCACTGCAAATTCTGATCTCCACCCCCGGTTCGCGTTCGGCACGGGCCCGCTGAGCGAGAAATTCCGCATGGTCAGGGTCGGATGCAAAGGCGAAGCCGGTCGGTCCCCAGGAGCTCTGACCAATTCCCCGCGCCCCGAGAGCTTTCAAACGCGCGGCGACCCTGCCGACGGGGACGCTACTGAAGCGACCGCCGCCCTGGGCTGGGGCGAAATGATCGCCGACAATTTCCTGTATCCTCGCCACGCCGTCACCGAACGCCTCGAAATCCTCTTCGGCGGCGGCGGGCAGGATTTGCATGAGTGTGCGGCGGCAGGTTTCGTTCGCCAGGTCGGCAGAAAAACGCGACAACTGAGCGAACGCGCGCATTTCCGCCTCGCCATGCGCGCCCTCGACGCTCGGGTCTAGGATCAGAAGAATGCGCCAATCCCGAGGGAAGTTCACCCACGCTACCACCGGCGGGATCTCGGTCTTCGACCCCCTGCCAGCATCGACCGCCAAGCCGCCGCGCTCGAACAATGCAACGCCCACGCCCGAACGCGCGCCGCGATCAAGCAGGCGCGCATCCTCTCGCGCGTCGAGTGGCAATCGCATAAGCCGGCGAAACGCCGTCGCGATCGCTAGCGCGAGCTGAGTTCCGGAGCCGAGCCCGGCGTGCGCAGGGATGGCGTTTGAAATGATGAGAGTCTTATGAGTATCCAGGCCTAGACTTTCGCCGATACGGCGCGCAAGACGTTCGCCCCGCTCGCGCTCCTGGCCCAACACTTCAAAGCTCGGCAATTCACGGAGCTGAAGGCAGGTCTCGAACGCGTCGATTGCGAGACCAATCGATCCGAACTGACGGCCAAGATCTCCGGCGAGATCGAGAAAACCCAGATGCAGGCGCGCTGCCGCCGTGACCTGAACGCCTTTCAACTGAGCGCCTCGCTTCGCGATCCGTTCGCCGCTAATGGCTTGGCGAATTCATCGGAACATTGCGAAACTTTGTGCTCTTTGCCAAGCGCTCCATGGCTCGCCGGCCGGCCGTTCGATGCCATTTTGCCGCGTGCCGGTGTGAGCCGGACGCGGACCCAATCGCAAAGTTGCGGCGACCCGTTCAAAATGCCACATTTGTCCTGATGAAGGATGGTGTGGCTCCGATTTAACGACAGGTAGGCGATGGTCGAACTGATTCTGACGGTGTGCGCTCTGAACGCGCCGAGCCAGTGCGACGAACAGCGGCTGCAGTTCGTTTCGCAAGGGTCGCTGATGCAATGCATGATGCAAGCGCCGCCCTATATCGCCGAGTGGTCGGACCAGCATCCGGCGGAGCGCGTCACGCGCTGGCGATGCGCCTACCCCGGCGACCAGAAGATCTGATCGACGAGTGCGATCCCCCGTAAATCAGAGTGATTACGGACGAGAGATACGTGCGGTCCGAGACGACCATTAAGCGAAGGAGATCATAGCGCCACAGCAGGATCGGGGCGAAGACGGTCCCGCTGATAAAGATAAGCCGGCGCAAGAGGGGCGGGCGATCCGGGCCGGACCTCGCGCGCCCAGGCTCCGGAGATACTGCGACGGCGGTTCATGCGCGTTTCCTCCCAAAGGTCGTCCGCCCCTCGATGAGCAAGGATAGCGTGCGCAGTGGCGAGCGCAAGCCGCGGCGCGGGGCACGCTTACGCGTTGGGTAAGAGAATCTCCCCCTTGCCGAGCGCGGCAAGATCACCTGCCAAACGCCGCAAGGGCGGACGGAACAGTGTCGCCAGCTTCCCGCTTGCCTGGGCGATGTAATTGGCCAGAAGCCGCGCCGCGACCAGGTCATGTTCGCCGCAATCGCCGAAAGTCGGCGAGAAAAGCGTCGCGCCTTTTCCGAGAAGGATGGTGCCGCGGCCCATCAGATAGCCGGGCAGATCGCCAGCTTCGCCCCCGATCGCCAATGTGCCCGCAATCATGCGACTGCCGGCGTAGGCGCCTGCGCGGCCTTCGATAAGAACAAAGCCGCGCCTCAGGCGATCGCCGGCGCGGGGACCCGCGTCACCGCGCACATGCAGAAGACCGCCGCTCATGCCGACTGTCTCGCCGCTCAGCGAGCCCCCGAGCCGCTCACCCGCGTCGCCTTCGATGTCCAACGTTCCGCCCTTCATTCCAGAGCCGGCGAACGGGCCCGCGGCGCCGCGAATGGTCAGTTGTCCGCCCGACATCAGGCGTCCGGCTTCGACGCCGACTTCCCCTTCGACGCGGAGCGAGCCGGAGGCCATGCTCATGCCAACGCGGTCGAAACGCTCATCTCCGCCGTCGATGACAATTGTCTCGGGATCGCCCTCGCGGACACGGAAAACGTCTCCCACCGTGACGCACATGCGCGTCATTTGCAGTTCGATACGTTCGATCTCGGCGACCGTCTTGCCGACGAGATTTAGCGAGATCAATGGCGACAGATCGAGACGCTGGTCGGGAGCGTCGCGCAGCGAGAAGGTCAAGGAACTCACGGGACGAGATCCTTGAGATGATAATGGTGGCGGCCGAGCTTGCCGCCGTAATTGCCCGCGCCGACGCGCACTGCGCCTCGCACAGGGCCCAGTTCGATAATTGCGGCAAGCCCCGCTCGCATTGCCTCGGCAACAAAATCGCTGGTGAGGCCGTCGATAACGATCTCGAGCACTGAGGCGATCTCGGGACCAAGGTCGCTCTCCACTGCGCCCTTCAAGGTCGGGCAATAAGCGTCGTTGGTTGAAGCGCTCACGCCCTTATATTTCGATCCGACCTTCGATCCCGAACGCGCTATCCCGCCCGGAAAGGGCATGATGACATCCGCGACCTCGCGTATAGCCTCTACCGCCGCCTCGGTCGCCGCGAGGGTTTTTTCCGTGGTCTCTCCCATGAGAATGAGGTTGCCACCGCCGACGGCCTTCTTGGTGAGATAGGTGATTGATTCGCAGACGAACTCTCCGTCCATCACCGGGACGCGCCAGTATCGGCGGGCTCCGAGCCGCTTGGCGATCTGCCAGCCGTCGCCGAAAAAACGAATGGCGTCACCGAGTTTGAGCTTGTCTTCCCCCGAGTCCAATCCCGCGTAGCAAGCCGAGCCGGGGCTGGTGAGCACGCATTGCCCGACACGGTTTTGCAGCTGTTTTTGCAGCTCCGCGGTCGAGACCGCAAACATGAGCACGCGCACGCCGGGCCTGCCGTCCGGCGTTTGTTGAGGCGACAGAATGCTCTCGACGCTTGCCTCGCAGCCGCATGCGATCACCGAGGTGGCGAAACCCGTCATTGTCGTCGCCGCCTGAACCGCCCAGCGCTCGGTTGGCGCCGTAATTACGAGGGCGGTCGCGCGCATGTCGAAAGCTTCCGCGAACGTGTAGTCGATAGCAATTCCGTTGACCGTCAGCTCCGGCATGCGACCGCCTCAAACGGTTGCGGCCGCGAGATCGCGCCCTCGGGCACATGCATGAAATCGGACGGCAGTCCATAACGCGCGTCGTAATAATCCTTCATTCGCCGCTGCATTGAGGCTTCGGCCGCGGGCGTCACATGCAGCGCGCGGCCATAACGATAGTGCGTCACGGTGCCGTCGCGCACCACAAGCTCGCCGTCCTTGTAGACCAGAGCTGCCGCGCGGAACATTTGCGCGATATCTTTGTCGGGGCGATAGAGCGCGATATCGGCGCGGGCGCCTGCACCGAGATGGCCGCGATTGGGCAGACCCAGCAGCTTGGCGGGGGCCGCTCGCGTCATCGTCGCAATTTCGTTTAAAGTATATTCGCGCGTTAGCGACGGAAGCGTCGTCACCGCCAGCGCCTCGGCCGGCAGGCTGGACGCCCACTCCGCCCGCACATCCTTGTCCATCAACAGTGCAAGGATCTCGGGATAGGTCGTGAACGGCGCGCCATTCGGATGATCGGTGGTGAAGAACACGCGCGAGGGGTCGTCGATCAGCAGGAAAAGCTCCAAGCCGACCGCGAATTGCACGGCGTTGTGAAACCCGCCTGCGCGATATTCGTAGGGCACAATGCCGACACCGTTCGAGTCCCCGTCGATGATCGCGTATTTCTTTGGCCGCGCCTGACCCTTTGCGGAGAATTGCCGCAGCACGTCGGACGAGATCGTTACCGTCTGTCCGAACATCACCTGCCCGACGTCGATGGTCACATTCTTGGCCGCGTTGACCGCTTCGGCGAGCTGGGGCGCGGCGGAGGAGAAGCCCTGCGAGCCTTCCTTGCCATAGCCGTAGAACTGAAGATGAGCCAGATGCAGCGGCAAGTCTTCCGCAGCTTCGATCGTCGCTAGCGCGGTTTCAAAGTTTCCCGGTAGCCCAAGATTGTTGCAGTGAACATGCAGAGGATGAGGCACGCCGGCGTCGTGGACCGCCTTCTGCAGCGCCTTGACGATCGCGCAACTCGTGACACCGTAGTACGGAACCACGTCGTCGAACGAAAAGCTGCGGATGTTGTCTTTGAACGCCGCGACGCCGCCAGCATTGACAACTTTGATCCCAAGCGCACGTGTCGTTTGCATTGTCCAGGCGATGTGATCGCGGAGCGCGCTCGCGCCTTCGCCCGAACGTAAGAGACCGAGCACAAAATCGTCATTGCCAAGGATCGCCAAAATCGCCTTGTCGATGATCGGCGTATCGGCGAGTTCGAGATGCGCGTGTAGAGCATGATGCGGCGAAACCGCCGGCTCGACGACGGTCGTGAAGCCCATCTCTGCATAAAGCGGTCCTGTCTCGAACGTCGTCCAACCGACTTTGGAGAGGGGTGTCTCGGCAGGACGGTTCACATGGGCGCGATTGGATTCGGGCAGCATGAGGCGGGCGGTGTTCACATTCGCGCCGGCGATATGCGAATGGATATCGATGCCGCCTGCCATCGCGATAAGCCCGCTGGCATCCACCGTTTCGTCCGCTTGGGCACCGTCTTGCGGGGCCGCGACGATTGCATCGTCGCGGATCCAAAGATCGCCGATTTCATCGCGCCGGTTAGCGGAATCGACGATATGGGCACCCTTGATGCGGGTCAGCATGGCCTAGCGTCCGCCTCTCTGAGGCGCGCGCGGATGCGTTCGAGAGCCTCAGCGACGCTGGGCGCGCCGCTGCGCGCCGAGGCGGTCGTCGCGACCAAGGTCCCCGTGTCGGACGAATGCATGACCGCGTCATGATCGACGCCAGGACGCCCGACCGCAATGCGGACGTTCGGCTCCTCAGAGAACTGTGTCGTTTGTTCGCACAAAGCAATGAAGTTCACCGCGCTCCGCCAGGCCGGCGGGGCCGCTCCGAAGGCGGAGATCCACAATACGCAATCGGTTTCCCCAGACGCGATGAGTCGCTCGGCATTGAACCGCCACGGGTCATGGATTGGGTAGCCGCCGCCAAATCCGGTTCGCATCGGGAAACCGGTTGCCCACCCGCAAGCCGTCAGAACGCCCGCGCCATTGTCGGGCACGGCGACCGGCAAAGTCGAGAAACGGGTGGTTTCGTTCAAGTCGCGCACAATCCCATGGAGCATCTCGATTTCGAGCGCCCCCAGGCTCGCAGCGGTCCAAACCGCCATGCCGAAGCGCGCGCGCCTCACACCGCCAGCGAGCGCGTCGAGCGCGGGCAGGGAAATCTGGGTTTGAGCGACAGGCCGCGCTTTGACCCGCGCGCGCAGTGCGGCGAGATTGGCGGCGAGGGTAACGCCAAGGCCAGCGGCGACGACTTCGATATCGCCGTCAAAGCCAGGAATCGTCGCGTCGGATCGGGGCGCCAGCCATACGATGCGCCGCTTGACGTCCGCGCCTTCCGGCTTGGCCGGCGGCACCAACAGCCGCTCGATCAGGTGAGGCCAGGCTTCTGTTAAGCCGGCGCCCACGAGCAGTACGAGGTCGGCGCGCACCCGCGCTTCGCCGGGCGTCGTTAGCATGATTCCGGTTTCGCGCAGGCAGTCGAGATCTCGCAACAGCGCCGCTGAATGCATGTGGTCGATGACTCCGCCGACCCGTTGCGCGAGCGCGATGGCCGCCCTCGCCCCGTTAATATCTGCGCCGAGCCCTGCAATGAGGGGCTGGCGGCTTCGCGCCAAAAGTCGAGCCGCGGCCGCTGCAGCGTCGTCCAGCGATGCGAGCGCGCCGTCGATCGACGCTACGGCCTCGGCGCCGACTGGATCTTTCAGCGACATACGTTCCCGCCCGATTGGTCGATGTCAGCCGAGGATCGACGCCCGGTTGCCGGCAACCTCGGAGAATCGAGACTTGACTAAACAAATTTCGCGCCGGCAAGTTCAATCGCACCACGACTGATCCCAGCTGGCGACAAACAATAGCGTCCGCCGAGGAAATGCCTAGTCCTTGCCGCCAAGTTCTCGAATTGTTGAACATCGGCGTCGTATGACGGTCCGTCCTGCAATCATCATTGTGGCCTATTCGGCACGTGCTCTCGCTGCGTCCGCCAAGGGAGCGGGATTTGCTCCGCTCTCAATTGATGTCTTTGGAGATGATGACATGCGAGAGATGAGCTTTGCCTCGGTGAAGCTCGACGGCGGCCTGTCGGGGGGGCTTACGCTCGACAAGGTCGCCGGCGCTGTGGAAATGCTGATCACTGCCCATGACCCGGTTGGGCTCGTTTATGGCGCTGGCTTTGAGCACCAGCCGGAAACGATCGCCGCGATCGCCCTTAAGACGCGTGTGTTTGGCAATGGTGGTGAAACGTTGAAGCGCGCAAAGGATCCGGTCAAACTCGCGCGGATCTGCGAGGCAAATGGGGTGCAGCATCCGCAGGTCGCGTTTGCCCCACCAGATGAGCCTGGACTCTGGCTCAAGAAGAGGCGAGGCGGTGCCGGAGGCGCCCATATCGCCACCGCAGACGCCTCGAGCCGCGCTTCGCCGGACTCTTATTTTCAACGTCGCGTTGGCGGAAAGGGCATCTCGGCTCTTTTCATCGCTGGCAAGAGGAAGGCAGAGATCATTGGCCTCAGCATGCAGTGGATCGCGCCAACACCCGTGTCGCCGTATCGATATGGCGGCGCGGCCGGACCCGTCGATATCGACCCACGGCAAGCGGAAGAAATCTCCCGGTCCGTCGGTATAATTGCTTCCGAACTGGATCTCGTTGGTCTCAACAGCGTTGATTTTCTGGTTTCGTCCGATGCTGTCTGGCTCATAGAGATCAACCCGCGCCCGGGGGCGACTCTGGACGTATTCGAATCGAACGCGTCTTCACTGTTTGCGCGTCATGTCGCCGCGTGCGAGGGACGTTCTACACCGACGTCTACACGTTTGGCGTTCAAGGCGGCCGAAATCGTTTATGCCCCTTGCGATATGGTTGCGCCCGAGCGGCGAAGTTGGCCGCATTGGGCGGTGGACCGATCGGCGCCCGGAACGCGCTTCTTCACCGGCGACCCCGTGTGCACGGTGCTTGCCTCTGGCGTGACCGTCGATTTGGCGCGAGCGTGTGCGGGCGAGCGAGCGCGGGCAATCATCGCTCTCGTTCAGGAGGCGGAGCATTGAGCGAGGTCGAGACCATAAGCGTCAATCGGCGCGCCGCCGAACTGACTGCTGCGCTAAGACGCGACGCCGCAATGTTAAATCTTGGCATCGCCCGCGGGCTGCGCGGGGAAACCCTGATTGATGCCGGCGCGAAGCATCGTGGCGGCATTGATGCCGGCCTGCGCATTGCGGAAATCTGTCTGGGCGGGCTCGGCGCGGTGCGGCTCGCAACGGATAACGCCACGCCGCGCTGGCCGTGGACAATTGCGGTCAGGTCATCGCAGCCGGTGATCGCGTGCCTCGGAAGTCAATACGCTGGTTGGAGCTTGGCGCACGGGACTGGCAAGGACGCATTCTTCGCTCTCGGTTCAGGTCCGGCTCGGGCGCTCACGCAAAAGGAAACGGTGCTGAAAGACATCGGCTATCGGGACGAAGCCGATGTCGCCACGCTTGTCATCGAAAGCGGACGCCCGCCGCCGCCGGAAGTTGTCGACAAAGTGACGAGCGATTGCGGGGTCAAGCCTTCGGCTCTGACAGTGATTTACGCTCCGACGCAAAGCTTGGCTGGGGCTACACAGGTGGTCGCGCGGGTACTGGAAGTGGCGTTGCATAAGGCGCACGAGCTGAAGTTCCCGCTTGAGCGCATCGTCGACGGCATGGGCGCCGCGCCGCTCAGTCCACCGCATCCCGACTTTGTCACCGTTATGGGCCGCACTAACGATGCGATCATCTATGGCGGACGCGCGCAGCTTTATGTCACCGGGCCGGCCGATGACGCGAAGCGTCTGGCCGAAGCGCTTCCAAGTCGCGCGTCGCGCGATTTCGGTGCCCCCTTTGCCGAGGTTTTCAAGCGCTTCAAGGGCAATTTCTACGCCATCGACCCCATGCTGTTCAGTCCCGCCGAGGTCATCGTTACCGCGATCGATAGCGGAGAGAGCTTTCACGCGGGCGCGGTGCATCATCAATTGCTCGATGCCTCGTTCGCGTGAGACAGCAGCGCGCGGCGGGCACGGCCCTAGCGTCGTTGTCATCAGCGATCAGCGCGACTGGCACGCGCGCCAGATGGAAGCGGCGTTTGCGGCCATCGGCACGCCCGTCGAGCGCATCGATCTGGCCGATTGCGGGTTCGACACGCGTAGCGCAAGCGGACTTCTGCTGCCTGTGCTGGGATCGCGGCTGCCTGACGCTGTGCATGTGCGCACGCTGTCTGCCGGCTCATTTGAGGCGACCACCAAACGTCTGGGCGTCCTGCACGCGCTGTCGAAACTTGGAGTTACCGTCTGGAACGATGCGCGCGCCATCGAGCGTTGCGTCGACAAGTCGATGACAAGCTTTCTGCTTGCGCGCGCCGGCGTCCCGACGCCGCCGACCTGGACGATGGAATCGGAGGACACCGCGCGCGCCCTTGTGGAACGTGAAGCTCCGCGTGGTCCGCTCGTGCTCAAGCCACTGTTCGGCGCACAGGGGAATGGCTTGCGCCTGATTCGACGGCCGGAAGACTTGCCCGCCTCGGAACATATCGCGGGGGTTTATTATCTGCAGCGATTTCAATCGAATGGAACTGAGGACTTCACGGATTATCGCCTGTTCGTCCTGCGCGGTCGGGTGATCGCGGCGATGATGCGCCGCGCCTCGACATGGATCACCAACGTCAAGCAAGGCGGCCAACCTGTGGCCTTCGCGCCAGATTCCAAGATGGAGCGTCTCGCGATCGCAGCGGCGGAAGCGGTCGGCGCCGCTATCGCCGGCGTTGACGTGCTTGTGGACGCCGACGGCGCGCCGACAGTGCTCGAGGTCAATAGCATGCCAGCTTGGAGCGGCTTGCAAAAAGTCAGCAAGCGCAACATCGCGGAGGCGATCGCGTCGGCGCTGATGCGGGCGGTCCGCCCGGTCCAACGGCGCGTCACATGAGTGCCGGCGAAGACCCAGTGGCGGGCGCCTATATCGACGCGTGCCTCGCGGAGTTGGACGCGCCGAAACCGGGCAACGTGCACCGGTTCGCGGCCGGCCACGGCATGGAGGTCCAGGACTTCATTCGCAGCGCTGAGGCGAGCGCTGCTCCCATCGCGGCAAGGGGAGTACGGGTCGGAATCCGCGTCCGCGCCGCTGTCGATGCGACCTTCTCGGCGGTCGGTCAGAACACTAATCTCGGCATCATCCTCCTGTGCGTCCCGCTGGCGGCCGCAGCGGAGGCCCCCGACCTTGCTCTGCGCCCAGCGCTCGGCAAAGTGCTCGGTCGTCTCGATCGAGAGGACGCCGCCGACGTCTTCTCCGCAATAGCTGCAGCCAATCCAGGCGGCCTCGGACGCGCGCCCCGGCATGACGTGCACGCACCTGCCACCGTAACGCTGCGCGAGGCGATGGCGGAGGCAGCGTCGTGGGATCGAATCGCGCGGCAGTACGTAACCGATTACGACGACATTTTCTCGCTTGGCCTACCGGCGCTGGCGACGGCACGCCGGCGGCATAGGGAGGCCCACTGGTCGACGCTCGCCGTCTATTTGATGTTTCTCGCCACGATCTCCGACACGCACATTCTGCGCAAGTTTGACGCGGCTACCGCTGAGACGATCCGTAGTTACGCTGCAGACTGGCGCGACGCCTTCGCGGCGGCTCGCAATCCGGAAGAGATCACCGATGGCTTATTGAGCTGGGACGCGGCGCTGAAATCGCGCGGGATTAACCCCGGAACGAGCGCGGATCTCACCGTTGCGACCTTATTTGCTTCAAGTCTCTCCGCCATCCGCGCCGACAAAAGTGCAGTCGCCATCTTGCCCTTGCGCGCTAACGATGCTTAAGTCGGGCGTGCGGGGTCAACCCGTGACTATCCGGCCAACCGATCCCGCCGCGATGGGATGCTGACAACAAGGATAGCCAGTCCGTCTCGTCGCGATCGGCGGGGGGGCGCATGTGGTTTGGCTTGATCCGAGGGAGGAGTTCGCATGGCGAAGATTAATAAGCTTATGGTGGGCAAATCGCTGGTTGGCGACGGCAATGAAGTCGCTCATATCGACCTCATCATCGGCCCTCGGGGCAGCGCGGCGGAGAGCGCTTTCGCTCACGCGCTGACGAACAACAAGGACGGCTTTACGGGCCTTCTGGCGGTCGTAGCGCCCAACCTGGCCACCAAGCCCTCCACGGTCATGTTCAACAAAGTGACGATCAAGGGCGCCAAGCAGGCGATGCAAATGTTCGGCCCCGCGCAACACGCGGTGGCCAAAGCGGTCGCCAATTCCGTCGCCGATGGAACAATTCCCGCGGCCGAGGCCGACGACGTGTTCATCTGCGTCGAAGTCTTCATCCACTGGGATGCGGCCGACGACAAGAAGATCCACGACTTCAACTATCAGGCTGTCAAGGAATCGATCGAGCGCGCCGTTAGCGGCAAGCCTACGCCTGCGGAAGTCGTCAGCCAGCGCGAGGCGGCCAAGCATCCATTCAGCCCTTAGGTCGCTTCATCGCTGGCTGTTTCACGATCGGAACCTGCGCGCGGGAGATTGTGCTCGCGCGCGCTTTTTTCTGGCTCCGCTCAGCTCAGGTACGCACGTTAAGGGCGATGCGCGTAAGGTCGATGCCGGAGCGGGCCGAGAGTTTGTGTTTGAGCCGACCGGCCACGAGCAAGCGCAGGATCTCGAGTTCGAGCGGGCTCCGGTCCGATATTTTGCCGGCTTTCGCACCGGTGCGGAGAAACGCGATTTGACGCGTCATTTCTGGGGTGCAGATAGACGCCTCCGTCCACGACTGATTTCACCACGCCTTGCAAGAAAGCGGGATCGTCGTTGTTGGTGAGATAGACGCCCGCCTCGTTCGCCCGGGCCGCCATCGTAGGCTCGTCGTTCATGCTGAATATGATGATATTAGCCTGCGGCCCGCGCCACAAATGCAGCGAACCAATTCCAGCCCAGACAGGAAGATTCAGATCGATTATGGCAATCGGGCGTGCCGGCGAAATAGCCGGAATAGCCGGCTGTGCCGTCGGACGCCTCGAAAACTTCGAGGCTCAGATCCGAACTCAAGAATTGAGCGGCAACCCGAGATCACGATCGGATGGTCGTCGACGATGAGGACCCGCACTCACTCTGCTCCCGCGGCGGCTGGCCGCGCGCCTCCCTCCGGACCCGGCTCAAGACCGACGCTTTGACGACGCTCAAACTCGATGCATCTTGCGGCGGGCAGAACGCATTGACGGTCTCACCAAAGCTAAGTCCAAGAACCGATGGGATCGCGTTTGATCTTAGAGTCTGTCCGGAAACATCATGTCGGATTGCATAGCTTTCGCAGCATGAGGCGGATGGAGGCGAGGCGCAGGAAGGCGAGCGCCTTGCGGTTGAGGCATTCCCAGTCCTTGGCCAGTCTGCGGCAGCGGCCAAGCCAGGCGAGGGTGCGTTCGACGATCCAGCGCTTGGGCAGGACGACGAAGCCTTTGGCGTGACCCAATCGCTTGACGATCTCAAGGTCGAGGCGCACCAGAATGCGTTTCATCGCGCCCTGGAATTCCGGCCCCTGGTAACCTCCGTCGGCGTAGAGCTTGACCAGAAACGGGAAGGCTCCGAACAGGCTCGCCATCAGCAGCGCGCCGCCGTCGCGGTCCTGAATGTCGGCGGAATGCACGATCGCGTGCATCAGGAGGCCTTGCGTGTCGACAAGAACGTGCCGCTTCTTGCCCTTGATCTTCTTGCCTGCATCGTAACCGGGCGGATCGATGCAGGCCCCCCTTTTCCGCGCTTTTGACGCTCTGGCTGTCGATGATGGCGGCGGTCGGGCTCGCTTCGCGGGAGGCCTGCTCGCGACAGCGCGTGTAAAGCGCCTCATGGATGCGGTCGAGCGTGCCGTCCCAGCTCCACAGATCGAAATAATCGTAGACCGTCGAGCGCGGCGGCAAGTCCTTGGGGATCGCCCGCCACTGGCAGCCGGTGCTCAACACATACATCAAGCCGTTGACGACTTCACGTACGTTCACCGTCCGCCTGTTGCCGCCGCGCTTCCCCGGCCGGATGAGCGGCTCCGACAGCGCCCATTCCTCGTCGGTCAGGTCGCTCGGATAGCGCAACTTGCTGCGGTCATAGCGACCCCGATTTTCATTCGTCCACACAGGCGAACCCCCAAGCGAATCAGGCCGCCTTGCTTAAATCACAAGCAATTCTAACGATTCGTTATTTTCCCGGACAGGCTCTTAGGTAGATTTGTCTGGGAGCTATCGGGAAATACTCCCGAAATATTCGGGACTCTTGGCTCAAGAATATGGAGAATAAATGAAGTTCCACGCGACTGGAGACGAGGCTATCCTACTACTTTCGCGGGCGGGTTCAAGAAAAACGGTTTGCGTCTCTCGGGGGCTAGCTCGCGAGTCCCCTTGGGGAGCCGGGCGCAACGGAGGGGAAGAAATGGCGAACCAAGTTGTGTGGGGCATCGCGACGGCCGCCGTCGTTCTCGCTCTCCTCACGATCTCCTCGCGCGCGGACACGATCGTGCTGTCGCTGGCTGCGGCTCGAGATGGGATGGATAGCGGCGCAGCGGCGAAGATCGGCGGCATGGACCGCCAGACGCTTCGCGACTGGGTTCACCGCTTCAACGTCTGGGGAGCGGATGGGCTGTTCGACAACTGGACGGACGGTCCGAAGCCTCGCCTGTCGGAAGAGCAACTGGCTCAGTTGGCGCAGGTCGTCGAGGCCGGTCCGGACCGTGAGAAGGATGGCGTCGTGCGTTGGCGGCGCGTCGACCTCAAGCGCGTCTCGCCGAGAAGTTTGGGATCGACTTTCATCCCGTAGCGTCGGAAAGCTTCTGAGGAAGCTGGGCTTGTGCACATGAGCGCAAGGCCGCGCCATCCGGCAGGACGAGCGGATCGTCGCGGCGTTTAAAAAAACTTCCCGCGGGCGCTGAAGGCCCATCTCGAAGGCCTGCGCGAGACGACGCAGGTCGAAATCTGGTTTGAGATGCTATGAGGGCGGACACCGCCCAGGTTGAGTGTTCAAACTGGCAGGCATCCGCACTCGAATCAGGGAGCCTGCCATGATGCCGTCCGAGAACAGAGTCCTTATCGCCATTGAGCTAAGCGTCTCGTCGTGGTTTGTCGCGGTTCGGTTGCCAGGTAGCGAGAAGTCGCGACTGCACCGCGTCGAAGGAGGAGACACGACGGCACTGTTAGCGCTCATCAGAGATCTGCGATCGCGCGCTGAGACCAAACTCCGGCACGCCGCAGATGTCGCATGCTGCTTCGAGGCCGGCCGTGATGGCTTTTGGCTGCACCGATTATTAACAGCGCATGGCGCCATTGCCTACGTGCTCGAGCCGACCAGCATCCTCGTGAACCGACGCGCCCGTAGGGCCAAGACCGATAGGCTCGATGCCGAAGGCATGCTGCGCGTACTGGCAGCCTGGTTCGGCGGTGATCGCCAGGTATGCAGTATCGTGAGTGTGCCGACGCCTGAGGACGAAGATGCCAAACGACCGCACCGCGAGCGTGAGCATCTGGTCCAAGAGAGACAGCGCCTTGAGAACAGGATGGAAGCGCTGCTGTTTACTCAAGGCATCCGAGGAAGGCCGTCGCTGCGCTCGTGGGAATGCGACATAGCCAAGCTGCGGACTGGGGATGGCCGTGTACTGCCTTGCCTGATGCAGGCCGAACTCAACCGCCTTCGACGGCGGCTTGTGCTGATTTTGGAGCTGATCCACGAGATGGAAGCCGAGCGCACCAAGGCGCTGGCCGCCAAGGGGGACGACGCGATGACCCGGAAAATCGCGGACCTTCAGCGCATCCGCGGCATCGGCGCGAACTTCTCCACCGTGCTGGCGCGCGAGGTGCTTTACCGCTCCTTCGCCAATCGTCGTCAGCTCGCCAGTTACGTGGGCATAGCGCCCATGCCCTACCAGAGTGGTGGAATGGATTGCGACCGAAGCATTAGCCGCGCGGGCAACCCAAGGGCGCGAACGACACTCATCCAGCTCGCTTGGCTGTGGCTGCGCTATCAGCCTGGCAGCGCGCTTTCCGACTGGTTCCGCCGCCGCGTCGGAACGCTGCAAGGGCGGACGCGCCGGATCGCCATCGTGGCCATGGCAAGAAAGCTTTTGATCGCACTCTGGCGATATGTCGAGACCGGCGTGTTGCCAGATGGCGTCGAGCTGAGGGCGATGGAAGAAGCGACGGCTTAGCAAAACAGCAAATCGTCGCCGGCGGCATCACCCCCTACGACGATACGGGAACCGCGACCGTCTTCGTCTTTGGTAGCTTTCAACTACCGCGTTTGAGGTGGGTCGCGTTCACCCGGGCAACGCCTCGTGTATGAGGCATTATGGTGCGGGCGCCCTCGCAGAGCCCGACCGCATGTAAGGTTACGCAGCATCTGCTGCGACGCAGGATCGCCCGGGTGCTGATTCCGACGGAAGCCGCCACCTTTAACGAGATGATGTCGCCACTCATAACGAGATGATTGCGCCACCTGCAACGGGATGATCCCGCCAGGGTGGGCGTCTCTTCGCTGGCCAGATTTAAGGTCGCTTCTTTGGGCCACCAAGGGAGCACCGATGCCAGCCGAGAGAGTTGCCATGCGCGATGTACGCGTGATCATTCGCCTTAAATATTTGTCTTCGCTCACGACGAGCGAGATTGCCCGGCGTCTTGGGTTGGCGCGTTCGACGGTACGGGAGACCTTGAGCCGTTTCGAGAGTTCGGACTTGATCTGGCCGCTACCCGAGGGCCTGAGCGACGAAGGGTTGGAAGCTGCGCTTTACGCCAACCGGCGCAGCAAACGGGGTCATCGGCGCCATGCCGAACCGGACTGGCCGGCGGTTCATCGGGAGATGAAACGCAAGCACGTCACCCTGCTGATCGTCTGGGACGAGTATATTGCGCAGAACCCAGGCGGCTACAGCTATTCGCGGTTCTGCGAACTTTATCGAGCCTTCGAGACAAAATTGTCGCCGACGATGCGCCAGACGCATGCGGCGGGCGAACGATTGTTTGTCGATTACGCCGGCGATGGCGTTCCAGTCCTGATTGATCGGCTGACGGGCGAGATTCGCAAGGCGCAGATATTCGTCGCGGTGCTCGGCGCATCGAGCTTCACCTTTGCCTGGGCGAGCTGGACGCAGACCCTTCCCGATTGGATCGACGCCCACGTGCATGCTTTCGCGGCGATCGGCGGCGTTCCGCATTTGCTCGTGCCGGACAATACCAGGACCGCCGTCATAAAGGCCTGCTTCTATGACCCTCTGGTCAATCGCACCTATGCCGAAATGGCGGCCCATTACGACACCGCCATCCTGCCGGCGCGGCCGAGAAAACCTCGCGACAAGGCGAAAGTCGAACAAGCGGTGCTGATTGTCGAGCGCTGGCTGCTCGGGCGGTTGCGTCACCGCATCTTCGTCAGCCTCGCTGAGGTCAACGAAGCCATCGGCGAGTTGCTCAAGCATCTGAACGAAGAACGACCCATCCGGAGGCTCGGCGTGACTCGCCGGCAATTGCTGGAGGAGATCGACCGTCCGGCGCTCAAGTCTCTGCCGGCCGAGCCCTATGTCTTCAGCGAATGGCGCGTCTGTCGGGTCGGCATCGATTATCACGTCGACGCCGGCTCTCACTATTACAGCGTTCCCTATCGCTTCGCCCGCGCCGAGGTGGACGTCCGGATGACCGCCAGGACGGTCGAGATTTTCCTCAAAGGCGAGCGGATCGCCGCGCATTTGCGCATCAGCGGCAATCGCAAACATACGACGATCCCCGAACACATGCCGTCCTCCCACCGCCGCTATGCGGGCTGGACGATCGACCGCATCCGCCAGGACGCGCGCGCGATCGGACCGGCGACTGCGGCGCTCTGCGAGCAGATTCTCGAGCATAGACTGCATCCGGAACAGGGCTACCGGGCGTGTCTGGGGATCGTCCGCCTTTCCGGTCCCTATGGCGTCGGACGCGTCGAAGCGGCGGCGGAACGCGCCATTGATATCGGCGCGCGCACCTATGGCTCCGTCAAGTCCATCCTCGACAACAATCTTGATCGGCGCCCCGCGCAAAAGCGCGCCGCGGACGGAACGCCGATCCTGCATCCCAATATCCGTGGCCCGCGCTATTACAATTAGGAGAAGCGATCTTGCTCAAACATCCGACCCTCGATCAACTTTACGCCCTCGGCCTCCAGGGCATGGCCAAGGGCTTTACGGAAATCGGCGCCGAGGCCGACAATCTCGACAAACGCGAATGGCTCGGGCTTCTGCTCGATCGCGAGGCGTCATGGCGTCAGGATAAGAGGTTCGCGGCGCGACTGCGCTACGCCAAATTGCGCCAGCAAGCCTGCGCCGAAGATGTCGATTATCGAAGCCCGCGCGGCCTCGATCGGCCCCTGTTCCAAAAGCTCGTCGAGGGGCATTGGATCGAGGCCCACGAAAACTTGGCCCTCGTTGGCCCGACCGGCGTCGGCAAGTCATGGCTCGCTTCAGCGCTTGGCCACAAGGCCTGCCGCGATAATCGCTCGGTGCTCTATCACCGCATCCCAAAGCTCTTCGAAGATCTCGCCCTGGCGCGCGGCGATGGCCGTCATCCGCGCCTCCTGCGTGCGCTCGGCCGCGCCGACCTTCTCATTCTCGACGATTGGGGTTTGGAGCCCCTCGACGCCGGCGCCCGGCATGATCTTCTGGAAATCCTCGAAGAGCGATACGGCCGCCGCTCGACCATCGTCACATCCCAACTCCCCGTGGACCGCTGGCATCACGTCGTCAACGACCCGACCTACGCCGATGCGATCCTCGACCGTCTCGTTCACAACGCCCATCGGATCGAACTGGCTGGCGAAAGCTTGCGACGCGTCCGGCCAAGTCGTGAAAAAATTGCAGATGAAAACTTGACCAGACAACAGCCCAAGCGCCAATAATCAAAGCGCCAGCGAGCCCGCTCCACCCCGGCGGCATCATTCCGTTACAGGTGGCGGCATCATCTCGTTACAACATGGCGCTTTCGTCGGAATCCGCACGCCCGGGACCCGAGAAACTGTATCTCGCACTCAACCCAGTTCGGAGGATTGCATGCAGAAAAGGTAATTGACATGCAGAAACGTAATTGACAGCCGAACCCTCATGTAAGGACGAAGCCCGGATCGGCCAGAAGAACGGCCAGGTTCGACAGTGGGCCCGGCGCGGAACGAGACCCCGCCAGCCTGCCGACCAGCGCTGCCATAAATTCCCTTATTAGAGGACTCCCGTGCCGGTCGGCCCCAACGGGGAGACGCGCCCCTTCCCCTTGCTCGCCGCGTGAAACTCGCGGCGATCCGTATCGAGGACGCGCATGGCGGCGGCGTGGCGGCCAGTCTAATCGGCCACAAGCTCAGTCGCGCCGTACCCGAAAGCTGCCGACCGCCTCAGCGCGATGCGCGGCTCGGGCGAGACCTACAGCGACGTCATCTTGCAGCTGACGGCCGGGGATGGGGGCCGAGAAGTCTGATCGGCCGGGCGGCGCTCATCATTGACCTGCCAAAAGGTAGTTTTTCACCAAATAGGTGATGCCCCGGGTCCACAATTCGTCTGTGTTGCCGCGAATGTCCACGCTATGGACAAACACCAATTTCCGGGCCGCGATGTCGGCCATGTAGACGTTGATATTGAGAATCAGATCCGAGACCTTCTGGACCGCCAACCATGCGGCGTAGTCAGCTCCGAGCTGCTTGCCGTAATCGAACTCGCAACCGCCGCAAGCGCCGATCTCTGGACCGGCAGCCATTTTCGCGGCTGCGTCGGCGGGTATGGACACAAACTTATATCGGCCTGAGGCTTCGAGCTTCGCCTTTCAGTCAGGGACTCGATCGACGCAAGGCGAACCCGCTCCGCGTTGGTCGTCGGCTCTAGATCCGCGTGATCGTTCAGGAACTGGACGTTGAGCAAAGCGACGACCCTGACCGGATCGTATGGCCCGGCCGCCGCCGTCGAGCGAGTGCCAACGGCGACTGATCCGAGAATCAGGAACGCCGCACCCGCCAACGCGGCAAGCTGCGCTCGACCGGCAGCAAACGCCTCGGGCCTCATTTCCTCGCGCGGATCAACCGTTAGATCGTCCTCCGGCCCAACCCAATCGGCTGGAAACTAGATCAAGGCAAGAGGCGATATGTTTGTTGGCACCACTCAAGCCGTCCCTGACCGACGAGATATTGCCGCCGGCGCAACCGAAGCCCTTGAAGACCTGCTCATCGGCGATGCGCGAGCCTGGGGCGATGTCCGAGCTGGTCAGGGTCATCGTCTGGGCCGCGGCCGCGTGGACGCTCACGAGGGAGGCGGCGAAAAGCGCGAATCCGTTTGTTCTGAGCAGGAGTCCCCTCCCTTTCAAGGCTGCGCAATAGGCAAACCGCCGCTAAAAAAGGAGGAACACTCGCGTCCCAACTTTAGTCGTTCTTTTCAGTCAAAACCGATCTGCCCGTTTGCACTGCGCGGGACATCGGCGTCGACGACGCCTGGAGCTGCTACTTATGCTTCTGCGGCACGAGATTTCCTAGGGATAGAGTTGAAATCGGCTCGGTATTGGCATCACGGCGACGCCATGGAGGCAGCCGGACTGAGACGCCAAATTTCAGAAGAGAGGGTGAGCCGTCTGCGCGAATACGCGGCAACGGGCGCCAAAAGCTGCGGTCGGATCTCGTGCGGCGGGCCCGTCTCCACCATCGTTTTGGCCGCTATTTCAAATTCGCCGCTCGAGCAGTGTCCACCCCTCGTCTCACGCGCCGTCTCGGGCCGCGGGCCATGCGCCCGAGAACGTCTTGCCGGCCGTGTCCTCGGCCTCGACGCGGAATTCCTTGGCCCCGTTGGGTTTGAAGGTGAAGCGGAAGTTCGGGTCCTCCGAGATCGATATGCCGGCCGCCATCGAGAAAACGAGATCGGCTCCCTGATAGACCGCGAGCTTCTCGATATAGCGCGCCGGTGTATAGAGCCGGGTCACCTGATCCATCTGCAGACCGGAATTGTTGGGGTGACGAATCATGAGCAGCGCCTCGTTCGGCGCCTCGGGAGTCGCTGGCAGGATGCGGAACTTCATCTGGCCGAGGGCCGCCAAGGCTTCGTCCATGCTCTTGACCATGGGCGCCGAGCACCCGCCCGACGCCTTGATGTAGCGGGTCGCCATATGGAGCGAGCCGTCGCTGAGTTCGGCGACGACGCGGACGTTGGTGTAGGAGTTGACCCGTGCGCGGGTCGAAATGCGCGTGTCGCCCGCCTTCTCCCCGAGCGTGAAGGTGGCGGCCAGCGGCACGGGATTCTGGTCGATGACAAGCGTCAGTTTGGCGACGCGCCGCGAGTCGCCTTCCGGCAGTTTGGCCGAGAACGACATGGGGACCAGCGCGGCGTCCTCGGCGCGCGCGGGCGCCTCGAACTTGACGACGCTTTGATCCTCCACGATTGGAGCGTCGTTGAAGAGCATGTGCACGAGGTCAGGCCAAATATCAGGCTCCTCGTCAGCTTGAGCGAAGGCGCGCCCGCCCGTCGCGCAAACAAGCGCGAGGCTCACGAAGTCTGCCGTCTGGTGATCATTCGCGCCATCTCAGCGCCTCCGTCCCGGTTGGCTGCTACGGGTCCCATTCGAATTCCGAATAGGCCGCCGTCACGTTACGCCGATTATACTCGTCGAACAGACGCCAGTCATCCCGCTCAGATTGGCCGGCCCATTTCTCCGCCGCGTCGACGGGCTCGCCTTTCGCGATCGACGCCTTCACGTCCTTGGCGATGCGCTCGAAATATGTCCGCTCGCTGTCGAGCGCCTGAGGCCAGGGCAGGTCGACAGGCCCATGGCCGGGAACGACGCGCTCGGCTGGAACGCGCGCTAGCGTGGCGAGGTCGACAAGCCAACCCTTTACTGAGCCGTCGATGATTGGCAGATGCTTAACAAAGACGAGGTCGCCTGCGAACAGCGTCCGCGTCGCCGTGTCGAGCACGGTCAGGTCGCAGTCCGTATGCGCCGGCGGCCAGGCTTGCAATTCGAGCGTCCGCCCGCCGAGATCGATCGTTTGACGATCGGCGACGGTCAAGGTCGGCGGAATGAGCTTCACCTCGTTGACGAGCCTGTCGCCAATGATCCGGCGAAACGCCTTGAGATAGAATTCGCCGCGCATCGCCAAGGCGCGCGGCAAATTGCGGTGGCCGACAAAGATTGCTCCCAGCCCCTCGAACGCCGCATTGCCGAAGACGTGGTCCGGATGCTCATGCGTATTAATGACATAGAGAATGGGCTTGTCCGTATGGGCGCGGATGGCGGCGAGCAAGCCTCGGCCGACCGGAACGCTGCCACCGCTGTCGACGACGGCCACTCCTTTCTCGCCGATCACGAAGCCGATATTGGCGATGTCGCCTAAATTCTCTTCGCTCATCAAGGCGACCTCGCCGGCATGGACGAACACGCCCGGCGCGATTTCCTCGACCGGCAGCGGGGACAGAGCCTCGCTGCACAACGCGCTTTGGGATTGTGCGAGAATGGCTATGAGCAAAGCGCCGAGGAGCCAGCGTATATTCCAAGCCGACATTTCCCGGGTGAGTATAGCAGTGTGGGCGCCGACGCCAAGCAACGAGCGATCAACTTCGGCGGCAACGGGCTGATCGCCATCGCGAGGAGCCAAAGGCGTCGAAAGACGCCTGTCTATCGACGGGCTATGGCGCCGTGGCGATCCAGGGCCGCGGTTCCGGGCCTTCACCCTGGATTCCCTCGGTCCCAAAGCCCGGGGGTCGATGACGACTGCGGTTCGACCCACTCACATCATGCTATAGACGGCAAAACCGGGAACAGCTCAGAGTCGCCTTGAGATTGAAGGGTTCGAAATTGCGACAGGCGCTTGTCGCGGGCCTCAGTGTCGTGTTGCTCGTGTCTCTAAAGGCAGAAGCGGGCGACGCGCCGCCAGAGCCTGATTTGTATCGTGAGAGCGATTACCGCGCGCCGACGCCCTTAAGCCTCAAGGGCGCGCGCGTGCTCTCGACCGAGGAGGCGGTGGCGACGTGGCGCGCCGGCGGAGCGGCGTTCATCGACGTATTGCCGCAGCCGCCGCGACCGACGGGCTTGCCCGCCGACGTCGTCTGGCGGGATAAGCCCCGGTTCGACATACCAGGCAGTATATGGTTGCCCGATACGGGCTATGGCGAACTCGCTCCGGTCATGCTCGAC
>CAVYDG010000018.1:0-272211 GCA_963767245.1 uncultured Alphaproteobacteria bacterium
ACAGCCAGGTTTTGAATGAACCGCTTTCTTCAAGCGCCGCAACACCGAAGCGATGGTCGCCGCCTGGATCAGCCCCGTACCAAGTCAAACGTAATTCTCCTGAACTTATCCCGGGCGTGGCTCAGATTTGTGAGCCCGTCCGAACCGCGGAGCATACCGCGGTCTGTCGGTTCACTCATCCTCCGAACACATCGTTGGTCTGCGCGGTGACGCGCACGAAGGTGGTGCGCTTCGGGACCTCCTTGAGGTGGGCGGCGCCGATATAGGTCATCATCGAGCGCACGCCGCCCATGATCTCGCCCATCGTGCCGTCGACCGATCCGCGATAGGGCGTCTCGACCGTCTTGCCCTCGGCGGCGCGATAATGGGCGACCCCGCCCGAATGCTTCCTCATCGCCGTCTCCGACGACATGCCGTAGAACGTCATCCCGATCGGAACCTTCTCGCCTCCCCGTTCGGCGTAGCGGATTTCACCGTCGCATTCGTCGTGGCCGGCGAGCATGCCGCCAAGCATGACGAAATCGGCGCCCGCGCCATAGGCCTTGGCGACGTCTCCAGGCACGGTGCAACCGCCGTCGGCGCAGACCTGACCCTTGAGGCCATGCGCGGCGTCGGCGCATTCGATGATCGCCGAAAGCTGCGGATAGCCGACGCCGGTCACCCGCCGCGTGGTGCAGACCGAGCCGGGACCGATGCCGATCTTGACGATGTCCGCGCCGGCCAGGATCAGCGCTTCGGTCATGTCGCCGGTGACGACATTCCCGGCCATGACGACGGCGTTCGGATAGTCGTCGCGCACGCGCTTCACCGAGGTCGAGGAACTTCTCCGCATAGCCGTTGGCGACGTCGAGACAGATGAACCGGATCGGCGCCGCCTTGGCGACCGACGCGAGCTTCTTGACATCGGCCGCCGTTGTGCCGAGCGAATAAAAGGCGTGCACACCATCCGGGCCGGCAAAGAATTCGGCGAGCTTCGGCTCGGGGTAGTGCTTGTGCAGGGCGGTGAGCGCCCCATGCTTGCCGAGCGCGTGCGCCATCGCCATGGTTCCGGTGACGTCCATGTTGGCGGCGATGAGCGGAAAGCCCTTCCATTCCGAGCCGGTGTGGAGGAAACGGAAGGCGCGATCGACGTCGACGGCGCTGCGGGTGTTGAGCGTCGAACGCTTGGGGCGAATGAGGACGTCCTTGAAATCCAGCTTGACGTCGGTTTCGATGCGCATGACTTATCCAGCGTATGTCGGAGGCGGTCCTCCCCGATTAATCTAGTTGTCGCGAGCGCAAACCTCAACGAGTGGGCCTCTGGGCTCAAACGCGAATGGAGATCGACCAATGGCGGACGAATTGGTTCTCTACACCAACCCGATGTCGCGCGGCCGTATCGCCCGATGGATGCTGGAAGAGGTTGGCCATCCCTATAGAGCCGAAATCCTGGAGTTCGCGAGCATGAACGCGCCCGAATATCTGGCGATCAACCCGATGGGCAAAGTCCCGGCGGTGCGGCACAGGGATACGATCGTCACCGAGGCGGCGGCGATCTGCGCCTATCTCGCGGACGTCTTTCCTGAGGCCGGTTTGGCGCCGCCGCCAGGCTCGCGCCTGCGTGGGCCTTATTATCGTTGGCTGTTCTTCGGCGCTGGCCCCATCGAGGCGGCCAATACCAACAAGGCTCTTAAGATCGTCGTGCCGGCGGAGCGGACCATGATGGTCGGCTATGGGACGCAGGAACGGGTGCTTCATGCGCTCGAAGATCAACTCAACCGGTCAGAGTACATAGCGGGCGACCGCTTTACTGCCGCGGACGTTTATGTCGGATCGCATATCGGATCGGGAATGATGTTTGGCGTGATCGACAAGCGGCCCGCATTTGAGCGCTATCGGTCGCTCGTTGGATCGCGTCCGGCCGCCCAGCGAGCGCGTGAGATCGATGAGGAACTCGCGGCGGCGCGCCGCAAGGCCGGCTGAGGGCGAGTACGACGCACTGGCGAAGAGGCAGACGAATGCGTTTGAAGGGCAAATCCGCGCTGGTGACCGGAGCGGGCCAGGGGTTCGGCTTCGGCATCGCCGAAGCCTTCGTTCGGGAGGGCGCGCGGGTGGCGTGCCTGGACCTCAAGGGCGACGTCGCCGAGGCGGCCGCCAAGCGGTTCGGCGGCGGTTCGATCGCGCTTCACGCCGACGTTTCGAACCGCGGCGACGTCGAGCGCGCGGCCCGCGAAGCAATTGCCGCGTTCGGGCGGATCGACATCGTCGTCAACAACGCCGGCACCACGCATCGCAACAAGCCGATCATGGAGGTGACGGACGAAGAGTTCGACCGCATCTTCGCCGTCAACGTGAAATCGATCCTGCTGACCGCCCAGGCCTTCGTTCCGCACATGCGCGCGCAAGGCGGCGGCGTCTTCATCAACATCGGCTCGACCGCGGGCTTGCGCCCACGGCCCGGACTGACGGTGTACAACGCCTCCAAGGGCGCGGTGCATGTGATGACCAAATCGATGGCGGTCGAGCTCGCGCCCGACAAGATCCGTGTCTGCGCGCTCGCGCCGGTCGCTGGCGAGACGCCGCTCTTGGCGATGTTCATGGGCGAGGACACGCCTGAGAAGCGCGCCGCCTTTAAAGCGACCGTGCCGCTCGGCCGCTTCTCGACGCCCCACGACATCGGCGCGGCGGCGCTGTTTCTCGCCAGCGACGAGGCGGGCTTTCTGACCGGGGTGGTGCTCGAGGTCGACGGCGGGCGATGCATTTGAGGCAGACGGCCGTTTGGCTCGCGGCTGGACCTCGCTTGGGGTGGCCGCGGTCGATGGCCTCGCTATTCTCCATCGCGTAAACGTATAACATCGCGAGGGTGTGACGGCCGTCACAGCAGACGGGGACGGGTCATGCTCTACCTGTGCCCAAGGGAGAAGTCGTCGTGATGTACGACAACATGTCCAGCGCGCTTCTGATCGATGATCGCAACGAGCGGCCGCTTCTGGTCGCCCTCGTCGCCATCGCCGCTGCGTGGTCGATCGTTTTCCTGCTCGGGCTCTGAAGTCCCGCATCGCCCAGCAGGCCAACGGGACAAGCGCTGCCGAGCGGGAAAAAGGAAGCGGCGTACGGCCGCTTGTGCGTTTTTACCCCTGACCGCGAGCCTTGTTTGCATCGCATCGGATTCCGCCGGTTAGACGTTGTTGCTTTATCGGACGAAGATGGGGCTCGACGACAGCCTCGCCTATGCGGATGCGCTGACGCTGCTCGGGCGCGGCGCCGATCCGAACCGGGCCGCGGCGGACGGAATGACGTTCGAGAAGATGCTTATGGACCATCGGGCGCATTTCGGACGAACGCCGCCGGCAGAGTTCGCGATGCTGTGGGATGGGGCGGAGAGGCGCGGGATCCTTCACGAGTTCAAGTGAAGCGCGTATGCGCTTGGACTTTGCGTTCATGAAGCGGATATCGGACAAGCATAAAAACTGGACAACAGGGTCACCCCGACGAGCCCGCTCATGATGTTCGCTCTTTTTGCGACCTTGTTAGCCGCATTCATTTTGGACGGTGCGGGGCTGCAACGTTTCGCTGCGGCCTGCCTCGTGACGTCGCTGGCCTTATGTATCGGCTTGTTTATGTGGGAAATATACAGCCCCGAATATGGATTCAGGATGCCCTGGCTTCAGGTTGAGCTGAAACAATTTTTCGCTCCGGGCCGAGGTGTTTGAGCCATGGACGCCCTCATGGAGCGTGAACGCCGATGAGCGTAGTGCTCGATCGGGTCATCCTCCGGCTTATGCTGCTCGCCCTGGCGGGCATCCTCACCGCGGCGATGGCGATCCAATTTGTCGGTCGGGAAATTCCCTGCCCACTTTGCTTGCTCGAACGCGCAGCGATGTTCGGTTGTTGCTTTGGCCTGATGCAGCAACTGCGCAGCGGCGGCTCGCAGCGAGGCGCGGGAATCGGCCTGGTTTTCTCGCTGCTGCTGCTTGTGATCTCCGCCCGACAGACCTTGCTTGATCTCTTCCCACGCCCCGGACACGCTTACATCGGCGGCGCCGTCTTCGGCGTTCATATGCCGGTCTGGTCCGTTTTCATCGCCGTCGCGCTCTTGCTCGGCTTCGCAGTCCGGCTGGCAATATTCGGAGGGCCTAGAACCGGCCCAGAGGCGGAGAGAGCCACCCTACGACGCTTGACTTACGCGCTCGGCCTCTACGCTACGTGATTATTATCTCCGGGATTAATTGTCTCTCCGTGCTCCTTCAGTGCGGGCTCGGCCAGTGTCATACGTCCGGCTACGAGCTTCTGCGCTAGATCGCGGAATTGAGCGAATGGCGGGAAACCTCTTCGAGACGGTCCTCCGGGCGACGCTCCCGCGCAGCAGCCAAATTGAGCGCCGCTTCTTGCGATTGTTCGTTGAGGGCTTGCCACCGGGCTTGAGGTTTGGCGGGAGCTGGCGCTAATTCGCCGCGAAGAACTCGGCGACCCCGGCTCTTTTCGGGAGATGTCCGAAGCCCTCGGTCTCTCGCCGCTA
The DNA here is from genome assembly GCA_963767245.1 of uncultured Alphaproteobacteria bacterium. Classification (GTDB taxonomy): domain Bacteria; phylum Pseudomonadota; class Alphaproteobacteria; order Rhizobiales; family Beijerinckiaceae; genus Roseiarcus. Next base: position 4,499 of record CAVYDG010000018.1, read on the forward strand.
GGAACTTCGCACTGCTCATGTTAGGCAGCCGCGCCATGCAGCGGATGCGAGTTTTGCGCCGTCCGCCCCCCGCACTCCAAAAAAGGACGCATGGCGATGGCGATCGTTGAATTGGACGTTATTCCCGAGGGCCTCGCCTTCGACGACGTGCTGCTGCGCCCGGGCCATAGCGCGGTGATGCCGAGCGCGACGAATATCGGGACCCAGCTCACCCGCGCGATCCGCCTCAACCTGCCGATCATCTCCGCGGCGATGGACACCGTGACCGAGGCGAGGCTCGCGATCGCGATGGCGGAAGCGGGCGGCATCGGAGTCATCCACCGCAATCTCGAGCCCGCCGATCAGGCGGAGGAGGTGCGCAAGGTCAAGCGGTTCGAGAGCGGCATGGTCGTCGATCCGATCACCATCTTTCCCGACGCGACGCTGGCCGGCGCGCTGGCGCTGATGAAGCGGGCCTCGATTTCCGGCATCCCGGTCGTCGAGCCCAACGGCGGCAAGCCCGGAAAGCTGATCGGCATTCTGACCAACCGCGACGTGCGCTTCGCCGACGATCCGCGCCAGCCGGTGACCGACCTCATGACCCGCAAGGTGGTCACGGTGAGGGAGGGGGTGAACCGCGACGAGGCGCGGCGGCTCCTGCATTTGCACCGGATCGAGAAGTTGGTCGTCGTCGACGATTTCGGCCGCTGCGTTGGGCTCATCACGGTCAAGGACATCGAGAAGGCGACCGCCCACCCGAACGCCGCCAAGGACGCCGACGGGCGCCTGCGGGTCGCCGCCGCAACCTCGGTCGGCGACAAGGGGTTCGAGCGCGCCGAGCTCCTGATGGCGGCCGGCGTCGACTGCCTCGTCGTCGATACCGCCCACGGCCATTCTGAGCAGGTGCTGCAACAGGTCAAGCGCATCCAGCGGGCGACCAACAAGGTCTCGGTCATCGCCGGCAATGTGGCGACGCGCGAGGGCGCGCAGGCGCTGATCGACGCCGGCGCGGACGCGATCAAGGTTGGCATCGGGCCGGGCTCGATCTGCACCACCCGGATCGTCGCCGGGGTCGGAGTGCCGCAGCTCACCGCCATTCTGGAGGCGGCCGAGGCCGCGCGCAGGGCGGGCGTGCCGTCGATCGCCGACGGGGGGGTCAAATATTCCGGCGACCTCGCCAAGGCGATCGCGGCCGGCGCGGATTGCGTGATGATCGGTTCGCTGCTCGCCGGCACCGACGAGAGCCCGGGGGAAGTGTTCCTCTACCAGGGGCGCTCGTACAAGAGCTACCGCGGCATGGGTTCGCTCGGCGCGATGGGGCGGGGCTCGGCCGACCGCTACTTCCAGCAGGACGTGAAGGACCAGATGAAGCTCGTGCCCGAGGGCGTCGAGGGCCAGGTGCCCTATCGCGGACCGGTCGCGGCGATCGTACACCAGCTCGCAGGGGGCCTGCGCGCCGCGATGGGCTATGTCGGAGCGGAGACGATCGGAGAGTTCCAGCAAAAGGCCCGCTTCATGCGCATCACCAGCGCGGGCCTCCGCGAAAGCCACGTCCACGACGTCGCGATCACCCGCGAGAGCCCGAACTATCATCCGTCGGGGTGTGAGGACGCGTTGGCGTGCGCCACCGCTAATCGCGTTGGCGACTAGGCGGGCCCTCTATGCAGAGCGTAGACGTAGGAAACCGTAACGTCAGTCGGACTCACGATGCAAGTCTGTGAGATCGGTTGTTTGACGATCAATTTATGCTGCCGGTTGACAGGTCGACGGATCGGCCGCTGATTGTCCCGGCATTGCAGTCGTTGAAAGCTATCCCCTGACCGTAGATCGCCAGTTCCGGTGTCGGCGTGTCGATCGCCAGCGCTTCGACAATCCATTCGGCGCAGTTTCCCGAGAGCGAGATGCCCGCCGGCGCAGTGGCCTGAAACCATAGTCCGATCTGCGCGGTGACATTGCCCAGGAAGATGGTTGCCTTGTTTTGCCGAACCTGGATGCATGCAGATTAAAGAGGTGAGTTCGTCCGAGTTCGTCACAGGCATATTCGTAATCCAAAAGGACCCGGCGGGACGCCATTCCCAAAAGGGTCTGAACTTTGTGTTGACGTAGGCGCCCCCGCCGGACGCGGACACGTTCATGGTGTCCACTTCACATCCGGCGTGCAGAACCATCGCTTGACTCGTCGTCCCCGTCGAGTCCGATCCAGAACGAGGCGCTGTACCAGACGTCATTTATCGTGCCGGCAGTCAAAGAACCCGGAAACACCTCAGCTGGCATTGTCCAGGTTCCCTCGACAAATTTCAGCGCATCGCCAGAGGGCGGGAATGTGATACCGCCACACCAGTTGTTTGTGGTTTGAGGCTCAACGGCAGGCCGAAAGTTCGGCGGTTTCTTGCTTTGGTCGCGCGGCTCGAACTTCGGTTCGATCAAGCTGAAGTTCTTGAGCTTTCTTCGCATGCGTTGCTCAAGCGAGCCGAACGCCACCGGGCAGCGCGGTATGCCATGGAAAATCCGTTCGCGGTCACTGGCCTTGTCTGGATCAAAGCCCTTTGGAGGCGGCTGGAAGGTTCGTACGGAGAAGCCATTGCCAAACTGTAAGACGCCCATCGCCGCCTCCTGCTTCTCGGCTGTCGACACTGTCGGTTGTCGCACGCCAACGGGTGTTCCGCTATGAGTTCGGTCACGGTTCGTGACCGCCCGATGGCATCCGCGTGGCGGCCGTGGCGAACCCCGGCCTCTTGCGGAGGCGTTCAAATATTAGGTGGCTCCGGGCTTGCACGAAAGCCACGTCCACGACAGGGTGATCACCCGGGAAAGCCCGAACCATCAGCCGTCGGGGGTGTGAGCGAGCCGAAGCGCCAAGGCGGCCCGATCATGGGATGTGACGCGCCTCACGACGACGGCCCACCGTGGTGCTAGGCTTGGTACAGGAGTTGGGAGAACAGAGACACATGTCGTATCACGCGCACAAGCAGGCGCTACGACTCGAAATCGACCGTGAAGCTAGTGCGCTCATGATCGCCCTTGGCGCCCAGGCTTATTGGGTAGCGCGGCGGAGAGCGGAAGAAGCAAGCAGTGACGAAATGGCCAAGGGGTGGACCGGGGTCGCCGCTGTGATCGAGCGGAAAACCACGAAGCGGTCGACGTTGCTCAGTTACCTACTGCATTAGCCGGCGCTTGCTGCGAGCCGACCGCCGCCCGTTCTCGCTTACATGTGGTTTTCGAGTTGAGTCTTGGCGTCGAGCGGCTTCGGCGGCGGGGCGGTGATTACGGGAGCGGGGGGCGGCGGCGCGGCGCAGGCGCCGACTCCGGCGAGCGCGGCGCAGGCGGCAAGGATGCGAAGGCGCTTGGGCATTTGCGAAGTCTCCTTAGTTTCACCGGCGCGCGGGCCGCGTCGCCAACGGCGGCCGATGAGTCGCTGAAAAACGCGATTCGATCCACTCCTATTCCGCCCGGCAGATTCCCTGGCGCGCTGATCGCGACGGAGTACTTGATTCAGGCGCGAGACGGCCGCAGGCGACGGTGATATCCGGCAAAGCCAAGCCCCGCGAAGCCGAGCAGCAACATTGCCCAGGTCGAGGGCTCCGGGACGACCGAGGTAGCCGCCGGGCTATAAAGCACCCAATCCGGCTGCCCGTCGAGGACGTTTTGCAATCGCAGCAACGCCTCGGTGAAATAGCAGTCGCCGAAGATTAGCGCGGTATTCGTCTTATTCACGGTCCCCGTGTAGCCGTCAGTCAGCACGGCCTCTCCGGACGTGTCGAAGTAGGCGCAGAGCGCCCCGAGGATGTCCTCGGCGTCGGTGAGGTAGGTCGCGCCTAAGGTTCCTCCGACAACCGTGCTCAGCATGATGAGCCCGTCCGCCGCGATGGCCGCGGCGGAAGTGTCCACAGGTTGCGTCCCGGGCGCGTCGAAATCCCAAGGAGGGATCCTGGCTTTTTCGGCGACCAACTCGCCGACGAAATAGTTCGCGATATTTTCCGCCGTGGTCAGGGTGGCCGGGTTATCCGACCCGACGCCATTTCCTGTCATGGCTCGGGCGTCCAGCGCCGGCGGCGCCGGTTCGCCAGCCTATGACGCGAGTTCGCGCAGCCGGTCCAGAATCTCGCGATAGGCGGCGAGCCGGTGCGGCGAGAGGCGCCCGCTGAGGCCGGTGGTTTCCAGCACAACCAGCGGGTGGTGAAGCACGTCCTCCGCCGCGCGGCCGGAGTAAACTTCAACGATGATGGCGAGCAGGCCGGCGAGCGCGCCCGTCTCGCTTGCGGCGCTGAGATAGAGGCGCCCGTCGCGGCGGATTCCGGCGAGCCACGCCTCCCCGTGGCAAGTGCGAATGCGGTTGCGGTCGTTTCGAAGGCTCGCCGGCATCGGCGCGAGGCGTCGCCCGAAATCGATCAGGGTTTCATAGCGTTCGATCCAGCAGTCGACGAACTCGAATTCGTCGACGATGCGGCGCTGCACTTCGATGATATCGTGACCGGCAATCGCGGCTTCCTGGTCGATCACGTCGCTTTTCCAATCCATGGGAGGACAGGGGTCTGCTTCCAGCCCAAGCGGCGCTCACGCGGTGCCAGCGACTTCCAATGCGCGGAAATCGGCGCGTGGCTGCTCAGCCGAGAGCGCGAGCGAGGTTTGCAGCGCATCCACGTCGACGCTGCTCCGCGGCTTCCAGCCGCAAGGGCAGGCGCTGTCGCCTTGGTGCGCGGCGGCGACCTCGTGGTAAAGCGAGCCGATCGCCATCGCCGCGAGGCTCAACGCCGCCATCGGCGGGAGATGCGTCGACTGCATGACGCCGCAAAAGGCGATCCGGACCGTCTTCTTCAGTTGCTCGAGCGCGGCGATCGCCTCGTCTTCGGTTGGGGCGGCAATTTGCATGGGCCGATCATCCTCTCGACGGTCCGGCGCGCCCCAATGCGCGGCCGAGATTGCCGTTTCCCCGCGAAGGCGCGCGCGGGGAGCGGATTCGGCTGGCGGCCGGGTGAAACTTCCGAACAAGACCGCGTTCGAAGGAGAGCTAGAGAGTCGCCAAACGGCCTGCAAGCGTTTGGGCGCAATTCGCAATTGGAACAATTTCAAACCGCGCGCACTCCGATCGCGGCGAGGCAGGCGAGCGCAGCGCGCGACTGCGTTCGTCCGATGTGCGACAGGCGGCCGTTCGGTGATAGATTGCCGTTTCAGGGACGGAAGCGGAGCGCATCTGATGTTGTTCACGGCCGAGCACGAAGAGCCGCGTCGAAGCTTGCAGAAATTCATCGCTTTGGAGATCAATCCGCATGTTGACGAGTGGGAGGCGGCGGGAGAGTTTCCGGCGCATGAATTGTTCGGAAAGCTTGGGCGTCTCGGCTTTCTGGGGCTGAACAAGCCGGTCGAATTCGGCGGCGCTGGGCTCGATTATTCGTACGCCCTGATGATGGCGGAGGAATTGGGCGCGGTCCGCAGCGGCTCGGTTCCGGCGGCGGTCGGGGTGCAGACCGACATGGCGACGCCGGCGCTCGCCCGCTACGGCTCGGACGCTTTGCGCCGCGAGTTCCTTGCCCCGGCGATCTCCGGCGAGGCGGTCGCCTGCGTCGGCGTCTCGGAGGCCGGCGCGGGCTCCGACGTCGCCGAGATCAAAACAAATGCGCGATCCGATGGCGACGACTACGTCATCGATGGCGGCAAGATGTGGATCACCAACGGCGCCCAGGCCGACTGGATGTGCCTGCTCGCCAATACCGGCGACGGCCCCAAGCATCGCAACAAGTCGCTGATCTGCGTGCCGATGAAGACCAAGGGGGTGACCGTCGCGCGCAAGCTCGACAAGCTGGGCTTACGCGCGTCCGACACCGCGCAGATTTTCTTCGAGGGGGTGAGGGTGCCGAAGCGCAATCGGATCGGGGAAGAGGGCAGGGGCTTCGTCTACCAGATGACACAGTTCCAGGAAGAGCGGCTGTGGGCGGCGGCGGCCTGCCTCAAAGCGCACGAGCACACCATCGCCGAGACGATCGCCTATGCCCGGCAGCGCAAAGCCTTCGGCCGCTCGATCCTCGACAATCAGACGGTGCACTTCAAACTGGCCGAATTGCAGACGGAGATCGAGCTCCTGCGCTCGCTCATCTATCGCGCCGCCGAAGCGATGATCGCCGGCGCGGACATGACCCAGCTGGCGACAATGGCGAAGCTCAAGTGCGGACAACTGGGGCGCGAACTGCCGAGCGCCTGCCTGCAATATTGGGGTGGGATGGGCTACATGAACGAGACGCCGGTGAGCCGCGCCTTCCGCGACAGCCGCATCTCGGCAATCGCCGGCGGCGCCGACGAGGTGATGCTGACGATCCTTTGCAAGGGGATGGGGACGCTGCCGGGGATGGGACAATAGCGGACCCCCTGACCTCGAGGCGGCGAGGCGCGTGGCTCTGGGTCGGTTGCCTGCAATATTTCGCCGCCGAGGCGATTGCCGCTGCCGGCTTTGGCGGCGCCTACAGCTTCCGGCGCAACTTCATCAGCGATCTCGGGGCGGTGCGCTGCGGCGACGGCTCGGGCTGCTCGCCGCTGCATCCGCTGATGAACGTTTCGTTCCTGCTTCAGGGCGCGTTGACCTTCGGCGGCGCGGTTCTGGTCTGGCCGCTTTTCCCGCGAGGGCTGGCGAGGCTTGGGCTCGCTCTCGTCGCGGCGTCCGGCGTCGGGGTCGCGATCGTCGGGCTCGCCCCCGAGGACGCCGCGCCGGCGTGGCACTATTTCGGAGCGGCGGAGAACCTACTCCTGTGCAATGGGGGCGCGGCGCTCGTCGGCGTGGCGCTATTGCGCGAAAAGCGGGCTCCGCGCGCTGTCGGGCGTCTCTCTTTGGGCTTTGGCTTGATTGGCCTCGCGGGGCTCGCGGGCTTGGCGGTCAGAGTGGATTTCGGGCTGGGCGCTGGAGTGATCGAGCGGATCGCCGCCTATCCGTTTCCCCTCTGGCTCGCCGGGATGGGCGTCTGGCTGCTCCGCGGCGGTGAAACGGGGCGATGACCGAACCGGTCTACGGCGCCCGGCGCCGGCGGTTTCGCCCTATTGCAGGGCTGCTGCCGCCCGGCGGCGCTGTTCCGAATCGACGCGGTCGAGCGCCTCGCGCAGCGCCTGCGCTTTGCCAATGGTTCCGAGGTTGTCTTTCGCTGCAGTTGCGCCATGCGGCGCCGCCTTGCCGCGGATCTCGCGCCTCTGGCGCGCGGCGATCCCCTTGGCGCGATCATGTGCCTCGCGGAGGCGCCGGGCGGCGGCCTTGAGTTCGTCCGATGACTGGCGCTCGATCTCGGGCGGGCGGGTCAAGGCGACAAGCTCCTGGTCGGCGGCGGTCAGGAGCCGGGCTTCCAGTTTTTCCGCTGCCCTCATTGGAGCCCCCGATCCGACAGCGCCCAGTCCCGCGTGAAAGCCGTTCTAGTTCGTTCCCGGCTGCGGCGCCATGGGGTCCCCGGACAACGCGTTCAAAGATGCGCTTCCATCATTAATGATTTATATCTTTGACATGAGTATAGATAACTGATAGTTGCAAAATCAAATCCTAGATGTGAGTTGAGACCATGCTGACGGCGGCGCAGTTGCGCGCGGCTCGCGCTCTGATTGGCCTGGACCAGAAGACGCTCGCCGAGCGCTCGGGCGTTTCCTTGCCGACGATCCAGAGGATGGAGGCGAGCGACGGCAACGTCCGCGGCAATGTCGACACCCTGATCAAGGTCGTGGCCGCCCTCGAAGCCGCCGGTGTCGAACTGATTGGCGAACACGCTCGCAGCGACGGCGTCGGACGCGGCGTCCGTCTCCGGCGGTCCCGGCAGAGCGAGCCGGCGCGAGATCGCGGGCTGGACGGCGATGAAGTCGGCGCAAATACTGGCGGCCGACGATCCCATCTCTCTCGTGATGGCCGGACCAAATCGTGAAACGCCTGCCTCCACGACAGGCCAGCTTCGCGGAGCTGTTCACTCCGAAGCTGGTAACCGTTCTGCGCGAGGGCTACGGCCTCAAAGACCTTCGCGCCGACGCCATTGCAGGTCTGACGGTCGCCATCGTCGCTCTGCCATTGTCGATGGCAATCGCGATCGCCTGCGGAGTGAGCCCGGATCGCGGGCTGTATGCGGCGATTGTCGGAGGATTCGTGATCTCCGCGTTTGGCGGCAGCCGATTTCAGGTCGGCGGCCCAGCGGGGGCGTTCATCGTGCTGGTATTCTCAATCGTCGACAGGCACGGCTATGACGGGTTGGCGCTCGCCGCCATGATGGCGGGAGTTATCATGCTCGCGCTGGGTTCATGCGCTGGGGCACTTACATCAAATACATTCCTTATCCGGTGACGGTGGGCTTCACCAGCGGCATCGCAGTGATCATTTTCGCAAGCCAGATCAAGGAACTGCTTGGACTTGACGTTGCGAAGGAGCCGGCCCCGCTCTTGCCCAAACTCGGCGCGCTTTGGGCGTCGATCGACACCGCGCGGCCTGCGGCGGCCACGATGGCGGCGCTGACGATCGCGCTCGTCGTCGGATTGCGCCGCTGGCGCCCACAGTGGCCCGGCATGCTCCTCGCCGTCGCGGCCTGCTCAATCCTGACCTGGTTCTTCCACCTCGACGTCGCGACCATCGGATCGCGGTTCGGCGGCATCCCACGAAGCCTGCCGTCGCCGGCCTTGCCCGTATTCGATCTGGTCAAGATGCGGACTCTCCTGCCCGACGGCGTCGCGATTGCATTGTTGGGTTCGATCGAATCGCTGCTTTCCGCGGTGGTCGCCGACGGGATGACCGGGCGCCGCCATCGGTCGAACTGCGAACTGGCCGCTCAAGGCGCGGCGAACATCGCCTCTACGTCCTTGCCTTCATGGTTGTGGCGGCGCCGCTCGCGTCCTACGTGCCCCTCGCGGCGCTGGGCGCGGTGCTCGCGGTCGTCGCATGGAATATGGCGGAAAGAGAGGAATTCGTTGCGCTGATGCGTTCGTCGCGGGGCGATGCGCTCATCTTGCTGGCGACTTTCCTGCTCACTGTCTTTGAGGATTTGACGCTTGGCATCGCCGTCGGCGTGACGCTCGGGGCGTTCCTGTTCCTCCACCGGATGGCGGAATCGGTCGAAATTCAGGGCGGGACGGGATTTCTGACCGAGGATCAGGCGGATGAGCCCGGAGAGCGGATCGGCTATGACGCGCGTGCGGCTGCTAAGTCTGGCTTCATGGTCTATAAGATCAGCGGCGCGCTCTTTTTCGGCGCAACCGCCGCAGCCGGCGCAGCATTTGACGGCGTCGGCGCCAATCCGCGCGTTTTCGTGTTCGATTTGAGCGAAGTGCCCTTGATCGACGCGACCGCGGCGAGGGCCTTGAAGGTGTTTGTTCGCAAACTCGGCCGCACGGGTACGAAAGTGTTTGTGGCTGGGGCGCGCAGAAATGTGCGCCGCACGCTGTTGGTCAGCGGCCTGCACAAGCCGGACGTTCTCTATGTTCGCGCGGTCGCCGATGCTCTGGAGAAGTCCGGGCCGCCATCGCCGGGGTCAAATCCCGGTCGTGTCGAACCCCACATCGCTCCAATCGGATCACTCGGAGGGAGCTCAGGCCCGGGCGCGGTTGAAGAAGGGAAGGCCTGAGCCCGTCCGGTCCAGGCTTTCACCTGCTCTGGATATTGGCGACGTCTGCTGCTACCGGGCGTTGGCGGGATCCGTTCCGCGGCGGGACCATGAGCGGCTCGCTATCCTCTCTGTCGGGCCGAGGCTTCGCCATTTTCACGAGCACTCCTCGTACCGTCACCCAAGAAGACCAGCAGGAGAAACCGGTGAGGACTCTGATCGCCATTGCCGCGGCAACCTTGGTTCTGTCGGTCGCCGCCCCGGCGGCCGTCGCCGGGCCGCCCGAATACAATCGTGGCTATTACGATTGTCAGGCCGGCCGATACGATGAGGGGGCGGCGCAGTATAGCCGCTCCTACCGGCAGGGATGCCGCGCCGCGCAAGAGGAAAGCGGTGGCGACGAGCAGCCGCATCATTGGCGACCTACCATTGGAATTCCCAACGTTCGCGGAATGGATCCGGTCCAGTCACTGAGTACGATGGCGGCTCGCGGATATAGGAATGTCGGCACCGCGATGGCTAACGGAGCCATTGCGGGATTCTACTTCAACGCCCAGACGGGGGAATGTGTCCAGTTGACCAGCGTGAATGGCCGGGTTGTCGACGCGCGCGACATCGGCACGAATCCACGCTGTCGCTGACAATTGTCGCTCGCAAACGAAGGCGAATTGTAACCGGTTGCACCCCAACGGGAAACGAAGTTCCCGCGTCCCAGGTATCTCGAATGACTCCCGCCGCGCGCGCCGCCGCCGCAATCGACGTTCTTTCCGACATCGACGGCCGGCGCCGCCCGGCGGCCGACGCGATGAAGGACTGGGGCCTCGCGCATCGCTTCGCCGGCTCCGGCGACCGCGCCGCGATCTCGAGCCTCGTTTATGACGCGCTGCGGCGGAAAAGTTCGTCCGCCTGGATCATGGGCGAGGCGACGCCTCGCGCCGAAATCCTCGGCGCCTTGAGGCAGACGCGCGGCCTCGACGTCGAGGTGATCGCGGCGCTGTTCACGGGCGAGGGCCACGCCCCGGCGTCCCTCACGCAGGCCGAGCGGGACCGTCTCGCTGGCGCCGACCTCTCCGGCGCGCCGCCACATGTGGCGGGGGATTTTCCCGAATGGCTCGCGCCGCAGTTCGAGGCGAGCTTCGGCGACAAGGCCGCGGACGAGGGTAGGGCGCTGGCGGAGCGCGCGCCGCTCGATCTGCGCGTCAACCTACTCAAGGCCACGCGCGACAAGGCGCTCGCCGCGACTTCCTATCTCAAGCCCGAGCCGACGCCGTTCTCTCCGGTCGGCCTCCGCATCGCCATGCGGGCCGACGGGCGCGCGCCGCCGCTCGCCTCTGACCCCGTCTATGTCAAAGGTCTCGTCGAAGTGCAGGACGAGGGCTCGCAGCTCGCGGCGCTGCTGGCCGAAGCCAAGCCCGGCATGCAGGTGCTCGACCTCTGCGCCGGCGCCGGCGGCAAGACGCTCGCGCTCGCCGCGGCGATGGAAAACCAGGGCCAGATCTACGCCGCCGACGACAACTCGAGGCGACTCGCGCCGATCTTCGCCCAACTCGCCCGGTCGGGCGCCCGCAACGTCCAGGTCCGGGCGCCGCGCGGCCGCGAGGACGTGCTCGTCGACCTCGAGGGGCGGTGCGATCTGGTCCTGATCGATGCGCCCTGCACCGGCTCCGGGGCCTGGCGGCGCAATCCTGACGCCAAGTGGCGCATCCGCCCCGGCGCGCTCGAGCAGCGCATCAAGGATCAGGACGAAACACTTGAGAATGCTTTGCGATTCGCAAGGCGTGGCGGGCGGATCGTCTACATCACCTGCTCAGTCCTCAAGGCCGAGAACGAGGACCGGATCGCCGAATTCATGACCCGCCACGAGGATTTCCTGCCGATCGACGCCGGCACGCAGGCGAAATCGGCCGGCCTGCCGGCGCTCGCCGACCATCGCTCCGCCTTCGGCCCCGGCGTGCGCCTCAGCCCAAGGGCCACTGGCACGGACGGATTCTACATTGCGACGCTCGCGCGAGTTTGAGAGGGGTTGGAAGTGGCAGGCGACTGGCGGGACGCGCTCGGCTTGCTCTCCGTCGCCCTCGCGGTCCTCGCGGCGATCATCTACATCGCCCAGACTTTGCGCGGCGAGGTCCGGCCTCATCCGCTGTCATGGTTCCTGTTCGGCATCCTCAGCCTCACCGGCTATCTCGTCCAGCGCGGGGAGGGCGCGCGGCAGGGCAGCTGGACGCTGCTGGCGATGACGATCATCTGCTTCCTGTTCGTCGCCGCGAGCGTCGCGCGCGGGGAACGAAGTTTTTCCCGGCGGGAGTGGGCGTTCGCGGCCGCCGGCGGGGCGGTGTTCGTCGTCTACCTTTTCACCAGGCAGAGCAATGTCGCCGCGGCGCTGACCACCCTGGTCGATGCGCTGGGCTACGGGCCGACGTTCGTGCGCGGCTGGTCGCAGCCGAAGAAGGACAGCGTCGCCAGCTTCGCCCTCAACGGGGTCAAGTTCGTCCCCTCGCTGATGGCGATGGACCCAATCTCGTTCGCGACGTCGTTCTACCCGGCGACGCTCCTGGTGCTGAACACGGCGGTGGCGACGATGCTGCTCATGCGCAGGCGCGCGCTGAGATGAACCGCAGCGGGCATTTGCTGTCATGCCCGCGAAGGCGAGCATCCGGATACTCCCGCGTGTGCGGGAATGACAGGAGATTCGGCTCGCGATTCCATCTGACAACCCGTTGATCTAACCATAGCGCTGCAAGCTCGGCCACGCCTTCGGCAACGGTTCAAAGCGGTCGCGGCAGAGCCAGAGCGTCTGGCCGGATTCCTCGGGCAGGCCCAACGGATTGTCCAACCGGCCCGCCGGCTCGACTGAGCGGAAATCCTTGAGGAGGTCGTCGCGAGAGCCGCCCAGGATCAGCATCACGCTGCCGTCGTGGCCGCGCGGGCCCCACAGGAAAAGCCTATCAGCAGTTTACCGCTGTTTGCGAGCAGGTTTGGCGGCGGTGTTTGACCGCCGTGCGGCCCGGTCCTAGAAGCCTCCCATGACCCGGCTCATCGATACGCTCGCCGAGCGCGTTGCGCCCGGACCGCCGCGCCATCCCGAGAAGGCGCACCGGCCGGACCAGCCGGTCGCCCGGAAGCCGCCCTGGATCCGCGTCAAGGCGCCCGGCTCGCCCGTCTATTCGGAGACGCTGAGCCTCGTGCGCGAGCTCAAGCTCTCAACCGTCTGCGAGGAGGCGCGCTGTCCCAACATCGGCGGGTGCTGGGACAAGCGCCAAGCGACCTTCATGATCATGGGTGACACCTGCACCCGCGCCTGCGCCTTCTGCAATGTGCGCACCGGCCTGCCCGATCCGCTCGACGACAACGAACCCGACCGCGTCGCCGACGCGGTCGCCAGGCTCGCGCTCGCCCATGTCGTGGTGACCTCAGTCGACCGTGACGATCTCGCCGACGGCGGGGCGCGGCATTTCGCCCGCACCATCGCCGCCATCCGCCGCGCCGCGCCTGGGACCACCATCGAGGTGCTGACGCCGGATTTCCTCCGCAAGGAGCGGGCGCTCGAGGCCGTCGTCGCGGCCAGGCCGGACGTGTTCAACCACAACCTCGAAACCGTGCCGTCGAAATATCTGACTGTCCGTCCGGGCGCGCGCTATTTCGCGTCGCTGAGGCTCCTGCAGCGCGCCAAGGAGTTGGACGCGTCGCTGTTCACCAAATCGGGGGTGATGGTGGGCCTGGGCGAAGAGCGCAACGAAGTCCAGCAGATGATGGACGACATGCGCGCGGCCGGCGTCGATTTCCTCACCATCGGCCAGTATCTGCAGCCGACCGCCAAACATCACGCTGTCGAGCGCTTCGTGACGCCCGAGGAATTCGCCGATTACGCGACGATCGGCCTGGCCAAGGGCTTCCTGCTCGTCTCGTCGTCGCCGCTGACCCGCTCCTCGCACCACGCCGGCGACGACTTCGCGCGGCTCAGAAGCGCCCGGGCAGCCGCGCTTCGCGGCGGTTGACCCTGCTGCCGCGAGGCTGTACGCACAGGCCCACGCCTGCGAGCCCGAGGCGAGCGCGTAGCTCAATAGGTAGAGCATCTGACTTTTAATCAGAGGGTCGTGGGTTCGATTCCCACCGCGCTCACCAAATACGATCAAAAGCTTAGAGCAGGTGTCCCGCCTGGTCCTGTGAACCCATCCGTGGGCTGCGGCCTGCGGCGGTGGCGGAAAATTAACCCTTGGTTTGGAAGATGGTCTGCGCGGGGGCTCCTCCCGTGGAGAGAAGCGTGAGTTATATCGTCTTTGCCCTTCTGTCAGTGGCGGTTGTTCGCCTGGCTGTCGTGTGTGTCTACCCCAAACGTACTATTCCGACCGACGATTAGAACGCGAGCCGCTTCGAATACGGCCGCCATCGCACGATAGGCCCTTTTCTCAGTCCCGCTCGCTGAACATATTGGTGCGGCTCGGTTTGTGGTCATTCCGCTGATAGACCGCAAAGCGCAGCCCGGCGAAGCCGAGCGAGGTCATCGTCCACATCGCTGGTTCTGGAACCACGCGGCCGGACGCCGGGGCGCTGAAGCCTTCATCGCAACCAACAGGATCCGATCCGGCGCGCCGGAAGCTGGGCGGTCGATGACGAAGTGTGACGTACGTCACAGCGCCGCTGGGGCAGGCATGGTTAAAAGGCCCCCACCTGAAGGAAAAAGGCAGGAAACGGCCGAGTAGCAAGCGAAAGAAGGGAAATTGAATCGTTATGGAGACGGTTATGGACGGGATCGACAAGCACGCAGCGTTCTACCAGGGGTATTTGCCCGCCGAGCGCAGCCTGATCCCGATGACAATTGCGCTGGCGACCATTGTCGCTCTGTGGTTTTTTCTTTACCTGGTCATCGCCGTCGGTCCGCAGACCGAGGCGGAGACGGTGCGCCCCGGAACTCACGCGGCGCCGATCGCCTTGCGGTCCGAAACCCGCTGAAGGCGCCGGCCCGACCCGAGGCGCAGGATCGCGGAAAATCACCAGCGCAGGCGTCCGGGACAGATGCAACACCAAGAGGCCGCCACGATCGTGGCGGCCTCTTTCAATTAAGCTGAAACCTTGTTTGGCCGTGAGCGATGGCCGCGCGGTCGGCCCGGAGCCGCCGAGGATGGCGGCGTCGACCTGGAGGAGCGCGAATCAGCGCCGGGCTTCCAATTCCGCTCTGAGCGCTCTTTCCACCGCCTTCAATTGAGCTTCGGTCTCCGATCCGGAGGGTCGTGGCGCGCCGGGGATCTGGACCGACGCCAGCGCCGGGGATGGAACGCCCCGCTCGGCCGCGATGCGCCCGGCACGCAGGACGAGCGACCGCGGCGGCCGATCGGCGACCGCCTCAGCGACGCTGGCCGCTTCGATGGCGACGAGGTCGGCGACGGCGCCGGCCCGGAGCCCCCGCCGCGGATCGCCGAGCGCCTTGTCCGCTTCGCTCGTGGCGAGGACGAAGGCATGACCGAGGTCGCGGTTCGTGAACATCTCGTGGCGCTGGGCGATAATCGCGGCGCGGTCGAGCATGTCGCCGTTGCCGAAGGGCGACCAGCAGTCGCGAATATTGTCGGAGCCGGCGAACACCGTGACCCCGCGGGCGCGGAGCGCCTTCACCGGCGGGACAGGCGCGGACGCCGGGCAGGAGGTCATGATCGCCACTTCCGCGCGCGCCAGCAGCTCGGCGGTCTCCTCGAACAAGCGCGGCGCTATGGTCCCGAGCGCGAAGGCGTGGCTGACGGCGACCCGCCCCTGAAGGCCGGCCGCGATGGTGCGCTCGGCGATGTCGCGAAGCTCGCCGGCGCCGGTGTCGCCGAAGTCGTGCAAATGGATGTCGATGCCCTTGCCGAACGCCTCGGCGAGGCCGAAGACGATGTCGAACTGGCCTTTGACGTCGCCGTCGAAGCCCGCCGGGTCGAGGCCGCCGATCACCTCGGCGCCGGCCATAAGCGCCGCGGCCAGGAGGTCGGGCGCCCCGGTCTCCGTCGTCACGCCGCTTTGCGGGAACGCGACGAGCTGAATGTCGATCCAGTCGCGAAACGCCTCGCGCACCCTAATCACCGCTTCGAGGTTGTCGAGGCCGACATCATTGTCGATGTCGACGTGGCTGCGCACGCGCGTCACGCCATTGGCGATCAGCGTGCGGACAAGCGCCGACGCGCGAGCTTCGATCGGCAGGGCGACCTTGTGGCGCTGGATGCGCTCGGCGGCGATGCGTTCGCGCACGCTGCGTCCCCCGACATGGGGGAGCCGCGGCGCGCCCCAATGGGTCTTGTCGAGATGGAGGTGGCCGTCGACGAACGCCGGCAAGAGGAGCAAGCCGCCGAGATCGATGAGTTCATCGGTCGCCGCCGCAGTCCCCGGCGCATGGGTCGCGACGATGAGGCCGCCGCCGATTTCGACATCGGCGAGACCCCCCTCGGGCAGGCGCGCGTTGGCCAGGATCATCAGACGAGGTTCAACCGTTTCGCCGCCGCATATCGGTAGAGCGGGTCGCCATAGCGCTTGAATTCTTCGCCAGCAGAGAAGCTGAGGCTCAGATCATGCTCGTCGTCATGAGTAATCGCCTCGCGGAAAATCTCGGGCCAATCGGGTAGGGGCATGCGCCGCCAGGCTTCGAACTGATCGGCGCCTGGGAGAGGGGAAAAGCCAATCTTTGGCGCGAGCGATGCAATCGCCTGCCAGAAATAGCGCAGCGGCGGACCGCGGTCGGGCGTGCGCGGCGCGATCAGCCTCAGCCAGTGGGTTCCGGTCACGGCGTGGAGAGCGCAAAAGTCGAGCGTCGCGGCATAGAGCGCAAGCGAGCAGCGGGCGACCCGGTCATGGGTCTGAGGCCCGATCGCCATGAGGTCGACGACGGGCGCGAATTCGGGCTTGAGCGCAATCGCGCGCATGAAATGCCACAAGAGATCGCGCTCCGTCTCCACCTGCCGGAAGGTCGCCGGCCCTGACATGAAGGCGAGAACCTCGGCCGGATCGTCGGTCGTCGGCGCGCGGCCACGCGATGCGCCGAGCGGCAGGTAGGTCGCGGCCCAATAGCCGAGCGCGACGCCGGTTTCCTCTTCGCTGGCGGTCATCGTCGCGTAGGCCATGCGCATGAACGCATGGAGTGCGCTCGCCGCCATGCCGCGCATGAGCTCAGGCAGGTAGTGGATGGCTGCCGGCGTCGCGCCGAGCAGCGCGACTTCACGGGCGAAGAACGCCCGGTAGTCGCCTTCGCGCTCGCGCTGGCCCAGGAACTCACGCCAGTTGTTGCGCGTGACCTCCGCCGTCAGTTCCGGGACGGGAACCAGCCCGTTCTGCTTATGGTAGATCTGGCAATAGGCTTCCAGGCGCTCGTCGCTTGCGCCCATCCGATGCAGCGCGACAAGAACCATCGGCAGGTGATTGGCGAGAAAGAGCGGGAACTCGGCGCTCCATCGCCGCGACCATGCGACCGCCCGGTCGAGTCCCCGCCGCGTCGCGGGGTTCGGATGCGAGGAGATGGCGCGCGCCGACGCCGCTCTCATGAGTTCCTCCAATGCGCCGGCTGCGTTGCTATCCCATCTGTCCCGGCTTGGAAAGCCGCCGATCAGAAGCGAACAGGCGCTTGCTTGTTTTTGACTGGTCGGCGCACAATTTGATTGATCTCGCGAAAATCAGGGTGCTAGCCTGATTTATCGTCATCAAGGGGAGAAGACCGCAATGAAACCGTTCATCGGTTGCGCCACGGCGTTTGCGCTCGGCGTGCTGACGTCGGTCGGTCTTTCGGGCGCGGAGGCCGCCGACAAGCCTTATGACGGCGTGACGCTCAACCTCGCGTCGCAGAACGATCAGTTCGCGGCGGTGCTGGCGGCGATCGCGCCCGAATTCGAGGCGATGACCGGCGCCAAGGTCAATGTCGATATTCTCAGTTACCCGGAGCTTCTAACCAAGATCACCGCCGATTACGTCGGCCATACCAAGGGCTATGACCTCGCGACTGTCGATATCGTATGGTCGGGCCAGTTCGCCGAGGCTGGCTACACCGTCGATCTCACCGACTGGATCAGGCGCGACGCCGCGGAAATCAAGGTCGACGACATCTACCCCTCGTTGATGGCTTCTCTCGGCGGCTACAAGGGCAAGCAGGTCGCGTTCCCGTTCGCCGGTTACGCGAACGTGCTCGCCTATCGCAAGGACCTGTACGAAGCCGCCGGTCTCAAGCCGCCGGCGACGATGGAGGAATTCGTCGCCGACGCGCTCAAGTTGACCGACAAGAACAAGAAGGTGTTCGGCTTCGTCGCCAATGGCCAGAAGGGCCCGGCAGTGGCGCAGGACTGGATGCAATATAATCGCCAGTTCGGAGGCTCGATCCTCGACAAGGACGGCAAGCCGGCGCTCAATTCCTCGGCCAACATCGCCAGCGTCGTCGCTTACAAGAAACTGTTCGATGACGCCGCGCCTCCGGGCGCCGCCGACTATGATTGGGGCGGCCGCGAGGAGAGCTTCCGCCAGGGGTTGGTCGCCAATATGCAGACCTGGTCGATTGGCGCCGCCGACTATGACAACCCGAAAGTGTCGAAGATCGCCGGCAAGGCCGGGATCGTGCTGACGCCCTCGGCCAGCGGGATGCCGCAGGAATACGGCATCGGCGGCTGGGCGCTCGGCATCAACAAGGACATCGACCCAAAGAAGCAGGAGGCAGCCTGGGCCTTCGTCAAATGGGTGACGAGCCCTGCGGTTCACAAGGAGCTCAACCTGCGCGGCGCCGGAAGCTATCTGCGCAAGAGCGAAATGACCGATCCGGAGTTGCTCGCCAAGTACCCGTTCCTGCCGGTCATCGCGACCTCGTTCGAGCATGGCGACGGCGACTTTCGGCCGCGCATTCCGCAATATCCCGAATTGCAGGATTTGATCGGCGGCGCCATCAATGCGGTCCTGGTTGGCCAGGCCGACCCGAAAGCCGCAATGGACGGCATTCAGGCCAAGGCGGAGGCGCTGTTCAAATGACGTCGGGAGGACGCGTCTGAGGCGCGGGACGATTCGACCAGCGGCGGGGCGACGCCCGGCATCAATGTGAGTGTCCTCTCGCGGAACGGCGTACAGCGCGCCAATGCCGCCACCGCGCCCTCAGCGGGGTTCGCTTACGCCCGCAAGCGACAACTGTTCCTGGCCGCGCTCGCGGCGCCGGCCTTCCTTTACGTGCTTGCGGTTGCGGTCGGCCCGATGGTGCAGGGCTTTCTCTACTCCTTCGACAATTATAACCTGATCCGGCCCGGTTCGCGCCATTTTGTCGGGCTTGGCAATTATATCGACTTGTGGCGCGACCCGACGGCGCGCAGCGCGGTGATCAATACATTTGTCTTCACATTCGGCGCGGTGACGATCGAATTCGTGCTCGGCCTTGGCGTCGCGCTCCTGCTGTGGCGCGACGATTGGTTCAACCGGATCGCGCTCGGGCTTCTGCTCGTTCCGGCGACGGTGACGCCGCTGGTGGTCGGGCTGGTGTTCAAGGCGCTGCTCAATCCTGAATACGGCATGATCGGCTATGCCTTGGCCGAATCCGGCCTTTCCGGCCCGCGTGGTCTGCTCGCCGAACCTCAGCGGGCGCTCCTAACCCTGGTCGCGATCGACGCTTGGGAATGGACGCCGCTGATGGCGCTGATCCTGCTGGCCGGACTTAAATCCCTGCCGACGGACATTCTCGAGGCCGCCGCGGTCGATGGCGCGACCGCGGCGCAGCGGTTCCAGCTGGTCATCCTGCCGCTGTTGCTGCCGGCGGCGTTTCTGGCGTTGATCTTGCGCATGATGGACGCCTTCCGGGTGTTCGACATCATTTTCGTCAGTACCGGCGGCGGCCCGGCGGACGCGACCAACACCCTGATGATCTATGGCGTCAAACAGGGGCTCGAGTTCTTCAATATCGGCGCCGCTTCCGCCGTCAGCACTTTGATCGTCGTCTGCATCCTCGTCATGGCTGCGGCCTTCATCGCCGTGCTGAACCCCGCGAGGAACCGGCATGCCTGACCGCGCGCGCGTGACCCTGCTTATGCGGCGCGCCGCGACCTGCGCCGTGCTGGTCGTCGCGCTCGCGCCGGTCGTCTGGTTGTTCTCAATCGCCTACAAGCCGACGAGCGATATCTTCGCATCCCCGCCGACCTTTCTGTTCTCGCCGACCTGGGACAATTTCTTAAGCGTCTTCCGTTACTTCAATCTCGGGGCGCTCATCGAAGTCGAGCCTCATCATCGCCGTCGGATCGACGGCGCTGTCGCTCCTCATCGGCGTGCCGGCGGGCTACGCGCTGGCGCGCGCGACCAGCCCGCGCGCCGTCTGGCTCGCCTATTTCTTTCTCATCATCCGCACTGTGCCGCCGATCGCGACGCTGATTCCGTTCTACCTCC
The DNA here is from genome assembly GCA_963767245.1 of uncultured Alphaproteobacteria bacterium. Classification (GTDB taxonomy): domain Bacteria; phylum Pseudomonadota; class Alphaproteobacteria; order Rhizobiales; family Beijerinckiaceae; genus Roseiarcus. The sequence continues at coordinate 24,373 of CAVYDG010000018.1, forward strand.
TTATGCGCGACATCGGCCTGCTGGGCACCTGGTGGGCGGTAATCATCCTCAACACCGCGCTCAATAGCGCCTTCGTCGTCTGGATGATGTTCTCGTTTTTCCGCGCCGCCCCAGTCTCGATAGAGGAGGCGGCGCTGACCGACGGCTGCACCGATTTCGGCGCCTTCGTCCGGATTGCCCTGCCCACCGTGGTTCCGGGCTTGATCGCCAGCGCGATCTTCTGCGTCATGTTCTCCTGGAACGACTTTCTCTACGCCATGTTCCTCACCAAGGCCGACACCAAGACGATCTCGGTCGCCCTTCTCTCGGCTTATGGGACCAAGGACATTTCATGGGGAACGCTGGGCGCGCTCGCCCATTTCTCCACGCTTCCGATCGTCGTGATGATGATCGCGCTCAACCGCTATTTCGTCCAGGGCCTGACCCAGGGCGTGCACTGAGATGGCTGCAATCCGCTTCTCAGGTGTGAACAAGACTTACCCGAACGGTCAGGTCGCGGTGAGCGACCTCAACCTCGACATCGAGGACGGCGAATTCCTTGTGCTGGTCGGGCCGTCCGGGTGCGGCAAGTCGACAGCGCTGCGCATGATCGCCGGCCTTGAGGAGATCACCAGCGGCGCGCTTACGATCGGCGGCGCGGTCGCCAATGGTCTCTCGCCGCGCCAGCGCAACGTCGCGATGATTTTCCAGAGCTACGCGCTCTACCCCCATCTCACCGTCGGCGAAAATCTCGGCTTCGCACTGAAGGTCCGCGGGGAAGCCCGCAGCCGGATCGGCGCCCGCGTCAGCCAAACGGCCGCGATGCTCGAACTTGCTTCCCTGCTCGCGCGCCGGCCGGGACAGCTTTCGGGTGGACAGCGGCAGCGCGTCGCGATGGGCCGGGCGATCATTCGCCATCCGTCCGCGTTTCTGATGGACGAGCCGCTCTCCAATCTCGACGCGCGCCTGCGCGGCCAGATGCGGGTCGAGATCGCCCGCCTCCAACGCGCCGCCGGCGTCACCACGGTTTATGTGACGCACGACCAGGTCGAGGCGATGACGATGGCCGATCGGGTTGCGGTTATGCGCGACGGGGCGTTGCAGCAATTGGGCGCGCCGCGCGAACTTTACGACCAACCGGCCAATCTGTTCGTCGCCGGGTTCATCGGCGCCCCGCCGGTCAATCTCCTGGCTGGCTTGCTGCGTTCGGCGGGGCAGGGCGTCGAGCTCCAGCTTGCCGACGCGCGAATCGTTCTGCCGCCCAAGGTCATGCAGACACGCCCGGGGCTCATGAGCTATCAGAACCGCGAGATCATTGTCGGAGTTCGGCCTGAGGCCGCGTGGCTGTCAGACGACCGTCCAGCCGCGCTTTCGGGCACGGTCGCGTTTCAGGAGGACCTCGGCGCAAGTATGGTCACAACGGTCGAACTGGCGGCCGGAGCGCGAAGCGAAGGCGCAATCGTCGAGGACTTGAGCGAATCCGCTGTTCCCCGAGTGTCGACCCGGATGCGGATTGTCGCCCAGAGCGGCGCGCAACGCGTCGCCGGCAGGCAGGTCCGCGTCGGGCTCGACCTCGAGCGTCTGCGCTTCTTCGATCCGGTGAGCAAGCTCGCGATCGTTTGAGAAGAGCGCCGCCGTAGTGAGATGCGGCCCTGGATTCCCGATCGGTCGCTGCGCGCCCGTCGGGAATGACAGTGGAATGACGCTCAGGCCCCGAACAGCGGCAGGATATCCGTAAGCTGCGCGATCGTTCGGTCGCTGCCGACGAGGGCGGCTCCATCCGGTACGTAGCCGATCACGTAGAGCCCCGCCGCCCGCGCCGAACGGGCGCCCGCGCCGCTGTCCTCGACCGCGACGATCGCTTGAGGGGGCAACGCAAAGCGGCGCGCCGCCTCACGATAGGGCGCTGGATCGGGCTTGCCGGCGATGACGTCGTCGAGACTTAGCGAGAACGCCATCATCCGGCGAATGCCGAGTGCGTCGAGATTGGCGTCAACAATTGCGCGGCCCGAATTCGACACGCAAGCCTGGGCAACGCCCTCCGTCGCCAGCGCGCGGACCGTTTCCACGGCGCCGGGGATGGCTGAGAGCGACGGCGCGTTGGCGATATAGAAGCGCTCGATTGCGGCGATCCAGGCCTTCCGGTCGACTGTCTTCGGAAACCGCGGATTGAGAGCAGTCCAGACGTCACGCATGTGTATGCCGCGGAACGCTTCGTCGGGAAGATCAGAGAGATCGACCCCGAAGTCGACGCCGGTGTCGATCAGCGAGCGCTGGTGCAGGCCCTCGCTGTCTATGAGCGTGCCGTCGATATCCCAGGCGACCGCGCGAAAGGCGCTCATGACTGGCGGCGCCCGGCGAGGCGCGAATAGAGATCGCGATAGCGGCGATAGCCTTGGCGATAGGTCTCGGCGGACTCCCGCCTCGGCTCGATCCTGTCGGCGGGACGCACGAAGGCGGAGATCGCGGACCAGTCGGAGACGAGACCCGCGCCGATCGCCGCCGTCCAGGCGGCGCCGACGGAGGAGCCGGGATGACCGGCAAGCCGCTGAACCGGCCGTTGCAAGACGTCGGCGACGATCTGCATCCAGACGCGGCTCGCCGATCCGCCGTCGGAAACGATGAAGCGCTCGGTTCGATAGCCGATCTCGTTCATCACCTCGACATGATGCGCGATTGCGTAGGCGTAGGCCTCGAGCAGGGCCCGCCACAGGTGGCCGATGTCGTGGGCGAGCGTGAGCCCGTCGAATGTCGCGCGCGCGCCGGCATCGTGGATCGGCGTCTTTTCGCCGAGAAAATAGGGCGTGATGATGAGCCCGTCGCTGCCGGCGGCCCGCGCATTGGCGAGACGGTCGAGCCATCGATGGATCGAGACGCCTGCCTGGTTGGCGGCCTCAGCTTCGCCGGAAGCAAACTCGCGCGCGAACCAATTGAGCGCGGAGCCTCCGGTCGACATGCAGCCGTTGGGGACGAAGAGCCCGGGCTTCAGATGGTAGTCGAGGAAGAGGCGCGGGTCGGGCTTTACGTGGTCGGTTGCGGTCAGGATGTCGACCGAGCCGCCGAATTTGAGCAGAACGTCGCCGGGGCTGACGACGCCCGCGCCAAGCGCCGAGGCGATATGGTCCGCGGCGCCGCCGATGACCGGGGTTCCGGGCGCAAGCCCGCTCTCCGCCGCGCCCCGATTTGAGACGACGCCGAGAATCTCGTGCGAGGCGACCTTGCGAGGCACGGCCGCGCGCGGGACATGGGCGAGCGCAACCAGCGCATCGTCGATCGCGTGGGTCTTCAAATCGATAAACCCGGCTTCGAGCGCCCAGTTCTGCTCGACCGCGCGCTCAGCCGTGAGGCGCCAGTTGATATAGTCGTACGAGCCAAACACGGTGTCGATGCGGGCGAAGACCTCGGGCTCGTGGCGCTCGATCCAACGGAGCTTAGCCGCGACAAGCTGTTGATTGATTCCGTTGCCGGCCTTGGCAAGAAATGCCTTCTCGTCGATCTCGGCCCGAAGTTCGGCTACTTCGGCGCCGCAGCGCGCGTCGCTCTGCTGAATGCTTGGACGAAGCAGGCGCCAGGAGGAATCGAGCAGCACGACCGCCGGCAGCATTCCGGTGACGCCGACGGCGGCGACATTCGCCGGCGAAGCGCCGCTCGAGCGCATGAGTTCACGCACGATCTCGCCGACGTTCGCCCACCATTGCTCCGGGTCTTCCTCCGCCCAGCCGACATGGTCGGATCGCAGCGCGACGGGCCGCGAGGCGAGCGCGAGCGTCTGATCTGGCGGGCGGATGAGGACCCCGATCGTGGAGGTGGTGCCGATGTCGAGGCCGAGAACGCAGCGCATGCCTGGTCATACCCGCGCAAGCGGGTATCCAGACTCACGCCTGAATGCAGTGGGTGTCCTGGATTCCCGCGTTCGCGGGAATGACACGTCGTTCCTGGCCGCGATCACCGAAGCTTCGCCACGACGTCCATGAACCGTTTCACCCGCTTGGCTTCGACCGGATTCCACGTCTGGCCGTCGACCTTGAAATGGGTGCCGATCACGACGCCGTCCGCGACGGCGAGGATATCGCGGACATTGTCGACGGTGACGCCGGTGTTGGCCAGGACCGGGACACTCCGAACGGCCTCGCGAACGCTCGTGAGATTGGATCGATCGACAGGCTCTCCCGTCAGCGGTCCGGACACCAGGATCGCATCGGCGAGCGAGGAGAACACCGCGCTTCTTGCACGCAGCGCGATCGGGCGCTCGTCGAGCGAATGGGCGAACTCGGCATTGATGTTGAAGAGGAGCTTCATGTCGTCGCGGCCGAGATGGCGGCGCAGCCGCAGCGCGCCCGCGGCGTCGGGGCGCCAGAGCCCCATATCGGAAGCGAAGACGCCGGTGAAGATCTCGCGCACGAAACTCGCTCCCGTCGCGGCGCCGATGGCGACGCTGGCGACCGGGTCCCAGAGATAGTTGACGCCAAACGGAACCTTGAGATGGGGCTTCGCGGCCTCGACCACCGCGGTCATCGCCGCGACGCCCTCCGGCGGCGCCTTGAAGAGGTACGGGCGATCGTTTTCGTTGCCGAACATAACCGCATCGACCCCGCCCGCCTGCAGATTGTCGATGTCTTTGATGACGCCCTCGATCAGCTTCGCGATTCCGCCATCCACGTCATAGAGCGGTGCGCCGGGCAGGGCGCCGATGTGGGCCATGGCGATGACGACTTTCGTCTTGTCGCCGAGGAAGTCGAAAACCATGGATAGAGTCCTCGGGCGCGAAAGCTGCTTGTCGGCGCGCATGATGACGTCGCCGGACTTGCGCGAAGCGGGCAACCTAACGTCGAGATCGGCATTATCAAAACAAGAAGTGGTTTCGCGGCTTTCGATTTTTTTGATATGGGTCGCCTCCCAGGCTCGGGAGGGACGATGCCGGCAGCCGCTCCACCTTATTCCGAACTCATTGGCCGGCGCGCCTTCGTTACTGGCGGCGCGTACGGCATCGGGCGCGCCATCGCCGCCGCGCTCGCTCGATGCGGCGTGAAGCCCGCGATCGGCGATATCGATCTCGAGGCCGCCCGACGGACGGCGCACGAAATCGGCGCTGGCGCGGTTGCGGTAGCGGTCGACGTGCGCGAGCGCCCGTCGGTCGAGCGCGCATTCGCCGAGGCGCTCGAACGTTTGGGCGGCTGCGACATCCTCATCGCCAACGCCGGCGTATCGACCATGCAGCATGCGCTCGAGTTGACCGACGCCGACTGGGACTTCAACTTCGCGGTTAACGCGCGGGGCGTGTTCCTCGCCAACCAGATCGCCGCCCGGCATTTCGTCGCTCAAGGCTCGGGCTGTATCGTCAATACCGCTTCGCTCGCCGCCAAGGTCGGCGCGCCGCTGCTCGCTCATTATTCCGCGTCGAAATTTGCCGTGCTCGGCTGGACGCAGGCTTTGGCTCGCGAACTGGCGCCGCGCGGCATCCGCGTCAACGCAATATGCCCAGGCTTCGTCAAAACGGGCATGCAGGCGCGCGAGATCGAATGGGAGGCCCGCCTGCGCGAGGTCTCGCCGGAGCGGGTCGTCGACGAGTATGTCGCCCAGACGCCGCTCGGGCGTCTCGAATTGCCGGAGGACGTCGCCGACGTCGTCGTTTTCCTGTGCTCGGACCAGGCGCGATTCATGACCGGGCAGGGCGTCAACGTCACCGGCGGCGTCTATATGACATGAGGACGCCGCCGGGGGCCGGCGAGATCGCAACGTCGTTCTGAGCTCACTTCGCCGGCGCCGTTTCCGGCAGAGTTATCAGAATCGGCAGCACCAGGACGGCCACCACCGCGATCATGGCCCCCGGGACCAGCGCCCAGCCGGTCCGTTCAGTCAGTACCTGGGCGACATAGGGCGTGAGGCCGCCGAAGATGGCGGTCGCCGTGGTCGCCCCCAGGGCCAAGCCGCTGATGCGGCCTTCCCCGGGAAATTGCTCGGCGGTCGTTATGGCGCCGACGGCGCTGGCCCCGCCGGCGACACAGGCGAGAATCACGGCCCCGAACAAGGCGTATGAGGGCGCGCCGCTCGCCATCAGATAAAATAGCGCGATCGGCAGGATCGCGCCGCAAAAGCTCAAGAATATCAGGACGGGTTTGCGGCCGAGCCGGTCCGACAACGCTCCGGCAAAGGGCGTGACAAGGATGACCGCGACCGCCGCGGCCGTGGAAAGCCGAAGCGAGTCGCTTTCATCGAGCTTTCCCACGGAAACCAGGAATGTCGGAACATAGGTGATCCCGACATAGTATGTGATCGACCCCAAGGCGGAGATGGCGAAGGCTCGCAGGATGCCGGCGCGCTGGGTGGCGAGCGCGTACAGCAGCGGGCTTTGAGGCACGGTCCCGCTTGCCTTCTGCCTTTCGAAGTCCGGCGACTCCTGCATTGTCGTACGGGCGATCCACACGCTTGCCGCGAGTACCGCGCCGACGAAGAAGGGGATGCGCCATCCCCACGAGTCCAGATTTGCAGCGCTCATCGAATTGACGGTCAGCAACGAGACGCCGACCGCGAAAAGTCCACCGATTTCGCTGGAGCCCGAGGCCAGCGACGTGATCAAGCCGCGCTTGTTGCGAGGCGCGCCTTCGAGCAAATAGGCGACGACCGCGATGTACTCGCCGCCTACCGAAAACCCCATGACGCAACGGAGGAGGAAAAGAAGCCAGCCGGCTGCGGCGCCGACTTGAGCGTGAGTTGGCAGCAACGCGGTTCCGAGCATCGTCAGGGTCATGAGCGCCACGGACAGGAGCATCGTCTGTCGGCGCCCAAACCGGTCCCCGATATGGCCAAAGACGAAGCCGCCGAGCGGGCGCACCAGATAGGCAATTGCGAATGCGCCCAGAGTGGTGCTCACCGCTGCGTTGCCGCCGCTGCCGAAAAAGACCCGTGAGATCACGGTGGCGAAGTAGAGGTAGAGGGTGAAGTCATACCATTCCACGACCGTCGAAAACGCCGCGACTGCAATCGAGGCGCGAGTCACGCTTCTCTGCCGGCGACCGGAGTCGATCGAGCCGGGCACGCCGACCTCAAATGATGATGGCTGGGTCAATAGCCGAGCGCCGCCCCGTCCTTGCGCGGATCCGAGCCGCCGATGAGGACGCCGCGCTCCGTGTCGATGGCGATCGCCTGGCCGCCGCCGAGCGGCCGGGCGACTTCCGTCAGTTTGTGACCAAGCGCGACAAGCCGCTCGCGCAAGGCCGGCGTTACCCGCCGCTCGACCTCGACCTCGCCCATGTATGGGCAGACGCGGGGAAACTCGATGGCTTGCTGGATGTCCATTCCGTATTCCAGCGCGTTGGTGAGGAGCCAGGTCTGGCCCATCGGCTGGTAGTGCTCGCCCATCACGCCAAAGCACATCGCCGGCCGGCCGTCCCGCGTCGCCATCCCGGGCATGATGGTGTGCGCGGGGCGGGCGTTGGGGCTGAGGCTGTTCGGATGGCCGCGCTCGAAGGAGAAGCACAAGCCGCGATTCTGCATCAGCACCCCGGAGCGCTCGGCGAGGATGCCGCTGCCCATGGTCTGATAGATCGAGTTGATGAGGCTGCAGGCATTGCCGTCGCGGTCGACGACCGACAGCGTGACGGTGTCGCCGTTGGCGGCGAGCGCGCTCTCTCCCGGCGGCGGGAGAGTAGGAAGGGAGCGGTCGTCATCGATGAGCCTCGCGAGGGCGGCGAGGTAGTCGGGCGCGATGAGCCGGCTGACCGGCGTTTCGCGTCGGCGCGGGTCGGCGACGAAGGCGTCGCGGTCACGGTAGGCGAGGCGCGCGGCCTCGATATGCCGGTGGTGTCGCGTCGCGCCCTCGGGTCCATCGGGGGCGGGGCCCAGCTTTTCAAGCTCGCCAAGAATCATCAGCGCGACAATGCCCGGCCCGTTCGGCGGGCACTGCCAGACGTCGAGGCCCCGCCAGTTGAGGTGGATCGGCTCGACGAACTCGGCGCCGAAGCGGCCGTTGGCGAAATCCTCTTCCGTCTGCACGCCGCCTGCGCTCTTAAGCGTCGCAGCCATGTCGGCCGCGACTGGCCCGGCATAGAAGGCGTCCGCGCCTCGCGCGGCGATCGCGCGCAGCGTGCCGGCGAGCGCCGTCTGGACGAAAATGTCGCCCTCCCCGGCGCCCGGCCGCCGGGGAGAAAGAGTTTGTTGCCGGCGCGGCTGAGCTTCTCGACCTGCAACGACCAGTCCCACGCCACCCGCGAGTGCACCGGAAAGCCCTGTTCGGCGCAGCGGATCGCCGGCTGCAGCAATTCGTCGAAGCCCTTGGTCCCATGGGCGTCGAGCAGCAACTGCCAGCCGGAAACTGCGCCGGGGATGGTGACGGCGTGCGGCGAGGTATGATCGCGCGCCGCTGGACCCGCGGCTTCGATCGCATCGATCGAGGCGGCGGCGGCGGAATGGCCGGAGCCGTTGACCGCGACGACCTTGCCGCCGCCCGCCGGGGCGTAAAGGCAGAAGCAGTCGCCGCCGATTCCGGTCGACTGAGGCTCGACGACCGCGAGCACGGCGCAGGCGGCGACTGCGGCGTCGACGGCGTTGCCTCCGGCGCGCAGGACCTCGATCGCGGTCAGCGAGGCGATCGGCATCGAGGTCGCGGCCATGCCGTTCGTGGCATAGACCGGGCTGCGTCCGTTCCGATGGAAATCCCGCAACAGGCCCTCCGCTTTGGCTGGCGTGGAATCAAGCCTACGATGTCAGCATAAAGGTTCAAGCCGGTTCACATGCAGCTTTGCAACATGTGCCGCGAGCCGGCGCGATTTGCACGAATCTTGCGTCCGTGGCCCTTGGCATTGGAGACGAGGCGATGGAATTTGATCTCATCATTCGCGGAGGAACCGTCGTCACCGCCGCGGATGTCGGCAAATGCGACGTCGGCGTCAAGGACGGCCGGATCGTCGCCTTGGCCGACAGCCTGCCGCGCGCCGCCTCCGAGATCGACGCTTCGGGCCTCCTGGTCCTCCCCGGCGGCATCGACAGCCACGTCCATTTCGACCAGCCGATGGGTCCGGGGATCGTGATGGCGGACGGCTTCGAGAGCGGCACCCGCAGCGCCGCGGCGGGCGGCAACACCACCGTGCTGTCGTTCGCCCTCCAGCCGCGCGGCCAATCGCTGCGCCAGAGCGTCGAGGATTACCACAAGAAGGCGAGGGGCCAGAGCTACGTCGACTATGGATTCCACCTCATCGTCACCGATCCGACGCCGGCGGTGCTGGGCCAGGAACTCCCCGCGCTGGTGAGCTCGGGCTACCCATCGTTCAAGGTCTTCATGACCTATGACGATCTGGTTTTGACCGACCGGCAATTGCTCGAGGTGTTCAGCGTCGCGCGCGAGCACGGCGCGTTGGTGATGGTCCATGCGGAAGGCTACGACCAGATCAAGTTCATGACCGATCGGCTCGAGCGCGAGGGCAAGACGCATTCCTATTACCATGCGGAATCACGCCCCGAGCTGGTCGAGCGGGAGGCGACCCATCGGGCGATCTCGCATGCCGAATTGATCGGCATCCCGATCATGATCGTCCACGTGTCCGGCCGCGAGGCGATGGAGCAGATCGAGTGGGCGCGGGGCAGGGGCATGAAAATCTACGCCGAAACCTGCCCGCAATATCTGGTGCTGACCGCCGAGGATCTCAAAGGCCTCAACATGGATACAAGCGGGGCGAAATACGTCTGCTCGCCGCCGCCGCGCGACCGCGCGTCGCAGAAGGCGATCTGGCGCGGGCTCATCGGTGGCGTGTTTCAGACCTTCTCCTCCGACCATTGCCCGTTCCGGTTCGACGACGAGGCCGGCAAGATGCACCCGAAGGCGCGGACCTCGTTCCGCTGGGTGCCGAACGGCATTCCGGGCGTCGCCGCGCGGTTGCCGATCCTGTTCTCGGAGGGGGTCAAGAAAGGGCGCATCTCGCTCACCGAGTTCGTCGCCCTCACTTCGACCAACCACGCCAAGATGTATGGGCTCTATCCGCGCAAGGGTTCGATCATGGTGGGCGCCGACGCCGACATCGTGCTTTGGGACGCCGACAGGAAGGTGACGCTGACCCACGAGCTCATGCAGCACGGCAGCGACTACACCCCTTACGAAGGCATGGAGGTGACCGGCTGGCCGGTGAAGACGCTGCTTCGCGGCAAGGTGGTCGCCGACGACGGACGCGTCGTTGGAAAGCCGGGATACGGCCAGTTCCTGCCGCGCGAGACGACCCGGCGCGCGTAAGGCGCGCCTTCGCTCATCGGAGCGCCTTGATCACCGCGTCGGCGTTGGTGACGGTCGCGACATTCTGCAGCGCGAAATTGATCGAGGCGTTCTGCCATTCGGCGTTCATGGTCGAACAGCAATCCTCGGGCTGGATGATGAAATAGCCCTTGTCGGCGCCGGTGCGCGCCAGATGCTCGACCGCCATGTTGGTCCAGGCGCCGGTGCTGATGATGGTGTCCCGCCCAAGGCCCTTGAGCAGCGACTCGAGTCGCGAGGTCTCCCAGGCGCTCATCGTCATCTTCTCGACGATGAGGTCGCCCTGCTGAGGTTCGAGGCCCTTGACGGGCGCCGCGCCCCATGTTCCCCGCACCACCGCCTTGTGCTCGGCCAGGCCCCTGAAGATCGGCGCGTTGAGCTTGACGCCCCTCGCGCCGGGCTCGACGATGAACCAGACGTGGATCACCGGCACGCCGCTCGCGCGCGCGGCTTGAGCGACCCGGCGGATGTTCTCGACCACATTCTGCGCTTTGGCGTGCGCGGGCGCGCCTGACGCGGCGAAAGCGCCGCCCTCGCCGACGGCGTCGTTCTGCATGTCCTGGATGACGAGGACGCAGCGGTTCGGATCGAGAGGCGACTCGGACGGAGCGGCGCCGCGAGGGCTCGCGCTCATGTACGGCTCGCGGCGCGGCCCGACTTTTGTGTCGACCCGGTAGAGCGACTGGCTCGCGGTGAGGAAGAGGGTGTGGAAATCAGGGCCGCCCCAGGCGAGGTTGGCGACCTGCTCGGGGACGCGCACCTTTCCGATGTGCTCGCCCGAGGGCGCGTAAACCCATAAGCCCCCGGGAGCGGTCACCCAGACGTTGCCGCGCTCGTCGCATTTCATGCCGTCGGGTCCGCCCCGTTCGGTCTCGGAGGCGATCCCGGTCGCGAACATGCGCGCGTTGGCGAGCGAGCCGTCGGCCGAGACGTCGAAAACGCGGATCAGCCTCCGCGCCGAATCGTTGATGTAGAGGAGCTTCTCGTCGGGAGAGAAGCAGAGACCGTTCGGCTGATTGAAGAGATCGTCGTCGACCACGAGCTGAGGCGCCCCGCCGGCCGAGGGCACGCGATAGACGCCCTGAAAGCCGAGCTCATGCGGCCGTTCGACGCCGTAATGCGGCGAGCGGCCATAGATCGGATCGGTGAAATAGATCGACCCGTCCGACCGGACGCAGACGTCGTTGGGACTGTTGAGCTCCTTGCCCTGGAAATGCGAGGCGAGAACCTCCCGCCCCCCGTCCAGGCGCTCGCGCACAAGCAGCGACGTCGCGTGCTCGCACACGATCAGGTTGAGACCGGCGTCATAGGTCATGCCGTTGCATTTGTTGGCGGGGCGCTTGACCTCGGTTACGCCGTGTTCCGGGTCCCACCGGCGGCGCACGTCGCCGGGCATGTCGGAGAACAGGAGATAATGGTCGAGAGGATGCCAGATCGGCCCCTCGGTGAAGATGAACCCGGTCCCGATCTGGCTGACCGGAGCGTCAGGGTCGATCAGGTCGGCGAATTCCGGCCGTAGCGCCTGGTGGCTCATGTGCTCGCGTTTCCTCCATTGTCTTCAGGCTGACTGCCGATTGCGCTGGAGCATAGTCCGCTTTGGCTCACTCGTCATCGCGCGGAACCCCAACAGAGCTGACTGACTTGGCGCTTGAGCATCAACTGGTATAGGTCCGTTGCGCCCGCGCTGGATTCGCCATGTGGTTTCGCCTGCTCGTCCTCGCTTTGCTCCTAACGGCCGCCCCGGCGCTCGCCGACGTCAAGGACAAGGTCGCGGCCCTTGCTCCGTCGGCGGTCGTGCTGGTGGTGGACGCCAAGGGCGACGACCTCGTCGCCCAGAATGCCGACCAGCCTTTCGTCCCGGCCTCGGTGACAAAGATCGTGACGGCGTGGCTGGCGATGGAGGTTTTGGGCGCCGACTACCGCTTCGAGACCCGTTTCTATCTCGACGCCAAGCGCGTGCTCTATGTGCGCGGCGGTGGCGATCCGTTCCTGATCTCGGAGGAGCTGGCGCCGCTCGCGAAAGATCTCGTCGCCAAGATCGGAAAGGCGCCGATCACTGGCATCGTGGTTGACGGGAGCTACTATCCTTCGAACCTTCGCATTCCGGGCGTCGAGGATGACGGCCTTGCCTACGATGCGCCGAACACGGCGTTGGGGGTGAATTTCAACACCGTCTACGCGGTGCGCAGCGGCGCCAGGGTGCGCTCCGCCGAGGAGCAGACGCCGATCACACCGCTCGCGATCGCCGTCTTTCGCGCCAAAGGGCCGGACGGGGAAGGCCGGATCAGTCTTGGCCAGGATCCCACGGTCGGCCTGCAATACGCCGGCGAGCTGATCAGCGCCTTCATCGGGCGAGCCGGCGGCGTCGTCCATGGCAAGATCTCGATCGGAACCGTGCCCGAGGGACTGGAGCCGATCACCGTTCACCGGCAATCGCGCAGCTTGTCGGAAATCCTCGCCCAGCTCTTTCTCGATTCGAACAACTATACCGCGAACCAGGTCTTCCTGGAGATCGGCGGGCACAGCCTGGGTGGGCCGGTCAGCCTCGAGAAGTCGCTCAAGGTCGCGAACGAAATCTTCGCCGCCCACGGCCTTGCTGACGCCTTCCATCTCGAGGAGGGCTCGGGCATCAGCCGCGACGACCGCATGACCGCCCGCGGCCTCGCCAAAGTGCTTGAGCTGTTCGCGCCTCACGCGGAACTTCTGCACGGCCATGACGGTGGCTTGAACAAGACCGGCACCATGGACGGGGTCCGCACGCTCGCCGGCTACGCGGACACCTCAAGTCACGGGCGAGTGCATTTCGTAATCTCGGCTCCCGGCGAAGACGGCGAGATGCGTTACCGGCTGCTGGGGGCCATCAAGTCCGAGCTGTAACTGATTTCGGCTTTTACCCTGCCGCGTCTTCCGCCGCCGGGCGTTCGGGCTTACGTCGCACGGCGATCATTTCGGCGAGGATCGAGAGCGCGATCTCTTCCGACGAGATGGCCGAGATGTCGAGGCCGGCCGGCGCCTTGATCGCGGCAAGAGCGTCGGCCGGGACGCCTTCCTCGGCGAGTTCGCGCTTGAGCGTCTCGGCCTTGCGGCGCGAGCCGACGAAGGCGCGATAGCGCGCGTCCATCGCGGCCGCGCTTTTGAGCGCGCCGCGGTCGCCAGCCCCCTGGGTCGCGATGACGACGAAGGCGTTCTCACCGGCCTCCGGCGGCGCCGAAACGCCGACGAGTCGCTGGACGCTCGCGTCGAACCGCTCGTGGTCCTCGGGGGTCGCGGCGACGGCGACGACGAAGCCCATCGACGGCGCGAAGTCTTGCTAGCGCCACCGCGACCGGCGACGCGCCAAGGATCAGGAGGCGCGGGCTCGGCAGGACCGGCTCGACGAAAATATCCATCGTACCCTGGCTCGGGCACGAATTCTTTGCGTAGAAGACGCCGTCGCGCTCTTCCCCCGCCGCCGCGCCGAGCTCGGCCAGCGCGTCCTTCGGCGCAATCGACACCAGCCGCGATTGCCCGTCGGTCATGCATTGGCGCGCGGCCTTGACGACCGCGGCGCGAGCGCAGCCGCCGCCGATCCAGCCCTCTTCGATCGAGCCGTCTGGCCCAATCAGGGCTTTGGCGCCCGCCTTGGCGGCGGTGACCGAGACCGTGCGCACGACGGTGGCGAGCGCGAAGGCCCGGCCTTTGGCCTGCCGCTGAGCCGCCTGTTCGAGCACGCCCATGAGGTCAAATCCTCGCCAGATAAGGCTCGAGCGCCGCGAGGCTTTCGATATTGTGCGCCGGCGCGAGCAGATCGAGGTAGGGCAGGGCCGCCTGCATGCCGCGCGCGCTGGGCTCGAAGCCGCGGCGGCCGGTCAGCGGATTGAGCCAGACGATGCGCTTGCAGCGGCGGCGCAATTCGCGCATCGCCGATGCCAGGACCTCCGGCGGGCCGGTGTCGTAGCCGTCCGAGAGGATCATGACGCAGGTGCGCGAATGGATGACGCGTTTGGCGTGCCTCAGGTTGAAGGCGGTCAGGCACTCGCCGATCTTGGTGCCGCCGCCGACGCCCGCCGCCATCAACGCCAGCCGATCGAGGGCTCGCGCCGGATGGCGCTCCTTCAGCGCCGACGAGACATGCGCGAGCCTGGTGTGGAAGAGGAACGCCTCGAACTCGCGAAACACCAGGGTGACGGCGTGCAGAAAGCGGGTGAAGAAGGTGACATAAGCCTCCATCGAGCCGGAGGCGTCGAGCAGCGCCACCAGTCGCAGCGGCTTGATCTTGCGCCGGCGGAATTTGAGGTCGAGCGGCTCGCCGCCGTGCGCGACGCTGAGCCGGATCGTCGCCCGAAGGTCGAGCCGCCGCCCGCGCCGGCGCGCCCGCTCGCGCCGCGTGAGCCTGGCGCGCATCGCGCGCGCGAACCGTTCGGCGATCTCGGCCGCTTCGGCGCGCTCCCTCTCGCCCTCGAACGCCGCGATGTCCTTCTTCGACATCGCCTCCTCTGCCGACGCGCCGCCGCGCCGCCCGCCGCCGTCCGCGGCGGCGTCCTCGCCCCCGCGGGCGCCGCCGATGCGGGTCGGCTCCCGCTGGCGGTCGCTCCCGCCGGGACCATGCTGGAAGCGGCGGGGCGAGCGGGCAGCGAGCGCCCCGGCGTCGATCCTGACCACGGTCTTCACGCTGCGCGCGCGCCAGAAGGCGTCGAAAAGCTCGTCGAACCGCGCCAGGTCCGAGCGGCGCGAGGCGAACAGCGCCCGCATGCCCGCGCGCAAGCCTTCGGGCCGGTCAGCCACCGGGCCGGCGATCACCCGCGCGGCGTCTTGCGCCTCCGCCTGGCCTATGGCGAAGCCGGCGTCGCGCAGGGTGGCGACAAAGCCCGCGAGGCGCCGTCGCATCGCCGGGCCCGGACCGGGCCCTTCGACCGCGAAAGCATGCGCGCCCATCAAGCGATGTTCCTCATGCGGTCTGGCCGACGAGCCGGCTCGTCGTCTCTGGACTGATCGCGGCGCGGTCCTCGCGCGTCTTGAGGAGGGCAATCAGTGTCGCATGGACGATCTCCGGCTCCTGCCGCAGATCCTCGATTCCGAGCCCTGCGAGCGTCGCCGCCCAGTCGAGCGTCTCGGCGACGCCGGGGACCTTCTTCAGGTCCTCCTTGCGCAGCAATCCGACCATGCGGGCGATCTGCACGGCGAAGCTGGCATCGATGCCGGGCTGGCGGGCGAGGAGAATCGCCGCCTCGCGATCGACGTCGGGGAAATCGAGATAGTGATAGAGGCAGCGGCGGCGCAGCGCGTCGGAGAGCTCGCGGGTGGCGTTGGAAGTCAGGACCACGCGCGGGATGGTGAGCGCCCTGATGACGCCGAACTCGGGAATGGTGACCTGGAAGTCCGACAGGAGCTCGAGCAGGAAAGCTTCGAATTCCTCGTCGGCGCGGTCGACCTCGTCGACCAGCAGCACCGGCGCCGCCTCGCGCCGGATGGCGGCGAGCAGCGGGCGCTCGAGCAGATAGTCCTCGGAGAAGATGCGCGCCTCGATCTCGGCCGCGCTCGCGCCCGTTCCCTCGCGCGCCTTGATGGCGAGCAACTGGCGCTGGTAATTCCATTCGTAAAGCGACGAACTGACGTCGAGCCCCTCGTAGCACTGCATGCGGATAAGCTCCGCGCCGTGCACCGCGGCAAGCGCCTTGGCGACCTCGGTCTTGCCGACCCCCGCCTCGCCCTCAATCAGCAGCGGTCGCTTGAGCGCGTCCATCATCCAAAGCGCCGTAGCGAGATCGCGGTCGGCGACGTAGCCGACCTCAGCCAGCCGCGCAGCGATCGCTTCGCGGGGGATTGGTACGCTAGGCATCGCAGACCCCCCCTCCCGCGTCGCGGGAGAGGGCAGGGGTGAGGGTCTTCGTCTCGAGGCGCATCACTTCACAAACCCTCATCCGCCCCTTCGGGCCACCTTCTCCCGCAAGCAGGAGAAGGGTTCACCCGTGCAATCCCAGGTTCTCCGCCGCCTGCCAGATGCGGTAGGCGTCGTGCGGCATCGCGATGTGGGTCGAACCGGCGAACTTGAAGGCATCGTTCACCGCATTGGCGAAGCACGGCACGCTGCCGACGTTCGGGCTTTCGCCGACCCCCTTGGCGCCGATCGGGTGATGGGGCGACGGCGTGACCGTGTAATCGGTCTCCCAATGCGGCGTCTCGACCGCGGTCGGCAGAAAGTAATCTAGGAACGACGCGCCCTTGACGTTGCCGTCGGAATCATAGGCGATCTCCTGGCCCATGGCGATCGCGTAGCCCTCGGTGCAGCCGCCGTGCACCTGCCCCTCGATGATCATCGGGTTGATGCGCGTGCCGCAATCGTCGAGCGCGTAGAAGCGCCGGACCTTGTGCGCGCCGGTGTCGACGTCGATGTCCATGACGCAGATATAGGCGCCGAACGGATAGGTCATGTTCGGCGGGTCGTAGTAGCTCACCGCCTCGAGGCCGGGCTCCATGCCGGGGGGGACCTGGTGATAGGCCGCCCACGCGAGCGCGGTCATGGTTTGGAACTTGTCCGGATTGCCCTTGACCCGGAACCGGTCGATGTCGAATTCGAGATCGTCCTCGTGCACTTCGAGCATGTAGGCGGCGATCATCTGCGCCTTGGCCTTGATCTTGCGCGCCGCCATGGCGATCGCGGCGCCGGCGACCGGCGTCGAGCGGGAGCCATAGGTGCCAAGGCCGTAAGGGGCGGTGTCGGTATTGCCTTCCTCGACCGCGATGTCGTCGGCGGCGATGCCGATCTCGGTCGCGATGATCTGGGCCCAAGTCGTCTCGTGGCCCTGGCCCTGGCTCTTGGTGCCCATCCGCGCGATCCCCTTGCCGGTCGGATGGATGCGGATCTCGCATGAGTCGAACATCGCGATGCCGAGAATGTCGCAGTTTTTCGACGGGCCGGCGCCGACGATCTCGGTGAAGAAGGAAACGCCGATTCCCATCAGTTCGCGGGTCTCGCCGCGCCTGAACGCCTCCTGCTTCGCCTTCTGCTCCTCGCGAAGCGCGCGGTAGCCGGTGGCGTCGAGCGCCTTCTGCATGGCGGTGTGATAGTCGCCCAAATCGTATTCCCACCCCAAGGCAGACTGATAGGGAAACTGCTCACGCTTGATGAAGTTCTTCACCCGGAAATCGACGGGATCGAGCTTGAGCCTCTGCGCCATGATGTCCATCGCCCGCTCGATCGCGTAGGCGACCTCGGTGACCCGGAACGAGCAGCGATAGGCGACGCCGCCGGGCGCCTTGTTGGTGTAGACGCCGTCGACCGAAAGATGGGCGACCGGAAAGTCGTAGGAGCCGGTGACGATGTTGGCGAAGCCCGCCGGCCATTTCGACGGATCGGCGCAGGCGTCGAACGCGCCGTGATCGGCGAGGATGTGCACACGCAGCGCGGTCACCCGGCCTTCCTTCGTCGCCGCGATCTCGGTCGTCATATGGTAGTCGCGCGCGAACGAGGTGGTGGAGAGGTTCTCGATTCGGTCCTCGACCCATTTGACCGGGAGCCCGGTCACGATCGAGGCGACCGCGGCGCAGATGTATCCCGGATAGGCGCCGACCTTGTTGCCGAAGCCGCCGCCGATGTCGGGCGAGATCACATGAATCTTGTGCTCCGGCACGGGGGCGATCAGCGACACGACGGTGCGGATGACGTGCGGGGCCTGGAACGTGCCGTAGATCGTGAGGTCGCCGGTGATCTTGTTGAAGCTGACGACGCACTGGCAGGTCTCGAGCGGGCAAGGGTGGACGCGCTGATAGCTGAGCAGGTCCTTGGTCGCGACTTCGGCCTTGGCGAAGGCGGCGTCGGTCATCTCCCTGTCGCCGACCTGCCAGTTGAAGATATGGTTATGGTGGCTGCGCGGCCCGTGCGCGCCATCCTTCTTGTCCTTGATGTCCTCGCGCAGAAGAGGCGCGTCGGCGGCCATCGCCTTGAACGGGTCGACGACGACCGGAAGCGCCTCGTATTCGACCTCGACCAGGTCCGCGGCGTCGGCGGCGATATAGCGGTCGGTGGCGACGATGAAGGCGATCTCCTGATTCTGGAACAGAACCTTGCCGTCGGCGAGCACCATCTGGACGTCGCCGGCGAGTGTCGGCATCCAGGCGAGATTGACGCCCTTGAGATCCTCGGCGGTCAGCACCGCGAGGACCCCGGGCACGGCCTTGGCCTTGGAGGTGTCGATCTTCACGATGCGGGCGTGGGCGTGGCTCGAGCGATGGAAGTCGCCGTGCACCATGCCCGGCAGCTTGATGTCGTCGACGTAGTTGCCTTTGCCCTGGGTGAAGCGCACGTCCTCGACGCGCTTGCGCTTGCAGCCCATGCCCTGCAGTTTTTCGGCGCGCTCGAGCGAGGTGGGAAGGGGAGCGTCGTTCATTCCGCGGCTTCCTTGAATTCGACGCCGGCCATCTTGGCGGCGGCGTATTGGATGGCTTTGACGATGTTCTGGTAGCCGGTGCAGCGGCAGAGGTTGCCCGAAATGCCGTAGCGGATTTCGCTCTCGGACGGGTTTGGGTTCTCCTGCAGGAGCCGGTAGGCGCGCACGATCATACCCGGCGTGCAATAGCCGCATTGAAGGCCGTGCATCTCGCGGAAACCCTCCTGGAGCGCGCTGAGCTTGCCATCGACGCCGGCCATGCCCTCGATGGTGAGGACCTCCGCGCCGGCGGCCTGGATCGCAAACATGGTGCAGGATTTTACCGAGCGGCCGTCGACGTCGACCGTGCAGGCGCCGCAATGGCTGGTGTCGCAGCCGATATGCGAGCCCGTGAGGCCGAGGTTCTCGCGCAGGTAATGGATGAGCAGCGTCCGCGGCTCGACCGCCGCCGACATCGTCTTGCCGTTGATCGTCATGCTGACGTTGGTGAGCGACATTCCGGACCCCTTCAGGATGTTGCGCGGGCGAAGGCGCGGGCGAGCGCTCTCGCGGTCATGACGCCTGCCATCTTGGCGCGATATTCCGCCGAGCCGCGGCCGTCTGCGGCCGGCGAAGCGGCGGCGGTCGCGGCGGCGGCGGCGCGGGCGAGCGCCGGCTTGTCGAGCGCCGAGCCGACCACCGCCGCGGCGGCGTCGGTCGCCAGCAGCGCCGTGCCGGCGACGTTGGTGAGGCCGATTGCGCAAGTAGCGATCCTGCCGCTGGAGACGATGAGGATAACCGCGGCGGCGGCGGTCGCGTAGTCGCCGACCTTGCGCTTGAGCTTCTCGTAAGCCCAGCCGTGACTCGCCGGCGGCTTGGGAACGCGGATGGCCGCGAGCACCTCGCCGGGCTGGGCGGCGGTCTCGTAGAGCCCGAGGTAGTACTCGCGCGCCGGAACCCGGCGCTCGCCGTCCGGGCCGCGCAAGACGTAGGTCGCGCCGAGCGTCATCATCAGCGCGGGCATGTCGTTGCCGGGGTCGCCGTTGGCGACATTGCCGCCGATGGTCCCGACATAGCGCACTTGCGGGTCGGCGATCACCTCGGCGGTTTCGCGCAGGATCGGGGCATGCTCGGCGAGCAGGCCGTTCACGATGATTTCGCGCTGGGTGGTCATCGCGCCGATGACGATCTCGCCGCCTTCGAGGCGGACGCCTTTCAACTCCGGCACGCCGGCGAGGTCCACGAGATGGGTCGGCATCGCAAGGCGCAGCTTCATCATCGGAATAAGGCTGTGGCCGCCAGCAATGAGGCGAGCGTCGGAATCCAACCGGCCGAGCAGGGCGACTGCGTCCGCGAGGTTGGCAGGGCGATGATATTCGAAGGATCCGGGGATCAAAGACGTCCTCCCTGAAGGCGCGAATCTCCGGGGGAGGCGCGCGCGACTAGGATCGGGCGGTGTGCGCCGCACAATCAACGTCGGATGAACGGGGGGCGAGAAAAGGCGCCGGTGGCAGCTTCAATGCATGAAGTGCGTCAGCATCTATGACGCACTTCAAGAGCGAAGGCCCTATTTTTCAGGTAGCGAGCGCGCCGGTCCGGAGCTTGACCTGGCGATAATAGGCGCGCGCAATTGGGATGCTGCAGCGCACAGGCAAACCCAACTCCGCAACGCCTGCTTCGCCCGATCGCTTGACGCGCACAATTCGGTCGACCGACACTATATGGCTGCGGTGGACTCTCAAGAAGGCCTTTGGATCGAGTCGCGCCTCGAGCGCGCTGATCGACAGGTTGCAGAAATATTCCTGCTCGCCGTCATGGACATAAGTGTAGTGGGCGTTGGCCCGAATGGCGTAGATGTCGGCGACGGCGAGGTCGCGCCCTCGCCCGCCCTTCTCGACCCGGACGAAGGCCGCCGGCGCCAGGGGCGGATCCGTGAACGGCGCCTGCTCCATGGCGTGCGCCGGGGCCGGCGGTATGGCGGAGAGCGCGTCTTGCGACGCGGGCTCGGCAACTCGCGGGGCGCGCCCATCCGGAACCAGCGACAGAAGAAAGGCGCCCGAAACGCCGAACGAGACGACCGTGGCAAGCAGCGCAAGCGTATTGCGCGACAAGGCGGATTCCGCCCCGACGAAGCGCGACGTGTCGAAGCACAGCGGATCGAGCCGCATCCCCGCCATTGCCGTGTAGTGCATCCCCGAGATCGCCAAACCCAGCACGACCGCGCCGAGGAAGAGCCGCGGCTGGGTAGGCCGGCTGTCAAGCGCCCACAGGGCGAAAGCGCTCGCGCCGATGGCGATCATGACTGCGGCCACGAGATAGGCCGGCTCGTGCCAGGTCGGTCCGGCCAGATGGACGGCGGACATGCCGACATAATGCATCACGCTGACGCCGAGCCCCATGGCGACCCCGCCGACGCCGATTCGCAGCGCAGGGGCGCGCCAGGCATGGGCCGCATAGACACCGGCGCCGACCACGATGACGCAGATCAGAAACGAAATCAGTGTCGGCAACACGAGATAGTCGACGGCGCTGGGAAAATTGGCGGCCAGCATGCCGACGAAATGCATCGACCAGACGCCGGTCGCCAGCGTCAGCGCCGATCCAGCGAGCGCCAGGCGCCGGCGGAACCCTTCGGTCGAAATCAAGCTCACGGGCCAGCGACAGGCCGACGAAGCTGCCCTGAATGGCGATGGCGATCGAAAGGAGCACGAGCCAAGGCTCGTGTGGAACCGTCATTCCGCGCCTCCCTGCGCGTCTGCCCCGGCGAGGCGAAAGGTACCCGCGCGAGATGAGCCTTGCAACGAATTACCGTTGTATTTATAGAGGAATATCGCTCGTGGCTCGGCGTTTGGTCCGGCCTCGCGCGAGGATTGGCCGTTGCTCGCCTGCAAATCGGGGACTACCCTCAATTCAGAGCGCCGCGCGCCGGGCCAACCGGCGTTCAATCACAAGCAGGGTAACCTTCACAGCCACACCATGCGTGCTTTCACCGCCGCCGAGATGACGAAAATCCTCGAGCGCGTCGCTAAGAGCGATCGCCGAGCAGGTCTCTGAGGAACAGGGCGATCGCGGGTTCAATGCGATCGTCCGCCTCCCCCTGGGTCGATCCCGCCGTCTTGAGCTTGGTCTTGGCGACAAGAAGCGAATGGTCGGCGCCCTCGACGACGTGGAGCGTCGAAGGAGCCTTCATTCGCTTCCGCACGTCCTCGAGCAGCTCGAGCGGGCAGAGCGGGTCGCGCGTTCCCTGAACGAACATCGCCGGCGTGCGCAATTCGAGCAGAACTTGGTCGCGAAGCTTCGACCGGTCGCCGGCGCCACAAAGCGGATAGCCGAAGCAGATCACCGCTGCGACCGGCTCGACCAGGGCAAGATGGCCGCCCACGCGCCCGCCCATGCTCTTGCCCGCGAGCACGATCGGCCCGTCATGGCTTTCGCGCAGCGCGGAGAGCGCCGCCCGATGGGCGGCGATGAGCTTCGGCAGCGGGTCCGGACGTCGCCGGCGCTCGATCATGTAAGAATAGTCGAACGGCTCGACCCTTCCGATCGAGCCGAGCAGACGCGCGAAGGTCCGCATGCGCGGATGCGATGACGGCGCGCCCGCGCCGGGCGCGAGCAGAAAGGCTAGC
This sequence comes from uncultured Alphaproteobacteria bacterium, assembly GCA_963767245.1. Taxonomy (GTDB): domain Bacteria; phylum Pseudomonadota; class Alphaproteobacteria; order Rhizobiales; family Beijerinckiaceae; genus Roseiarcus. The sequence continues at coordinate 46,560 of CAVYDG010000018.1, forward strand.
CCACGATCGGCCATCGGAGGCGAATCTATCGGCTCAGAAGGAACGGGGCGCAAGGTTAAGTCGCAGCCGAGAATCTGACTGTCGGGGCTATCCAAGTCGGATCGGGCGAAAATTGTGGCTATAATCACCGCCCACTCGACGCGGTCGGGTTCCCTTCTGCCCTGTCAAACGAGGCTGCCGCTTGATGATCGAGATCAACATTCCCGAAGTGGTCGCCGAAGTGGAGACGGAGTTCGCGCGCTACGAGCGTGCGCTCGTCTCGAACGACATCGCCGAACTCGACGCGCTGTTCTGGAAAAGCCCGCACACCTTGCGCTACGGCGTCACCGAGAACCTCTACGGCTACGACGAGATTGCCGCCTTTCGCGGCCGACGCCCGCCGGCTAATCTTGCTCGCGACCTGATCAGGACGGTGATCACCACTTACGGGCGGGACTTCGCCACCGCCAACGCCGAATTCAAGCGCGCGAGCGCGACGTCGACTGGGCGGCAGAGCCAGGTCTGGGTCAGGACCGAGGCTGGCTGGCGGGTCGTGGCCGCTCATGTGAGCCTACTCAAGGAGCCTTGAGCCGGGACAACTCGTCGTTCCGGCGCTGAACTGCTTTACGCGCAAGTTGCCGCTGGTTAACGATTCTTAAATAGCGAATCGGGGGCGGGACGATCATGGGCGCAGTTCTGGCGCGCTGCCCGTTTTACCTGCTTATGCTTTACTGGCTCGCGGGTTGCGCATTCATTGGCCCGACCGTGGTTCAAAACGGCCGCAATACATATAACGAGGCCGTTGCAACCTCGGGACGGCAGCAGACCTTGATCAACATCGTGCGGGTTCACCGCAACGAAACCCCGGTGTTCCTCGAGGTTCCCGAGATCGACGCCTCGTCTCTGCTGCAGGTGGGAGCCACCGGCGCTGTCACGAACCTCGGCTCCCATGCGGGGACAGTGGGCAGCACTTTGGAGGGGGTGGCCGGCGCTTCGGGCCTCTCCGCCCAGTATCAGGAAGCCCCGACCATCCGCTACCAGCCCGTCCAGGGGCAGGCCCTGTTCACGCAAATATCGGCCCCCATCACGGTCGACACCTTGTCGGCGCTTTTCGGGTCCGATTGGGGTTTGGGGCCCATGTTCGCTTATGCGTTCGATCAGTGGGTGCCGGGCTACACCGATAACGCCGCCGCTCTCAACATGATGATTTGGCTCAATTCCTGCGGTGCAATAGGGCTCGCTGCGACGCGCTCGGATTTCTCCGGCGAAAGGGAGGCGCTGCAGCGTGTGTCCGCGAACGGCGCGTCGATAAATATCCAGACGCAACCGGCGGCGATTGGCGCAAATGATTCGCTCGATCTCTACCTCGAATCAAAGCGAAGCGGCTGTTCGCCGGAAAATGTGACCAGGGTTTGGGGCTGGCTGTGGAAACTCTACGCCGGCACGCAGCCTGGCGCGGATGGATCTCTATGGAACCCTGGCCGGGGCGTTCCGCTTCGCATCGAACTCAGGACGACGCCAATAAAGAACATCCGGGCCCAAGGCATTGACCTTACGAGGAGCAGCATCGGGCCGATCTTGCGCACCCATTCGGCGCTCGGAATCCTGAAGTCCCTGGACGCTGAACCGAGACTGGTCGATTACGTAACACCTGAAGAGTATGAAGCGATAACCGAGGCGCCCTTCAACAGCCGGGCGTATTTTCGAAGATGCAACTCCGATTTCGCATACCTGTTGCCGCTGAACCTGGCTAAGGCGAAGACTCTTTCCGACGCGGTCATACGAGACATCGCGCCGCCGGCCCAGCGGCTCTACGATACCCGAGAAGCGGGAAACTGCAGTTATATGGCGGACACTCGTAGGCTTGATCCGACGCTTGAGAGACAATTAAATCATCTTCGGCGTCTGATTTTGATAGTCAGATCGGACTCTCCCCCTCCATCCGACGTCTATGTGTCGTGGAAGGATGACGATTGGTACTACATTGATGGAAGCGACACGATTTCTCAGAAGAATTTCATGCTCATCTCTCAGTTCATGAGCGTCCAGTCGACTGTCAGCGCGGTGCCGTCGTTGACCGCTGTGTCCGTCGGACCGCATTGAGATTAAACGCGCAGGGCGGGACGCCCGATCAATCTCCGGCTCGGATGTCATTCGAACCGGCCGCCGGCCTGCCTCTTAGCGACGATCCGCTCTCAGGTGCTCGAAGATTTCGCGGCCCTCGCGGTCGAGGATTCTGACGCCGATCGCGCGCCGCGGCCATTCTGCATCGGCAGTGGCGCGGATCGCGTCGGCGGCGTCGGCGGCCTGGATTTCGGTTTCGGCGACAAGAGATGGGCCGCAATCGTCCGCGGCGGCAAAGAATTGAAGCCGGAACCGCTGCGGCCTCGCCGAAAGAATGCGATCCATCTCTTCCAACGGATCAACCGCGGAGAACGGACCGGGCGCTCGGTTGCGCCGGGCCTCCGCCGCGCGAGGCCCGCCGAGGGGCGCCAACGGCCGGCGAAGAGGAGATTGTCTTCCACGATTGAACATAACATTGCTCGCGACGCCGCTGTCGACGGTTACAACGCAGCGCCGGCTCTCCCAATTGCGCCACAACCCAATTCGGCCGGGCTTGGGCAATGTCGACCGATTCTGTATAAAAATGCAATCAGCTCAAGAGTCAAGCTCCACAACCGCCGAGTTCAAAACTGAATTAATCGCTTCTTGCCGCTCCCGTTCACCGGGTTTGGCGTCTAGCCGAGGCTCTGCTCCGGCCGGCGCCGCGCCCGACCGTGGGCGGCGACGCCAAGCCCCGCAAACCCCATTCCGAGCATCGCCCAGGTGGACAACTCGGGCACGGCGGCCACGCCGAGGGTTCCGCTTTCTTCGATCGGGTAATTGTACGAATCAGCCGATTCCCAGAGCGAGTAGCCGCCGGGCGAATTTCCCCACAGGTTCCAGTAGCCGCCCGGATTCTGCATAGTCGCGAACAGGAGCCCGTCGATGTCGAAGGACAAGCCTGAGGTATGATACAGGTTGTTGTAGATGAACGAACCGTCGGGGCTGTAGGCTGGGCCGGGAAAGTTCGGATTGGGACTGACCGAGCTAATAGTCTGATCGGCGAGGCCGGAGATGAAGCCTGAAACCGCCGTCACTTCGTCGGCGGCGTCGACCGTGATTTCGCCCACGGCGGTCAGCTCCAAGTCAAAGAACTCGAAGCTGAACCTGTAGACTGTCGCATTCGCGGCTGAGGCGGAAAGAAGTATCGCTGTCGTCAGGGAGGCAATCATGGTTGTCAGAGTCTTATGCATCATGCGTCTCCTGTCCCGATCGCCCGTCATATTCCAGCATTGCTTGACGCCGAGACTGCGTAAACCTGCCATTGTTTGGCTCGATTTTTATTAAATACGCGCTGCTTCTGAGCGATGCAAGTTACAGTTGTAGATTTAGTTAGATTCGATTGAACGGCAATTGCGCCAAAATGTAATCAAATGGCTATCGCAATTCACGACTCGCGAAGGGTGGGGCGCGGCCGGCCCGCATTGACGCGCCGGCCAAATTCAAGGCGGATGGACTGAACTTCGCCTCGCCTCGGAGAGCTTGAATGAGCAAGATCGCGCTCGTCGGACTTGGACTGGTCGGCCGCGCCTGGGCGATCAGCTTCGCGCGCGCCGGCCATGACGTGGCTCTCTTCGACGAGAAGGCGGAGGCGGCGGACGACGCGCTCCGGTTCGCCGACGAGGTTCTGCCAGAGCTTGCCGTCAGCGGGCTCATTCGCGATCCGCCGACGGCCATTCGGGCGCGGATCGTCCCGGCCGCGACGCTCGAGGAGGCGCTCGAAGGAGCGAGCCACGTCCAGGAGAGCACGCCCGAGGACGTGAGCGTCAAACGGCATGTGTTCGCCAGGCTCGACGCGCTTGCGCCAGGCGACGCTGTCCTCGCGAGCTCCACCTCGGCGATCCTGCCGTCGCGCTTCACCGAGGCGCTCAAGGGCCGGGCGCGCTCACTCGTCGTCCACCCGATCAATCCGCCCTATCTCATTCCGGCGGTCGAGATTGTGCCCGCGCCGTGGACGGACGCCGCTGTCGTCGAACGGACGGCAGCGTTGATGCGCTCGGCCGGCCACGCGCCGATCGTGATGAAGCGCGAGATCGACGGCTTCGTCATGAACCGCATGCAAGGGGCGCTGCTCGAGGAGGCGTTCCGGCTCGTCGCCGAGGGCTACGCGAGCATCGAGGACGTCGACATCGGCATTCGCGACGGGCTGGCTTTGAGATGGTCGTTCATGGGCCCGTTCGAAACCATCGACCTCAATGCGCCGGGCGGGGTGCGCGACTACGCCAACCGCTATCAACGGATATACGAGGAGATTTTCGCCTCGACGCGATGGCGGGCCGACTGGTCTGGACCGGTGATGGACGCAATCGAGGCCGACCGGCGCAAACGTCTGCCGGCGGATCGGCTGGCGTCGCGCCAGGTCTGGCGAGACCGGCGGCTGATGGCGCTTGCCGCGCACAAAGCGCGCGCGGCCAAGGACATCGGCGGGTGAGCGCCAGGCGTCGATTGCCGAAGCGCTCTCGACGTGTTGTAAGCATCTCGATCCTTTAAGACGGGAGGAGCTCACGTGACCACTCACCCTGCGCTGGCCCCGAACCGGGTCGCGGTCGTCACCGGAGCGGCGAGCGGCATCGGTCTCGCGGCTTGCGCCAAATTCGTGGCGCTCGGCATGAACGTGTGCATGGCCGACGCCAATGGGGAAGCGCTCGAGGTTGCCGCCGCCAAGCTGCGGGAGACGGCCCACCGGCCCGACGCGGTCAGGACCTTCGCCGTCGACGTGAGCAATCCCGATAGCGTGCGGCGCCTGAAGGAATCGGTCTTCGAGGCCTTCGGCGAGGTCGCGCTCCTGATGAACAACGCCGGAACCGGGGGTGGGGGCGGACTGTTCGGCGATCCGGTTCGCTGGCGGCGCATCATCGACGTCAATCTCTTGGGCGTGGTCAACGGGGTGCAGACTTTCGCGCCCGACATGATCCGGCAGGACACGCCCGCGGCGATCGTCAACACCGGCTCCAAACAGGGCATTACCTGCCCGCCCGGAGACACCGCCTATAATGTCTCGAAGGCGGGCGTGAAGGTGGTGACGGAGGCGCTGGCGCATGAATTGCGCAACATCGACGGCTGCCGGGTGAGCGCGCATCTTCTCATCCCGGGCTTCACTTTCACTGGAATGACCGCGGGCCCCCACGTCGCCAAGCCGGACGCCGCCTGGACGGCGGAGCAGGTGGTCGATTTCATGCTCGCCGCGATGGCCGCCGGCGACTTTTACATCCTGTGCCCCGACAACGACGTACCGCGGGAACTGGACGAGCGGCGGATCATGTGGGCAGCGGGCGACCTTGTCGAGAATCGGCCCCCGCTCTCCCGCTGGCATCGCGACTACAAGGACGCTTTCGCCAAGTTCGCGAAGGCTTGAGGGCTCGTCTCCGGCCGCTGGACGGCCGGCGGCAGGCCCAGGAACATTCGCCGGGAGAGGAATGTCGCATGTTCTCTTGCACGGGCGATCAGCCGGAAGCGACAGGTTCTGATGGTTGCTCTTGCTGCCGGGGGGAACTCCAGTCCCTGACGCGTCGCATCAGCGCCGACCTTTCGCGGCGCGGATTTGTCGCTGGAATAGGCTCTTCGCTCGCAGCGCTCGGCCTTCCCCGAATGGCGCGCGCGCAAGGCGCGTCGCCTCTAACGCCGCCAATCGTTTTCACGAATTTTCTCCTGTTCGACGGAAAATCCAACGCTTTGCGGGGAGGACTCGCTCTCATCGTCGAAGGCGGGCGGATCAAGGCAGTCGCGACCGGGAACCCGACGGGTCCGGAAGGGTCGAGAACGATCAATTGCGGCGGTCGGGTCGTGATGCCAGGGCTGATCGACGCGCACTGGCACTGCATTTTCGCCGCGCTGCCGATCTCGACCCTGTTCGCGGCGGACGTCGGCTATATCTTCTTGGCCGCCAGCGCCGAGGCGGAGCGCACTTTGATGCGCGGATTCACGACGGTTCGAGACCTCGGCGGCCCCTCATTTGCGCTCAAGCAGGCGATCGACGAAGGACTCGTGCCCGGACCCCGTATCTATCCGTGCGGCGCCATGATCACCACCACCGGCGGACATGGGGATTTGCGTCCCCTCTCCGATCTGCCGCGGAGTCCGGGGGGTCCGGTGAGCTTCATGGAGCGGACCGGCGGCGCCAATATCGCCGACAGCGCCGACGAAGTGCGCCTGCGGGTGCGCGAGCAGCTCCTGGAGGGCGCGTCCCAGATAAAACTTGTCGGAGGCGGAGGCGTGTCGTCGCCGCGCACCACGCTGGACATGCTGACGTTCAGCGAGCCCGAGCTGCGCGCCGGCGTGGAGGCGGCCGCCGACCGGAATACTTACGTCGCCGCGCACGCCTACCCGCCGGAGGCGATCCAGCGAGCGATCGCCGCCGGTGTCCAGTGCATCGAGCACGGGCATCTGATGGACGAGGCGACGGCGAGCCTGATGGCGGAAAAGGGCGTCTGGCTGAGCATCCAGCCGTTCGTCGGCGAGGAAGACACTGTTCCTCTCAGCGGCCAAAGCCGGATCAATCTGAGCCAGGTCATTGCCGGCACGAACACCGCCTACCCGCTGGCGAAAGCCCATAAACTCAAGACCGCCTTCGGCTCGGATCTGTTGTTTTCCGCACAGAAGGCCACCCGTCAGGGGATCATGCTGACCCACCTCACACGCTGGTACGAAAGCGCCGAAATCCTGAAGATGGCCACCGCGACCAACGCCGAACTGCTCGCGTTGTCGGGGCCGCGCAATCCCTATCCAGGCAAGCTTGGCGTCCTCGAACAAGGCGCGTTCGCGGACCTCATCTTGGTCGACGGCGATCCAATTGCCAACATTTCGCTGGTCGAAGACCCGGCGAAGAACTTCCTGATCATCATGAAAGGTGGGAGAATCTACAAGGATACCTTTCGTTCGTAACGCAGCGGGATGTAGCGGCTGATGTCCTGGCCGCTGGACGGAAATTCGCAGGCATGTCACGAAAGCGCGTCCGAGGGAGGCGGGATTGCCGGAAATGAGTTCGCTCGCCATCTCGCTCGTTGTCACCGGGGTAATCGTCCTGGGCGGCCTCCTCGGCCTCGTGCTTCAGCGTGTCCTCCCGGAGCGCTACACGATGGACAAGGCCCGCGACATGATCGGCGGCGTCGTCGGGCAGCTCACGCTCCTGCTGGTGCTGGTCAACGGCCTCCTCATCTGGACGGCCTATGGCGTCTACAGCACCCAGCAGACGGAACTGCAGACGCTTGTGGCGCGTGCGCTCGAGTTCGATCTCGAAATGCGTCAGTTCGGTCCCGCGGCGGATGAGGCGCGCAGCATCTTGAGGACCGATCTCGTATGGGCGCACGAGCAGTTTTGGGGCGACGACACCTCGCGCGCCGCGGCCTATGAGGCCTCCTACAAGGCCATGGGCAGCTTGAACAAGTTTCTCGATGGCCTCGAGCCCAAGACGCCCGCGCAGACAAGCCTGCTCGCCGCTGCGCGCGCGAACTACGCATTCATCGGCGAGCAGCGGCTCCTCATGTCGCTGCAGGCGGCGACCCCGATCCCCTGGCCCTTGATTTACGCCGTGACGTTCTGGGCGTCGCTCCTGTTCGCCAGCATGGGACTTTTGTCGAAATTGAGCCCGATGTCGGTTGCGATGCTCGTCCTGGGCAGCGCGGCGATCGGGCTTGCAATCTTTCTGATCTTAGAGTTCAGCCAGCCTTACACCAGCTCGATCCGCGTCTCGCCGGCGCCACTCGAACAGGCGATCCTTCAGCTCGACCAGCCGAGCGCGGCCGAGGGCGGCGCTTCGAAGTGAAACAAGGAGACAGGTCTCATGGCGCAGTACAAGATCCTCAGCGACGCCGAGATACGTTCGGCGCTGACCGAGTTGCCGGACTGGTCGCTGAAGGCGCCCAACATCGAGGCGAAGTTCACGCTCAAGACCTTCCGCGACGCGATCGCCTTCATCGTCGAAATCGCGATCGAGGCCGAGGTGATGAACCATCACCCGGAATTCCACAATTCCTACAACATCCTCTCCTTCTCGTTCTGCACCCATGACGCCGGGATGAAGATCACGGATCTCGACATCGAGACGGCGAAGCGGATCAGCGCGCTCGCCAAGCGCTTCCAGGCGATGCCGTGACATCGAGCAGGCGCGAGACGCTGCGGTGACGCAGGGCGTTGCGCCGGGCGAGTTCGCTGGCAAGGTTGCGATCGTCACCGGCGGCGGCGCGGGGCTGGGCTACGCCATCGCGCGCGCCTTCGCCCGCAACGGGGCGCGGGTCGTCATCGCTGGCCGGACCCAGGGGACGCTCGCGCGCACGGCCGCGGCGATCGAGAAGGAATGCGGCGCGGAGGTCGTTCCGGTCGCGGCCGACGTCGCCGAGAGTGTTGATTGCGAGCGGATGGTCGCGACTGCGGTCGACCGGTTCGGCGCGCTCGACATCCTCGTCAACAACGCCGCCTATTTCGCCGCTTCTCCGCTGATCGACGTGGTGGCGGCGGAAGCGGCGCGCTTCTTCGCCGTCAACGCGGTCGGGCCGCTGAACGGCGCGCGGGCGATGGCCAAATGGGCGATCGACCACCAGCGGGGCGGCGCGGTCGTCAACGTCAGCAGCATCGCCGCCGGCCGGCCCGTCTCCGGCCTTGCCCTTTATGCGGCATCGAAGGCGGCGCTCGAGAGCCTGACCCGATCGATGGCGGTCGAGTGGGCGGGGAAGGGGATCCGGGTCAACGCGGTCGCGCCGGGTCACGTCAAGACGGAAGGGGTTCTGGAGGACTTCCGCGCCGGCCGGCTCGACGAAGCGGCGATGCTTCGGCATGTCGCCGACGGCCGCATCGCCGACGGTAACGACATTGCCGACGCGGTCATGTTCCTGTGCAGCGACCGGGCGCGCCACATCCTCGGCCACGTACTGACTGTCGACGGAGGGGAGGGGTTTTAGGCCGGCCTAACCGTCCCTCAGATCGCGAAGGTTGCGCTCATCCTCGCTCAGAAACGGCGCCTCACGTGCGCTCCAGGCCTCGATGGAACACACCAAAATCGTGGCCCCAACCGCGGCGCCGACGGACAGGAGCTGTTGAAACAGGACGCCTTCAATCGCCCCGAACGTGCAAAGCACGGTGATCAGTAGCGAGATTGGAAGGATCGGAGACATTGCGGGCCCTTCGGATCAAGACGACCCGCTCTTTGGCTTCTTGCCAACCGGAAACGCCGATGAGTTAAGTTCCGTTCCTCAAGCTATTGCGCGACAGGCAGAAAATTTTCGTCTTGAAGGGAGCAACCCGCTTGGCTGAGCGCAGCAGACAGCGAGCGTGAAATGAGCCATCATATCTGGCGAGGGAATGTCCCCGGAGGAAGTGGCATAATGACGAAGATTCGCGGGGCCTTGGCGTTCGGCGCAATCGAGCGGCATCCATGAGCGCCGCCAGGGGACGGATGAAGCGCAAGGATTACGACACGGCGCTCCGCGAGCTGCAGGTTGAGCTTTGCGGCTTGCAGGAATGGGTCAAACACAAGGGCCTGCGTGTCGTCGTCGTGTTCGAGGGCCGCGACGCCGCGGGCAAGGGCGGCGTGATCAAGGCGATCACCGAGCGGGTGAGCCCGCGCGTGTTCCGGGTAGTGGCATTGCCGGCGCCGTCCGACCGCGAGAAGTCGCAGCTCTACCTGCAGCGCTACGTTCCCCATCTGCCGGCGGCCGGCGAGGTCGTGATCTTCGATCGGAGCTGGTACAATCGGGCTGGCGTCGAGGTCGTGATGGGCTTCTGCACCGAAGCGCAGCACCGCCGCTTCCTGATCCTCTGTCCCGAGTTCGAGCATGTCATCGTCGACGACGGGATATTCCTCGTCAAATTCTGGCTCGAGGTGAGCGACGCTGAGCAGGAGCGCCGGTTCGAGGCCCGGATCAAGGATCCGCTGCGCCAGTGGAAACTGAGTCCGATGGACCTGTCGTCGCGCGGGAAGTGGTATGAATATTCGCGGGCCCGGGACACCATGCTGAAGGCCACGGACACCAAGTGGGCGCCCTGGACGATCGTGCCGTCGGACGACAAGCAGCGGGCGCGTCTCAACTGCATCCGCCACTTGCTCAAGGTGGTTCCTCGCGAGGACGCGCCTCGCATGAAGGTCAAGCTGCCCAAGCGCTCGAAGAAGGGCGCCTATGACGACGTGGGGTCGCTCAAGGGTTTTGGGTTCGTGGAGGACAGGGCCTGACGCTCACGCCGGCGCCGCTTCGAGTGCGGACCGGCGCGACCTCAGAGCGCGGATGATCGCCTTCTCGATCTCGACGACGAGGAAGAAGATCAGGCCCCCGAGGAAGAGCCACGGCCAGACGCCAAAGGGCACACCCTCCGTCTCGAAGAGGTACTGCAGCGGCGGCGCGTAAGTGTAGAGAAGCTGTAGGACCACGACCGCGCCGATCCCCGCCGGCAGATACGGGTTGCCGAGATGGGCGAGCGGCGACAGCGACGAGTCGATCTTGAACCGGCTGTTGAGGAGATAGAACACCTGCCCGATCACGAGCGCGTTGACCGCGACCGTGCGCGCGAGCGGATCGGAGCCGCCTTGCGACTTCATCCAGAAAAACGCCCACAAGGTCAGGATGAGGAGCGCAGTCCCGACGAAAACGACGCGCCACAGGCCGAAGGCGTCGAGGATCGGACGATCGACCATGCGCGGCGGCCGCCGCATCACGTCGAGTTCGTGCGGCTCGAACGAAATCACCAGGCCAAGCGCGACCGAGGTCACCATGTTGATCCACAGGATCTGCGGCGCAGTGATCGGCGTCTGGCGCGGCGGATCGATGAGCCCGACGAGCCCGAGCAGCACGAGGGTCTTCGGCAGGTCCCCCGGACCCAGGCTGCCCGCCTTCACGCCTGGATCGGGCGCCCACGCCAGAGCCAGCACCCGCTCGCCCTGCGCGGCGAGAGCGTCGGCGGCCTTGTCGAACTGCGCCCGATCGAGCGGCGGGCGCTTTCCCGAGGCGTCCTCCTGGCGGTCGCAATGGTCCAGAACGACCTCCGGCGCGCCCTTGACGAGCAGGACCTCACCGCCCTCGGGGGTCTTGTGCAGGGTCGCCATGAACCGGTGCTCCGATTCGAACGGAATGACGTCGATCCGCGGATAGGCGGCCTGCTCCTTCGCCCGGTCGATCCCGAGCTTGGCGGCGAACGGATAGAGCGCGCCTTCCGTCGGATCGCCTTCGACCTTCCAGACGCCGTCCTCGCTGCGGAGTTCCGCGTCGTTGCAGAGCGCCGAGACGCGCCCCAGAAGTTCGAGAACGGGGTCCTTGCCGACGGGCGCGCCGTCTTTGAGCACTTCACCCTCGCTGGCGTAGCCCTGGCCGGTGACCTTGAGCGTTTCGTCGGCGGTTGCGGTCGAGGAGACCATCATTTCCATCAACGTCAAGGTCCCGGTCTTGTCGGAGCAGATTCGCGCCACGGAACCCAGCGTCTCGACCGCCGGCAGGCGGCGCACGATGGCGTTGCGCGCCGCCATGCGCTGCACGCCGATTGCGAGCGTGATCGTGATGAGAGCCGGCAGGCCTTCCGGGATCATGACCGCCTGGAACATGTCGATGAACGGAATGTTCTGGATCAGCCGCCCATAGGCGAAGGTGATCGCGCTGACGATCAGAATGATGACAGTGATCGCGTAGCCGAACCGCTTGATCTGGAGCAAGAGCGGGGTCTCGAGCGGGCTAACGCCGGCGAGCATCTGGTTGATGCGCCCGAGTTCGGTGTCGCTTCCCGTGCCGACGACGATTCCGGTCGCGCGGCCAGAAACGACCAGGGTTCCGGAATAGGCCATGCAAGCGCGATCGCCCACGGTCGCTTTCGCCGAGACGGGGGCAGTCGATTTGTCGGACGGCACCGATTCGCCGGTCAGCGCCGCTTCTTCCGTGCGCAGGTTCTTGACTTCGACCAGCCGGATGTCGGCCGGGATCTTGTCGCCGGATTCGAGCGACACAATGTCGCCCGGCACGAGCTGTTCGGCCGGGATCATCCCGGTTTGTCCGTTGCGCAGGGTCCTCGCCTCCGCCGACAGCATGTTGCGGATCGAATTGAGCGACTTCTCCGCCCGGCCTTCCTGGATGAAGCCCAGCAGTCCGTTGATGATGACGACGCCGAGGATGATCGAGGCGTCGAGCCATAGGCCCATCATCAGCTTGATGAAGCCAGCGGCGATGAGGACATAGACAAGGACATTCTTGAACTGCATGAGGAAGCGCATGAACGGGCCGCGCTTGTGCGCAGTCGGCAGCAGGTTGAGGCCGTACTGGGCCTGGCGGCGGGCGGCTTCGGCGTCGTCGAGACCCGCCGTCACGCTGGCGTTGAGCCGCTGGACGGCCTCTTCCGCTGCAAGGGCATGCCACGCGGTCGCTTGTGTCCCGGTCATCGGTCAAGCTCCATGGGCGCGGCGGCGGCCACCTCGAGATGGGCGACCGTGCGCCAGGCGTGATGTGCGAGGCGGTTCAGAAGCGCGACCGCATCGACGCGGGCGATCGCCACGCTTGCGGTGAGCTTTCCGGACGCCACAATATCGAGTGTGGCGCGGCGATGCGCCGCCTTGAGATCGGCCAGCGCTCTCGCGTCGCCCTCGAGCTGTGCGGCCACATCGTCGCTGGCGTCGAGCGCGTCCATCGCCGGCGCGCCTGGCGGACTTCTTGCCAAATCGTCTTCCGCCGCGTGGCCCGGTCCGGCGGAGCGCGCCAGACCAGCCGCGGCCCCCGCGGCCTCGCGCATCGATCGCGCGCATATCACCGCGGCGCTGAGCTCCTCGGGCCCGTCGGTCGCAAGGCCCGCTTTCGTCGTCGCGCCAACCGCCTCGGCAAGCCGGCTCGCGTGGTCGAGGGCATGGACCGTGCTGGTGTACCAAGCATGGCCTTCCTCCGAAGGCGGCGGGTCGGCTCTGGACAGAAAATCGCCCGCCTGACGCAAAGCGTCTGAGGCCTGCCCAAGCGTCGCGTCGTCGATCGCCGGGCGAACCGTCCCGCCTTCGACGGCGCCGTCGAGCGCTTTCGCCGTCGCGAGGCATAGCGTTTCGAGTGCGCGCTCGACCGTCCGGCGTACCGCCTCGACGGCAACCGTGGGCGAACGCAGCGCGGCCGGATCGAGATATTTCGCAAACGGCGAGCCTCGCTCCGGCAGAAGCCGCTCGATCAGGCGGGTGAATGGGCCCATCAGCGGCAGGAGGACGGCGACGCCGACCACGTTATAGGCGGTGTGGTAGGCGGCGAGCAGGCCCGTCGCATCGATCTCCTGCGACGCCCGGACGATGAGCGGCGTGACAAAAGGAAAAACGACGATCGCGATCAGCGCGGCGACCAGTTTGAAGGCGATATAGGCGACCGCCAGCCGCTTGGCGGTGCTGGAGGCGCCGATCGCGGCGACCGCGGAAGAGGTCGCGGTGCCGATGTTCTGGCCAATCACGAGGGCCAATGCCTGATCGAGGCCGACAGCGCCGGCGTAGAGCGCCGAGAGGGTCACCGCGATCGAGGCGGTCGACGACTGCATGACGGTCGTCAGGACGGCGCCGACCACGACCAGCAGCAGCACATTGGCGAAGCCGGGCAGGTCGATGGAGCCTGCGGCGTTCGTGATCGTGGGCAGGTCGGACGGATGCAGCGAATTGGCGAGCCCGCCCATGCCCTGCTGAAGCGTCGACAACCCGACCAGGATCAGCGCGAAGCCGGCGATCGCCGCGCCCGCCGCCGCCAGGCGCCCCGTCCGACCACCTTGAGCAGGGCGCCGACGAAGACGATCGGCAGCGCCCAGGCGGTAAGCGAGATGCGGACCCCGAACGCCGCTACCAGCCAACCTGTCCCGGTCGTACCGATATTGGCGCCGAACACGAGGCTTAAGCCCTGCGGGAAGGTCAGGAGCCCGGCGCTGACCAGCCCGATTGTGGTCATGGTGGTGGCGCTCGACGATTGCACCAGCAGGGTGATGACCGCGCCCCAGAACGCGCCGAGCAGCGGAGTCGCCGCCGCCTTTTCCATCACCTGCTTCAAGGCGGTGCCGGCGAGCGCCTTGAGCCCGTCGGTCATCACCGCCATCCCGAGCAGGAACAGGCCGATGCCGCCGACGATCGAAACGATGGTCTCCAAGTTTCCTCCCGGCCCCTGTGCGATTCCACAGCGGGGACGCAACCGGTAGCGCGGGAGGAGACGCTTGTCGACCGGACCGCGCCATGACCCGGCGAGCGCGGCCTTGGAGCGTTCAGCGCGAGAGGCTGGCGATATGCCCGATCGCCATGTCGAGCGCGAGCTCCAGCGGCCGGCTTGCGCGCGTCGTCTGCGCCAGCAGGAGGCCGCCTTGCAGCGCGGCGATGACCGCGGTCGCGAGCTCGGCTGGATTCGCCTCGGCCCTGAGCTCGCCGCGGTCGCGCATCGCGGTCAAGCCCTGCCTGAAATTCGACTCCCATAACTCGAAGCCGCGCTCGAGCAGGGCACGCGCGCTCTCCGACCGATCGCCGAGTTGGCCGACCAGCGATCCGAGCGGACAGCCGCCGACCCCGCGCGCGGCCTTGTTCATCGACACCACGGCGTCGCGCCAGCGCCTGAGCCCGTCGAGCGAATCGATCGCCGCCGGACGAGCCGCATCGCCGCCGGTCACCCGGCGGGTCTGGAACTCGATCACCGCGCGCATCAGCGCGTCCTTGTCGGCGAAGTAATGGTAGAGCTGCGACTTCGAGGTCGCGCTCTCTTCCATGATGTCCTCGAGGCTGGTCGCGCTTGCTCCGCGCCGGTAGACGAGGTCCGCCGCCGCCCCGACGATGCGCGCGCGGGTCGCGGCGCCGCGGGCCGTGGGCGGCCGTGGTTGAGGCGGCTGAGCCTTTTTTTGTCTGCGCACCCGGATGTTCCTTCGCCTCGGCGCAGCCTAGCCGAAACTGGACTTGACAGTCCAGTTAGAAGGTACGAGCGTCGTGTCCGGCTCTGGACCCAGCGGTCCAGTCATAGGGAGACTTCCAATGCCTCTTCTGCACAACGGCGACGCCTTTCCGAAGCTCGATGTCCCCGCGGTCGGCGGCGGGACGATCGCGCTGCCGGCCGCGCTCGCCGGGTCGTGGGGCGTCATCCTGATCTATCGCGGCGCGTGGTGCCCGTTCTGCAACGCCCAGCTCGCCGGATTCGCCGCCGAGAAGGAAGCGCTGGACCTTCTTGGCGTGAAGGTGGTCGCGCTCTCGGTAGATGACGAGGCCACCAGCGCCGCGACCAAGGCGAAGAACCATTTGCAATTCCCGGTCGGCCACAGCGCCAACGCCGACGGGATAGCCGCCGCCACCGGCGCGTTCGTCAACCCGAGCCCGCATTTCTTGCAGCCGGCCGGCTTTGTTCTCGCCCCGGACGGCACCGTGAAGGCGGCCGCCTACGCCACGAGCGCCATCGGACGGATGATGGCAAAGGATGTGGTCGGCTTCGTCGGCTACATGCAATCGGTGGCGGCGAAGGCAGCCGCGGCCGCGGCTGAGTGACGGCTAGGCTTGCCAGTCGCGCGACCGTCCCACCCGGAGGAGCGCTCTTCCCCGCGCCCGATAGCTTGCGAACCCGAGCCAGAAGAAGCCGACCAGCATCATCGCCCAGGTCGAAGCCTCGGGAGCCGGGGTCGCCAGGAAGCCTTGAAGTTCGCCGTCCGGAGCGGAGTAATAACCGACGATATCTCCGAGATTGCTGATTTCGTCCGCTCCGCTATTGTAGACATCGGCGGAGGGCAGATTGACGTTGAAGTTCAGGTAGTTCCCGTCGAGATACGCGAACGGGAGGAACCCGAATCCAAGAGCGCCCTCAACCGAATAAGATCCGGCCAAGTCCCCCTCGTCATTGATGCCTGTGCCCAGCGTTCCTACGCCATCTCCGGAGGACGCCGCGGGATCCTGGGGCAGAAGAATGTAACTGTTGGCTCCGAGAGTGTACAAGAACGTATAGGTCGCGCCCAGCGTGACGCTTTCGCCCCCGCCAGGAATTCGGGGTGATAGTCGGCGGCCCCGTGTAGCTGCCAACGACAACGCCCGTGTTATTAATGCCGAATGGGACATATGTGGCGCCGGCTGGCAGATTCGGCAGGGTGAAAGTTTCGTATTGATTGTTGGATATGTTGTAGATAAAGCCAATGTCGCTCGTGCTTTCTATCGCTTGGCCGACCACGATGCCGTTGTTTGAGATGCCGAACGCCTGCGTGCTGCCGGCGCCCGGGACATTCAGTTCGGTGAATGTGCTGTAGTTGCCGTTCGTGTAGAGGAAGCCATGGGCCGCGCCGTCATCGGTGATGTAGGTCCCTACCACATCGCCGGCGTTGTTGACCCCCCAGGCCGCATTGCACATGGGTCCGTAGCCGCCGCAGCTGCTGTCGGGGTTCGGCGCCAGCGGCGTGAAGACTCCCTGGTTGTCGACAAAGCCGTATTGGAAGCTGCTTATGTTTGGAGCTGTACCTGTTTGAACGCTGTACTCTCCTACGATGAGGCCGTTGTCGTTGAGGCCAAGGGCTTCGGACGCGATGGAGCCGGGTGGGTCGACCGGGGAGTAGTAGTATTGCGCAAGCGCTGGAGGGGCGTGAGCAAAAGCGGCGGCTAACGCGAACGAAGCAAGGGAAATTCGCACGTGAATTCGTGACATGATTCGACCCCGAGTGTCGCCGTATCCGCCAAACCCAAACACGCTACATTGCGAATATGTCCAATCATAACGGGTCTGGCAAGTGATAAGGTGAACTGTCAATCGGGGCCGCATTGCCGCGAACGACGCCCCGCCGGCGATGACCCGTCAGCGTCCACCGAGATCTTTCGGCCCGCGCCGCATGTCATCATCTGGAACCCGTCCGTGCCGGGCTCTCGATTCCGTTCCTTAGGGTTCCAACCGTAACCCCGCCAGCGTGGCCTTGGCGTCGCGCCATAGCCGCTCGGTGAGGGCGCCGGCGTCCTCTTCGCGCGCGAGCGCCGCCGCCTGGCCGGCCCAAAGCGGCGAATAGTCGCCAGACCCTCGCTTCTCCCAATAGGCGCGTAGGGGGGCGACCGCGCCGGTCGCAAGCGGGAAGACAGGTGCGGCGTCGTTCATCGGCCCGAGCTCGCGCATGAAGCGGTTGACAAGGCCGCGCGCCGGGCGGCCGGTGAAGAGATTGGTAAGCCGCGTCGCGTTGTCGGTCGCCTCGCGCAGCGCCGCGCGATGAAGCGCGCTTGTCGTCGCCTGCGGCGTCTTCAGATATGCCGTGCCGACCTGGACCGCGCTGGCGCCAAGCACAAAAACGGCGGCCACGCCCCGTCCGTCCGCTATCCCGCCCGCCGCGATGACCGGCAGGCGAACGGCGTCGACCACCTGTGGCAGGAGCGCGATCAGGCCCGGTTGGTCGGCGACGTCCTTGCTCAGGAACATGCCGCGATGGCCGCCGGCCTCCGCCCCTTGCGCGATCACCGCGTCGACGCCGCGCGCTTCGAGCCAGCGCGCCTCGGCGACGGTGGTCGCGGAGGCGTAAATCTTCGCTCCCGCGGCCTTCACCCGAGCGAGGAGCGGCCCATCCGGCAGACCGAAGTGGAAGCTCACGACCGAAGGTCTCGTCGCCTCGACCACTTCCGCCATCGCGACGTCGAACGGCGCGCGTCGGGGGCCGCCTCCCGCCGCCGACGGATCGAGGCCTGCCTCGGCATAGGCGCTTGCGAGCTGGTCGAGCCATCGCGCATGCCGATCAGGATCGGGCCCCGGCGGCGCGTGACAGAAGAAGTTGACGTTGAACGGCGCCTTTGTACGGCCGCGAATTTCGGCGATCTGGTCGCGCAGGGTCGTGGGCGTCAGCATCGCGCTCGGGATCGACCCGAGGCCGCCCGCCTCGCTTACGGCGACGCACAACTCGACGCCCTGCGACCCGGCCATTGGCGCCTGGATGATCGGCAGGCGGGAGGGAACCCATTCGTGAGGCATGAGGCTCTCCGGGTTGCAAATTTGCCGCGACCATATCTCAACAAGTTGGCGGCGCCCGGTCGCGCCTGAAGTCGCGCGTCACGCGAACGCACGCGCGGCCGCCCTGTGCCTCGCGATCAGCGCCTTGAGGTCGACGCCCTCGGGCTCACCGTCGATCAGCCGCCAGCGGCCGGCGACCATCACCCGGTCGGCGCGGTGCGCGCCGCACAGCACCAGAGCGGCGACCGGGTCGTGCGCGCCGGAGAAGCGCGGCTCCTCGAGCTTGAAGAGCGCGAGATCGGCCTGCATGCCGGCCCTGATCGCGCCGATATCGTCGCGCCCGAGACAGCGCGCCGACCCTTCCGTCGCCCAGCGCAGCGCATCGAGATGAGTGACGGCGGCGCCGTAGCGGAGGCGCCCGAGCATCATCGAATGGCGCGCCGCCTCCATCATGTTCGACGAATCGTTCGAGGCCGAGCCGTCGACGCCGAGGCCGATCGGAACCCCCGCAGCCTCGAGGTCCATGGTCGGGCAGGTCCCTTGCGCAAACAGCATGTCCGAGGCGGCGCAGTGGCCGACCCCGACTCCGGCCCGTCCGAGGCGCTCGATCTCCGCCGCGTTGAAATAGATCCCGTGCGCGACCCATGTGCGCGAGGTCAGCCACCCGGCCTCGTCGAGAATGTCGACCGAGCGCTTGCCGAACGCCTGCATGGCGTAGACGTCCTCGTCGGGCGACTGGCAGAGGTGGCAATGCAGCCTGGCGTCGAAGCGCTCGGCGAGCGCCGCCGAGCCGTCCAGAACCCGCTTCGGCACCGCTAGCGGCGAACAGGGCGCGAGCGCGACCCGGATCATCGCCCCGGCTTTCGGATCGTGGTAGCGCCCGAGCACCCGCTCGCTGTCCTCAAGGATCGTGTCCGAATCCTGGACGATCGAGTCCGGCTGGAGCCCGCCGTCCTTCTCGGAAATGCCCATCGAGCCGCGGGAGACCGTCATCCGCAGGCCGAGCTTCGTCGCCTCTTCGACTTCGATGTCGATGGCGTTCTCGAGGCCGGGCGGAAAGAGATTATGGTGGTCGGCGGCGGTCGTGCAGCCGGAGAGCATCAATTCGACCAGCGCCATCCTGACCGCGACCTTAAGCGCCTCCGGCGTCATGCGGTCCCAGACCCGCTCCATCGCCACCAGCCATGGGATGAGGTCCTTGCCGAGGCCGGCAGGATGGGCGCGGGTCAGCGTCTGATAGAAATGATGATGCGCGTTGACGAGACCCGGCAGCACGACATGGCGCGAGGCGTCGAAGATCGCATCGGGGCGAATTGCCGGCGACCCGCCGCGGGCGACGCATTCGACGATTTCTGCCCCCTCGACGACGATTCCGCGCTCGGCGCCGGCCGCGAGGATGGCGAGAGGGTCCTTGATCCATAGGCGCATGCGGCGATGGCTCCGTTTCGGTCAAGGCGCGAGCGAGAAGGGGGCGCATAGGCGTCGCGACGCGAAACGTAAAGCCTTCAGGCTCAGCGCCTGCCGCCGCGACAATTCACAAAATTGGATTCGACGTCTGGATTTTCGGCCCTTATGGTGGCTCGCCGTGGGGGCGAAAGCGACCCTATTGTGGCGCGTCGGCTGGAAGCCGGGGCAGTCCGCGGCGGGGCGACGCACAGGTTCAGTCGCCTCCGGAACTGGACGGCTGGAGGAAATTCGAATGCGCGTTGCGATCATGGCGGCTTTGGCGGGGGCGATCGGATTCGCCGGCCCGGCCTTTGCTCTCGACAAGGTGACCTTCGGCACCAATTGGGTCGCCGACCCCGAGGCCGGCGGTTACTTCCAGGCCCTGGTCGACGGGACTTACGCGAAATACGGCCTCGACGTCACGATCCTGCAGGGGGGTCCGACATCGAACGGCGGCATGCTGCTCATCGCCGGCAAGATCGAGTTCTACATGGGCGGCGACATGATCGGCGATTTCCTCGCGGTGCAGAACAACATTCCCACCGTCGCAGTCGCCGCGCATTTCCAGAAGAATCCGCAAATCTTCATGTCCCATCCCGGCGTCGGCTTCGACAAGTGGGAAGATCTGCCCAAGGCCAATCCCGCCTTCGTCAGCGCCGGGGCGGTCAATACGTTCTGGGCGTGGATGCGGCTGGCCTACGGCTTCAAGGACGAGAATATCAAGCCGTACAATTTCAATTCGGCGCCATTCATCGTCAGCAAGACTTCGATCCAGCAGGGATACCTGACCTCGGAGCCGCTCGAGGTCGAAAAGCAGGGCGGCTTCAAGCCCAATGTCTTCCTCCTCGCCGACTACGGGTATTCCACCTACGCCACTCTGGTCGAGACGCGGCGCGAATACGTGCAGGCGCATCCCGACATCGTCCAGCGGTTCGTCGACGCCTCCAACATCGGCTGGTATAACTACCTCTACGGCGACAACTCCAAGGCCAACGAGGCGATCAAGCGGGAAAATCCGGAGATGACGGACGAGGAGATCGTCTTTTCGATCACCAAGATGAAGGCATACGGCATCGTCGATTCCGGCGACACGCTCAAACTCGGCGTGGGCGCGATGACGGACGACCGCTGGAGCGAGTTCTACAAGACTATGGTCAAGGCCGGCGTGGTCAAGGATGGCCTCGACTACAAGAAGGCTTACACCACCCAGTTCGTCAATAAGGGCGTCGGCCTCGAGCTTAGGCCAAAGTAGACGCGCCTCGCCGCTACTTCTTCGTCTGCATCGCGTTATAGGCGTCCGCCGGCAAGGTGACGGAAACGAACACCGTCGCCTTCTCGTTCGGCCCGATCGGCCCGGCGTTTTTATGGTCGACCGCCGGTACGTTCTTGAGAAAAGCCGCGATGGCCTGCGCGTCCTCGTCAGTCAGATGCGACAGGGCGGGCCAGGGCATGACCGGGCTCAAGTCGCGCCCATCCGGTGTCTTGCCGGTGCGGATCGCGGTGACAATCTGGTCGCTGCTCCACGACCCAATTCCGGTTTCCTTGTCGGGCGTCAGGTTCTGGCCGACGAATATACCCGCGCCGGGAATCGAGAATCCGACGTCCGATCCGCCGAGGTAGCGTTTCATGTCGGGCGAGCCCAGCAAGGCCCCGGGCGTGTGGCAGTCGGAGCAGCCGGCGAGGACGACGAGGTAGCGGCCGCGCGCGATCTGCGCATCGTCGGCCAAGGCGGTCGAGGGCAGGGGCGCAAACGCGGTTAACGCCGCGCCGAGGGTCGCCGACACCGTCAATCGAGTCATGGTCCTCTCCTTCTCGCTTCATGGGCGAACCGGTCAGGCCGCGGCCTCGCCCGATATCCTGATCCCGGTCAGATGATCGGGAACCTGCCAATGTTGCGCCGGATCGGGCTTGTGCGCCACCGGCGCGATCGCGCCGCGCCACGCCACGCCCATCATCTGCGCCGTCTGGTACGCCATCACGCTGAAGCCCTTCGCGGCGAGCGCGCGCAACCCCGCCGCCACATGCGGCGACACGAGGTCATGAAACAGGACCATTGCGGTTGTTTCGAGGTAGGGCGCGCAAGCGAGCGCGTCGCTTCTCGGCGCCTCGCCGTCGTGGTCGCCGTCGATGAACGCGAACGACCATCGCGCTCCCGCTTCGCCAAGGCGGACGACCGTCGCGGGGCTCTTCTCCGGCACGAGAATGGTCGAGGAGGCCCCCCCGGCGCCGCGGACGACCGCTTCGAACTCGCCCCGCCAATCCGGGTTCGCGAGCAGCGGCTCGACCACATGGAGCGGCGCGACGCCGGCTGCGACAAGATAGGCGGTCGACCAGCCTCGCCACGCGCCGATCTCGATCCCGCCTCGCCCCTTGAAGGCGCGTGCATTGGTGTAGAGGATCGAGGCTTCGTCGCGGTTGATGAAGCCGACTGTCGGATTGCGCCTGTCGACGCGAAAGGGGTGGTCGATCTGCTTGCGAAAATAAGGCCAGGTCAATTCGCTCTTGTCGGCCTCGATCATGTTCGGGAACAGATCGTCGAGAACCGGCGCTTCGAGATTGTCGGCGACGTAATCCGTGGCCATCGATCGGACCTTGGGCGAAGGAACAAGAGCAGCCGCGCGGGCGTTTGATTAAGTTCGCGCTTCCGCGTGTTTCTGGCGGCGCAGACGACGAGATTGACGCGATGGCATGCCGCACCGCTTCGCGTCAAGAACACACCATCCGCCGCCGCTGCACCGCAGCAAACAGGAGGCTCTTGTACTCGACATGTTCTCGCATTACCTGTTGTTTGACCCGGAATAACGAGGTCTATAATGTCCATCGCAAGAAGCACGTGATTGGCTAGCGGCGGCAAGACCTCGGGGAGGGGTGAGATGCGTACGGCGAAGGCCAGGACGCGGAATCCTGGGATGAGCTCGAAGCGACTGCGGCATGCAACTTGCGTTGTTGGGAGACGGGGTCGGCGGCCTGAACGGCCGCTGCGAAGAGACGGCAGGTTCGCGCGATGAACAAGATTGCGACGTTCAGGACGAATGAAACGGCGGTCCGTGTGGCCGCGCCGCCGCTCGTGACGCTGCGGGGCGTCGACAAGGTCTTCGCCAATGAGGTAACGGCTCTCAAGGGCCTCGACCTCGACATCAAGGCGGGCGAGTTTCTCTCGCTGCTGGGTCCCTCCGGCTGCGGAAAGTCCACGGTCCTGCGGCTCCTGTCGGAACTTACGGCGCCGACGCGCGGCGAAATTACGTGGCGGACGAAATGCCCGGAGCTTGGCTTCGTCTTTCAGGAACCGACCCTGACGCCATGGTGCGACGTATTCACCAATGTCTGGCTGCCGCTGCGTCTTGCAGGGGTGTCGAAGGAAAAGGCCAGACCGCGGGTCGAAGAGGCGCTGGAGCAGGTTGGGCTCGCCGGCTTCGCCAAGGCCTATCCGCGGCAGCTGTCCGGGGGCATGAAGATGCGGGTGTCGATCGCTCGCGCCCTGGTGACCCGGCCGACGGTTCTGTTGATGGACGAGCCATTCGCCGCCCTCGACGAAATCACCCGCCTCAAGCTCAACGACGATCTGGCGGCGCTGCGGTCGGCGCTCGGGGCGACAGTCGTGTTCGTGACCCATTCGGTGTTCGAGAGCGTCTATCTGTCGGACCGGATCGTGGTGATGGCGGCGCGGCCGGGACGCGCGGTTGCGGAAATTGTGGTCGAGGCGCCGACGGAATCGCGCCAGGAGGGGTTCCGGCTGTGCCAGGAATACGCCGACACATGCGTCCGAACTTCGGCGGCGCTCCACGTCGCGATGGGCGATAAGTCGCCGAAGATGCTTGTAAGCGGGATGCCGTGAGTCGCGACGACTTCGTCGGCTACGCGGTTCCGGCCTTGACCCTGGGCCTTGGCTTGTTCGCCTGGGAGGGACTGGTCCGCTATTTCGCCGTGCCATCCTATCTTTTGCCGGCGCCGAGCCTCATCATCGCCACCCTCATCACCGATTGGCCGACGCTTTCCGCCTCGCTCTGGGTGACGCTGTCGATTACGCTCAAGGCGCTCCTGATCGCGGTCATCGGCAGCGTCACGCTGGCTATAATTTTCGCCCAGTCGCGGATCGTCGAGCGCGCGTTCTACCCGTTCGCGGTCGCCATGCAGGTGACTCCGATCGTCGCCATCGCGCCGCTGCTCCTGATCTATCTCAGCCCGACCATCGCGGTTCTGGTGTGCGCGTTTCTGGTGGCGTTTTTTCCCCTCCTGGCGAATACCACGCTCGGGCTCTCTTCGGCCGACCACAATCTCGTCGACCTTTTCCAGATGTACCGCGCCTCGAAAATGCAGCAGTTCTTGCTGCTCAGGCTGCCGTCGGCTTTGCCTTATTTCCTCGCCGGCTTGCGGATTAGCGGCGGCTTGGCGCTGATCGGAGCCATCGTCGCCGAGATCGCCGCCGGGTCGGCCGGCCAGGGGTCCGGCCTCGCGTATCGGATCGTCGAGTCCGGATTTCGCCTCAATATTCCGCGAATGTTCGCCGCCCTGCTCTTGATTTCGGTCGCGGGCATCACAATTCATCTGCTGCTGACTGCGCTTTCGCATTGGTTGCTGCGCGATTGGCACGACAGCGAGCGCGGACGGGAAACCTGAACCACAAGAGGCGTCACCCCGTATAAATCACACGGCGGGGTCGTTCCGCTTGCGCGCGGGTCTCCCGGGCAGTTTTACGCCGACAACAGACGGCTGGACCAGCCGACAACAGAAGGCGAGATCTCATGAACATCGGTTATCTCAACGTCGAGCGCCGGATCGGACCGCCCCGGACCTCGGTCCTCCGCAAGCTCGAAATCGCCAATCTGGTGAGCACGGCGAAATTCGACATCGCCGCCGCACATGAAGCGCTGGTCCGCCGTCAGGCTGTGCCGGAGCGAATCCACGCGGACGGCCTTGTGGTCGACGTGCCGGCCGGGGTCTATCATCCCCTGCCGGATTCGAGCTCCGAGTTTTTCATCCGCAATATCAAGGCGATGAACCCGAACCTGATCGCCAAGACGCTGGAGATCGGAGCGGGCTGCGGGATCATTTCCCTGTTTATGGCCGCCAACTGGACGTCGCGGACCGTCGCGACCGACATTTCGCCGGTCGCGGTCGAGGCGACGATCGCCAACGCGAAGCTCAACAAGGTCGAGGTCGACGCGTTTCAGTCCGATCTGTTTGAGAACATCGAGGAGAGGGATTTCGACCTGATCGTCTTCAACACGCCGATGATCGACAAGAACCCGGAGAACGACATCGAGCGGTTCAGCCTGTGCGATCCGCACGGCCGCACCACCGAAGCTTATCTGCGCGAGGCTCGCCGCCACGTGACCAAGGACGGGCTGATCATTTTCCCAATCTGCAACAATTCGGCCTATGAGGTGATGGACGCGATCGACCTCGACTACCAGATCATCGGCTTCGAATTGGCCTATAGCGGCTTCTGGCGGGCGATCGTCGGCGCGCGCAACTGATCGGCCAAATTCCCCCTGTTCCGCAAACAGGATTCCGGCCGATTGGGTGAGGGTAGCGCCTGGGGTTGAAGTCGTGACCGCAAGGCTGCCCGCGTGATAGGTACTTAACGCAACGAAGCGCGGGTTCGCCATGCGGGCGCTGACCGGAAGCGAATGATGGCCAATGCGAATTCGGCTCCGTCCGACGGCATCGCAGAGCCTCGGCGGAGGAGAACCTGGGTCGGCCTGCTGGCTGAGGCGCCCTATTTCGCCATCGTCATCATCGGTATTGTCGGCATCTGCTGGACCAGCTTTTTTCGCCGGCCAACGGCGGACTACTGGGTCATCATGACCCCGGTCACGGCGCTCCTCTGCATTGCCGTGGGTCTTGGCCGCGTGCCGCGCGGTCGCGGGCGGATCGAGATGGTGGCAATCCAGTTCGCGCAATGGACGGCGGTGCTCGTGTCGATGTATCTCATCAACGTCAGCAACGTCGGCGGCCTGAACACCAGCGACGCTTTGGGCGGCATGATGCTGACGCTGCTCGCTCTGGGTGTCTTCATCTCAGGATTGGATCTGAGAGACTGGAGGCTTGCCGTCGCCGGGGTGTTCCTCGCTATTGCTGTGCCGCTTGTCGCCTGGGTCGAACAGGCGGCGCTGTTTCTGATTTTCATCGGCGCCGCCCTAATCGCGCTCTTTGTCTTCCTATGGTGGGCGCGCACCAAACTCGCCTGACCGCCCGCCGGCGCCGTGCGGCGGCCGCAAAAGGCGCCGGAACGTGTTCTCCCGGCACTTGCGCCTCCCTCGCGGATGGGGCCTAAAGGGCGGCTGGCGAGAGGCCGGGCTTAAGGCAAACCGGCCCCGGGAGGGGGATTTCGCTATCGCTTGGCGCGCTCCAAAATGACCCGCGTCAGCGCGCGACCGGGAAGGCGCCACGACCTCGCGCGGCGCGGCCAAGAGCGCACGCACGCGGACGAAGCGGCGCCGCGGCCTTCGCTTGCGCTGACCCTGATCGGGTTCGCGCTCTCCGGCTGCGCCGCGGTCGGCCCCAACTTCGCGCGCCCGGCGGCGATCGTGTCGCCGCAGTTCAAGGAGATCAAGGGCTGGAAGCTTGCGACGCCGCGCGAAAGCGAACCAAAAGGCGCGTGGTGGTCGGTCTTTGACGACCGGGAGCTCGATCGGCTCGAACGAGTCGTGGTGGTGTCCAACCAGACGGTCAAGGCCGACGAAGCCGGCTATCGCGAGGCGCTTGCGCTCATCAACGAAGCCCGCGCCGGGCTTTTTCCGACCGTCCAGGGGAACGGCTCGGCGATACGCGAATCGCCCCAGCAGACGGTGCTGACCGCCGAGGCCTCGGGTACCTGGACGCTCGATATTTGGGGTCAGGTCAGGCGCGAGGTCGAGGCCCAGCAAGCAGGGGCGCAAACAAGCGCCGCCAATCTCGCCAACGCGACGCTGGCCGCCCAGTCCGAGCTTGCGCTGGCCTATGTGACGCTGCGGGAAGCCAATTCGCTGGAAGACCTGCTGACGCGGACCGTCAAGGACTATCAGCAGTCGGTCAACATCACCCAAAACCAGTACAACGCTGGCACAGCCGCCAAGTCCGACGTCATCACCGCCCAGGCTCAATTGCTGAACGCTCAGGCGTCGCTGATCGCCGCTGGCGTTTCGCGCGCCCAGAGCGAGCATGCGATCGCCGTCCTCATGGGCCGTACGCCTGCGGGCCTTTCGATCGCGCATGGCAGCCTGGCGACGAGGGTTCCTTCGATCCCGGTCGGGCTGCCGTCCTCGTTGCTCGAGCGCAGGCCCGACGTCGCGGCCGCCGAGGAGACGATGCGTCAGGCCAACGCCGAGATCGGGGTTGCCTTCGCAGGCTATTTTCCGGCCGTTTCGCTGTCCGGACTCGTCGGTTATTCCGGCAATCCGTTCAACGCTGCTTTTGGCCCCAGCAATCCGGTCTGGTCGTTCGGCGCATCGCTCGCCCAGCCGCTGTTCAACGGCGGGCTCACCACGGCCGAGGTTGAGGCGGCGCGGCAGACCTATCAGGCGGATGTCGCCGTCTATCGGGGAACAGTGCTGACCGCGATCCAGCAGGTGGAGGATGCGCTTTCCGGGATTCGCATCCTGTCACGCGAGGTCAAAGTGCAGGCCGAGGATGTTCGCATCTCACGGGAGGCGACGCAGATCACGCTCAACGAATATAAGGCCGGCACCCAGGCCTTCACCGCCGTTGTCACCGCCGAGACGCAGCAATTGGCGGCCGAAGAGTCTCTCCTGTCGACTCAGGGGCAGCTCCAGAGCGACGCGGTCGACCTCATCGTTGCACTCGGCGGCGGCTGGACCCAGACGAAACTCCCTGACGTCGCGGCTGAGACCTCGGATATTCCGCCGCATTGAGGAGGCTGGGCGGATTGACATGCGGGAGGGCCGAGACGAGAGTCATATCCCACCGGGTGGGACCGCAATCGTCGTCAAGAGCTTGCTTCCTGCCGGGTTTTTGTCGCGGGTTTCGGCGTGTGGGAGGAGCTGGCGGTGATCCAATCGTTTCGCATGGGTTTGGCGGCTGTGGCCGCCTCGGCCGCATTAGCCGGCTGCATGACTATGGGCGCGCCGGAAAAGGAGGGGCAACTCGCGGCGGCGGGGTTCATTCGGCAGCCCGCCGACACGCCGCTGAAGATGACCAAGCTTCAGGCGCTGCCGCAGAACACCATGGTCGCTGCGCAGCGCAAGGGCCACAACGTCTATATCTACGCCGACGCTGCCGGGTGCGGCTGCGCCTTCATCGGCAACGACGCCGCCTATCAGCAATATCAGCAGATTTGCACCGCCAACAACATCGCGCAGATGCAGGAGACTACGGCGATGCTGAACCAGGAAGCGATGATGGATTGGGGCGGCGCCTGGGGTCCCTACGCTCCCGGCTGGTACTAATCGAGGCGACGCGAATATCGCACAGGGATGTTTGACGCCGCGGAGGCTTGGTCAAACAACTGGGCGTGGGGTCTGCCGCTCATCGTGCTGACCGTGCTGGCGCACGCGTTCGGCCTCATCGTCATCCGCCGGGGCGTCGTCCTTCGATTGTCGCCGACCCTTGGCGCTCCCAGATCTGGGGTCGCCCTCGCGGCGACCATCGCCGCGGCCGTCCTGCTGCTGACGCTCCTGCACGCGGCCGAAGCGGCAGTTTGGGCCTCCGCCTACGTCGCGCTAGGAGCGCGGCCTGATTTCGCGTCAGCCGCGCTCTACTCGCTCAGCGCAATGACCACCTACGGCCACGCCGACATCTTCCTTGCGCAGCACTGGCGGTTGATGGGCGCCCTCGAGGCGCTGAACGGCATGATGCTGTTCGGCCTGACGACCGCGTTCCTGTTTGCGGTGCTTCAGAGTCACTGGCGGGGGCCAGAGCGTTGAAGATCCGCCGGCATGGTCGGGGACAGTTGGCGCTATACCCCGAGACCATGAAAGGGAATGACCCGGCAGGGGTCCCCCGCCTTCGCCTGTTCCGCTCGCACCGGCCGGACGATGAGGCCGTCGGCGCGCGCCATCGTTTTCACCAATGAGGAATCCTGGTTGGCGGCCGGGGTCGCGACTAAGATCCCGTCGGAGTCGCGGCCGAGCGAAGCGCGCATATAGTCCTGGCGCGGGCCGTTGGGGGGAAGGTCGACGGCGAGGCGGGCGGGCTGGCTCGGATCGGAGCCCGGGTCGGGTTCGCCATGCAAGGCGCGGATGAGCGGGCGCAGGAACAGGACCGCGCAGACCGTCGACGATGTCGGATTGCCCGGCAGGCCAAGGATGCGCATCGCGCCGATCCGTCCGTGCATCAGCGGCTTGCCGGGGCGCATGGCGATCCGCCAAAAGCCGAGCTCCATCCCTTCGTCGACCAGCGCCTGCTGCACGAGATCGTAATCCCCGACCGACGCACCGCCGAGCGTCACCAGCACGTCCGCCCTGGCGTCGCGGGCGCGGCTCACGGCGTCCTTGAGCGCGCCGAGTTCATCGACGGCGATCCCGAGATCGATCGCGGTCCCGCCGGCCGCCTCGACGAGTCCGGCGGCAGCGTAATTGTTTGAAGCGACGATCTGCGCCGGGCCGAGCGTCCCGCCGGGCGGGACCAATTCGTCGCCGGTCGCCAGGATCGCGACCCGGGCGCGCCGGAGGACGGGAAGATGAGTGTGGTTCGCCGCCGCCGCCAGCGCGACGTCACGTGGAGTGAGACGGCGGCCAGCGGCGACGAGGGCCTCGCCGGCGCGGAAGTCCATGCCCGCCTCGCGCAGATTGTCGCCGGCGGGCGCCGCGGCCTCGAGAGAGATCCGCTCTCCCTCGCGCCGCACATCCTCCTGAATCACGATCGCGTCGGCGCCTTCGGGCATCGGCGCGCCGGTGAAGATGCGTACCGCCTCGCCCTGACCGAGCGCGCCCTTGAACGCGCGACCCGCAGCCGACTCGCCGATCACCGTCAGGGTCAGGGGCGCTTGAGCCGTATCGGCTGCGCGCAAAGCATAGCCGTCCATGGCGGAGTTGGCAAACGGCGGCTGGGTCCTGAGCGCCTTGATGTCGCGTGCGAGCACGCGGCCGTAAGCAGCTTCGAGGGCGATCTTTTCTTCTTCCAAAGGCGACCCCGCAGATGCAAGCACGCGGGCCAGCGCCTCCTCGACGGTGATCATTGCGCTCATCGGCGATCCTCCTTCGCCGCCCGCCATTCGCCCGACTTGCCGCCGCGCTTCTCGATCAGCCGCACCGCTTCGATGCTCATGCCCCGGTCGATCGCCTTGGCCATGTCGTAGATTGTGAGGCAGGCGACGGAGACGGCGGTCAGCGCCTCCATCTCGACGCCGGTCGGCCCGATGCATCGCGCCTCGGCCCGCACGGTGAGGCCGGGAAGCGCGTCGTCAGGCGCGATGTCGATGAGAACCTTGCTCAGGCTCAATGGATGGCAGAGCGGGATGAGGTCGGCGGTCTTCTTGGCCGCCATGATGCCGGCGATCCGCGCCGCGCCGGTCACGTCGCCTTTCTTGGCGTCGCCGGCCAGGATCGCGGCCAGGGTCGAAGCGGCCATGCGCACCCGTCCCTCGGCGATTGCCACCCGATTCGTCGCACCCTTTTCCGACACGTCGACCATCCGCGCCTCGCCGCGGGCGCTGATGTGGGTGAGGGCGTTGCGTTCGTCGGCGGAGGTGACCATTGGGTTTGCGCGCCTTTCGCTGATCGGCCGATCGTTCAAGCAAAATTCTCGGTGGCCCGCAATCGCGAGCCGCCGTTTGTCCTGCACGCCCCTCGCATGTAAGGACGCGCGTGGCGCTGCGTGACGGGCCTCGACATTCGAACTGCGACAATGGCGCGTGACCCGAAGATCGCTTACGTCCTTCTGCGCAACGCGCATTTCGGGCCGCGGCTCGCGTCGTCGGTCGAGCTCTGCGTCCGCGATCTCGTCCTCCACAGCCGCTATGCGCGCTCGATCCTGGTCGCCTGTCCGCCAGTCGACGAGCCGTTCGCAGGGGTCGAAATCGCGACCATTCCGGACGTGTCGCTGGGCGGAAATGTCGCGAAGGCGCTGGGCGTCGCCCGGCTTATGCGTCGGCGTGGGATCGACCTCGCCGTGGTCGAGAACCACCTTCCCGCCGCTGCGCTGATCGCCTCGACCTCGGGCGCCCGCGTCCTCCTCCACAGCCACGCTTACGAAACCTCGCCCCGCGGCCCCGCCGGCGTCGCCGCCGCGCGCCTTAAGGTTGCACCGCTCGCCGGCTTCGCCTTTGTCAGCGAGGACGCCCTTGCCCGCTTCCGGGCCAATTTTCCGTTCGCTCGTGCGCCGATGCGGGCAATCCCCAACGGCCTTGACATGCAAGCCTGGTCGGCGACCGAGCCCAAGGACCAGTCGATCCTCAGCGTTGGCCGCGCACTCGCCGACAAGGGCCACATCGAGGCG
The DNA here is from genome assembly GCA_963767245.1 of uncultured Alphaproteobacteria bacterium. Classification (GTDB taxonomy): domain Bacteria; phylum Pseudomonadota; class Alphaproteobacteria; order Rhizobiales; family Beijerinckiaceae; genus Roseiarcus. The sequence continues at coordinate 77,300 of CAVYDG010000018.1, forward strand.
ATGGCGGCGATCGTGCGCGCACTCCAGACGCGGCCCGGCTGGAGCGCCCGTTTCATCCTCTCCGCCACCGACCGGGAACGGGAGACGGTCCGGACGCTCCGCGACGCGGCCGAAAGGTCCGGCGGCAGGGTCCAGATCGACGCGAACCTTCCCCATGCCGAGGTCAAGGCGGCATGGCAAAGAGCCGCGATCGGCCTGGCGCTGACCAAGACGCCCGAGCCGTTTGGCCGCACCGCCCTCGAAGCGCTGGCAAGCGGCGCGGCGCTGATCGCCTCGGGACTGGGCGGCCTCGCCGAGGTTTGCGGCCCCTGCGCGGTCAACGTCGACCCGAATGACGCCGGCGCCCTCAGGGCGGCCCTCGGAGCGCTGATGGACGCGCCCGTCCGGTGCGCCAGCCTGGCGCACGCCGGACGCAAGCGGGTCGAGGCCCTGTTCGACATTGGGACCGTGGCGCGCCGGATGGACGATTTCATTCGCGCCTGCTTGGGCGACGACCAGGCGCGGTTCTGAACCGTTGTTGCGTTCCGAACCCACAACCGATAACTCGCGCGGACGCTTGCGGCTCGGGGAGGCCAATGAGTCCGGAAAGATTGGCGGTTCTCGTTGCCGTCGCAGTGTTTGCCAGCGGAACGGTTGGCCTCGTCCTCCAGCGCATCCTGCCGGAGAAATTCACCACCGGCGGTGCGCGCGACATGATCGGGGCGGTCGTCGGCCTACTTACGCTTTTGTCCGCTCTCGTCCTCGGCCTCCTGATCTGGACCGCCTATGGCGTCTACGCCGGCCAGAATCTGGCAGTGCAGACCGTCGCCGCCAAGGTCCTGCAGCTCGATCTCGCCCTCTCGGACTACGGGCCGGACGCGACGCCGCTGCGCGCCAAGGTGCGACAGAACCTCGCCAAGACGATCGACGAGATCTGGGGGGCCAACGAGCGCGACGTCAATTTCGTCGCCAAGAACTTTTCCGCCGCGATCGAGAGTCTGCGCAACCGCGACAAGGCCCTGGCCGAACTCCATCCCTCGACGGACGCCGAAAAGCAGGCGCTTGCCTCCGCGACCTCGATCGTCGCGGCGATCGGCCAGTCGCGGTTGCAGATGTCGTTTGCGCTGTCGAACCCGGTTTCCTATCCGCTCATTCTGATGGTGGTCGGATGGGCGACGTTTCTCTTCATCGGCTATGGGTTGATGTCGAAAGGCAGTCCGATGTCAATCGCGGCCGGGGCGGTCGGCGCACTCTCAGTGGCGAGCGCGGTCTATCTGATCCTCGACCTCAGCGATCCGTATTCGGGCCCTTTCCGGACCTCGTCGGCGCCGCTCGAGCAGGTGCTGGCGGTCACGGGGAAGGAGTAGCGCGCCACCGCTTATGCCCCGCAGTCGCCCTGATTTTCCCTTGCATTTCGGCCTCGACGGCGGAAAGGCTGCCGTCGTGACCCCAACCCCATCGCTCCCCGGCCTCGCTGCTCCGACCGGCGAACCGCCACTGATCGCGCGCGGCGGCGCCGGGTTCGGGCGCCTATTTCTCGGCAGCTTCGCGACCTTCGCAGTGCTTTGCTGCGTCCAGCCGCTGATGCCGGGCCTGGCCAGCGGCGTCTCGATCTCCCCCGCTGCCGCGAGCCTGTCGCTGTTGGCGGCGACCGGGGTGCCCCCCGTCGCAATGGCGCTCGCAGGAATAGTCTCCGACGTCCTGAGCCGGAGGCGGTCATGACCGCCTCTCTCTTCGCCGCGGTGGCGGCGACGTTCGCTGCTTCGCTCTCGCCGGGCTGGACGACGCTCTCCGTGCTTGCGTTTGTGGTCGCGATGAAGCTGGCGCGGGTCCCCCCGCCGGCGCATCCTCGCCCGTCGTAAAGAGGCGCTTGGCTCATGGAGTGGCGCGACGAAGGGCTCATCATCGGCGTCCGCAGGCACGGCGAGCAATCGGCGATCGTCGAGGCGATGACCCGGGCGCATGGCCGCCATCTCGGTCTCGTTCGGGGCGCGCGCTCAGCTCGGTTCGGCGCGACGCTGCAGCCCGGCAACACCATCGGCCTCGTCTGGCGGGCGCGGCTCGACGAGCATCTGGGCGCCTACGCCGTCGAGCCCTTGTCGCTGCGGGCGGGGCGGCTGATGGCGAGCGGGCTGGCGCTCGCCGGGCTCAACTATCTCGCCCAGCTGATCCGAGTCCTGCCCGAGCGTGATCCGCACGAGGGGGTCTACGAGATGCTGAGCCTGATCGCCGACGCCCTCGACGACGGCGCGCTCGCGCCCGCGCTTGTCGCCCAATTCGAGACCCAGATCCTGGCCGAATGCGGGTTTCGGCTCGATCTTAGCCGCTGCGCCGCGACCGGCGCGACCGAGAGCCTGGCCTATGTCTCGCCCAGGTCGGGACGGGCGGTGAGCGCCGAAGCCGGGGCGCCCTGGCGGGATCGTCTGCTGCCGCTGCCCGCCTTCCTGCGCGAAGGCGCACGAATTGAGGCGCGGCCGAGCGCGAGCGAGATTGCCGACGGATTCCGCCTGACCGGCTTTTTCCTCGCCCGCGACCTGTTCGCGCCGAACAATGCGCCGCTGCCTGAGTCGCGCGCCGCGTTCCTCTCGGTGGCGGCGAAGACGGCTGAGGCGCGATGACGAGAGCGCTGAATCGTCATTGCGAGCGAAGCGAAGCAATCCAGAACTTGGAACACCTCACGTTGCCCGCGATTGCTTCGTTACTTCGCTCTTTGCGGTGATCCCGTCCTGGTGGCGGCGCTTCGATCAGATTCCCGCGTACCACTCATAGCCGCGGTCCTCCCAGAACCCGCCGCGGCCGCGCGCGATTGCCTTGAAGCCATCGATCGCCTCGATGCGCATCACATATTTGGCCATCTTGTAGCCGAGCTGGCGTTCGACCCGGAGCCGTAAGGGGCGCCGTGCTCGACCTTGAGCGGCGCGGAGTTCATCTCGTAAGCCAGGATGGTCTGGGGATGGAAGGCGTCGACGAGGTCGATCGTCTCGTAATAGCGGCCCGTGTTGTCGAGGGTCTGCTCGAGCGTGTCGGCGCAGAAGAAGGCGAGGTAGCGGGCCTGGGGCTTAAGGCCGGCGGCGGTGATGAGAGCGGACAATTGGACGCCCTTCCATTGCCCGATGCAGCTCCAGCCCTCCACGCAGTCATGCCGGGTGATCTGCGTCCGCGATGGAAGGCTGCGCAAGTCGGCGAGCGTGAGCTTCATCGGCCGTTCGACGAGGCCGCCGACCTCGAGCTTCCAGTCGGCGAAGCCGGCCTGGCGCAAGGCGACATAGCCGGGATCATCGGGGTCGATCGAGCCATTGGGCTTGAAAGTTGGGGTGATCGCGGATTGCGGATATTCGACCGCAAGCGCCGTGCGCGGCGCGAGCAGGGCGCGCTGGACAGACTTGGTGAGCGCCTCGGCCTTGTCCAAAATCGACAACGCCGCCGAGGAGCCCGCGTCGCAGCCCGAGAGCGGCGCGACCGCGGCCCCCACGCCGAGGCCGAGGAGGAGCTTGCGGCGGTTGAGGCGCAGCGGCGCCGGCCGCACGAGAAGTTCGCCATTCATCGCTTGGATTCCTTGATGCGATAGAGGCCCGTGATCATCGAGCGCATATTGTTGATCGGCCCCGAGAGGACTACCATCACCAGATGCACGATGACGAACAGGACGAGATAGGCCGCGAGCACGAAATGCGCGGCGCGCGCGCCCTGCCTCCCGCCAAAGAGGTCGAGCAGCCACGGAAAGCGCGAGTCCATCCCCGGCGACATCGTGAGCCCGGCGAGGATGAGGATCGGAAACGCAATGACGACGCTGAGGTAGGCGAGCTTCTGTAGCACGTTGTAGTGCAGCGCTTCGTCCCCTTCAGGAAACCTGAGCCGGGCGTGATCGACAATCGCGCGCGGAATCGCCCGGATGTCGGCCCCGCTCGGCCAGAGGTCGCGAATGTGGCGGCCCCCGATGAGGTAGGCGAGATAGACGATCCCGTTGAGGACGAGAATCCAGGCGAAGAAGAAATGCCAACGCCTGCCCGCCGCCAAATCCTGATAGCCGGGCAGCGTCGCCCAGGACGGAAAGCCGTGCTCCTCCAGTTGCCCGTCGTCGCCGCGCGAGGCGCCAAGCAACCCGGTCGTGTTGAACGCATGACCGAAGATCGTGGTCACGCCGCCGGTCGGATCGCCGTCGTCGTTCTCGGTCGCCGATAGCGAAAAAACCGGATGATCGAAACTCGTCGCCGGGCCCCAGGTGAGCGCGGGATCGGCGTTGAAGATCTGGAGTCCGCTCATCAGCAGGACGACAAAACAGACGGCGTTGATCCAGTGACAGACCCGAACCAGCGGCGAATGCCGGAGGACGAGCCGCCCGGGAGGCGCGTCGCGCACGGGCAGGGCCGAAGAAACCGACGTCAATTCCAAGGCTCCGAAGTCTTGAGGTCTCCGATACGCCGCTTGCGGCGCTGGCTGCAATACGTCCGGGAACGGCCCGTCGTTTCGCCCCGCGATGGCGATTTCCGTTCGGCGCTTTTTTTTCGTCCAACGCCGAAACCTCGCCGGCGGCGATCCGTACCCAATCCGTGCCGATCGAAGGCGGGAACGCGATGATCGGTCCGAAACTGCATTGGAGACGAACATGAACGCCAAGATTTCCCTTTACGCCGCAGCGGTCGCCGCCACCGTTGCCTTCGCCGCGCCGATCGCCGCGCCTTTCGTCGCGCCGGCCTACGCCGAAATGACCAAGATGGTGGGCGGCGCGCCGATGTATCCGAGCAAGAACATCATCGAAAACGCCGTCAACTCGAAAGATCACACCACCCTCGTCGCCGCTGTGAAGGCCGCGGGCCTTGTCGACACGCTTGAAGGCGCCGGACCGTTCACGGTCTTCGCGCCGACCAACGAGGCGTTCGCCCGTCTGCCTGCTGGCACCGTCGACACGCTGCTCAAGCCGGAAAACAAGGGCATGCTGACCTCGATCCTGACCTACCATGTCGTGCCCGGCCGGCTGACCGAGGCCGAGATCGACGCCATGATCCGGGACGGCGGCGGCAAAGCGATGATGAAGACTATCCAGGGCGCGGAGCTCACGTTCAAGCGCGCCGGCGGACATCTTTGGGTTATCGACGCCAAAGGCGACAAGGCCGAAGTGACGATCCCGAACGTGATGCAATCGAACGGCGTCATCCAGGTGATCGACAAGGTGCTGCTCCCGAGCTGAGCCTCCTCCTACGGGCTCACGGCGGAAGCGGCGGGCGGGCGCCATAAGCGCCCGCTCCTTTCGCGCTCGTCGCCGGTGTGCGAATGGCGCGCCGGTTGCGCCGGTCGTGCGCCGCGCTAGGATGTCCGAATGACAATCAGGGGAGAGACACCGGGCAGGGGATCGCCGGCTCCGGCCACGGATGGTGTCGCCGATCTCCTGCGCCGCGCGGCGGCGCGCGACGTGGCGGCGTTCTCGGCGCTTTACAAGGCGACCAGCGCGAAACTCTACGGGGTCGCCGCCCGTATCCTCCCCCAAGGCGACGCAGCCGCCGACGCGCTTCAGGAGGCCTATGTGCGCATCTGGGAAAAGGCCGGCGAGTTCGACCCCACCAAGGGCTCCCCGCTTGCGTGGATGGCGACCATCGCCCGCAATCGCGCGCTCGACGAGGTCCGGAGGGTTCGTCCAGGCTCGCTCGAGGACTTGCCGGCGAGCTTCGAGCCTGCAGCGGACGACGTCGACCCACTCGCCGCGCGGGAAAGGTCGGAGGGGCTTGCAGCGCTCATCGACTGCCTTAAGGCTCTGGACGCGGAGAAACGCGCGGTCGTGCTGCTGGCCTATTACCGCGGTTCGAGCCGTGAGGCGCTCGCCCAACGCTTCGGGCGGCCGGTGCCGACGATCAAGACGTGGCTGCATCGCAGCCTCGCCCAGCTCAGGGATTGCCTGGCGTCATGACCGTCAGTCCCGACGACGATTTCGCCGCCGCCGAATATGCGCTGGGCACGCTCGATCCAGGCGAGCGTGCAGTCATGGCGGCGCGGAGGTTGCGCGAACGGGACCTCGATGAGGCGATCCGCGCCTGGGAGGCGCGGCTTGCCCCGCTCGCCGAGGCGGCTGGGCCGATCGAGCCGCCGCGCGACCTTCTGCCGACGATCGAAGCGCGCATTCGAGGCGAGCCGCCCGAGGCGCAGGCGAACGCGGCTGTCGCCGCGCTCAGGCGCAGCACCGCGCGCTGGCGTACGGCGGCGATAGCCGCCTCGATCATCGCCGGCGTTCTGGCGGTCGGGTTCATCGCCCGCGAGGCGACGCGCGAGGCCGTCCCGCACGAATACGTCGCCATCCTGCAGAAGGACGCGGCTTCGCCCGCCTTTGCCATCACAGTCAATGTCGACACCCGCGAGTTCACGGTGCGTCCGGTCGCGGCGACCGCGCCGCCAGGCAAGGCGTATGAATTGTGGATCATCGACCCCAAGATCGGCGCGCCAAAATCGCTGGGCGTTATCGCCGCCGATAGCGCGACCCGGCGCGCCAACCTGGCGCAATACGACCGAGCCGTGGTCGAGGACGCGACCTACGCCGTCACTGTCGAGCCGCCGGGCGGCTCGCCCACCGGCCAACCGTCCGGGCCGCCGGTCTTCGTCGGCAAGCTGATCCCGGTCGGGCCCTGAGACGCCGGTCTCGTTTCGGCCTTCTCGCCACCGAAGCGCGGAACCAATGACGTTCGCGAACGTTGAATAGTTAGCTTGGCCTAACGCGCGGCCCACGGGCGCGGCGGGTTGGCGAAGGCGGTCGCATCGTTCCATCGGTTCGCGCTCGTGTTCGCCGCCGCAGCGCTCGAAACGCCGGCGTCGCTCGAAAGAGGAAAGCGTCATGAACGGTGCATTTTTGGCCGCTACCGCCGCAGCATTGGCGGGCCTCACCGGCTATGGCATACGCGCGCAAGATTCGATGCCCGCTCAAGACTTGAGCGCGCATGAAGACAGCCAAGGGGCAGGCGTCTTTTCCCGGTGGTTGGCGGCCGACGCGCCGGAATGCGTGCCCGTCTCCCAGATCGGCTCGGTGTCTCACTTGACGAAGCTCACGCCCGAGCAGTTCCAGTTCGTGCGGGCGCTCTACGTCGCCATCCCTCCGATCTCGCGCCAGCTTCCGCCGGGCGACAGCGCAGTGGTGGCGAGCGCCAGCGGCAAGTCGATGATAGCCCTCGTGGCGGATGGCAAGGCGTGCGCGCGCTTCCTCGCGCCGGATTTCGTCTTGTCGATGCTGGTTGAGGTCGGCAAGGGCGAGATCGGGATGATTGGCCAGCCGATTTGAGGCGTTCCCCGAACGCGCGAATAGCTCAGGCGGCGCCGGCGACCACCCGCCGCTCGGAGCGACGAGGTTGCCGCTGGCCTAGTTCCCCTCTAAGAAACTGATTGCATTCGAATCGTGACGCTTGCGCGTCGCAAGCGTCACGATGGCAACAACCTCGCCTTGGGCATGGCGATCGATTTCGCGACTTGAGGGCGGGCATGCGGAAATATTTCGGGGCGCTTTTTCTCGCCGCCGCGCTGTGCGCGGGGCCGGCGACTGCCGCGGATTTGCCAACCAAGAAAGAGGCGGCCGAGCCTTTGGTCGCTCCGCCGCTGCCCTCGACCTGGCGTTTCGAGATCACCGGCTACGGCTGGGGGACCAGCATCGCGGGAAGCACAGGCTTCGGCAGCCTTCCGACGCTGCCTTATTATGCGAGCTTCGGCAAAGTGCTCGAGCACTTTCAAGGCGCATTCATGGGCAGCATAATCGCCCGCAACGACATGTTCATCGGCGGAATCGATTTCATCTGGGCGCGGATCGGCGGGGCCAGCACCCTTAGCAACCCGGACAATGCGCTCTACGGCGGGAAGACGAGCCTCACCCTCAACGAGAGCGCCATCACCGCCTTCGGCGGCGTTCGCGTCCCGCTCGGGGTGCCGAACCTCGAACTCTACGGCACCGTCGGCGCCCGCAACTTCTTCAGCGGGACCAAGCTCAGCGTCAACGGCCCGCTCGGATTGTTCAACGGGACCGAAACCGTGAACAAGGACTGGGTCATGCCGGTCGGCGGCTTCGCCGCGCACTATAAATTCGACGACCGCTGGTTCATGAACATGTTCGGCGACCTCGGCGGCTGGTCCGACGCCGCAACCGGACAGGCGCTGGCCTCCGTGGGTTACAACTGGACGCAGAACATCTCCACGACCATCGGCTATCGCGTCATGTACACCTACACCCACCAGGACACCGGCTACAGTCAGCTCACCTTCGAGCCGAGGAGCTTCCGCTACCAGCAGTGGATGTACGGACCTTTCGCCGGGTTCAAATACTCCTGGTGAGCTCTTTCGCCGGTTCCTCCGTGTTCACCACGCCTCGAACGCGCGCGTGACACGCTTCATGAAGGCGGCGCGCCGAGCGACTGTCGAGAAGTTCATATCGTAATGGGCGAGATATTCGAACCGGCCCTTCGGATCGATCAGCAAGCCAATGTTGTAGCGGACGAAGCGGTGCGCCGGGTTGTTCTTCGCCGCCACGTCGCGCCGGCTCTCGCCATAGGTGCAGACCGCCGCCATGCGCTTGAGGTTCCACAAAGTGGGGTGAAAGAGGCCCGCTTCGTCGATGCGCAGCGCCACGCCGGGCAGGAACACCCGCTGGAAGTAGCCCTGCAACATCGCCGGCAGACCGTCGAACCAGACCGGAAACACGAGGACGAGCCCCTCGGCGGCACGCAGGCGCTTGACGTAGGGCTCGACCTCGCGCGCGTTCAGCCGGGCGTCGACGTAATGGGCGAACTGTTCGCGCGACATGACCGGGTCGAACCGCTCAGCATAGAGATCGAGATCGTCGACCTCATGCCCGCCCGCGCGCAGGGTCTCAACGGCGCGCAGATGAAGCCCGGCGATGAAGCTCGTTTCGAGCGGATGCGCGTAGACCACGAGAATGCGCAATCGCTTACGCTCCAGTTGGCTCGGCGCGCCGCTGCCGAACTCGCGGGCTCGTTTCGGCGGCGATGAGGAACTCGAGGCGTGGGGGGGCGACCAGCATGTCGCGGATCTCGTCCTCGAGCACCCTGTCGGCGTTGGTGACCCGTTCGCGCAAACGCATGAGCTCGAGCCACGTTTCGATAAGATAGGTCTCCTCGTAGCGCCCGAATTCGCTGGCGTCCTCGAAGATTCCCCAGGCGAATGCGCCGTCGCGCCGGCGCTCGAATCCGAGTTCGTCGAGGGCGCGCAGGAACGCGGTTCGGTCCTTGGGGTCGATCCGGTATTCGATCTTCACCAGGACCGGCCCACGACCGTTTTCGATCTCCGCGTGGGTCTCGGGCATGTCCCAATGCTGCGAAGGCGAAAGATCGATCGCGCCGGGCTGCTGCAGCTTCCATCGCCAGGTGAGCGGGATCGCGACCATCGCGGCCCCGGCCGCGAGAAGAAGCGCGATGGGGAGCCCGGTCTTCGCGGCGATGTCCCCCCACCCCGCGCTGCTCAACGTCATCGTCCCGAAAATCACGGTCAGGAAGATCGCAAGCCCTCGGCCGCGGACCCAATCCGGCAAGACGTTCTGGGCGGAGGTGTATAGGCAGGTCAGATTGGTCACCCATGCGATGCCGGCGAGCACCGATGCTGAAAGCGCGACCGTGAGATCGTGCGCAAACGCGAACATCGTGAGTGCGCCTGCGGTCAGAACCGTTGCGAGCGCGACCAGCCGGTCGGGGCCCAGCCGCTCGCGCAGTTTTCCATGTTTTAGCGAACCCAGGATCGCGCCGATGCTGATCGCGCTCAGAAGCAGGCCGTAGTGCTCGGCGCCCTCGCCGGTCCGCCGAGCGATCAACGGCAACAAGCCCCAATAGGCCGCGGTGAACGGATAGACCGCCATCGTTCGCGCCAGCGTCGCCCATAATGGACGGTTGTTCGCGGCATGCCGGAGGCCGGTGCGAAGGGCGCTGCTGAGCCTTTCTGCGGGAAGGGACGCGGTCTGCCTGGCTGGTGCTCGCCACCAGGTCAGCGCCGCGATCACCGCCAGGTTCGCCGCAACGAAAATCCAGAAAGGCGTGACCAGGCCAAATCTTAGAATCAACAGGCCGCCGAGCGCGGGACCGACGGTGCGGCTGATATTGTAGCCAACGCCGTGCGCGGCGATGGCCCCCGGGATCTCGGGTTTCGGCACCAGGAACGGCAGGATCGAGAGCCACGCGGGCGTGTTCAGCGACCAGGCGGCGCTGAGGACGAAGGTGGTCACGAGGAGCAGGAGCGGCGAAGCGAAATCGAACGAGACCAGGGCAGCGAATACCGCCATCAGCGCCGCGATGGCGTAGGAGACCGCGATGATCATGCGCCGCGGATCGACGATATCGGCTATAGCGCCCGCCGGAAGGGTGAAGAGGAACATCGGCAGCGTCGTCGCGACATGCACCATTGACACGTCGAGTGGGTTGAGGTCGAGCGTCGTCATCAACCAGCCGGAGGCCGTGTCATACATCGCGATGCCGATGAGCGCGCACGTGCTCGCCGTCCAGACGATCGCGAACGCCGGATGGGCGAAAGCGCCGAGCCAGCTCGACGTTCCCGCCGCGGGCTCCTGGGGGATGCGGAAGTCCATCTTCGATTTCGCTCCTCGCGCCCTGAACCGGCGCGCGCCTAGTGCGACACCAGAGTGCAGCGATCGGGGTTCAGGAGAAGGTCCCGCGTCACCCCGCCGAACGCCCGCTCGCGCAGGCGGCTGTGCCCGAACGCGCCCGCGACGATCAGATCGATGTCGAGCTCCCTGACGATCGCGGCGAGATGCATGGCCTCGGTCCCGCTCACCGGCGAAGCCAGGCAATTCGTCTCGACGCCGTGCCGGGCAAACCATTCGCCGACATCCGCCAGGCGGCGCTGCGCCGCATCCATTTCGCGCCCCTCGACCGCTTCGACAACCTCCACGCCTTTGCAGAGCTTCAGGATCGGCAGGGCGTCGACCACCGCCCGTCGCGCCTCGCGCAAATCTTTCCAGCACACAAGGGCGCGGGTCAATTTGAGTCCGGCCGCGCCAGCCGGCGCGATCAGGACGGGCCGGCCGGCGCGCATCAGCAGATCGCTGACGTCGATTTCCGGCGAAGGAGGAAATATCCGCTCACCGGGTTCGGCGGCGGCGACGATCAGGTCGACGCCGCGCGCTTCATCAGCGACATGCCAGGACGGCGGTCCAGCCGTCATTTGCGAGCGCCACTGAAGATCTTCCACCATCGGCAGGGCGGACCTGAACTCCGCTTCGGTCGCGGCCGCGCGCTCGCGAAAGTTCACGAGGTCACGGTCGGGCGGCTCGCCGGGCCCAACCGCCATGATTGTCGAATGCATCGAGGCCTGCCGTGCGGCAACCCCAATGACGGCGGGGGAGAAGCGCCGCGCAATGTCGGCAGCGACCGCGAGCAACTCGGCGTTCGGCCGATCGGTGCGCATGCAGGCCATAACGATGGAAATCGTCGCCAACCAAATCTCCACGGCCGAATCGGCCCACACGAACAGGATCCGACGAGCCCGCCGTCCGGCTCCCCCTTTTTGCCACAACTCGCCCATACATAGCGGCTGGATCATAAATTCAAAAGCATGCCGGAGTTCAGGCGTCGCCAGCAAGCGCAGCGTGCAACGCAAATATCGACAGGTGCACCGGCCTCGCCAGATGCTGTGGGGGATCAAAAAGCAATTGCGGCCTGCAAGGCTTTCCTAGGGTCGGCCCCGTTTTGCGCGGACTGCCACGCCGGCTTGAAGATTCGGTTCTCGTTCCCCATTTGGGCTAGTGTTTCGCCTTCCAATTCTTGCTTTTCCGTGGGGTCTTTGTTGTCCAGCGAGTCCAGCGTCGATCCAGACGCGCCCGCAGGCCACGATTGGCGCTGGGGCGTTTTCGGCAATCTGGCGTTCACGGTCGTATTGATCGCGAGTTCAGCGTCGAACGTCGGTTTTGCGATGTACGACACCTCGACGAACTGGCTGATGACCACTCTCAATCCCAATCCGATGATGGTCTCGGCGGTCCAGGTCGCAACCACGCTGCCGATGTTTCTCCTTACCCTTCCTGCCGGCGCGCTGACCGACATCATCGACGCGCGCAGGCTGTTGATTGGCGCGCAACTTGCTGTGACCGCGATCTCGATCGTGTTCGCCGCAGTTGTCACATTGCATCTGGCGACGCCGGCCGTGTTGCTGGCGACGACATTCTGTCTCGGCGCAACTGGCGCACTCGCGGCCCCGGCGTGGCTCGTCATCACGCCGATGCTGGTGCTGAAGCAGGATCTCGGCAGCGCTATCGCGATCAACAACGCTAGCTATAACGTGAGCCGCGCGCTCGGCCCAGCCATCGGCGGGCTGGCGATTGCGGCCTTCGGCATCGCGCTGCCGTTCTGGTGTTTTTGCGTCGGCAATCTGGCCGTCGTCGTGGCGCTTCTTTGGTGGCGTGCTCCGCGCAAGGCAAGGCAGTCCCTGCCGGCCGAGCGTCTTTTCAGCGCGGTCCGGACCGGGCTGCGCTACGCCAGAAACAACCGCGACATCGATTCGACGCTTATCCGCGCCGTCGCTTTTTTCCCGTTCGCCAGCGCCTATTGGGCGCTGCTGCCGCTGGTTGCGCGCACCCAGATGCACAATGGCCCGGAGGTGTATGGCATCCTGCTTGGCATGATCGGCGTTGGTTCGATCCTCGGGTCGTTCGCGCTCAACGGCCTCAAGGCGCGCCTGGGTCCTGATGGCCTCGCGACGCTCGGGACTGCGGGGACGATTTTCGCCTTGGCGCTCTTTGGCGTGGCGCGTCACCCTGCGATTGCGGCTGTAGCGAGCCTTGTCGCCGGCGCGTCATGGATCACGATGATGACGACGCTCTTCGTCTCGGCGCAGGTGGCGTTGCCGGAATGGGTGCGGGGACGGGGTCTGGCGATTTTTCTGACCGTTTTCTTCGGCGCCATGACCATCGGCAGCGCGGTATGGGGCAAGGTCGCGAGCGTCGAGGGGCTGTCTACGACCTTCTACATCGCCGCCGCGGGCGCGGCGGTCGGAATGATCCTGACGCTTCGATGGCCGTTGCAGGGCGCAGCCGCGCTGGACCTTACACCCTCGATGCATTGGCGCACCCCGGTGTTCGTGCATCGGGTCGAGGACGATGAGGGCCCAATTCTATTGACCATCGAATATCGGATCGACCCGGAGGACAGCGGCCCCTTCCTGGCCGTGATGCACGAAATCGGCCTCGAGCGAAAGCGTGACGGCGCCTATGCGTGGGGAGTGTTCGAGGATACCCAAGTCAGCGGGCGGATCGTCGAGACGTTCCTTATCCAGTCGCTGCTCGAACTCAAGCATCTGCGCACCCGAGTGACGATCGCCGACCGCATGATCGAGGATCAGGCGCGCGCGTTCCTGAAGGAGCCGCCGAAGCTGACGTTTCTCGTCGCGCCGAGGCGCCACCGGCACGCCCGGCGGAGAAGATCGGTCCGGCTCGCCCGGCCGCGCGAGGTCGTCCGATCCGTCGAGGTGGGGTAGGGCGGGCTTCGGGCAGAACGGGAGTTTTGGGGTGTGTGGTAAGGAGCGCCGTCCGAGCGTAGCGAGCGGGTGCTCGGACGGCAAAGTGCTAGTAACCAAGGCATAAACGGCGCAGGCAGTCCTCCGGATTTCGGCTAGATTTGTCGCTGTCGCGCGGGTAATCGGGAGGCGACATAACCGGAAGCTGGCGGCAGCAGGGCCGTCGCGTACGCAAAAGCCATGCGCCGGTGACCGAGGTGATGTCGTTCCGGCGCATCGCCTGCATCGGCCGCGACGGGCGCGGACAGGGTCATGGCAGCGACAAGCGACACAATGATTGAGGTTTTCATGTCGATACCCCTCGCTCGGCTCTAAGCCGGCCATGGGGTAGACTTAGAAATTGGGCGGTCTATTCCTGGCCGCACTTGAACAAATAGATTTTCGTCGGGCGGGAATAATGGGCCACCGAGCGGAGTTTGATTCCTGTTCGGCGTTCCGGGGGACGGGACGGCGAGATATGGTTGGTCACTCGCTGGCTTCTGCGCTCCTGCGCCCGGTCGATTGCGCCGCTTGCCCAATATGCTTCGCCATCAGACGAAGAACCTCGTCCTCGCCCGCCACGCGGCGGAATCGGGGAAGCGCGCCGACGCGCCGGAAGGCTTCGTTCAGATAGGAGCCGGCGGGCGGGCAGGCCCAGAAATCGTAGCCGCTCCACACGATCGCTTCGCTCCACAGATGGACGAAGGTCGCGCCCCGGGCCGCTTCGTCGGCCCAACCGCGATAGGCCGGGAGGAAGAGCTTCCAGAATTGCTCCGGCTCGATCGGATAGCAGTCATGCGAATCGAGCGCACGGTCGTAGAGACCGTATTTCACGAGCACCGGAGTCAGCAGGAACGGGCCGATCGCGCCCCATCGCTGGTCGACGTCGATCGCAGCCTCGGCCGTAGCGACGAGCTCAGCGGTCGCGGGGTGCGACGGCGGCAGCCTCAGGACCGCGTTGTTGACGAGGCTCTTCCCGACCGCGTCGGCCTGACGGCAGAAGATCACGTCGCCGCCGAACGCCGGCTTCGCCAGGCAAAGGATGTCGGTGTCGACCCAGCAATAGCCCTTATCGCGGATCATCCAGTAGCGGAACATGTCGGCGAATGTGGCGATCGACGGCTTGCCGTTGGCGATGAAGCGGCGGGTCAGCGATTCATCGGGGCAGATCGTCCTCGCGTCCTCAAGGCGAACTCCGGGCGGCAGGTCGAGGCGCGGATCGTAGCTGAAGACCCGCAGGCTCGCGCCGGCCTGAGGAAACGAGGCGAGGCAGGCGTAGACGAAAGGATTGAGCGTCCCATGCCAGAAGGACGCGAATTCGCAGCCGTCGGCGGAAGGGCCGCTCACTCGATCTTGGCCAGCACGTTCCGCCCAGCCTCCTCCCAGTCGCCGAAAAACGTCTCGGTCGTCAATTCGCCGAGCGACACGAACTCACAATAGATGTCGAAGATCCAGCTCGCGTGGACGTCATCCAGCATCAGATGGCGGCCGCGCTGGCCCCGGGCGATGCGGATGCAGTTCGTGATGTCGGACAGGCAGACTTCGCTGGTGTGGCCGCCGTCGACATGAAAGATGTCGAACGCGAGCTCGGCGCGCCGGTCGACCAGCCACGGCAGAATCTCGCGCAAATCGCCGGGGAACAGGTGCACACGCCCCGGGAACTCGCCCTTGAGGTAGTCGACGCACTCGGCGGTATAGGCGTGGGACATGATGTCGACGCCGTAATATTCGAGCTTCGGGCTCGTTGACAGCGCGAGCAGCGCGCTGTGGCCGGCGTTGACGCCGACCTCGAGCAGGCGCTCCTTGAACCTGACCGCGCGCCAGGCGTTGCGTCGGGCCGGCGCGAGCTCGTCGGCGGGAGACTCGTCGGCGTAGCGCTCCTCGCCGTCGCGATAGAAGATATTGCCCTCGAGACGTTCGCCGGATCGCCCGACGATTTCGGCAATGCGCCTGAGACGCGCCCGGAACGCAGGGGCGAAGACCTCGTCGAGCGTGTCGCGGCGGATCGAATAGTCCGGGATATCCGTTGCCGGCAGCGGCTTCCCCGGAATGAGCTTGCGGCCGTTCATGGTCTGGGCGCCCCTCGGCGGATTGCTCGCCCGCGGGCGACGATGACCGCCGCAGCGCCCGTCCTCATCGCCGTTTCGGGATTGGATCGCGGTGTCGGTCGCAGAAAGCCGATCGCGCCGGACGACGACAGTCTACCAGAGCGCGCCCGGCGCCTCAATCGGGGCAAGAAACGCCAACGAGGACAGGAAGGGCGACGTTACGGGCGCAAGCTGAGGATATAGGCGACGAGGTCGCTTCGGTCTCCAGGGCTAAGGTTCAAGTCGGCCATCGTGGCGTGGGGCGCCTGCAGGAACGCATTCAGGGCCTCCGCGGTCGTCGACGGCGTGCTCGCGATCGTCGCAAAAGCGGGTGCGCCGGCTGGGACGTCGGCGGCGCCATGGCACTGGGCGCAGTTCAGGGCGGCTAGGCGCTCGCCTGAGTCTCGATCGCCCACTTCCTGGCTGAGGGCCGACGAAGCGGCCGCCGCAAGCAGCAGCGCACTCCAGGCCGGGAAACGGACAGACATGAGTTCCCTCCCTTCCGCCGTCATTTATAGCTAGCGAGACCGGTTTTGGAAGCGGGACAATCTCGCCCGATCCGCTCGCGACGCCGGGGCGCATGCCTTCCGGCCGCAAAGCGCCTATGAAAGAGCCAATGAGCACCGAGCCCGCAAACCGCGCCGCGTCGTTCACCGCGCTTTGGCCCCTTGTCCGCTACGGACGGCGCTATCTGTGGCGGGCGGCGGCGGCGCTTCTCGCACTGACGATCTCATCCGCGGCGACGCTGGCGGTGCCGTTCGCACTGCGGTCGATGATCGATGTGGGGTTTTCGAAGGACAGCGGCGGCGCGATCAACATCTATTTCATGGCCATGGCGGCGGTGGTCATCGTCATCGCGCTCGCCGCCGCCATCCGCTACTATCTGGTGACGACGCTCGGGGAGCGCGTGGTCGCTGATCTTCGACAGGACGTGTTCGCCCATCTCTCGGGTCTCGACGCCTCGTTCTATGACAGCGCGCGGATCGGGGAACTGGTGTCCCGCCTCACCGCCGACACGACCCAGATCAAGGCGGCGTTCGGCTCGTCGGCGTCGATTGCGCTGCGCAATCTCTTCATGTTCGCCGGCGCGACGGCGCTCATGGTCTATACCAGCCCCAAGCTTTCGGCGCTGGTCATCATCGCCATTCCGGTCATTGCCGCGCCGCTGATCGCCTCCGGAGGCGCGGTGCGACGGCGCTCACGCCGGGCCCAGGACACCCTGGCCGAAGCGACCGCCTTCGCTTCCGAGAGCCTCGCCGGCGTGCGGGCGATGCAGGCGTTCGGGGCCGAAGGCATAAGCCAGGGGCGCTTCGCCGCGGAGGTCGAGAGCGCCTACGGCGCCGCCCGCGACGCCGCGGCCACCCGCTCGCTTCTCATTGCGGTTGCTGTGTCGCTCTCCTTCTGCAGCGTGGTGTTCGTTCTCTGGCTCGGCGCGCGCGACGTGCTGGCGGGGCGCATGACCGGCGGCCTGCTGTCGCAGTTCGTGCTGTTCGCCGTGCTCGCCGCGACCTCGCTCGGCGAATTGTCGCAGGTGTGGAACGAAGTCGCCGCGGCGGCGGGTTCGGCGGGGCGGATCGCCGAATTGCTCGCGGTCAAGCCGCGGATCGTCGCGCCGCCGCGACCCGTTCCGATGCCCTCGCCCGCCCGCGGCTCGATCGAATTCGCCCATGTCGCGTTCGCTTATCCCGGAGCGCCGGAGGCGCGTGTCATCGACGACCTCAGCTTCTCGGTCGCGCCGGGCGAACGGGTCGCCATCGTCGGCGCCTCGGGAGCCGGCAAGTCGACTGTTTTCCAGCTCATCATGCGCTTTTACGATTGCGACCAGGGACAGGTCCTCGTCGACGGGGTAGACGTCAGGATGGTCGACCCGAGGGACCTTCGCGCGCGCATTGCCCCGGTGCCGCAGGAAGTCTCGATCTTCGGTGCGACGGTCGCCGAGAATATCGCCTATGGCCGCGCCGGGGCCGGCCAAGGGGTGATCGAAGAGGCGGCGCGGCGCGCGGCGGCGGACGGGTTTATCGGCGAGCTTGCCCTGGGCTATGCGACCAAGCTCGGTGAGCGTGGCGCGACGCTGAGCGGCGGCCAGCGACAGCGGCTGGCGATCGCACGCGCAATCCTTAAGGATGCGGCGGTGCTGTTGTTGGACGAGGCGACCTCGGCTCTTGATGCCGACAACGAGGCGCAGGTTCAGCGCGCACTCGAAGACGTTATGACGCGGCGCACGACGCTGGTGATCGCGCATCGACTGGCGACCGTCCTCAAGGCCGACCGCATCCTGGTTATGGAGGCGGGCCGCATCGTCGAAGAGGGCGATCACGCCTCGCTGGTCGCGCGCGACGGCGTCTATGCGCGCCTTGCGCGGTTACAATTCGAATCCGGGGCTGCGGCGCTTAGCGAGGCGAACGGGGCGCGCTGACTTGTCGCGTTCGGGATCGTCATTGCGAGGAGCGCAGCGACGAAGCAATCCAGGGGACGGAGGTCGCGCTGCGTTCTCAGGATTGCTTGGTTCCCCTCGCAATGACCGATGTCAAGCTTGACTTTTAGGGCCGATCATCGTTGCATTTCCGTTAGCAACTTCGCAGCGATTGAGCGATTGACTTAAGTCCCGCGTGCGAACTCGCCGCCGACGCGCCTGACGCGTTGGAATGACGGCGTGAAATCAGGTGGAGCAGGGTGACGGCTCGGATGACAGCAGTTGCGCGCAGAGGCGGCGATCGCGTCGCGGCGCGTCCGCGTTGGTGGGGCGGAGTCGTCGACCATCTCGTGCTGCTCAAGCCGCGGGTGATGTCGCTCGTCGTCTTCACCGGCGCGGTCGGCTTTGCGCTCGCGCCGGCGCCGTTCGACTGGCTGAAGTTCCTGGCCGCGATGTCGTCGATTGCCGCCGGCGCCGGGGCGTGCGGCGCGCTCAACATGTGGTGGGACGCCGACATCGACGCCAATATGGCGCGCACCGCGATGCGCCCCATTCCTCGCGGGGTGGTGCCGCCGCTCGAGGCGCTGGCGATCGGACTTGTGCTCGCGATCGTGTCGGTGGCGGCGCTCGCGGTCAAGGTCAATGAACTGTCGGCGGCGCTGCTCGCGCTCACTATCGCCATCTACGTTCCCCTCTACACCATGGTGCTCAAGCGCTCGACGCCGCTCAACATCGTGATCGGCGGGGCGGCCGGGGCGCTGCCGCCGGTGATCGGCTGGGCTGCGGCGTCGGGCGGCCTATCCGGGGGCCCGTTCGCAATGTTCCTCATCACGTTCTTATGGACGCCGCCGCATTTCTGGGCGCTGGCGCTCTGCCGCAGCGGCGACTATGAGCGTGTCGGCGTGCCGATGCTGCCCAATGTCGCAGGTCCCGTCGCGACCTGCCGGCAGATCGTGATCTATTCGGCGCTGCTCGTTCTTGCCTCGTTCGGCCCGCTCATCGTTCCGGGCGTCGGTTTTGTCTACTGGGCGACGGCGGCCGCCGCCGGCGCCGTGTTCCTGTGGCGCGCGCTCGCACTCTATCGCCTGCGCGAGGCTGAGGAATCGGCGCGGCGCAAGGCGGCGATGGCCCTGTTCGGGTTCTCGATCCTCTATTTGTTCGTCCTGTTCGCGGCGATGCTGGCTGAGGCGATGCTGCGGCCCCGGGTTTGAGCATGCCATCGGTCAACCCGAACCAGAGGCGGCGCAACCTGATCGTGCTGGTCCTTCTCGCCGCGCTGGCTGCGTTCCTCTATGTGAGTGTCGTGTTCAAGATCGCCGGCCACGGGTTCTGACGCCGCCATGATCGCCATTCGCGATTTGCCCCACGTGCTCGCCGTCATCAATGCGGCGACGATCGTCGTGCTGTTGCGCGCCCTGAGCCTCATCCGCGCCCGCGACCGCGAGGGCCACCGGCGCACGATGTTCGTCGCCATCGGCCTCGGCGTCGCCTTTCTCGCCGTCTATCTTGTCTATCATGCCTTCGCCGGCCTGGCGAAATTCGGCGGCCACGGCGCGATCCGGCCGATCTATTTCACCCTCCTCGCTGTTCATGTCTTCATGGCGTTCGTAGTCGCCGTGCTGGTGCCGATCACGTTCTACAACGCCATGAAGCAACGGTTCGCCACCCACCGCCGATTCGCGCGGGTGACAATGCCGGCGTGGCTCTTCGTCGCCGTCTCCGGCCTCGTGGTCTATGTGATGGCGGTCCACCTCTACCCGATGGCCGGCAGTTGATGGCGCCAACCCCGTCATTGCGAGCGAAGCGAAGCAATCCAGAACGTGGCGCGCCCCCACCCTGGATTGCTTCGTTGCTTCGCTCCTCGCAATGACGATCTCACCTTGATCGTTTCATGACCGAAGCGACGCAAACGACAATCATCAATCCCACGCGTTCGGCCGCCGGCGCCGGGAGCGCCGTGAGGCGCGAGCTTCTGGGATGGGCGTGGCTCGCCGTCGGTGCGCTGGCGGTCGCCGGCATATTCGCGCTCCTGCTCGCGCTGTCGCGCATTCCGGGGATGGAGAAGACGCCGTTCTGGCCGATCGACTTCTTTTATAAGGGCCTCGTCATCCACGTCATATTCTCGCTGGTTATATGGCTCCAGGGCGTATTCGCCTTCCTTGTCGCCGTCGCTACGCTCAAGCTCGCCGGCGATAACGTGCGCGCCGCCCCGCTCGGGCGGATTGCGCAGGGTGCGGTTTTGGTCGCATTCCCTTGCCTGTTCGCGCCGGCCTTTCTCGACGCGACCCAGCCTGCGCTCGACAATTACATTCCGCTCATTCTCCATCCGGTCTATGACGCCGGACTTCTCGCCCTCGCGCTTGGGGTTCTCGCCGTTGTCGTCCGCCTCCTGATCAATCTGCCGGGAAGGCTCGCTTCGGCGCCGGCGCTCGCGGTCACGATGGCTCTCGGCGGCTTCATCTACATCGTCGCGTTGACATGCTTCGGCCTCGCCGGGATTCTGCTTGCCGATGAGGGCGGCCTCACATGGTCGCGCGACCAGCTCTTCTGGGGCGGCGGCCATCTGCTGCAATTCGTCTACGCGGCGTTGCTGGTGACGAACTGGTCGATCCTCGCCCGGATGAGCCTCGGCGACAAGGCGGTCGACAACCGCGTTTTCGTCGGTTGTATTTTCCTCATCGCGCTGATCGCGCTTCCGGCCCCCACGTTCTACGTCGCCTTCGAGCCGTTCTCGGCCAGTCAGCATGAGGCGTTCCGGCTATTGCAGTTCGGGATCGCAGCGCCGACGTTTGTTTTCGCTGCCTCTCTCGCCAGCCGCGCGCTTCGTTCGCCCGACCCGTGGCCGTGGCGCGATCCGGCGTTTTTTTCCCTCGCGACGTCGCTCGCGCTGTTCGCGCTCGGGGGCGCGATGGGCTTCATGATCACTGGCTCGGACGCCCGCACGCCCGCGCATTATCACGCGGTCATCACTGCGGTCAGCGTTTCCAGCGCCGGGATGCTGCTGACCTTCGGCCTCAGGGAACTGGGCCGGGCGTCGGCGCCGCTGCGGGCGACCCGGATCCTCATCGGCCTTTACGGCGGTGGCCAGTTCGTCGCCTCGATCGCGATGTTCGTCGCCGGCGGCTACGGCGCCATGCGCAAGACGCCGTCCGGCGCCGGCTCGCTTGACGCGGTTGCCGCGACCGGCATGGCGGTGCACGGCGTCGCCTCGATCTTCACCATCATCGGCGGGGCGGCTTTCGTCATCGTCGCCATCCGGGCGCTGATGCGGGCCGGCGCGGTTCGCTCGGCCGCCACCTGACGCCGCTGGCGGCGATCGGGGATTCGGAGGGAACATGAAGGAACGCAGCCCGAATGACGACGCCGCTTCAGCGAAGATCGCCGCGCGGATTCACGGACTTGGAGACTGGCGAGGCGAGACCCTCGCCCGTGTCCGAAAGCTCATCCATGACGCCGATCCGGCAATCGAGGAGGAGTGGAAATGGGCAAAGGCCACGTCGCCCGGAACCCCGGTCTGGTCGCATGACGGCATCGTCTGCACCGGGGAATCCTACAAGGAAGTGGTGAAGCTCACCTTCGCGCGCGGAGCCGCGCTCGAAGATCCGAAGAAGCTCTTCAATGCGAGCCTCGAAGGGAACGCGCGCCGCGCGATCGACCTCCGCCAAGGCGAGAAGCTCGACGAAGCCGCCTTCCGGCGCCTCATCCAAGCCGCGGTCGCGGCCAACGCCGCCGCGGGCGAGAAGCGGGCCAAGAAGTGACGTTGACGACCAGGCGTATTCGCTGTCTTGGCCCCCGACGGCGCTTTCGCGGGCATGACAGAAGAGCGTTCCGCTTTGGCGGCGCTTCGCCCTGATGGCCTCGGGCTCGCCGGCGAAGATCAATCCTCGGTCAGGTGGAACTTCTGCGTGCGTCCGGTGAGGAACAGATCCCAGAGCGCTCGTCCCCCGATCGCGCGCGCGACCTCCTGCATGCCGAAGAAGGGGATCAGCGCGACGAACATGATCGCGCCCAATGTCAGGAATCCCGAGACCGTGCCGCCGCCGAAGTCGGCGATGCTGGTCGCGAGCGGCCGGCTCTCGAACCACGCTTTGACCGCATCCTCGAGGACATGGAACGCAATGAGCACGATGGTGAAAAGGAGTGCGTTGCCGAGGACGATGTAGATGCGCGGATATTTGCGCAATCCCGCCTCGAGGTGGAGCGCCTGGGCGATCAGGATCACCTTGGCGAACACCAGCGCATTGACGATTGCGAACCCCTGCTGCCAGGCGCTGATGCCGTGCTCCTGCAGGATCATGCGGCGATAGAGGCTGAACACGGCGAACAGCACCCAGAGATAGAGGGTGATGACAGCGTACTGGCGCAGTTCGTCGAGCGCCCGGCTCTTGAGGCTCAGCTTCTCCGGCGCCGCGGCGGCTACGGCCCCTCCCGTCACATTCTGCATTGCAACTTCCTTTGACTGCCCTTCGAAGGAGACTGGGCGCGCTGAGCCCCCGCGGAGCCACGACCCCCCGGCAAACCGGGGCTGGCCCGTCTTTATCACTTTTCTCCGGTCCCGGGGATGCGCGATGAGCTGACCCCGCGACGGCGAAACAAAGCTCCAGGAATCCAAGGAAATCCGAGCATTTTCCTTGGCGAGATTTGGCGGAATTTTGTGCGGGCTTGGCTCGATTTTGAAGGTTTTGGCGAAGCTTGGGATTCAGACAACGGCTGATGTCCGTGTCTGGCGCCTCATCGGCCTTCCTCGATCTCGGTCGCGCGAAGGTGCACGATGGCAAGGCCGAAGAGCGCGAGCGCCAGCGCCTGATGCGCCAGCGCCAGTTCGATCGGGACGAGGGAGAGGAGCGTCGCGACGCCCAGCCCGACCTGGAGCATTGCCACCGCGGCCAAGATGACGGTGCGGCTGGCGACAGAGCCCCCGGGTGACGCGCGCAACGCGGAGAGCGCTTGCAGGACCGCGAAAACGACGATCGCATAGGCGATGAGGCGATGATCGAACTGCGCTGTCGCCGGATCGTTGAACATTGCTTCGAGCCAACCGGGCTTGAACGCTTCGCCCGGAATGAAGCTCGATCCCATGAGCGGCCAGCTGTTGTAGATAAGGCCGGCGCGCAGGCCGGCGACAAGGGCGCCGAGGCCGAGCTGGCAGAGCACGGCGGCGGCGAAGACCCGGGCGGAAATGACGAAACTCCGGCCCGCCATTGCAACCGGGCGGGGTAGTTCGCGAAGTCCGGCCGCGGCGTAGATCAGCGCGCCGAAGGTCGCCGCGGCGATCATCAGGTGCAGCGCCAGCCGCTGCTGCGCCACTTCGGTGCGCTGGCTCAAGCCCGAGGTAACCATCCACCAGCCGACGATCGGCTCGAGCGCCAGGAAGCCGGCGGCCACCGCGACCTGCCTGCCAAGCACGCCCTTGAGCTGACCTCGCAGCCAGAACAACATGGCAGGAATGATAAATACCGCGCCGACGACGCGCGCCAGCAGGCGATGGCCCCATTCCCACCAGAAGATGGTCTTGAAGCCGTCGAGGGTCATGTCCGCATTGAGCTTGGCGAATTGCGGGATTTGCTGATAGCGGTCGAACTCGGCCCGCCACTCCGCCCCGCCCATCGGCGGAATCACGCCGGTCACCGGGTTCCATTGGGTGATCGAGAGGCCGGACTCGGTGAGCCGCGTCGCGCCGCCGACAAGAACCATGAGGAAGACGAGAGCGGCCACCCCGATGAGCCAGAAGCGAACGGTGGCGCGAGCCTCGAAGCCCGCGGTTTGGACGGCGGCGGGCGCGCTCTGGGTCAGGGCCATCGGAACGAGACGTCAGCTCTCCTGCGGGTCAAGCCGAGGCTTTTGGCCCAAACGCTTCCGCCGCGCAACGCCTCGCAGAGGCGCCGCGACTGCGGACGGCCCAGAATCCGCTAGACAATCACGCGGCGGTAGAGATGCCAAGTCGCGTGGCCAAGGACCGGGAAGATCACCAGGAGCGCGACGAAAAGGGTGGCGAACGCAATCGCGAGGGCGCAGGCGATCGCGATCGCCCATGCCAACATCGGGCGCGGATTGGCGAGGACCGCGCGCACGCTGGTCATCATCGCGGTCACGAAATCCACCTCGCGATCGACGACAAGAGGCGGGGCGATGGCGGTGATCGAAAAGACGAAGACCGCGATGATCGCGCCGAGCGCGTTGCCGACCACAAGGAACGCCGCCCCATGGGCGGTAGTGAAAATGCTGACGAACATCTGCGCGAAGGATGGGATCTCGACGCCATAGAAGACGAGGAAAACGAACACCGCGAGGTCGAGCCAGATGATGAGGGTGAAGAGACTGACCAGCGCCAACCACGAGAGCTCCTTCCCCGCTCGGCTCCAGACCGAGCCGAGAATCACCGGCCAGGACAGCGGCTCGCCGCTTTCGAGGCGGCGCGAAATCTCATAGGTTCCCGCCGCCCCAAACGGCGCAAACAACGCAAATCCCATGACGAACGGATAGGCGAGATAGGGATAATCGAGCGCGAAAGCCGCCCAGACGATGGAGAGGCCGCCGATCGCATAGATGGCCCCGAAGAAAATGCCGTATCGCGGCGCGTGTCTGAAGTCCCGCACCCCCTCGGCGATGCAGCCGATGACGTCCGCGACCTCGATCCTGCGAATCGCGACCTGCCGCGCCCCGCCGGCGCCGGCGGCCTCATCATTCGCGGGCCGGGGCCCCGCGCCAACCACAACGGCCATCGAATCGCTCCCTTGGGTAGCGGCCGCCTGGCGGGCGGCGAGGGAGTGGACCACGTTCCAGGCCGGCGATCAACAATATCGGTCGCGTCGTTTCGCCGCCGCCGATGCCGCCTGGCCCCGTGAAACCGCCTTGCTTGCTGGCGCAACGCCGATCCGTAGCGAAAACAATTGCCGTTCGGCCCGCGCTGTGGCATGAGCGCGCTTCCCCGACAACCAGTCGCCTAGGAATGCGATGTCTTTTTTGAACGGTAATAAATTCGCCGACCGCCAGGCCGCCGCCGCCAACGCGCGCAAGGCGATGGCGGAAAAATTCCGCGCCAACTCGAAATATGATCCGGCTGATCCGGCAGTCATTGAGCGCGAGGCCAAACGCAAGGCGATTCTCGAAGCCCGGGTCGTCCGCGACGCTGAGCGAGCCAAGCGTAAGGCGGAGGAAGCGACAGCCGAAGCCGCTCGGCGCGCGGCCGAGGAGGCCGCACGGCAGCAGCAACTGAGCCTTGAAGCCGCGGCGCGCGAGGCCGAGGCCGAGCGTCAGCGCGAAACGGAGTCGCAACTCGAATACGAGCGCAAGCTCGAGCGGGACGCCCGCTACGCCGCGCGCAAGGAGCGAAAGAAGAAGAGGAAATCAGCCTCCGAACGATACGGCTGAACCGTCTGCGCTTCCCGTCGCCATCAGGCTGGGCGGAAGGCGGAGCGAGGACGAAATGACGAAGCCGCTTCGGTTAGGCGTCGCCGGTCTCGGTGTGGTCGGGACCGGCCTCGTTCGACTTCTGCACCGGCAGCGGGCAGGGTTGATCGCTCGGACGGGACGCGAATTCGCGCTCACCGCCTATAGCGCGCGCCGCAAGGGCGACCGCGGCGTCGATCTTGGCGACGCCCTCTACTTCGCCGGCGCGGCGGACCTCGCAGCATCAGCCGAGATCGACGTTTTCGTTGAATTGATCGGCGGCGCCGAGGGGGTCGCGTTTGAGGCGGCCAAGGCTGCGCTGGCGCGCGGCGTCCCAGTCGTTACCGCCAACAAAGCGATGCTTGCTGCGCACGGCTTCGAGCTCGCGACGCTGGCCGAACAATCAGGGGCGCAGTTGCATTTCGAGGCGGCGGTGGGCGGCGGGATACCCGCCATCAAGACACTGCGCGAGAGTTTGGCCGGCAATGCAATTCAGCGGGTTTCTGGCATTCTCAACGGCACTTGCAACTATATCCTGTCGCGGATGGAGAGCGAGAATCTTCCGTTCGAAGTATGCCTGAGGGAGGCGCAGAGACTTGGCTACGCCGAAGCGGATCCGACGTTCGACGTCGGCGGCTTCGACACCGCGCACAAGCTCGCCATTCTCGCCTCGCTTGCTTTCGGGGCCAGGATCGACGCCGGGGCGGTTTCGGTCGAGGGCATAGAGACGATCACCCTTGCCGACTTGAACGCCGCCGATGAACTCGGATTTCGCGTCAAGCTCCTGGGCGTGGCCGAGCGAACGCCCCATGGCGTCGAGCAGCGCGTGCATCCGACGATGGTGGCCAAGAGCGCCCCGCTCGCCCAGACGATGGGCGTGCTCAATGCGGTCTCAATCGACGGCGACGCGATCGGGGAATTGACGCTGGTCGGGCCGGGGGCGGGGGGTGAAGCGACCGCATCGGCTGTCGCGGCCGACATTGTCGATGTCGCGCGCGGAACCCGCATGCCGGCGTTCGGCCGGCCGGCCGCCTCGCTGGTCGAGGCGGACCGCGTGCCGATGCAGCGGCACGAGGGGGGATATTACGTGCGCCTTGCGGTCGTCGACCGTCCAGGCGCCATGGGGGCCATCGCGGCGCGAATGGGCGAGCGGCTCATCTCGCTTGAGGCGATCACACAGAAGCGGGCCACCAAGGAAGCTGCGGCGGCAGGCGTCGTCCCGGTCGTGCTGATGACCTATGGAACGACCGAATCGTCAATTCGCGACGCCCTCAAGCACACTGTCGAAGATGGCTTGGTGCGCGAGAAGCCGCAGGTTATTCGCATCGAACGCCAAGCGCAGTGAATGCGCGTCATCCATGATCGCGGCAGGCGATGGGGGCGAAGCCGAGGATCGCCGGATGCGGGTCCTCGCGATCGGGCTCATGTGCGGCGCGATGGTCTGCTTCACCGGGCTCGACACCTGCGCCAAATGGTTGAGCTTCGGTCTGCCGGCGGTCCAGATCGTCTGGGCCCGCTACGTGGCGGCGGCGCTGATTGCTCTTGCCGCGACGCGGCCGCTGTCGCGACCTTCGGCGCTGCGCTCCAGAAGGCCTTGGCTGCAATTGATCCGCTCGACGCTGCTTTTGGGCTCGACCATGGCCAACGTCCTCGCCTTGCGCCAATTGCAACTCTCGGAAACAGCGACGATTTCGTTTCTCACGCCGATATTCGTGGCTCTGTTGGCCGGCCCTCTGCTCGGCGAGCGGGTCGGCGCTGAACGCGTCGCCGCGATCGCCGTCGGATTTCTCGGCGTCGCCATCGCTACTCGCCCCGGGACTGCGGCCTTTCAGCCGATCGTCCTGGTCGCCGTCGCTGGGGTCCTATGCAACTCCGGCTATGTGCTGGCGACTCGCAGGCTTGCCGCCGCTGACGCGCCACAGACGACTCTCGCCTGGACACAAATCGCCGGGATCGTTTTCCTGACCCCGTTGCTGCCTTGGGTTTGGCGCCACCCGGCGACGGTGCAGGTTTGGCTTGTGATGGCAGCGATGGGCGCGTTCGGGGCCGGCGGCCACGCGCTGCTGATCGTCGCGCACCGATTCGCACCCGCCCCGGCCCTGACGCCGTTCTCGTACACCCAGCTCCTTTGGATGATCGTCTCCGGTGCGCTCGTTTTTGGCGATTGGCCGTCGCCCGAAACCCTGATCGGCGCCACCCTGGTCGTGGCATGCGGCGCCTATCTCGCGCTTCGCGAGCGGCGCGGGCGACGAGCGCGAGGGATCCAACGATCGACGTCTGATTGGCGAAACGTCGTGATCGGTCAAAACGGAAAACTGGCGCATAGGCTCGCGCCGAAGGGCAAACGAGACATGTCGACCCGAATCGGCCCGCCGCCTATCGCCGGCCTGCTTGAAACCTCGCTCTATGCGCGCGACCTCCACCGCACAGCGGCGTTCTATCGCGATCTGTTTGGGTTGGGGACCTTGGTCGATTCGCCGCGCCTCGTGGCCTTTGACGTCGCCGCGCGCAGCGTGTTGCTGGTGTTTCAGGCCGGCTCGACCGAAGGTGACGTTGTTGACGCGAGAGGCAGAATCCCAGGCCACGACGGGCTCGGGACGTCCGCATCTGGCGCTCTCGATTGCTTCAGACGATCTTGACGCCTGGCGCAAGCGGCTCGTTGAACGCGGCGTGGAAGTCGTCGGGGAATATCGCTGGCCGCGTGGCGGAACGAGCCTCTATATCCGCGATCCGGACGACGCGCTGGTGGAACTGGCGACACCCGGACTATGGTGGTGACCTAATAGCCAAGTTTGGATTCCGGGCCGCGACAAATGTTCAATTTGAAGGTCCGCTGAATTCGTCAAGCACCACGCTCAACGGCTCAGGATGAATGTAGACTGGGCCGGTGAAGGGATGGTCGATTGAGACGATGACGACCAGGCCCATGGTGACCAGCGACGACAATATTCCGGTCATGCAGACCTGCGCGGCCAGATTTTCGCTGCCGAAGAAGAGCGTGAATCCCACAGTCAAGCCCGCGCCCAGGAACAGGGTGTACCATATGACGTCGGGCACGAGCCCGGTCGCAAGATGCAGCCTGATTCGCCGAGCCTCCGTCACGCTATCGACCTGGCGGAAGACCTCCGACATGTCAGCCGAGCTGCGCGTCTTGGACTCGTTGAGATTGAGCGCCGCCGTGTACAGAAGGTCGAGGGCGTGCGTGACCTCATGGCTTACGGATTGGCGCGCCATCGCGGGCCAATCCTTGTCGATTGCTGCTTTGAGGTAGGTGACAATTGCCGCCCGCACGGCAAGCGCCTCGGGCTCCTTGCCAGCGGAATAGTGAAAGAGGGCCGCCGTCGCACCTGCTTCCTGGGCGACGGCGTTCTCGGCGTCGTTGAATTTCTCCCATACGACGATGACCGAGAAAGCCAGGAGCACCGCATAAATGACTCCGACGGTCGCGAACTTAAAACCGGCGATCTCGTTGTTCTTGACCAGCCGCTCGATAGGGATCCGATTGTGGATCATGACCTGCGCAGCCATCGCGATTGCGGTGGGAATCACAACGATCAACAGGATCAGGAGCCAAAGCGGCTGGCTGGACAAGTAGTACGACATTTTGGCCCCCCGGCGAGCTGTCCGGCGACGACCGGGCAAACCGGCTCGACGAATTGATATCGCCTATCGCGCGTCTGTCCAGCCAGCGCCGGCTTCGGCTAGCTGTTTTGCGCAGCGAGATCGGCGGCTTGCGCGGACGGAGCCATGGGGAGGACCGGCGGCCGCCTGTTTCTGGATCGCGTCGCTCTCTGTCATTGTGGTCTTCGGCGAGGCGATTTGCGGGGCGCGCGCGCTCCGCGGGATCAAAAGGCAACGTGGCGTCCTCCAGCTACTTTCTCGACGTCGAAAGCTCGGCCCTCGGCAGGCCGTGGCGGTCGCGTCTCGACGCGGACGGGGAATTGCGCGCGCTCGCCATCGCGCAAACCGGCGGGCAGGAAGAACTGATCGCCCGTGTTCTCGCCGGGCGCGGCGTCAGCCCAGAGGCGGCGCAGCGCCATCTCGATCCGCGGTTGCGCGATTTGATGCCCGACCCTTATGTGCTGCGCGACATGGAGGCGGCGGCCGAGCGTCTCAGGCGGGCGGTCGTACGCGGCGAGCGTGTCGCCATTTTCGGCGACTACGACGTCGACGGCGCGTGCAGCGCGGCGCTGCTCAGCGAGTATTTGCGCGCCTGCGGCTGCGAGACGATCGTCCACATCCCTGACCGCGTGACCGAAGGCTACGGCCCCAGCGGCAAGGCGGTCGCGGACTTCGCCGCCCAGGGGGCCCAGCTCCTCGTGACAGTCGATTGCGGCGCGGTAAGCCGCGAGCCGTTCGAGCTCGCAAGCCGGCTCGGCCTCGACGTGATCGTGTTTGATCATCATCAGGCCCCGGAGACGCTGCCGCGGACGCTGGCGCTGGTCGATCCCAACCGGGAGGACGATCTTTCCGGACTGGGTTATCTCTGCGCCGCCGGTGTCGTCTACATGGGGCTGGTGGCGCTGAACCGCGCGCTGCGCGAGGCGGGCTTCTGGAACGGACGCCCGGCCCCGGACCTGATCGCCGCGCTCGATCTCGTGGCGCTGGCCACCGTCGCCGACGTCGTACCGTTGATCGGCCTCAACCGCGCCTTTGTCGTCAAGGGGCTCGCAGTCATGCGCCAGCGGCGCCGTCCGGGGCTTGCGGCTCTGTTCGACGTCGCGGGCGCCGACGGTCCGCCGCGGCCCCAGCATCTGGGCTTTCTCATCGGGCCGCGCATCAACGCCGGCGGACGCATAGGCGACGCGGGCCTCGGCGTCCGCCTCTTGACCGCGGCCGACGACCTCGAAGCGCGCCCGATCGCGATCGAGCTCGACCGCCTGAACCGCATTCGCCAGCGGATCGAGATCGAGGCGCTCGCCGAGGCCGAAGCCGAAGCGCTCATGTCTCTCGGTCTCGAGGAACGCGGCGCCGACCGTCGTCGTCGCCGGCGCAACTTGGCCGCCTGGCGTCGTCGGGCTGCTCGCGGCCAGGCTCAAGGAGCGCTTCGAGCGCCCGGCGTTCGCGCTGACGCTGGCCGGGGCGCACGCGACCGGCTCCGGCCGCTCGATCGCCGGCGTCGATCTCGGCCGGGCGGTGCGGGCGGCGGTCGAGGCGGGACTCGCGATCAAGGGCGGCGGCCACGCGATGGCGGCGGGAGTGACGCTCGCCAGCGAGCGGCTCGGCGAGTGGCGCGCATTTCTCGAGGACCGGCTCGGCGAAGCGGTGGCGAAGGCGCGCGCCGGCGCTGGCCTCGCCGTCGATGCGGCTCTGACGGCGAAAGCGGCGACGCCGGCGCTTGCCCATCGGCTGGAGGCGGCCGGGCCTTACGGCTCCGGCAACCCCGAGCCGATGTTCGCGCTGCCGCGCCATCGCCTGGCGGACGTCATGCCGGTCGGCGCCGGCGGTGATCACCTGCGCCTCAAGGCGGTTGCGGGCGACGGGCAGGCTATCGAGGCGATGGCTTTCCGCGCCGCGGGCAAGAAACTCGGCGAGGCTCTGGTGCGCCTGAGAGGGGCGCC
Source organism: uncultured Alphaproteobacteria bacterium (assembly GCA_963767245.1). Classification (GTDB taxonomy): domain Bacteria; phylum Pseudomonadota; class Alphaproteobacteria; order Rhizobiales; family Beijerinckiaceae; genus Roseiarcus. The sequence goes on from CAVYDG010000018.1 coordinate 108,202, forward strand.
GGTGCACCTCGCGGGGACGCTGACCGTGAACCGCTACGGCGGCCGGGAGCGGGCGCAACTCAGGGTCGTCGACGTGGCAGAGGCAGCAGGGTAGCGCGCCGGAATTGCGCTTTCTTTCCGAATCCGGCCGCGAGGCTTCCGAATCGCCGCCCAATCCCTGCCGATGGCCTCCGAGATCCTTCCGGGCGTTTCAATCCGCTTCCCGGATTCGAGCCTTATCAGAGACTTACCCGGAATCGGGGTTGGAAAAAACGCGGGGCCCACGGCCACCCGCCCGAATTGGTTATTTGGCCATCGCTCTGCTCATCCCGGCGGCTCTCGACATGAGTTCCGATAAATAGAAACAATAACTACAGCTTCTGATTCTGTCAAGATTTTGTTATGCCCCAATGTCAGCCGCCGGGCCGGTCGACCAATCCGCCGACTCTGTCGGCGATCTGGTGCGCAAGCCGGGCGGTGACCGCGTCAGGAATGTCGAGGCCGGAGAGGCGCCAGGTCGTTCCGGAGAGATGCATGTGCACGCCATAGCGCCCATCGGGGCTATTGAGCCCGACGCTGAAGTTCAGCGGACCGTTGAAATAAGAGTGGGTCACGGTCTCTACGAGACCGCCGGCCCCGAAGGCTTCGCCGAGCGCCGGCAGGCGCAAGAGCGTGCCGGAGTCCGGGGTCCCGGCACGTCCCTGGTTCAGAAGCGCGGCGAGATTCTCTGGCGTCAGAAACGCGCGCAACAACATCTCGGCCGCGGCGGCGTTGATGGCGCCTCCCTCCAATCCCTGCTGGCGCGACAGCAGCTTCGCCAGCTGCGGATTCTGCTCGAGCCAGGCGCGCGAGATCTGGCCGCTCAACGAGCGGCTGAGTGACGGGAGATCGATGCGCTCAATCACCGCCACTGCGTCGCCACGCGAAGCGGCTGACGCAAGCTGTGCCGCGCCAGCCAGGGCCCAACCCCAGTAAGCCGCGACAAGAACAACGAGCGCGACGGCGCCGCCAATGATTTTTCGCATAGTGTTCCTTAAATTCCGACCCCGAGCAGAGCCCGAATTGTATGGATTTTCGACACTGCTGTCTTCTGAGTTTGCCCGGCAATTGTGACGCAGTCGGGGCGTTGCGCCAGTCCCCATATACCCGGCTGGCGAGCTTACGATGGAACGCAAAATGCCTTTGGATCTTATCACTTCGACCGACCGGGGGCTCTATTGCGCTGCCGGAGATTTTCACATCGATCCCTGGCGCCCCGTTTCCCACGCCATCATCACCCATGGCCATTCCGACCACGCGCGCTTGGGCTCGGACGTTTATATCTGCCATCGCGACACGGCCCCAATTCTTCGCAAACGCCTTGGCGATGTCACAATCGAGACAGTGGCTTACGGCCAAATCCTGATGCGGAACGGAGTCGAGGTTTCGCTTCACCCAGCGGGCCATGTTCTCGGCTCGGCGCAGATTCGCGTTGCCTGGAAAGGCGAGACGTGGGTCGCCTCGGGCGATTACAAGCTCGAGAGCGACGGCGTTTCGCCTGGCTTCGAGCCGCTGCGCTGTCACGCCTTCATCACCGAGTTCGACTTTCGGCTTGCCTATCTACCGCTGGCGCCCGCAAGCCGAGATCTTCGCCGCAATCGACCTGTGGCGACGCGAGAACATTACCGCTGGCCGCGCGAGCATCCTCTTCGCCTATGCGCTCGGCAAGGCGCAGCGGCTGCTCGCGCATGTCGATCCCGACCTTGGCCCGATCGTCTGTCACGGCGCGATCGAGGCGATCAACGCGCTCTATCGCTCGGCCGGGATCGCCCTGCCACCGACGCGTCTTGCGACTGACCCGCGGACCGCGACCCCGGGGGAGAAGAAGCGCGATTTCTCCAACGCCCTCATTCTTGCTCCGCCCTCGGCCGCCGCGAGCCCTTGGCTCAAACAATTCGGCGACTATTCGGACGCACTGGCGAGCGGCTGGATGCAGGTGCGGGGAAACCGCCGTCGGCGCGGGCTCGACCGGGGCTTTGCGCTATCCGACCACGCCGACTGGCTGGGCCTCCTCGCCGCCATCGAGGCGACAGGCGCGGAACGCATTCTCGTAACTCACGGGGCCTCGGGGGCGCTCAGTCGGTACCTTCGCGAGAAAGGACTCGACGCGCAAGCGCTCACAACGGCTTACGGCGACGAAGAGGACGCAGGCGAAGGCGGGGCGGCGCTGGAGGCCCAAGCGTGAAAGCCTTCGCTGCACTCTACCGGCGGCTCGATTCCGGGACATCGACCCGGACCAAGCAGGTGGCGATGGTCGACTTCTTCGCCGCCGCCAAGGCCGCTCCGACCCAATGGGCGAGCGCGGCCTGGGCGGTCTATTTCCTTAGCGGGGGCAAGCCGCGCCAGACCGCGCCGACCCGCCTCCTTTGGCGCCTCGCCGTCGAAGGCTCAGGCTATCCCGACTGGCTGTGCGCGGAGTGCTATGGCGCAGTCGGCGATCTCGCCGAGATGCTGTCGCTGCTCCTGCCCGAGGGCATGGGCCGCGAAGAGGTTTCGCTGGACGCATGGATGCGGGAGCGGCTGCTGCCGCTTCCCTCTCTTGGCGAGGAAGAGCGTTATGCAAGGCTCAAGCAATGGGCCGACGCGTTGCCGGCGGACGAGCGTCTGGCCTTCTTCAAGCTCATCACCGGGGAACTGCGCGTCGGCGTGGCGCGGCTGCAAGTTGTGAAGGCGCTGGCTGAAGTCGCGAGCGTCGACGAGGGCCGGATGGCCCAGCGGCTGATCGGCTATTCCCAGGCGCGGCGGATCCCGACAGCCGCGGATTTCGAGGCGCTGATCGGCAAGGTTTTGCACGCGGAAGCGGAAGCGCTCGACGCGGGCAAGCCCTATCCGTTCTATCTCGCGCAATCGTGGAGCCGCCCGCTCGCCGAGATGCTGCCAACCTTGGGACCGCCCTCGGCCTGGATCATCGAATGGAAGTACGACGGCATCCGCGCGCAACTCCTGAAGCGCGGCGAAAACTGGCGCTTGTGGTCGCGTGGCGAAGAGCTCATCTCCGACGCCTATCCCGATCTTACGCCGCTGGCGCGCGCGCTGCCTTCGGGCACGGCGATCGACGGCGAGCTTGTCGTGCTCATCCCGCCCGAGCACGAGTACGCGACGGATTCGCTCGATGGCCTGGCAATCTTCGCGAGCCTGCAGCAGAGGCTGGGCCGCAAGATCGTCAGCGAAAAGACGATGCGCGAATTGCCGGTCGCGTTCATCGCCTATGACATTCTGGAGAGCGAGGGTCGCGACCTGCGCAGCGATCCGCAGCATGTGCGAAGGGCTCTGCTCGAAGCCCTCGTTGATCGCCTGTTCGCGGAAGCGAAGACGCGCGGCGAGCGCCTGCCGATCCGGATCAGCCCGGCCGTTTCCGCTGACACATGGGAGGAGCTCGCGGAGAAACGTGAGCAGGCGCGCGCGCTTCTGCGCGAAGGGTTGATGCTGAAGGCGCGCGAGGGGCTCTACGGGATCGGCCGCCGCAAGGGCGGCGACCGCGCGGACGTGTGGTGGAAATGGAAACTCGACCCGATGAGCGTCGATGCGGTGGTGATCTACGCCGAGCGGGGCCATGGGCGGCGCTCGGGCGTCTACACCGATTACACCTTCGCCGTCTGGAGCGCAGGCGAGGAAGCGTCGCCCCGCGACCTGGTCCCGTTCGCCAAAGCCTATTCGGGGCTGTCGGACGCAGAAATTCGCGAGATGGACGCGATCGTCCGCCGCACCACACTCGAGACTTTTGGTCCGGTGCGGAGCGTGACGCCGACGCAAGTTTTCGAGCTTGGCTTCGAGGGCATTGCGCCGAGCAAACGTCATAAGAGCGGCGTCGCCGTTCGCTTTCCCCGGATGCTGCGCTGGCGACGCGACAAGCCGGTGTCGGAGGCCGACACGCTGGACGCGCTGAAGGCGCTTCTGGCGGGGCAGGGCGGGCGTTGAGGACCTGGCCTCATTCCGCCCCGTGCGCGCTATCCTTCTTTCGCAATGGCGAGCACATGTTCGAGGGCTTCCGGCGATACGTGCACTGGACCACTGAACGGGTGGTCCAAGGCGATGATAACAACCAGGCCGGCCGCGAGAACGACCGACAAAATCGCGGTCATCGCGAGATGCGCAAGCGCATTGGGACTGCCGAAGAACAGCGCAAAGCAGACAGTGAGCCCGGCGCCCGCAAAAAGCGTAATCCAAATGATCTCAGGCACGAGCCCGGTCGACAGATGGAGGCGCACGCGCCGAGCTAAAGTCAGATTGTCAATCTGGGTGAAGACCTCCGACATGTCGGCGACGCTCCGCGTGCCTGTGCGATTGAGCGCCATGGCAGCGCGGTAGAGTGAACCCAACGCGTCGGTCGTGTTGGCGTCCTCGGTATCGGTCGCCATTGCAGGCCAGTCGCTATCGATAACGAGCTTGAGATAATTAATAAGGCTTTCGTGAAACTTAGTGGCTTCTGGCTCCGCGCCCTCGGAATAGTAGAACAATGCTGCGGCGGCGGCGGACTTTTTTGCGACCGAGGTTTGGCCCTCACTGAATTTCTCCCAAACCGCAATGACGACAAAGGCGAGCAGCACCGCGTACACCACGCCTATGATTGCGAAAATGAAACCCGCGACCTCGTTATTGAGGGCGAGCCGATCGAGGCCGACTGAGCGCCGGACGAGAACCTGGAACCCGATCGCGATAGATGTGGGAATGACGACCACCGCAAGAATGAGCGCCCAGAGAGGAAGCTCCGACAAAAGATGAGACATTGCGATTTGACCCCCGCCGGTGACGCCAAGCTCCGAGGAGGGCGATGGCGTGGCCGCCATATTCCATCAGCGGCGTGGGCGAGCGCAATCCAGACCACGTTTTAACTCGGAAGTCCGCTCTCTCCCGCCTGCGGCCGACAAGGTATCTTGGTTTTGACCTAGTCCGGCTCGCTCCCGTAGACGTCGGCGCCATAGCGGTCACGCTCGCCTCAAGGCGGCGCTCGCCCTGGGTAGGCGCCGTTAGAGGAGACGCCCCGAGCGGCCAATAGAATTCTACACCGCCTGATAATTCTCGCCGATCGAGAATGCGCAGATGCGCGACAAATGCGTGTAGGGCAGGGAAGTCTCTTTCGTCCAGGCGTTGAACTGCTCCTGGATCTTGGCGAGATCGCGTTTCGAGGTCGGCGCCTCCGCAATATCGACCCCGGCGTCGCGAAGGCAGGCGACAACGTCCTTCGAAGCCACGAAACCGTCCCAGCCGAGGAATCGGAGCAGCATCTGGCCGGTATTGCCGCCGAGCCGGCTGCCGCGCGTGCTCAGGAGTTCGAGCAGGCCGACCTCGTCCGAGGATGGCCACCCGGCAAGGAATTTGCCGAAACTGCCGTGCTCCTTCGCCACATCCCGGACGAAGCGCGCGTTTTCGCGCACCGAGCCGATCTTTGCGCCGTTACGGACGATCCGCGCGTCCTTGACCAGCCCGTCCCAGAACTCGTCGGGCTCGAAGACGAGCCGCGCCGGCGAAAAGCCGAGAAAAGCCTCTTCGAACCCACGCCACTTCGATTCGATCACGCTCCAGGCGAAGCCGGCCGAGAATACCCGCTTGGTCATCTCGGCGAGAGCGCGATCGTCCTTGAGCTTGATGAGCGCCCTGGCGTCGGGCTTCGGCGGCATGAGGGCGGCGAGCCCCGCAGCGCCGCCTTTGCGCTTCTCGGCCCGGGCGCGGATGGTGTGGAACGCAGTCAAGCCCGGGTCCCCTTGTCTCGAGGCAGTTTCAGACTAGGCTCGGCCGTTTTCGCGCGCAATCGGCGCCGCGCCATCGTCGATCACCCGAAATTTGTCTTGGCTCGACCCGCGAGAATTCCTAGCCTGCCCGCAGACCAAAAGCCGCCCGTCGTATGAGCCGCGGCGAGGTCAGTTGTCCCACACTCGGAGAGCACCCTTGATCCGCTTCTATTTCAACCTCGCGCCGAATCCGGCCAAGGTCGCGCTGATGCTCGAGGAGCTCGGCCTGCCTTATGAAGCCGTTGCGGTTGACACGGCCAAGGGCGAGCAGCACGCGCCCGCCTTTCGCGCCATCAATCCGAACGGCAAAGTGCCGGCGATCGTCGACACCGAAGGGCCGGGCCGGCGTGAGGCGCGGGTGTTCGATTCGAACGCAATTTTGCTCTATCTCGGCGAAAAGGCCGGCCGCTTCGTCGGGACTGCCGCCGACCGGCCGGAACTCTTGTCGTGGCTGTTTTTCGTCGCCACCGGGCTCGGCCCGTTCTCCGGGCAGGCGGTGCATTTCCAGCGCGCGGCGCCGGAAAAGATTCCCTACGCCGTGAACCGCTATCGGCGCGAGATCGAGCGGCATTACCGTGTCCTTGACCGCCACCTAGCCGGCCGGGACTTCATCCTCGGCCGAGAGTATTCGATCGTCGACATCTCGGCCTGGGGCTGGCTCAAGCGCGCCGCGATAGTGCTTCCGGGCGAGGACGATCCCCTCGCAGCGTTCGCGAATCTCAAACGCTTGGTCGAAACGGTCGACGCCCGGCCGGCGGCGGCGCGGGCGAAAGAAATCGGGAAAAATCACCCGTTCAAAAAAGAGGTCGACGAGGAGACGAAGCGCGCGATGTTCCCGTCGAACTATCCCGAGATCGCGATGTGACGGGACTTATCGGGCGAGACCCGGATCGAACACGATCTGATCCGCCCACTTGCGCGCGGCTTCCCGCTGCTCGGCGGTGCGGACTGTCCAGGCCATGATCGGCGCGCCGGTCAATTCCTTCATGAGGAACGGGATCTTGTGGGGCAGGTCGTCGACGTTCCAGGACAGGAAATCCGGGCGGGCGCGGTCGTAATGGCCGAAATCGCTCCAGTCCCGCTTCTGCTCGGCGCTTAGGAAGGCCCAACTCGGATCATCGTAGGACGCCTGAGCAAGGATGCCGATCGGGCATCCTCCCCTTGGCGGGCGCATCTGTGGCCGGCGCAAGCTCAAATACGCGGCCAGATCGTGGTCGAAGGTCTTGAAGGCCAGCGGGCCGTCATAGTCAGCGGCCAGCGCAGAAGCCCGGTCGCCAATGCGCCAGTCGCCGTCGAACCGGCTCTTCAGCTCGCAAATGATCGGAGTCCGGCCGGTGACTTTGCCGAGGAGAGCGGCGAAGGTTGGCGGCGACTTTCCCGATCCCTCGATCCGAATGGTCGCGATCTCGGCCGCGCTCCGCGACCAGACGGGACCCGAAGCGGCGGTCAGGCGGTCGAGCGTTTCATCATGAAAAACAATGGCTTCGCCGTCAGCGCTCAACTGGATGTCGCATTCGACGGAAAACCGGCCCGCGATCGCCGCTTCCGCCGACGCCAGCGTGTTCTCGATCACCCCACCGGCTTTGTCGTGCAGGCCGCGATGGGCGATCGGACGCTCCATGAGCCAGGCGGGAGCGTTGACCGGCCTCAAGCCTTGATCTCGAACACGGCTTCGACCTCGGCCAGCGCGTTGAGCGGCAGATGCGACACGCCGACCGTCGTTCGCGCGTGGCGCCCCTGGGCGCCGAACAATTCGGCCACGAGATCGGAAGCGCCGTTCATCGCCTGGGGCAGGGCGTCGAAGGCCGTCTCGACATTGAAGAACCCGCCAAGCCGCACCACCTGGGCGATGCGATCGAGATTGCCCAGCGCTGCATGCGCCTGGGCGAGCACGTTGATGACGCAGAGCCTCGCCGCCTCCCGCGCGGGGTCGATCGCTGAATCAGCCCCGAGCTTGCCTTTGTGGCGCTCGGCGAGCTTACCGTCTGCGCCAAAGGGAATCTGCCCGGAGACGAAGAGAAAGGTCCCGGTGCGCACAGCGGGAACATAGTTCGCGACCGGCGCAGCGGGCTTGGGCAGAACGATCCCCAATTCCTTCAGACGCTTGGCGGTTTCGCTCATGGGGGCCGGACTCCTGGCGGTTCAAGTGGGAGACGGGCGTCTTCCCGGATGCCCTATGGACCGGGTCGACAGGAGTGGACGCGGTCCGCGGCTCGTTTCTCGCCTATGTCGGTCCCCCGGCTAAGGCAAGCTTGTTTTTGCCTCACCGCGCGCTTAGGTTCGGGGTCAAAGAGTGGAAGCGCCGGCGGCCTCGAATCCGGGCGGCGCGGAATGGGATGACGGCCATGGGTAGCTTTAGCATTTGGCATTGGATGCTGTTCGGCGCGGTCGCGTTGCTGCTGTTCGGCGGCAAAGGCAAAATTTCCGACCTCATGGGCGACGTCGCCAAGGGCGTGAAGTCGTTTAAGAAGGGCTTGGCCGACGACGACGAGGCGGCGCCCGCTGCGACGGTCCAGCCGCGCACGATCGAGAACCGCGTCGGCGCCGAAGCCAACGACGTTCACAAGGTCAGCTGATTGCGTTCTTAGCGGGGCGCCTGCGACGAGGGCTTGGCGCTGGCCGCGCCGCTCGACGGTCGCCGGGTCCGGTGAGCCATGTTCGATCTCGACATCAGCAAGATGATCATTGTCGGCATCGTCGCTCTGGCGGTGATTCCGCCGAAAGACCTGCCGCGGGTTATGCGCACCGTCGGCCAGACGGTCGGCAAGATGCGGCGTATGGCGTCCGAGTTCCAGGGCCAGTTCATGGAGGCGATGCGCGAGGTCGAGCGCGAGGCCGACCTCGACAGCGTCAAGAAGGAATTCCAGGCGATCAACGACCAGGCGAAGATCGATACCAGCTTCGATCCGGTTGCCATGGTGCGCGACGACATCGCCAAGGCGGTCGAACCCCCGCCGGCCGTCGGGGCCGCTCAGATCGCCGCGCCGGAAATCGCCAAGCCTGAAGTCGGCACGTCCGAAATTGCGCTGACCGGTCCGGAGCCCGCCGAGGCGCCGCCCGTGGCCGTTCCGGCGGACGCGGAGCCCGAGCCGCCCGCCGCCCGAAGAAGCGCGGCGGAATGAGCCAAGAGGACATCGACGCCACCAAGGCGCCGTTGATGGAGCACCTGATCGAGCTGCGCGCTCGCATCATCCGGTCGCTCTACGCCTTTCTCGCCGCCTTCATTGTCTGCTTCTATTTCTCGCGCACCATCTACAACGTGCTGACCTACCCCTATGTGCGAGTGGTCGGCGCGGACAAGGCGACGCTGATCGCCACCCATTTCCTCGAGCAGTTCTACACCAACATCCGCCTCAGCATGTTTGGCGCGGGGGTCATCGCGTTTCCTATCATCGCCACGCAACTGTACAAATTCGTCGCGCCGGGGCTTTACCGCAACGAGCGACAGGCGTTTCGGCCGTATTTGATCGCGACCCCGTTCTTCTTCCTGTTCGGCGCGCTGCTCGTTTATTTCGTGGTCATGCCGCTTCTGATCCGCTTTTCGGTGTCGCTGCAGCAGGTCAATGTGCCGGGCGAGGCGACGATCGAGCTTCTACCCAAGGTCAGCGAATATCTGTCGCTCATCATGACGCTGATCTTCGCCTTCGGGATCGCGTTCCAATTGCCGGTAATCCTGACGCTGCTCGGCCACGTCGGCATCATCGATTCCGCCTATCTCATCCGGATGCGGCGGTACGCGATCGTGGCGGTGGTCGGGATTGCGGCGATCCTGACCCCCCCCGACCTCATCAGCATGACCTCGCTCGCGCTGCCGATGCTCCTGCTTTACGAGGGCTCGGTCATCGCCGTCAAAATGGTAGAGCGGCGCCGCGCGCAAGCCCAGAGCGCGGCGAACAACCCTGCGACCTAGCCGACGTCGCTCTCAAGTCGGGGAAAGCGAGGGCAGGTTCAGATGCTGCTCGACCCGGCGCACGCGGGCCTCGAGCTCGCTGATGAGGACGCCGTGGCCGATGACCGAAGTATGGTATTCGTCACCGCGCGGCGCAGTCCGACGATCTGCTCGCCGAGCTCCTTGCGCATCGACAGGAAGTCCGAGGCGACATCCGGCGCGCAGGGTGAGCATGTCGGATTTGACGTCGGCGACTTCGGAACGTAGCCCGACGACCTCCGATCGCACCGAGTTGAGGTCGGATTTGGTCGCGAGCTCGGCGCGCATCTGGCGCAGGAGCTCGAGGATGAGGCTGGCGGGCTCTTCGGTCGTGGGGCGAGCCTAGCGGTTTCGTCCACCGCCGTCAGCGGGTCAACCGGGCCCGGTTCGTAGGATCGATCTCGACAACGATTGGCCGAGCCGTTTGATGACCCTTTCTACTGTCTTGTCCCAAGAGCTCATCACGAGCGGCCTCGCGTCCCGCGGCAACCGGATCAGGGCATGACCCCGCGCGACATCCTCGCGGCGCTGAGCGTCGCGATCGTCTGGGGCCTCAGCTTCATCGCTATCAAGGTCGGCGTCGGGGAGACCTCGCCGCTGATGCTCGCGGCGCTGAGGTTCGTGTTCGCGGCGGTCCCGATAGTGTTCTTCTTGCCACCGCCGAAGGCGCCGGCGTGGGCGGTGACTGTCTACGGGCTCCTGATCGGCGTCGGGCAGTTTGGCTTGTTGTTCATCGCCATCCATGAAGGTTTCCCGGTCGGACTCGCGTCGCTGGTCATCATGGCGCAGGTGTTCTTCACCATTCTTCTCGCCTGGCTTATCCTAGCCGAGCGGCCGCGCCGCGCTCAGATCATCGGCGCCGCCATTGGATTGGCCGGGATGGCGGTCATCGGTTCGGAACGACTCGCCGGGGCGAGCCCCGGGCCGTTCGTGCTCGTCATTCTAGCGGCGCTGTTCTGGGGCGCGGGCAATGTGCTGGCGAAAAGCGTCGGCAAGGTCGACATGCTTGCCTTCACCGTCTGGTCGAGCCTCGCCGCGCCGCTGCCCCTGATCGCACTGTCGCTTGCGGTCGAGGGGACGGGCGGCGTCATGGCGCTCGCCCATCCGGGTTGGAAGCTGGTGGTCAGCGTGCTGGTGCTTTCTTATGGCGGGACTTTATTCGGTTATGGCTTGTGGGCGCGGCTCCTGGCGCATCATTCGGCGGCGACCGTCGCCCCGTTCGCGCTTCTGGTGCCGGTTGTCGGCATGATCGCCGCTGCGCTCCTGTTCGGCGAGTCGTTGAGCGCGCTCGAGCTTGCTGGCGGGGCCCTGGTGATGGCGGGCCTCGCCCTCAACGTCTTCGGCGACTGGGCGCTGAGGCGCCGATTGCCGGCGTTTCGCTGACGCGTCCGTCGGGCCGGTTGAGCTTTTTGCCGGCGTTCTGGTAATGGCTGGCGCCTGCGCTCAAATTCGCCGACGAGCGCGGCTTGCCTTTGCCGAGGTCGGATCATGCACGATATGAGAGCGATCCGCGAGAATCCCGAGGCCTTTGACGAGGGCTTGAGGCGCCGCGGCCTTGGCCCGCGCGCCGAATTGCTGATCGAACTCGACGAGAGGCGCCGGGCGGCGATCGTGGCGCTTCAGGGCGCGCAGGAACGCCGCAACGCCGCCTCGAAGCAGATCGGCGTGGCGATGGCGCGCAAGGATAGCGTCGCGGCCGAAGATTTCCGCGCCGAGGTCGCCGCAGTGAAAGCGAAAATGCCCGAACTTGAGGCGGCGGAGCGCGAGGCGGCGGCGGCGCTTGAATCCGAGCTCGCAGCGATCCCCAACCTGCCGCTCGACGATACGCCGGACGGCAAGGACGAGAGCGACAACGTCGAGCTTCGCCGCTGGGGCGCGCCTCCGGCGCTCGAAGGCATGAACAAGCCGCGCGAGCATTTCGAGATCGGCGAGGCGCTGGGGCTGATGGATTTCGAAACTGCCGCGAAGCTCTCGGGCGCGCGCTTCGTCGTGCTGAAAGGGGCGCTGGCGCGGCTCGAGCGGGCGCTCGAGCAGTACATGCTCGACCTTCACACGAATGAGCATGGCTATACCGAGGTCTCCCCGCCGGTTCTGGTGCGCGACGCGGCTCTGTTCGGCACCGCGCAATTGCCGAAGTTCGAGGACGATCAGTTCTGGGCCTTTGGCGGGGAGCTTCTGGGAGAGCTGGGGGTCGCAGCGGGCGAGCTTTTTCGAGCGCCGCCCGAGGAAGAAGTCGACCGGCTGGAGCGAGAAACGGCCCAGATGGTGATCGTGGGGCGGCAACATCGGATCAGAAAGAATCGATTTGGCCTGATCCCCACCGCCGAAGTGCCGCTGACCAATCTCGTCCGCGAGAGCATCGTTGATGAGAAAACCCTGCCCCTGCGCTTCACCGCCGGAACATTGTCGTTCCGGGCCGAGGCAGGGGCGGCGGGGCGAGACACGCGCGGCATGATCCGCCAGCATCAGTTCAGGAAGGTCGAACTCGTCTCGATCACAACCCCCGAACAGTCACGTGACGAACACGAGCGCATGACGGCCGCGGCGGAAGAGGTGCTGAAGCGCCTCGGCCTGCATTACCGCGTCGTCGCGCTCTCGACCGGCGACATCGGCTTCGCGTCGCAAAAAACTTACGACCTCGAGGTCTGGCTGCCGGGGCAGGGGCGGTTTCGCGAGATCTCGTCCTGCTCGATCTGCGGCGACTTCCAGGCCCGCCGGATGAATGCCCGCTTCAAGGGGACGGACGCCAAGTCGACCCGCTTCGTCCACACGCTGAACGGCTCCGGCGTCGCGGTCGGCCGGGCGCTGGTCGCGGTGCTGGAGAATTATCAGGAGCCCGACGGCTCAGTCGCCGTGCCGGAAGTCTTGCAACCATACATGGGCGGACTGACGCGGATCGAGCGGTAACCACCTGCTCGAATAGTCGGGGCCCCGAAACTCGGGGCCCCTGGAACATCCGGGCTAGCAGGTCCTGACCAGCTGCTGGCCGATATAGTTGCCGTAAGCGTCATACATCGGCTGATACGCAGTGCAACCGCCGTAGCCGTTGTAGCCATAGCCGTACGCATATGGGGCGGCCAGAAGCGCTCCAGCAGCCAGGCCGCCGACGATCGCCGGGCCCGCCCAGCCCCCGCCATGCCAACCGCTGCCGCGTCCGCCGCCATGCCAGCCGCCGCCACCGCCATGCCAGCCGCCCCCAACATGCCCGCCGCCGCCACGAAAAGCGGGGCCCGCAGCAGAAGCGGGTTCGACGGTCACAGCGAACGCGGACGCCGTCAAGGACAACGCCACTAACGCCGCAATTGCCGGCTTCGATATGGTGTTACGCATTGTAGGCCTCCATCCAAATTCCTACCGTGGGTTGTAAACGCTTCGATCGGAAAACGGTTCCCTGGCTCGGCGCCGCAGCGCGCCAGAACGCGCTCGCCTCGACGCGCGGGCCATGCGAAAAGGCGCCCCATGCGAATCCTGCTCACCAACGACGACGGCATCCACGCGCAGGGGCTGAAACTGCTCGAATCGATCGCGCGGGAGCTTTCGGACGACGTGACGGTGGTCGCGCCGGAGAGCGACCAGTCGGGGGTCGCCCATTCGCTCTCGCTCAGCGACCCGTTGCGGCTGCGGGAAATCGGCCCGCGCCATTTCGCCCTCAAAGGCACCCCGACCGACTGCGTCATCATGGGGGTGAGGAAAATCCTGGCCGATCGACGGCCCGATCTCGTGCTCTCCGGCGTCAACCGCGGCCAGAACGTCGCCGAGGACGTCACCTATTCGGGCACCATCGCCGGCGCGATGGAGGGGGCGATGCTCGGCGTCCCCTCCATCGCTTTGTCGCAGGCCTATGGCGGGACGGTCGGACGGCCGCTGATCGAATGGGACGCGACGGAAGCCCACGCTGCGCCGGTCATCCGCTCGATTCTCGCCGCCGGAATCGCTGAGGGCGGCCTCGTCAACGTCAACTTCCCGGCGTGCGCGGCGAACGAGGTGGCTGGGATCGAGCTGACCCGCCAGGGCCGGCGCAACGCCGAATTGATGCGGGTCGAGGAGCGGCGCGACGGCCGCGGTTTCCCCTACTACTGGCTCATGTTCCAACGCGGCGCCTATGAGCATGAGGACGGGACCGATCTGGCGGCCCTGGCGGCGAAGAAAATCTCGATTACGCCGCTCAGGCTCGACTTGACGGACAACGATTTGCGCTTGAGGTTCGAGGAGGCGTTTGCGCGGCGGTAAGATAAGCGAACCGCCGTCGGGCGGGCGAGGGGCGCCGATGAGCGCAACGGAGCAGGAAGAACGCGCCCAGTTCACGCTGGCGATGCGGGCGAAGGGGATCAACGACCTCGGCCTCTTGCGGGCGCTTGAGCGTGCGCCCCGGGCGCTCTTCATGCCGCAGCGGTTCGCCGACATTTCGGGGCGGGACATCGCGCTGCCGACCGGCTGCGGACAGACGTCGCCGCCGCCCTCGATCGTCGCCGCGATGATCGCCGCGCTCGATCTCAAGCTGTCACTTCGGGTATGCGAAATCGGAACCGGAACAGGTTATTGCACGGCATTGCTCGCCCAACTTGCGAACTCGATCGTGTCGCTTGAGCGGTTCGAGACGCTGGCGCTCGAAGCGGCCGCCAGGATCAAGACCTTCGGACTCGCCAATGTCGCGATCCGGTGGGCGGACGGATTTGACGTTCACCGCTCGGGCGAGCGCTTCGATCGGGTGATCGTGCATGGCCTGATCGAGCCGCCGGGCGAGGCGTTTCGCGATCTCATCGCGCCGGGCGGGGTTTTGGTCGCTGCCGTGGCCGGGCCGGAGCGGGGCGAGCAACGGCTCGTCAGGCTGGCCGGCGGGCCCAAGGGCGCGCTCGAGGCCGCAGATTGCGGTCCGGCGCGAGCCTTAAGGCCGCTCGAGCGCGGCCTCGCGCGCGCCCTGTAGGCGCCGAGCTCGCAGTCGACGGGCGGCTTCCGAAGATAAAGTCACGGTCGATTCATCTTAAACCTTCCCTTAACTCGATCGGCGCAAACTGCCTTCGTCTCGGGTTGCGTGGGCGTGGGTGGAAGCCGATGAGTGATCGCGTTGCGTGGATAAGAGGACGCGCGCTGCCGCGTCTCGCGCTGGCCGGCCTCGGCCTTGCGTTGCTCTCAGGGTGTTCGTCAGACGTCACGCGCTTCAGCGCCGGCCCGAGCCCGTTCTCGGGAAATCCGTTCTCGAACCCATTCGCGAGCAAGACGGCGGACGCCGCGCCGACGCCAGCCGTGACCACGACGCCGCTGGCGCAAGGGGCGCCCGCAGCGGCGGCGACGCCGATCGCTTCCGCCGCCCGCAAGCCGCAGGCCGTCGGCGGCTCGGCCGTCGGCTGGAGCGCCGCCGGCGGTTCGCCGGTCGTGGTCGCCGACGGCGAGACGCTCGATTCCCTTTCCAGCCGTTACGGCGTACCCGCCGCCGCGCTACTCGCCGCCAACGGCCTTTCCAGCGGCTTCGAAGTCAAGAGCGGGATGCGCATGGTGGTGCCCGTCTATCACGCTGCGGCGAACGGCGAGACGGACAAGGCTCGGAAGCGCGCCCAGGACGTGGCCGACGCCGAAGCGGCCAAGTCCGCCAAAGCGAAGGAAAAAGAAAAGGAAAAGGACCTCGCCAAGACCGACAAACCGGGCGACGGCGCAAAACCTGCGACCAGGGATGGCGCGGTCGCCTACGCCGAACCGGGGAAACCGGCGCAGACGAAAGACCCGATGATCGACAAGGCGCCGACCGGCAACCTCGAATCGGGCGCCTCCGAAAGCAAGGTCCCGCTCACCGGCGCCAAGGCCGACGCCGCCGGCGTCGAGCCCGAATTCCGCTGGCCGGCGCGCGGCCGCATCATCCAGGGCTTCAAGGCCGGCGGCAACGACGGCATCAACATTTCCGTGCCGGCCGGGACTTCGGTGCGTGCGGCGGAGGCCGGCGTCGTCGTCTACTCCGGCGACGGGCTCAAGGGCTACGGCAACCTGGTGCTGATCAAGCACCCCAACGGCTTCGTCACCGCCTACGGCAACAATGGCGAACTCGACGTCAAGCGCGGCGACCAGGTCAAGCGCGGGCAGGTGATCGCCAAGTCCGGCGACACCGGCAACGTCAACGCGCCGCAGCTCCACTTCGAATTGCGCAAGGGATCGACTCCGGTCGACCCGACCAACTATCTCGCCGGTCTCTGACCGGGCCGGACGGGATCCGGGCCCCTGCCTGGCAAACCCTGACCTTCGAGGATCTCCGCGAGACAAAGACCATTCTTCGAGGGACAACGAGGGCGGCGGGTCCAAGGAAAGGCCCGCCGCTTTCGCTTTTGCGGCGCGGGTTTAGGCCGCCCTTGATTTTTGGCTTGTGAATGGAGAGGGGGAGCGATGAGAGCCCGCCCCCTCGACGCCTTCGCCGCTTCGCTCACCTTCGCGCTCTGCATCGTTTGGGGTTTCAATCAGGTCGTCGTCAAGTTGGCGTTGCCCGAGGTCGGGCCGATTGCGCAGACCGGGATAAGGTCGGCGATCGGAGTTGCTTGCGTCGCGACTTACGCGCTCCTCGCGAAACGGCGCGTCTTCGAGATCGACGGGACGGAGGCGGCGGGAATATTGGCGGGCGTGCTGTTTACCGCCGAGTTCATCGCGCTCTTCGAATCGCTGCGGTTCACCACTGCGGCCCGGGCCACGGTCTTCATCTACGCGGCGCCCTTTTTCGTAGCGCTCGGCGCAGCGTTCCTTCTGAAGGACGAGCGCCTGAAACCGATCCAGTGGGCGGGGCTCAGCCTTGCATTCGTCGGCGTCGCCTGTGGGCTTGCGGGGCAGACGCCCGGCGGCAATCTCGTCGGCGACCTGCTCGCGCTTCTCGCCGCAGCTCTCTGGGGCGCGACGACCATCGTCATCAAGGCGACGCCGCTCAGGCGTGTCGATCCGCTCAAAGTGCTGCTCTACCAGATTGCCGTCGCGACCGTGGCGACCCCTCCTCTCGTCTATGCGTTTGGGGAGACGGCGCCGGCGCATCTCTCGGCGGCGACGGTCGCTTCGCTCCTCTGGCAAGGCGTGGCCGTCGTCGGCGTCAGCTACGCGCTATGGTTCTGGACGCTGACCAACTACGCGGCGGCGCAACTCTCAGCCTTCACGTTCATAACTCCGCTCGTTGGCGTCTTCGCGGGCTGGCTGGTGTTTGGAGAGAAGGTCACGGCCGGTTTTGCGCTCGCAATCGCGCTCGTGCTCGCGGGCCTTGCGCTCGTCACTTGGCCGCGCGGCGCGCGTGCTGCGTAAGGCGACAAATCGCGCTTGCTACTTGGCGCCCAGCGTCGCATCGAAGAACGCCAGCGCCTCGTCGATCGCCGTCTTGTGTGTCGCGGTGCGCGGGACCTCCGTCGGGCAGACGGGGACCGTGACGTCCCCCGCAGGCGTGCATTCGGCGAGAAAGTCGTAATGGCCGACATGCGGCAGCACGGTCAGTCTGGCGCCGGGAATGAGCGCCGCGGCGACTTCGCCGTTGGTCGCGGGCGGGGCGACCTTGTCGGCGTCGCCAAGCAGGATGCGCACAGGAGCCCGCATGCTCTTGAGGCTTTCCGGATCGAGGCTCTGTACGATGCCAGGGGCCATCACGAACGCGGCTTTCACGCCCTGGATGCTGTGATCGTCCTTGGCGTGAGCGAGCGCCGCCGCCCCGGCGGGCTGGGCGAAAAACGCTTCCGCATCCGCGCGCGAGAATTGAAACTCTTTCTGCGGGGCGCAGATCCCGTCGTCCGGATGCGCGTCGCAGAACCGCAGAAGGCGGTCGAAATCCACACGTGCGCCGGCCTCGACGAGGGTCGTGAAGCCGCCTGCCGAGAAGCCCGCCGCGCCTAGCTGGTTGAGGTCGAGATGAGGGCCAAGCGACGGGTCGCTTTTCACCTTGTCGAGCGCAGTCGCGAGGTCGCCCGGCCGCTCCCAGGAGAGGACGGCGCCGCCGATGGTCATCGGGTCGCGCCCGTTATTGCCGGGATGATCGACCGCGATCACGACATAGCCATGCCGGGCCAAAGCGGTCCCGAACCATCCCATGATTCGCGCGGAGCCGCCGAAGCCGTGCGACAGGAGGATCACCGGGCGCAGGCGGGCGTCCTCGAAATCCGCGTTCGGCGCCGCTGAACCGGAGGTGAAATTCGGCTTGACAGGCGGGCCGACGTCGAGCGGCGCCTCGGCCGCGTCGGGCGCGGCCGGATACCAGACCGTGATCCGCAGGTTATCGTCATGCGAGGCGTTGCGTAGCGCGGCCGACGCCTCGTGAGCGACGAGATGGCGCTCGCCGACCGTCGCAGCGGCGGCGGTCTTAGCCGCAAGCGCAATCAAGAGGATTGCGAGGATTGCCTTCGTGGACCGTGTTCGCATTGGCCTTACGACCTCCCGCTGGCGGAGCCGGACCCTACGGGACAGGTTGGGCGCCAGGAAGGCGCGCCTCGTCTCGGGTGTGAAGCAGCGCGAGGCCTCCGCGAATCTGCCGCCCTCCGCCTTTTTTGAGCGCGTCTGCTCTCAGCCCTGCTCAGCCACGAGCGGCTTGCCGAGCCGCCCCGCAAGGTCCTGGATGAACTGCCAGGCGGTGCGGCCGGAGCGGGAGCCGCGCGTCGTCGCCCATTCGAGCGCCTCGGCTTCGAGCTGATCGGACGGCGCGCCGAGCCCGAAGTGCTTCGCGTAGCCCGCGACCATCGCGAGATAGTCGTCCTGGCTGCAATGATGGAAGCCGAGCCAGAGGCCGAACCGGTCGGAGAGCGACACCTTCTCCTCGACTGTCTCGCCCGGATTGATGGCGCTTCCCCGCTCGTTCTCCATCATGTCGCGCGGCATCAGATGGCGGCGGTTCGAGGTCGCGTAGAACAGCACGTTGGCCGGGCGGCCTTCGACGCCGCCCTCGAGCGCGGCCTTGAGCGACTTATAGGAGGTGTCGCCGGCGTCGAATGAGAGATCGTCGCAGAAGACGATGAACCGGTAGGGCGCGTCGCGCAGAAGCGTCATCAGCGCTGGCAGCCCCTCGATGTCCTCGCGGTGGATTTCGACCAGTTTCAGGCGGCCGTCGACGCCTTTCTCGCGGTTGATCGCGGCATGCGCCGCCTTGACCAGCGACGACTTGCCCATGCCGCGCGCACCCCATAGCAGCGCGTTGTTGGCGGGCAGGGCGCGGGCGAAGCGGCGGGTGTTGTCGACCAGGAGGTCGCGCACCCGGTCGACGCCGCGAAGGAGCGAAATGTCGACGCGGTTGACATGGCTGACTGGCGCGAGCGCCCCGCTGTCGGCGCGCCAGATGAACGCTTCCGCCGCGTCGAAATCGGGTTCGGGCGCCGTGGCGGGCGCGAGCCGCTCAAGTGCAATGGCGATGCGGGCGAGGAGGTCGGCTTGGCTCTGGAGCGGCGGCAACGCGCGGGATCCTGCTGGAAGGCTGGCGGTGGCTTTGCCACACTGGCCAGCGAAGCTCCAGTCTCGCTACGGGTTCAAACACGATGACGTGATCGGCTTCGCGCCGCACAAAGGGATTGACACCAACGAAAATTTGATGGAGATTTACGCAACGGCGTGAGTGTGGGTGTTCCGTGCGGGCAGGCGGGTTGCGCATGGAACCTTTCGCCGTTCAGGAGGGCTTATGCATGAAAAAATGGGCAGTGACTTTTGCGGCGCTTGCCGCCTCCGCCGTTCCGCTTTTCGTTTCCGGCGCTAGGAGCCTGTCTGCTTAATCCTCGGCGAGATGGGATTTGAACCGCTCAAGCCAGTCGGAGAGCCGGATGCAGCAAATTCGCGCATCCGGTTTGATGTAAGGTTGGGTGGAAGCTTTGCGGCCATCGTTCGTTGCACCGTTTCCGAGGTGGCGAAGCTCAGCCGGTTGCGAGTGCGGCCAGGGACGGGGTCCGCCCCTGGGCGAGCTTCAAGATATTGTGGGCGAGGCAGACGAGGCCCCACTCGTTGGCGACCTTCTCGACGCCGCGCAAGAGAAACTGACGGAAGCCGCGCGCCTGCTTGATCTGTCCGAACACCGGCTCGGGCAGCTGCTTTCTTAAGCGGTAGGGGCTGGAGTGCCCGCCGGCCTTGATTCTTTCGCGCATGGTGGCGACGCGGGCGCCGCCGCCTTCTCCTTCCCCGGCGTGCTTGGCCCGCCCCGGCGCGATATAGGCGTCGATCTCGCGTTCCTCCATCGCTGTAAGGTTGGCGTCGGAGCAATAGCCCGCGTCCGCCGACAGTTGCGTCGGCTTCTTGCCCAGATTGGCTTCGATGGCGTCGGCCATCGGCGCCAATTGATGTTGATCGCTCTGCTTCGCGTCGAGGCCGTGGGCGACGATCACCTGCGCCGTCGCGTCGACCGCCGCCTGCGCATTGTAGCCCTGGATGAAGCCGTCCTTGGTTTTCATGATGCGGCTTTCGGGATCGGTGAAGTTCTTCTGCGCTTTGGGGTCAGGCTCTTCGGATGGGGGGGCGGCGGGCTTGCCCGGTTTCTTGCGGCCCTCGGCTTGTCGCCGCTCCTCGGCCTGCGCTTTGGCCTTGGCCGCCGCGGCCGCTTTCGCCTCGGCCTCCAATTCGGCCTTCGCCGCCCGGATCTTCTCGACGCGCTTCTTCTTGTCGGCGACCCATTTGGGCAGCTCCTCGCCGCTCTTGTCGCGGCCGAAGGCTCTGTCTTCCTCGGCGTCCGCAGCCTCGGCTGCGCTCAGCCACCGCTCGACCTCGGCCTCGAGCTCCGCCGCACGCTTCTCCATGCGCTCGTAGCTCATCGCCTTGTGCTTGGAGGCGTTCGCCTTGATCTTCGTCCCGTCGAGCGCGACATGGCCGAGCTTCACAAGTCCCGCCTGTTCGCACAGCTTGAGAACTTGCCCGAACAGTCCCGCAAGCACCTTCAAGTGCCGCTTGCGGAAGTCAGAGACGGTGCGAAAATCCGGCGGATCGAGCCCGACAATGCTCAGGAAGTCGACCCGTTCGCGCGCCGCCTTGGCGATCCGGCGCGACGAGTAGACGCCGTTGCAATAGCCGTACAGCAACAGCGCCGTCATCATCGCCGGGTCAAACGGCGGCTGCCCGCGCTCGCTCGCATACGCGGCTTCGATCTCACCAAGGTCGAGAGGCTCGAGCACAAGCGCCAAAATGAAGCGAGCCAGATGGTCCTCGCCGACAAAGTCCTGAACGCTCGGCGGCAACAACAGCGGCTGATCGATCGTCCAGGGCCGGAAGGTCTTGCTCATAAGCAAACAAAATCCGATTCGAGCAAACGCCGCCACCACAATCCGCTATTATCCAGACAGGCTCCTAGCGCAACTACTCTGGTATGGAGTTACACCGGGACCGGCATCTCGGGCAGCGGCACGATGGATGCTACGTGCACCTCATCCGGCTGCGCAATAGATTCCATTTCGGGAACCGCCAACGGACAAACGATCTTTGGGCTGAGCAACTACGATCTTCCAGATAACATCGTGTATCCGCCTTCGCCTCCCAACGTCGGCGTAGATTCGCTCGGATTTTCGTTCAGCGTGGGGGACGGCAGCACCGCGTACAATCTCTATGAGGACGACACTATTTACGCTCCTGGTCCTCCCTACGGCTGCGAAGCGGTATATTGCCTCCTTGGACCAGGCGACCCGGTCACCGGTGGCGCCGGCGATCCGTTTGTCGCTCTTACGAGCTTCTCGGTGCAAGTGGTTCCCGAGCCCTCGACCTGGGCGATGATGCTGCTTGGCTTCGCTGGCATCGGCTATCTGGCCTACCGGAAGCGTGGGGCGCTCGCGACCGCCTGACGGCGACAGAGAGCCGCTGCAAGCTCGGGAAAAGCCGCCCTCGTGGCGGCTTTTTTGTGCGCTTGTCGCTGCGTGAGGCGCAGCGGAAACGCTTCCGGCCGCTACGACCAGCTATAGGCGAACATCCCCATGACCACGAGGATGATCACTGCCGCGATGACGTAGTGCCTTGCCTCCCAGTCGTGCAGGGTGAGGACGCGCTGCGGCAATGGACGCTTCTGGGCCATGGCCTCGGCCTAGCATAAACCTCTCGGGCCGCAAACAGGACCCCCGGTCCGGGGGGCGCGATGGCGCGAAAGCTTCAGGAATTTTGCCGCATCGGCCTTGCGCTTCGTCCTCAGCGGCGCTCTCATGGGGGTGCTCACACAATGAGGCGAATCCATGGATATCCTGCTGGCCGCCTTCGGGTGCCTTCTCGCCGCGCTCGGGCTCATGATGGCAGCCAATCGAAGCGGCTATGTCGTTTTCATCGTTGGGCCCCGCTCCATGCTCCTCCTGGCCGCCGCGGTTGGCGTATTCGGCTACTGGGTCCTGCGCGGGGCGCATTGATGACAAGGGCGGGCCCCGCCGCCCTGTCAAAACGCTCGGCGCGATGCTATATGTGGAAGATCCGCCGGGCCTTGAACCCGGTCGACGGAGACTAAAGATGGCGTCCCGACTGTTACGGCGACAGGTGATGACTTTGACCGACGCGGCGGCGGCGCGGGTACGCGAGCTGACCGAAGCGGCCGGAAAACCGGTCGCAGGCCTGCGCGTCGGGATCAAGAACGGGGGCTGCGCCGGCATGTCCTATACGATGGAACTTGCCGAGAGCGCGGCGCCCACCGACGAGGTCGTCGAGGACAAGGGCGTCAAGCTCCTGATCGACCCTAAGGCGGTCCTGTTCCTGCTTGGCTCGCAGATGGATTTCAAGGTCGACCGCCTGTCCGCGACCTTCGCCTTCTCCAATCCCAACGAGACCTCGGCCTGCGGCTGCGGTGAGAGCGTCGCGATCACGCCGGCGAGCCCCGAGGCGCTTCACGCGCCGGCCTGAACCAAGCGGATGGACGCCGACGGCTTGAAGGCGCTGTTCGAGCCGTTCGGGTCGGTCGCCGTCAAACGCATGTTCAGCGGCCACGGCGTCTATGCCGATGGCCTCTGCTTCGCTATCTCGCTGCGGGGCGAAGTGTTCCTGAAGGCCGATGTCGAAGCGGAGGCGGCTTTCGCCGCGGCGCAATCCTCCCCCTTCGTCTATGAGGCAAAAAACGGCAAGGCGGTGAAGATGCCGTTCTGGCGCTTGCCCGCGGAGGCCTACGACGATGAAGACGCGCTTCGCCGTTGGGCGTCGCTGGCTGTGGACGCGGCGCGGCGCGCGGCTACCCAGAAGGCGCGAAAGGCGGGGAGGGGCAAGGCGAACAAGGCTTGAGCTTTTGTTGACGCGGCAGACGGGCGGTCTCGCGAACGCCCTATGGATCCGCTTCCGCCGCGCTCAGCGAGCGCGGCTACAAATCTCACTCTTCAGCTTCGATCGGCGCAGGCGCGGGCCGAGCGCGCGCCTTGACCGGGCGGAGGAGAAAGTCGGGCACATGGTCGCCAAGTCCGATCACCGGCGCGTCGTCCTCGCGGCGCGGGCGCTCGCGGCGGGGCGGGGCATCGGCGAACGAAGGGGCGCGCGGGGCCGGGGCGCGCTCGGCCTCGGCGGCGATGCGCTCGCGCGGCGGACGTTCGGCGTGATGGCGGCGCGAGTCAGAACGTCGCTCGGCGTGCCGGTCCGGGCGCTCGCCGCCGTCGACCGGCGCGGTGCGCTCGGGGCGGCGGTGGGCTCCGCCGCGGCCGCCGTGCGCTCGCTCGCGTCGCGGCGCTTCGATCTCGTCGTCGGGGGGCAATTGGGCGCCGTCCTGCCAGTCGATCTTGCGCGCGATGAGCTTCTCGATCTCGGCGATCGCTTTCTGGTCGATGCGCGAGACGAGGGTCAGCGCGACTCCGGACTTTCCAGCGCGGCCGGTGCGGCCGATCCGGTGGACGTAGTCCTCGGAGTGATGCGGCGCGTCGTAATTGATCACGTGGCTGACATCGGGAATGTCGAGGCCGCGGGCGGCGACGTCGGAGCAGACCAGGAGCTGGACTTCGCCGCCGCGGAACGCGTCGAGGGCCGCCATCCGCATGCGCTGATCGAGGTCGCCGTGCAGGGCGAGGACCGAGAAGCCATGCTTCTGCAGCGAACGGTAGACCACCTGCACGTCGCGCTTGCGGTTGCAGAAGATGAGCGCGTTCTTGAAATTCTCGGCCCCGCGGATGAGGCGACGCAAGGTTGAGCGCTTCTCTTCCGGCGTTCCGCCGGACGGGACCAGCGTCTGGGTGATGTTCTCGGCGGTTGTAGCGGCGCGCGAGACTTCGACCCGGACCGGATTGTGGAGGAACGTGTCGGCGAGGCGGGTGATCTCGGGCGGCATCGTGGCCGAGAAGAACAGTGTCTGGCGCGTGAACGGCACCAGCTTGCAGATGCGTTCGATGTCGGGAATGAAGCCCATGTCGAGCATCCGGTCGGCTTCGTCGATGACCAGGATCTCGATCGCGTTCAGGAGCAGGCCGCCGCGCTCGGTGAAATCGAGCAGGCGGCCGGGGGTCGCAATGACCACGTCGGCGCCGCGCGCGATCTTGGTCTCCTGGTCGCCGAACGAGACGCCGCCGATCAGGAGCGCGAGGTTGAGTTTGTGATTGACGCCGTATTTGGCGAACGCCTCTTCGACCTGGGCGGCGAGCTCCCGCGTCGGCTCCAGGATGAGGGTGCGCGGCATGCGGGCGCGGGCGCGGCCGCGCTCGAGCGTCGACAACATCGGGAGGGTGAAGGCGGCTGTCTTGCCGGTGCCCGTCTGGGCGATGCCGAGCACGTCGCGGCCTTGCAGGGCATAGGGAATCGCTTGTTCCTGGATCGGCGTCGGCGTGTCATAGCCTGACGCTTCGACGGCTTTGAGCACTTTTTCGCTCAGGCCGAGTTCATTAAATTTCATCATTACTCGCTTAGCGCGAATGCCTCGCATCCGCTTTTGGTCATATGGAGGCCTCATGGGCCCGCGTCAATGGTTTCGCGGGTCCCGGCGCGCAAGTCTCGCGTCAGCATCGGCGCGAAGCGCTCGCCGACGCCCGCCGGAGCCTTCATTCGCTCTCGGCGCGCTTCCCCATAGATCAAATCGGGAAAATGTCAACAAACTGCAGGGTCGTGGCGCCCGACTCCTATGGCGCCGCCTGCGCCTCCGGAAATGTCCACCCGCCGGTCAGAATCTCGGGCCGCGGGCGATAGAGGCGCACAAGATAGTTCCACCCCGGCGGAGTGGGGAGGCAATTGGGGATCTTGCCATCGCAGCCGCCGAACTGAACGGCGAGAGAGCCGTCGTCGCCGGGCTTCGCCGTCATACTGTTGATCGAATAAGCGTTCTGCGGATTTTGAACGAAATGGCCCTGATCGTCGTAGACGCTGATCGACCAGAAGCCGTCGACGGGCACGTCCTTGACGGCGAGCTTGTAGACCGTCTTGCCGTCGTTGTGGGCCGGGGTGACGTTGAGATAGAGCGCGTCCTGTTCCGGATTGCCGCCCCAGGCGGCGGCAGAGCCGATCAGGCGCCGGACGGGATCGACCTTCCCGCGCGGGCCGAACATGCCCTTGGTGTCGGGAACCGTCTGAGCCAGGTCGAGCAAGGCGTCGCGCACCTTGACCTGGCTCGAGGCGTCCCAATTCGGAAATCTTGAACGCTCCCGGCCCGCCGGGCTGGCTGATCTTGATCGCGTCCTGGAGCGCTCGGGCGGTTTCGACGTCCTTGGGATCGCTCGGGTCGACCAGAATGCGCACGGCGGCAAGGATGTATCGGGCGCCGATCTCATCCTTGGTCAGCGTGTGAACGCCGGCGCCGTAGACGACTTCGGGCGTATACTCGTCTTCGTCGATCACCTGCATGGACAGGAAGCGCTTGCCGGGGTCCGGAAGGGTGATGGTGACCGGACCGGCGTCGAGATCGAACACGGCCGCCGAATAAAGCGTATCGCGGTTCATCCGGATGACGGTTTGCCTGGCGATCGGCGTCGGTTCCCGCCGATGCATGAACTTGCCGAAGCCTCCGTCCTTGACGACGCCGCTGAAGAAGAGGTCCGATTCGGCGCGCGGAAAATTGTCGGGGGTGACGACGATAGCCCGTTCGGCCGGCGCCGCATGCGCGCCGCCAAGCGCAAACAGCGTCAGCGTCAAGACCAGGGCGCGGGCCGGGTGGCGGGATGGGCGCATTCTTGCGATCGGTTCGCCGCCCCGTGTTCAGTGCGCCTTCGTTTAGCGGCAGCCAAGATAGCAGATTGACGCTCGCGACGCCTGCTCAAGATCGCAAGAGCATCGAAACGGTTGCGCAAACGTTTCGATCTGCTAGCTTGTCCGGAAAACAGGTCCCCTCTGCGCGAGGGCGGGACGGCGAGGAACTTCGGGAGGCGGCGTGACGACCATTGCCGACGTGGCGCGGGAGGCGGGCGTTTCGGTCTCGACCGTATCGCACGTCATCAATGGCACGCGGCGGGTCTCACCGGCGACGGCCAGCGCCGTCAAGGCCGTCATCGACGCGACGGACTATCATCCGAACGTCGTCGCGCGGTCGCTGAAGACCGCCACAACCCAATCGGTCGGCATCGCCATTTCGGCGATCGCCAACCCCTACTTCAC
Organism: uncultured Alphaproteobacteria bacterium; assembly: GCA_963767245.1. Taxonomy (GTDB): domain Bacteria; phylum Pseudomonadota; class Alphaproteobacteria; order Rhizobiales; family Beijerinckiaceae; genus Roseiarcus. Next base: position 134,293 of record CAVYDG010000018.1, read on the forward strand.
TGACATCATCTGCTCCATCGAGACCGAATGCGCCCGGCTCGGCATGATGATTTTCCTTTCCGACACCCAGGACGATCCGGCGCGCGAGCTTCAGGTCCTGACCGCGTTGCATCAGCGTCGGGTCGACGGCGTCATTCTGGCCCCGAGCCCCGACCCCGAGCGCCGCGCGCTCGCCTATCTGCAGGCGACGCGCCTGCCGTGCGTGCTGGTCGACCGCACGCTCGATCCCGCGTTCGATCAGGTCGGCGTCAACAATCGCGAGGCGATGCGCGAGCTGGTTAATTATGTTGCCGGCCTGGGGCATCGGCGGATCGGCTATATCGGCGGCCACCCCGGATTCCAGACGACGCTTGAACGCATCATCGGCTACCGCGACGCTCTCGCGCGGCTGGGGCTCAAGTTCGACGTGCGCTATCTCGTCAACGGAAATGCGTCGACCGCGAGCGCGGCCAAGGCGACCCACGCGCTCCTTTCGTTGCCCGATCCGCCGACCGCGATCGTGGCCGGCAACAATATGGCGACGATCGGGGCGATGCGGGCCATTCGCGCCCGCGGACTTCGCGTTCCTGCCGACATTTCCATCGCCGGCTTCGACGATTTCGAGTGGGCGGATTGCTTCGAGCCGCGCCTCACCCTGGTTGCGCAACCGTGCGAGGAGATCGGCCGGCGGGCGGCGTTCCTGTTGATGGAGCGGATCGCCGCACCCGAAGGCGCGCGCCGCACCGTGCGCCTCGACGCCGCGCTCAAAATTCGCAACTCGTGCGGGAGGCTGCGATGATCGCGCCGGCAGAACCGGCGCCGCCGCTGCTCGCCATGCACGGCGTCGTCAAGCGCTTCGGCGGCGTCCAGGCGCTGCGCGGTGTCGATTTCGATCTCCGCCAGGGCGAGATCCATGCGCTGCTCGGCGAGAACGGCGCCGGCAAATCGACGCTGATGAACATCCTCTCCGGCGTGATCGAGCCGGACTCAGGCGATGTGCGGATCGACGGCGCGGCTGTGCGCTTCGTCGATCCCCGCGCCGCGCAAGCGGCTGGCGTCGCGACCATTTTCCAGGAGCTCGATCTCGTGCCGAGCCTCGACGTCACCGCCAACCTGTTCCTCGGGCGGGAGCTGACGCGCGCGGGCGTCCTCGACCGGCCGGCAATGCGGCGCGCGGCCCGCTCCCGCCTCGAAGCGGTCGGGGTCGAGATCGACGTCGATCAGCCGGTCGGCGAACTCTCCGTTGGCCGGCGGCAGATCGTCGCCATCGCCAAGGCGCTGACCTACGCCTCGCGCATCCTGATCATGGACGAACCGACCGCCGCGCTCACCGCAGCGGAAGTCGAACGGCTGTTCAAGGTCATGCGCGAGATCGCGGGGCGAGGGGTGGGGATCGTGTATATTTCGCACCGGCTCGAGGAAGTGCCCCGCGTCGCCGACCGGGTGACGGTCATGCGCGACGGCCAGATTGCCGGCGTTCAGCCTGCAAACGCGCCGCAGTCCGAGCTGGTGAGGCTCCTTGTGGGACGCCCGCTCGACGAACTCTATCCGCGTCGCGCGACTGAATTCGGAAACCCGGTTCTTCGCCTCAAGAACGCGCGCTTCATGCCGCAAGACGCAAGGCCGGGCTGGCAGGCCCCGGAAGACGTGACGCTGGAAGTGCGCTCGGGCGAGATTGTCGGTCTCGCCGGAATCATGGGCGCCGGCCGCACCGAGCTCTTGACCGCGCTATACGGAGCGGCGGGCGCCGGCAAGTGGTCCGGCCTGGTTGAAATCGATGGCGCTCCCGCGCGTTTGACCTCGATCCGCGGTGCGCGTCAGGAGGGACTTGGCCTCGTGACGGACGACCGGAGGGGCAGCGGCCTGCTGATCCGCGACACCGTAGGGCGCAATGTCGTCTTGACGGTGCTTGAGCGCGTCTCGCCGTTTTTCCTCATGTCCCCGTCGCGGGAGCGCTCTCTCGCCCGGGACGCGATTCGCGCCTTCGACGTGCGCCCGCAGCGGCCCGAGATCGTCGTCGGCGCCCTGTCCGGCGGCAACCAGCAGAAAGTCGTCATCGCCAAGGAAGTCATCGGCGATCCTCGCCTGCTCTTGCTTGACGAGCCGACCCGCGGCGTGGACGTGGGCGCGAAGGGTGAAATATACGCCCGGATTCGCGAGCTGGCGGGGAAGGGGATGGGCGTGCTCGTCGCCTCAAGCGAGATGCCGGAGCTTCTTGGCCTGTGCGACCGCGTGGTCGTCCTGCGGGCGGGCCGGACTGTGATGGAGTTTCCAGGCGGGGCGAATGAGCATGACGTGCTCGCCGCGGCCGAAGCGAACGAGGAAGCGCACGCATGAGTCAGCCGGCGACAATTCGCGACTCCTCAGCCGCTGTTCCTTCGGGCCGACGCCGCGTCGACATCTTCGCGATACTTGTCCGGTTCCAGAGCGTGATCGGCCTCGTGCTGGTGGCGATCGGCGGCATCATCTTCTCGCCGCGCCGCCATGGCCACATCCTGTTTCTCGCTCCCGACAACATGGCCAACATCGTGCGCGCGGTCAGCGAGACCGGCATCATCGCCGTCGGCATGACGTTCGTCATCATTACCGCTGGGATCGATCTTTCGGTCGGCGCGCTCTTGAGCCTCTCGAGCGTGCTGACTGCAACGATCATGACCACCGCCGGCTGGGGGCTGATCCCGACAATCCTGTTCGTCGTCGCCTGCGGCGCGGCCTTCGGCGCGATCCAGGGGGCCATCTCGACCCGGTTCCGGCTCGAGCCGTTCATCGTCACGCTGGCGGGCTTGCAGGTCGCGCGCGGCCTCGCGCTGGTCATCTCCAACAACCAGTACATCAACATTTCCTACGGCGACGGGCCTGGCCTCGCGCCGCCGGTGTTCGCCATTCTCGGCGATCGCCTGTTCAACAACATCGTGCCCGTCGCGACGCTGGTGTTCGTCGTCGTCGCCGCCATTGCCACCTTCGTGCTCAACTTCACCCGGTTCGGCCGCTATGTGTTCGCCGTCGGCGGCAACGAACGCGCCGCGCGCCTCTCGGGCGTGCCGGTGACCGCGGTCAAGATTTCGGTCTACGCGATCACCGGCCTCGTATCCGGGATCGCCGGAGTCGTCCACGCCGGGCAATTCAATTTCGGCAGCGCCAACGACGGCACCGGTTATGAACTGACCGCGATCGCCGCCGTCGTCATCGGCGGCACCAGCCTGTTCGGCGGCTCGGGGTCGATGGTCGGAACAGTCGCCGGCGCGGTCATGCTCGGCGCGCTCGCCAACGTGCTCCAGCTCAACAACGTCAATGCGGCGCTGCAATTGCTCGCGACCGGCGCGATCATCGTGCTTGCCGCTGTACTTCAGTCTCTCGTCCGTCGCCGCGAGGGATTGGGCCGATGACCGTCGGGCGACATGACAATGGATCGCGGGAATAGTCGATGCGCCGGCGCCGCGATCTTTCTCCGACGCGAGTCGGAAGCCTTTCGAGCGCACAACACAACCCAGGGAGAGACCAATGACCTCTAAAGCAACGAAAAGATCAACTGCGCTGATGCTCGGCGCCGGCGCGCTGGCTCTCGCCGTCGGCGTGGCAAACGCCGCGCCTCTCGTCAAGGACTGCGGAAAGGACGGCAAGTACGTCATCGGCTTCTCGCAGGCCACCAACGCCGAGCCCTATCGCGTGCATGTCAACGACGAAATGACGGCGGCGGCGGCGAAAGTGCCGCAGTTCACGCTCCAGATTGCCGACGGCCAAGCGAACGTGAACACGCAGACCTCGCAGGTCGACAATTTCGTCACCCAGAAGGTTGATCTGATCCTGATCTCGCCGTTCGAGGCTGCGCCGCTCACGCCGGTCGTCGCGCGGGCGATGAAGGCGGGAATTCCGGTCATCGAGCTCGACCGCAAGACCGTGGGCGACCCCGGCAAGGACTACACGGCCTTCATCGGCGGCGACAATTTCAAGATCGCCCAGGAGGCCGGCAAATATGTCGCTGGCACGCTGCTCCCCGACGGCGGCGAGGTCGCGGTCCTCGAGGGCCTGCCGAGCTCCACCCCCGCCGTTGAGCGCCTGAACGGCTTCAAGGATGGCGTCAAAGGCAATGGTAAGATCCAGATCGTCGCCGAACAGGCCGCCGACTGGATGCCGGACAAGGCTCAGGTCGCTTTCGCCGCGATCCTTCAGGCCCATCCCAACATCAAGGCGCTCTATGCGAGCAACGACATGATGGCGGCTGGCGCGCGGCTTGCGGCGAAAGGCGCCGGCAAGCAGGACGGCGACATCAAGATCCTCGGCACGGATGGTCTTCCCGGACCGGCGGGCGGCATTCGCGCGGTCGCCGAAGGCGAGTGGGCGGCGACGTTCACCTATCCGACCGGCGGCCCGCAGGCGATCGAGATGGCGAAAGCCATCCTGCTCGATTGCGCCGAGAGCGTGCCGGCGAACGTCATCGTGCCGACGCTCGCCATCACGCCCGACAACGCCAAGTCGCTGATGGGGAACTGAGCCCTAGCCGCCAGCTCCCCCGCGGGCGGAAACCATGTCCAGAAGGATGGCTTCCGCCCGGCAACCCGGCATACGCGCTCAATCGAGACGCCGCGCAACTGCGGGCGAAGCGAAGTCGCTATGATGAGCGGCGCACGCGGGCGAACACCTACCGGCGCGGCGAAATCCCAGACGGATAGCGGCTTGTGACCTCTGTCACACTTGAGCTGCCCCGGTTTCTCTGGACAGCTATTTGTCAGAGAGGAGACCGGGGTGATGAAGGCCATGAGACGAGAAATCGAAGGCACTGATGTTGCTGCTGCGCCTGTGGTCAGCGAGGGCGGGCGGAGCCCGTCCACGCTGTCCACAGGTTTGCCGGGTATGACGCTGAACCCTTCGACGATCGGGCCGTTGGCGCCGGGCCAGCGTTGGAGCGTGGGGCGCAAGCGGGAGGTGGTGTTGCGCCTGCTTCGCGGCGAGTCCGTGGAGCTTCTGTCGCGGGAGCTTAGCGTGCCGATCTACAAGCTCGAACAATGGCGGGAGAAGGCGGATGCCGCCCTGGACGGCGCGCTGAAGGAGCGCGAAAGCGACCCCGCGAGCGGCGAACTGGCCGCCGCGATGCAGCGCATCGGCGAGCTCAGCATGGAGGTCGAGCTGCTGCGCGCCAGAATCGGGCGTCCCGGCCCTTTGGCCCGCAGGAGGTCGCGGTGATGGCCGAGGCGACGTCCCCGACCACCGGCCGCCGCTATGGCGTGGCCCGGGTCTGCCAGATCTGGGACCAGCCGCGCTCCTCCTTTTATGCCGCGCGCCCGCCGCAGGCGGGCGCCGTCGCGCCAGCCTCGGCCTCGGCGCGCCGCGGGCCCAAGCCCAGCGTCGGAGACGAGGCGTTGCTCGCCGCCATCCACGCCGACCTCGAGCGATCCCCGTGGACGGGCGAAGGACACCGGAAGGTCTGGGCCAGGCTGCGTGCGATCGATGGCGTGCGGGTGTCACGCAAACGCCTGCTGCGGCTCATGCGCGAGCATGGCCTGCTGTCGCCCCATCGCGCTCGCACGCGCTCCGACGCGCCGCACGATCGGCGGATCGTCACCGAGGCGCCGAATGTGATGTGGGCGACCGACGCGACCCAAATCGCCACCGTCCAGGACGGCAAGGTCTGGCTGTTCGGCGTCGCCGAGCACTGGAACGCCGAGCTGCTCGGTTGGCATGTCGCCAAGCGCGGGACCCGCTTCGAAGCTCTTCAGGCCGTCGGCATGGCGGTGCGAAACCAGTTCGACCGCGTCGACGCCGGCGCCGCCCGCGGCCTGGCGCTGCGGCATGATCACGGCAGCAACTTCATGTCGGACGCTTTCCAGAAACAGATCCGCTCCTGGGGCATCGCGCCGAGCTACGCCTTCGTCGGAGAGCCGCAAACCAATGGCGTCATCGAGCGCTTGTTCCGAACCCTCAAGGAGCAGATCGTGTACGGACGTAGCTTCCAGACCGTCGACGACGTCCGAGACGCCGTTCGCGCCTTCGCCGCCCGCTACAACGCCGGATGGCTAATCGAGAAGAACGGCCACCGAAGCCCTGACGACGCTCGCGCCGCTTGGCATGACCAGCCTTTCAGGCGCGCCGCATAAGCCAACCGTTTGTCCAAAGAACCGGGTGCGGTACAACCTCTGTCACACTTGCCGACCAATTTCAGTCATAAAAGCGCGAGCGAGCCGCGGCGGACCTGACGGCGCGAGACGGCGGGTCCATTCCTTTGCAGGAGGAAGACATGGCAGGCGATCCGGATCGAGAAGGCACATTCATTGTGACCGACATCTACCCGGAGGATCTGGGCCCCAACCCGCCGTTTGAAGTGCTGCCGGGGTTGGTCGTGGACGACAAGGAGTTGGTGGGATGCGTCGTCAAGGCGTCGCAGGGAACCGGGTGGGGTCAGGGGAACGAGCAATGGTTCGCGCGGAGCTGGGCAAAACTGCACGACGTTGCCGGTGATCAGTACGGGGTCGATTTCTTCCGCGGGTGCTATCACTTCCTCGTTTTCTCGCAGGATGGCGCGGCGCAGGCCGACTACTTTTGCGACCAGGTCGAAGCGGCGGGGGGATTCGACAGCGGAGACCTGATGCCCTGGGTGGATGTCGAGGAAGGCGGGCAGGGATCCTGGGCGCCGCAGCGGCTGGAGACAATCACCGACAGCAACCTCAGGAGTCAGCTCGCCGATAACATCACGACCTGCACCCAGGCTTTCGTCGACCGCTTCAAGCAGCGCACGAGCCTGCGCATCGCGGTGTACGGGCGCGGCATCTTCCGCGACCTCCAGATGACGGACTGCACCTTTTGCGCCGACAGTTGCGTGAACCCCGCCTACACGTCGGCGATGCCGCCGATGGACAGGTACGGCGTTTCCATCGACCAGATCACCTTCTGGCAGGTCTGCGGCGACGGAACCGTGGCGCTGCCGGGATATCCCTCGAAGCTTCCGGGATGGGGCGCGGAGGATTACAGCGTCTACATCGACGGCCCGCGGAAAACCACGCTCGCCACCTTGCGCGACTGCTGCCTCGCCCGCGCGCCTTGAGGATTTCGGGGCGTCGGCGGCAACTTGAATCGGCTGCGAAGGGCGCGAAGGGTTGTCGCAGTCCGGCGACGCCCACAGGAGGGTATGTCCGCCTTTCTGCGAATCGACATTTTCTTGCAAGCGCCCGGATCTGTGGTTTCCTTTTTCCGAAGGGACGCCTGCGGCCCCGGTCCGCAAGGACTGCGGCTACGTCGGTCTCGTCCTTTCGCCGCCTGGCGCCGAAATCGTGGCTAATCATTTGATAAGATTGGAGGTGCGGCACGGCGGAGGATTTGGAATTTGTTGCGAATAATTTGGATTTTGTTGCGCCGGATTTGGATTTTGTTGTGGGGGATTTGGATTTTGTTGCGGGCGGCTTGGATTTTGTTGCGGCCCGGCTTGGATTCGCGGCCTCGGCGTCGCTCAGTCTCGGGCGTCTCAAAGCGCCACGGCTTGCGGCCCGCCGAACAGGCGGCGGAATTCGATGCTTGGGCAGCGGTTCATGACCACGGTGACGCCCTTAGCGCGCGCCCGCTTCGCCGCCTCTTCGTCGACGACGCCCAGCTGCATCCAGATCACGCCGGGCAGGGGGTCGAGGCGCAGCGCTTCTTCGACCACGCCGCCGGCGGCGCGGGAATTGCGGAAGACGTCAACCATGTCGATCGCCGCGGGGACGTCGGCGAGCCGCGCGTAAGTTCGCCGGCCGCGAAGGAGGCCGCCGGCTTGGCCCGGATTGACCGGATAGGTCTCGAAACCTCTGGCGATGAGAAAGCCTAGCACCCCATTGGACGGTCGCGCCGGATTGGGCGAGGCGCCGACGACGGCGATCGTGGAGACGCTGGTCAGATCGACCGCACCTCGTCGTCGCTGAGGCCGTCGATCGGCGGCAAGTCACGATCCCCAGACCGGCCGCCGCTTATCGAGGAAGGCGCCGAGGCCTTCGACCGAATCGGCCTCGGAGAGATTGTCGATCATCGCCAGCGAAGCGAGCGCGTAGGCCTCGTCGAGCGGCCGCTCGATCTGGGCATAGAACGCGCGCTTGCCGATCGCCAGCGTCGGAGCCGAGTGGCTTGCGATTGTCCTGGCGAGCGCAAGGGCTTCCTCGAGGGCGCGGCCTTCGGGGACGACGCGGTTGACGAGGCCGAAGCGTTCGGCCTCCGCGGCGGAGTAGAGCCGACCGGTCAGCGCCATCTCCAACGCCTGCTTGCGCGACACAACGCGGCCAACCGCCACCAGCGGCGTCGAGCAGAAGAGCCCGTAATTCACGCCCGAGAGGCCGAAGCGCGCCTTCTCTCCGGCGATCCCAAGATCGCAGGCGGCGACGAGCTGGCACCCCGCTGCGGTCGCGATGCCCTCGACCGCCGCGATCACTGGCTTCGACAGCGCCACCACCGCCTGCATGAGCGCAGCGCAGCGCTCGAACAGTTCGACATAAAAGTCGCGGCCTCGGTCGCAATCGTTGCGATGCGCCTGCATCTCCTTGAGGTCATGGCCAGCGCTCAGCGCCTGTCCAGCGCCGGCGAGCACGACAACGCGGGCCGTGTCGTCATTGGCGATGTCGTCGAACCCGGCGATCAGCGCCTGGAGCATGTCGAGGCTCAGCGCATTGCGATTGTGCGGCGTGTTCAAAGTCAGAATGACCACGCCGCTCTCATCCTCCCGGCGGAGGAGTTGCGCCGCCGCGGCGGCAGGGTCGGCTAACAGGGACATGATGTGATCCCGAACACAGCGTAGGATTGAAGGCGAGGATACGCTGCTTGGGCGGCGGCGTCGATACTGCGGCGCCGAAACGGCCTCGTGCGAGCTAGCCGGGGGGGTTGCGAAGGGCGTATCGTCGGGCGTTCAACATCAAGGTCTCAGTCAGCGATCCGATACGATTTTTCGGGGGTGGAGCGACGAATATGGCCGAAATCCCTGCTAATCCGATCGGTCAGGACCTGCCGGGGCCAGCGATCGTCGTGGCGGCGGACGCGAACCGCGATCATCCGGCCGACAAGGGCAAGCTCCGCGTCTTCATCTCCTATAGCCGGGTCGAAAGCGATTTTGCCGACCAGTTGCAGGCGGCGCTGCAAACGTGCGGGTTCGAGTGCGTAATCGACCGGGAAGACATTTCGGGCGGCGAGGACTGGAAGACGCGCCTCAGCGCACTCATCGCGGAGTCTGATACGGTTGTCTTTGTCCTTTCACCGTCTTCGGCGCGGTCGGAGATCTGCGGCTGGGAGGCCGACCAGTCAGCTGAGCTCGGCAAACGCATTCTCCCTGTCGTCTGCCGTTCGCTGGGCGATGCGAGTCTACCGGCGAGGCTTCGAGGTCTCAATTACATTTTCTTCTACGCCGAGCCGGCGGAGCCCGGTTCCGGCTTCGGGCATGGCCTGAAAAGCCTTTCCGAGGCCCTCAACACCGATTTCGAGTGGTTGCGCGAGCACACGCGTTATCTCCAGCGCGCGAGCGAATGGAACGACGGCGGTCGGCCTTCGAACCGGCTGCTGACTGGCAGTGACATTGCCCAAGCGAAAACATGGGCGGCGCGCCGGCCGAAAACGGCGCCTGAGCCAACAGCGCTCCAGCTCGATTTCATCCGGGCGAGCGAAGCGGAAGCGGAGGCGCAGTCAAGCGCCGAGTTCCAACGGCTCAAAGCGATGCAGGAAGCCAACGCGCAGCGCGAAGCCGCGTTGCGCGAAAAGGAAGCGGCGGTCGAGCGGGCGCAGGACGAACAGAAAAGGCGGGCGAGAACCGAGAAGGCGAGGAACCTTCTCGTTGTCGTATCGGTCGTCGTCGCCGCCGCGACCTTGCTGCTCGCGTGGTTTGCGCAGAACGAGCGCAAGCACGCGGAGGCGCTTCTCACCAGCGCCAAGCCGATCGTGGCCGGGGCGCAATATCAGATGGACGACGCGGGCCGTAGGGAAGCGTTCAAGTTCTTTCAGGTGGCGTCTGGATTGGGAGACGCGAGTTCAACCGGCTACGTCGGCGTGAGCTTCCGTAACGGCTGGGGCGCGCCGCAGGACTACGCGCAGGCGCTTCACTTCCTGCGCGACGCCGCCAATGAGGGCGATGCGAACGCCATGGACAACCTCGGCTCGATCTATGATAGCGGCGAAGCCGAGAAGCAAGGTTTCGCGCAAGACTTCGCCCAGGCGCGCGAGTGGTACGAGAGGGCCGCCCATGCGGGCAACATCGGCTCGATGGTGAATCTCGGGCGGCTCTACGACAGCGGCAGGGGCGTCGACAAAGACTACTCACAGGCGCGCGAGTGGTACCTGAACGCCGCGAAGAACGGCCAGCCGGAGGCGATGTTCGCCATCGCCGCGCTTTATGAATCCGGCAAGGGCGTGGAGCTGGACACCGCCGCGGCCCGCGATTGGTACCAGCAGGCGGCCAAGGCTGGGCATGCGGGGGCGATGGTCAGGCTCGGCGCGATTTACGAGCGCGGACGGGGCGTCCCGGTGGATGTCGCGCAGGCGGTCGATTGGTATAACCGGGCCGCCAAGCAGAATGATCCGCAGGCCATGTTCCGCCTTGGCGCCCTCGCCGAACAGGGGCGAGGGATCGCTCAGGATTCGGCCGAGGCGATTGTGTGGTATAAGCGCGCGGCGGACGCCCAGCATCTGGGGGCGATGCGCAGGCTCGGCGCAGTGTACGAGGAAGGAGTGCTGGTGTCGCCGGATGCAGCCAAGGCGCGCTTCTGGCGCGAGGCTGCCGCCAAAGAGGCTGGCGCCCGGGCCGGCGTGGCGACTGGCGGCGTCGCGCCGCAGGAGAAAGGGCCGCCCGAAGGCGGCCCTTGAAGTGAGGGCTCACGATATTTGTTATGGTATCGCCGGCCCGAGCCGGCCGTTTCGACCCCGGTTGTGTGCGGCGTAACCGAGGCCGGCGAAGCCGATCAGCAACAGCGCCCAGGAAGCCGGCTCGGGGACGCTGGTCGTGATGTCGCGCCAAGCTGAATGTCGGCATAGGCGGCGACGACGTGGCGGTCGGCGAAGAAGACCTCCATCGAATAGGTTCCCGGAGTGACGTCATAGGTCGAAGTCGTCCCGTACGGGTGGATGCCGCCGAGTTGGTCGACCACGGACCCGTTGAGCGCCAGGAACATGTCGTCATCGCCGCCGAATGTGATCGAACCGCCTCCAGCGCCAACGTTGAGCGTGGCGAAGAACATCGCGGTCTGAAACGCCGAGCTGTCGTTCGAACCCGTCCCTTCGGGCGTGAACATGTTCTGCATCAGCGGCAGCGACTGGATCGTCGTTCCCTCATAGGCGACCTCTCCGGCCAGCGGGGTCCACCAGTTGAGCGGATTGCCGGCGCCCTCGAGGAGGCCGGCGGGATTACCCGAAGATGCGACGGGCAGGCCGTTCTTGAGCAATGTCCCGACTTCGGGGTTCGAATTGTCGAATACCTGGCCGCAATCCTGTGTCCCGCACGGCGCCAGGTTGAAATCGCCAAAGCTCGGGGTGACGGAGTACCAGTCGATTCCGATAGGATCAGCGGCCTTGGCCGAAAGGGCTGAAAGCCCGAGGCTCGCCACTCCGGTGCCGACACATGCCAACAAACACAACCACTTACGCACTTTACGCCCTCCCACGAATATACCGCGATAGTATTGTAATTTGCTAATTTACAGACTGTCAAGCATATTTAGGCGAATGTGAGCCGTTATTACATATTATTAGCGCTAACGGATTGCGCCGCCTTGAATTGCCGGGTCTTTGGCGGGCGGAGCATGGCCGCGGCGGCGGAGTTGGCGCTTTCCCCTGCGAGCGTTTTCAGTTAGGCAGCGCCTCAACGGCCCTCAAAGCGAATAAGACCAATCTCCATGCATCGTTACCGCACCCATACCTGCGGCGCCCTGACCCTCGCCGAGGACGGCGCTGGGGTCCGGCTTTCGGGCTGGTGCCATCGCATCCGCGATCACGGCGGGCTTCTGTTCATCGATTTGCGCGATCACTATGGCCTCACCCAGTGCGTCGTCGATCCGGATTCTCCAGCGTTCGCCGAAGCGGAGAAACTGCGGTCGGAATTCGTCATCCGGGTCGACGGCGGGGTGCGCAAGCGCCCGCCCGGCACCGAGAATCCCGAGATGCCGACCGGGCTCGTCGAGGTCTATGTGCGCGAGATCGAGGTTTTGGGCCCGGCGGGCGATCTGCCGCTGCCGGTGTTCGGCGACCAGCCCTATCCCGAGGACACGCGGCTTCGGTACCGGTTCCTCGATCTGCGCCGTGAGAAGCTGCACCAGAACATCATGCTGCGTGGTCAAATCATTGATTCGCTTCGTAGGCGAATGAAAGGGCAGGGGTTCTTCGAGTTTCAGACGCCGATTCTCACCGCCTCGAGCCCCGAAGGCGCCCGCGACTTCCTCGTGCCCTCGCGCATCCACCCGGGCAAGTTCTACGCCCTGCCCCAGGCGCCCCAGCAGTACAAGCAGCTCCTGATGATGGCGGGCTTCGATCGCTATTTTCAGATCGCGCCCTGTTTCCGCGACGAGGACCCGCGCGCCGACCGCTTGCCGGGCGAGTTCTACCAACTCGACGTCGAGATGAGCTTTGTCGAGCAGGAAGACGTATTTGCCGCCCTGGAGCCGGTATTGCGCGGCGTGTTCGAGGAGTTCGCCGACGGAAAGCCGGTGACGCCGTCGCCGTGGGCGCGCATTCCCTACGCCGCGGCGATGCGCAAATACGGCTCCGACAAGCCGGACCTGCGCAATCCGATCGTCATGCAGAACGTGTCCGAGCATTTCCGCGGCTCGGGCTTCAAGCTGTTCGCGCGGCTGCTCGAGGTCGAAAAGAATGAAGTGTGGGCGCTTCCCGCGCCCAGCGGCGGCCAGCGCACATTCGCCGACCGGATGAATTCCTGGGCGCAGAGCGAAGGCCAGCCGGGGCTCGGCTATATCCTGTTCTTCGACCGCGCCAAGGACGAAACGACACTCGCCGCGGACGCCAAGGCCACTGGCGTCGGCGCGCGTGGCCCCCTCGCCAACAACATTGGCCCGGAGCGCGCGGAGGCGATCCGCGCGGCGCTGCGTCTGACGGCTGGCGATGCTGCTTTCTTCATTGCCGGCGACCCGGACAAATTCGCCAAATTCGCCGGCCTTGCTCGCACCAAGGTCGGGCAGGAGCTCAAACTCGTCGACGAGAGCCGCTTCGAGTTCTGCTGGGTCGTCGACTTCCCGATGTTCGAATGGAGCGAGGAGGAGAAGAGAATAGACTTCTCGCACAATCCTTTTTCGATGCCGCAGGGCGGCCTCGACGCGCTCACGAGCAAGGACCCGCTGACCATCAAGGCCTTCCAGTACGACGTCGCCTGCAACGGCTACGAACTTGCTTCGGGCGGGATTCGCAACCATCGGCCGGAGGCGATGGTGAAGGCGTTCGAGATTGCCGGTTACAGCGAGCAGACGGTGATCGAGCGCTTTGGTGGCATGTACCGCGCCTTTCACTATGGCGCGCCGCCGCATGGCGGCATGGCGGCGGGCGTCGACCGCATCGCGATGTTGCTGGCAGGCGAGCAGAACCTGCGCGAAGTGGCGCTCTTCCCGATGAACCAGCGCGCCGAGGACCTCCTCATGGGCGCGCCGTCCCCGGCGACGCCGAAGCAACTGCGCGAGCTCCACATTCGGGTCGCCGTTCCGGAGAAGTGACCGGCCGCGGCCTTGCGCCCGGGCGGCGCGGACGCCCGTGCCGCAGGCGTTATTCACAGGTAGCATTTGCATTGTGGCGACTTGCGGCGAACAGGGAAAACATTTTCTGGCGCCACTCCCGCGTCCTCAATACCTTTTGAAAAACAACAGTAGCATGCCGCATCTTTCTAGTAAAGAGAAATGTGTCAAGCATCTGACGACAATGTGAAATCTGGCGCCGCTTGGCCTTTGTGGAGGGAGGAAACCGCCTCCGCCAGCAAAAAAGCCCCTGAGCGGCGGCTTGCCGCACGATGAAATTAACAGGGAGAATTTTGACCCCAAACAGGGAGAATTATTGCCATGAACAGGGAGGATTTTCGCTGGAACAGGGAGGATTTTCGCTCTTATCCCGAGGCGGCCCTCAAAGAAGGCTCCGAACAGCGATAAGTATTCACCGGCGTGCCAGGCGACGGCCGCGGCGCTGCCGCTGCGCGCTCCGGGCTTGTCCATTCGCTCCCGCGCATGATAGCGAATCGGCGAGGAAAATCGGGGTATAGCGCAGCCTGGTAGCGCGGAAGTTTTGGGTACTTCAGGTCGCAGGTTCAAATCCTGCTGCCCCGACCATCGCCACGAGGACAAGACCTGGGGGCCCGTCATGACTGCTCGGATCTATCAGCCCGCCCGCAGCGCCATGCAGTCGGGGCAGGGGAAAGACAAGTGGATGCTCGAATATGAACCGGAGAAGCCGCGCGAGATCGAGCCCTTGATGGGCTGGACCAGCTCGGCCGACATGAAGTCGCAGGTGAAGCTGCAGTTCGACACCAAGGAGGAGGCGATCTCATACGCCCAGCGCAACGGCATCGCCTACCGGGTCGAGGAGCCGAGGCTGGTCGCCCGTAAGATCCAGTCCTATTCCGACAATTTTTCGCCGGGCCGCGTCGTTCCGTGGTCGCATTGACCGGTTTTGACGCCATTTCCAGCCCCGGTTCGGCTCCGTAGCTCAGTTGGATAGAGCAGCCGCCTTCTAAGCGGCAGGTCGCAGGTTCGAGCCCTGCCGGAGTCGCCAATTGAATCAACTACTTACATGGCCGCATTTAGAATGAAGATATGGTGAATACGGTGTGTGGGTAACGGATGGGGTAACAGCAATTAGCCCCAAGGCGGGATCGCCCGCAGGGCCCCTTTCAAACACGATGGGACGAAGACCTGTGGAGTCCCGCAAAGTCCAGGAGTCCGACACAATCCGAGCTGACGATGAATTTGACGCCAACATACGATCCGCCTGAGCACCCCAGGCCCCATCCAATTTGCCTCCTGATGCCGTCGGCAGACGAGGACGAATTGCAGAGCCTTATCGATGATATTCGCGCGCACGGCTTGCTCGATCCCATAGTGCTTTTTGAGAAGCAGATACTCGACGGCCGCAACCGAGCCGCCGCTTGCGAAAGCGCAGGCCTAGCGCCGCGCTACGTCAAATTTGAAGGCACTCGGGAAGAAGCCTTGATGTTTGTGGTCTCCCACAATCTCAAGCGCCGCCACCTGACCAAGCAGGCCGTTGCCGACACTTTGGTCAACGCCGAGGACTTCAACTTGCATTACGAGCTGGGCGAGCCGGCGGAGCGAGCTGACATTAAAATGTCAGCCCAGACGATAAAAACAGCATCCAGCCGTGACTTGGCCAAGGCGGCAGGCGGTGTGGTGAGCCGCGAAATGATTAACGCCACGCGCAAGGTCAAAGAGAAAGCCGAACCGGAATTGCGGGAGGCGGTAAGAAGGGGGCGAATTGGCGTGCAAGATGCTGCCAAAGTGGCCGATCTCCCGGCCGAACAGCAAAAGGCCATTGCCGCATCACCAAAACCAAGAAGAGCGGCGAACCTGGCCATCGAAGAGGCGAAGAACGTGGCCGAGGATCCGCGCGCAGCCCTTCGCAAGGCTTGGGAAAAGGCGACCGCCCTGCGTCGCCTATGGAAAGCGGCCGACAACGGAACAAGGGAATGGTTTATGGAGGCAGTCCGGTTCGATCCTAAGGGCGACGACGTCAAGCGGAGCGCCATTGAGCGCTCGGATGAACCAGCGGACGAGCCTGACGATCAGGCCACCGGCTAAACCATGGGCAGCCCCACGCCCAAACCTTTTGCTCGCGTCTGGGCCGCTCCATTTCTCTTACGCTCACCCCTTCGCCAGTCGCAGGATCACGCTTTCGCCAGGCTGCGCAAGGGCTTTTAGCCGCGCTTCAAGGAAGTCCATTCGGTGGAACAAAACGGGGTGCACTCTGGTTGACATCTCGTATCGAGGACTAGCGCCATGCTATCGAGGACTAAGACCACGCCCCAACCAGCCGACAATCGGCCCCCGCCTGTTAGCCCGCCAACTCTGCCTCCCGATTTCCCCGACATCCCTCAGAACCCCGACTCCGAGTTGCAGCCTCCTCCTCCCCCTGGCGCGACCCCTGACAAGGTTGCGGGGACGACGCCGGAATTGCCCCAACCTGAAACTCAGGAGACTATGAGCAAGAACGAGTTGCGACACAAGAACGCGCGCCTCCGAGGGAAGATCAACTCAATTCTTGAACAGCACTCGGAGCTCAGGGACATCACGGATGAAATCGCCTTGAAACAAGGCACTCGGGAGCGGATCGGGACTCCGTTCCTAGAGCGAATACAATCGAACCTTCAAGAGCGAGCGCGAGCGATAATCGAACGTCGCCCCGACCTTGAGCATCTTTTCGACGACTGACTCGACCGGTTGTTCCTTCAAAAGACAACTGCCGGGAGTCGCCCGCGTCCGTCCGCGCTGAGGGCGAAGCGGGGCAAGAACTCTATTGATTGGACGAAGCTTGCAGCGAAGTGGGAGGCCTTAGCTTGGTTGTACGATGATATGTCCCACATATCTGCGCCCAGTTCGCAAGACGGGGGGCAATCAGCGCTATTCGGCCGCAGCGGCACGGCGGTCGGGGTAAGCCTGAGGGACAAAGCGGGCGCGATCCCAAACCTCAAAGCTATCGAATGGGACTCTACGCTTTGAGAGCAGCACACGGGCCCTCGCGATCGCGCCCGTCCGAGAGCCCGAGGGGGAGCATCTCGACGCCGGCAACGTGTCCATCGCGTAGGAAATAGCAGGGCATGAACCGCTATCCGGCATAAGGGCAGCGGCGGCAACCATCGGAAACTACTCACGCGTCCCAAAAAAAACCCCGCGGTCTTGCGTTAGTCTCCGCGGGGCCCAGTGCGCTCGCGCTTGGGGTGCAAGAATTGAGCGCGCCAGATGATCGAACCCTCAGCGCCGGATTGTTCCCCTTGGGCCGCAGCGAAGGCGCGGTCAGGCGTTCTCCTCCAGTTCCACCGCCGATCCGGCGACGATGAACCGCGTCAACGCGCAACTGACGACCCAGCGGAAATGCCCGAACGTTTTCTCGGCCGAGTTCAGGCGCTCGAAGAGGTCTTGCATGATCGGATCGTCCATCTTGCGGACGATCTCTTTCACCTCCTCTTTGGTCTTCGAAAGGGTCACGCGTGCGATGCGCAGCGTGACGGCATGGCCCTCCGCCATCGCCACCCACTCCTCATAAGTGGGCATCTCGTCGATCGTCAGCGGCTCGAAATTCATCGCCGCCCACTGCTCAGGGGTCGCGATCTCTTTGCTCTCGGCTGACGCATTGGCGATGGTTGGCATGGCCAGCGCCGGAGCACTGACGAGGGCGGCCAAGGCCGCGCGGCGGGTTGAGGCGGTCATGCCTCCCTCCCGATCCCAAGCCGCAGCAAGTCCGCCTTGATACAGCCGAGCGCCATGATGGCGCGGTTGTCGGCTGCTTGGCCCTGAATGATGTCCTCGGAAACGAAATCCTCAAGGACTTCGCACTTTTGCCAAAGATCCTCACGGTAGATTGGTGGCGTGATGAGCAGCGATCGGGCGGCTTCATCGACAGCCTTGAAGCGGGCCGCGCCTCCCTCCTCCGAACCGTCTGTATCTGGATCATCCAGCGCAGCCCGCGCACGTAACCAGCGCGAATAGGCTCTGCCAAACAGCTCATGCTTCTCGGCGTCCCGTTTGGCGGTCTCGCGTTCGATGACGCTCTCGAAAGTGTGGGGCACTGCGGCCTGACTAGCCTTCAGCAGGGCGACGTCGCGGTTGAGATCGGCGGTCTGGCGCCTGATGGACTCGGCTGAGCCCGGCTTAGGTTTGGGCGTAGCTCGGGCGTTTGCCCGCACGGTGGCGTTGGGCATCGTGGAAAATCCTCTTTTTGACTTGTAACGACGCGCCAATTAGCGCACAAATGTGCTTATAACGTCAAGCTAAAAAGCGCACGGTGTTATCACGATGAATGCTGCTCAATGCCGGATGGCTCGCGCTGCGCTTAAGCTAGGTGTCCGGGAGCTCGCGGAAATGGCGAAAGTGTCGCCGGCGACAATCGTTCGGTTCGAAGCATCCGGCGCCGGCGTTTTGGAGCGGACAGTCGAGGCGATCCAAGCCTCGCTTGAGCGAGCCGGCGTCGAGTTCACGAACGGCGATCAGCCTGGCGTGCGGTTGAGGAAGGCGCCGGCGAAATGAAAAGACCGGCGGTCGAAAGGAAGAAAACGGCCGAGGAGCTAGCGGCGAGTGACCTGAAAACCTACATTCGCAGCGGCGATAGCGCGGTGATGGTCGAGATAGCGCCCCACTCCTATCTGAACGTAGAGCTTCTCGCGCTTGGGTCAGGGCGCGGTCGGATGACGTGAGATGCCCCTCCGCCTCTGGCGCCGCTTCCGTATCGCTCCCGGCCTACGCGTCAACCTCAGCAGGGGCGGCCTCAGCCTGTCTGTCGGCCGCCGTGGCGCTTGGTACACCACGGGCGGGCGCAATCGACCTTAGGGTCGTTAAGTAATTGGACCCGCCCTGCACTGAATCAGCTGCCAGTTGTCCGCCACTTTACGCAAGGTGCAGTGGCGCACAGACAGGAAAGGATGTGTGCCCGGACCCGCCCAGGAGCTGAAGTTTATGTCGACCTGGGCCGTCTGGCCATCGGCCGCGTATACCGGCTTCTCCACGGCGAAGCGCGGTCCTCTCTGGCTCGGATCAATTGTTGTCGGAGCGCCCACGCCCAGCGCTTTCCAGTCGCAAGCCTGCCGATAGATGGTGCCGTCACGCAGAGGACCGACATCGACAAAGGGTTGGGTCGGACCTGCCGCTGTCCATCCCACTTCCGACTTGCCAACCTCTACCAGGATTGCGCAGTCGCTAGCCGACGCGATTTCCACCTTTGCCGGCGGAGTCACAGCGAGTTGCGCCAAGGTCGCGAACAAGATCATTTCGGACCACAGGTTAGCCCATCACGGTCCGCTTTCCACCCTATTCCGTTAGCAGGTCAAGGGCAGCACTGCGCCTCAAGGCCGCCCTACGTGGACCGTGCTGGCTGTGCTGGTCGTGGCGGCGGCGATCATGATGCGGTAAGGGGATCCTGACGCCCTCGCGCGAGGGAACAGCCATGACAATGCGAGCGTTTAGGCTTTTGCTCCGCATCGTGCTCGTCGTCACCGTATTCCTGGCGGTCGCCTGGGCTGAGTGGCACGGCCTCTTTTAGGGCTCGGCCAGACTCCATCGAGAAGGCGCCGGCGAAGCGATAGGCCAGATTCAGGAGCCGCTGATGCCTAAGCTTCTCGTCGTCGCCCTTCTAGCCATCGCCATTGTCGTAGCCGCCGGCTTGGCCCTCGTAGAAATCGTAAGGCGACTTCGCCCCTCGTCTCCTGCGCGTCGCCGCCTATAATCGCGCTGCGCCCGCCCGAGCCTCATTGCATGGCCGAGTTCCCTGCCATGAGGCTACGGGGCTCGCTGTGACCTTCCGCCTCTGGGCCGTTTCCGCATCGCCCCCGGCCTGCGCCTGAACGCCAGCTGGGGCGGCCTGAGCTGTCTGTCGGCCACCGCCGTAGGGTCACGCTGGGGCTGCTGGGGCTGCTGGGGACGGGTTTGTTCTGGACTGAGCAGCTCAAGTCGGCCGTCCTGATCGTGTTGGCGGTGTTGATGATGGCGCACTGATTCCCCACCGCGCCACCGGCGCTCGTCCGCCTGACAATAGTGTTGGTCTACCCCAAAGTGGGTCAATTGTGATGAGTGAGCTACACGGCGGCTAGTTACGTACACCAATAGCCGCATTCGGCGTCAAAATTGTGTATGAGCGCTTATTGGCGTCACCGATCACCAATCGGGCCGTTCCTTGGGCGAGGTTAAGAACGATTGTTCCCTTACTCTTTGGGCCTGCGTACACAAACCGGTCAAGTTTGATGGTTGAAGACGGCCCAATAGTTACATTTGTTTTATCTTCCAACAACAATCCCGCCTTACTGTCGACGCGACTTCGAACACCTTCGTCTCGATAGACGGCGTCGCCCTGGTTTAGCGGCGTCGTGACCGATGTCACGGTGCCTTCTACGGTGTTGATGACTATGACAGTGCTACCAATCCTTTCTTGAGACCACGACGCCCCTGTGCTTCCAAACAGAAGGGCGATTCCAACAACAACCCACCTGATGAACACGGAGCTAACGTGAAGCCGATCTCTCATCGAGACACCTTCTCCAAAATATACAAGTTCCGGGAAGCCTCACTCCAGGAATAACCTCAAATTAATTATGAAGTCATCAGGATCAAGGGGTTCGATCGACTTCGGCGGCGATTATTCGAAGCACGGAGCGACGGTGACGGTTCGAAGCATGGTCGGCAAACCAGGGTCGCGCTGCTCGTGCTGGCCACGCTGGTTTCGCGAAAATGGCCCAGTCGATGTGTGCGCGGCGGGATTTGTGGTCCCGCGCTTTCGGCGCCAGATGGTCGCGCTCGGATTTCAGCGGCAGACCCATGAGCGCAGTCGACAACGCAAGACCGCCGAGAACCTTAAATTGCTCGGCTCGCGGATTCGCCAGTCCGAGCGAATGCAGTTCGTCCAGGTCGCCCCGGAAGCCATCAAGCTCCGTCCTGACGTAGGCGAATGCGCGATCGATCTTCTCGGAGCGTTCGAGCAGCCTGTCGGCAATCTCCCGCGCTTTGTCGCCATTGACGGCGAGACGGGCGTGCTCTTCGGCTCGCTCGGCTTCCGCAAGACGGCGCTTCGCCTCCTCGATGGCCGATCGCAGGTTTTCGATTTCGAGGGTTACAGTCGTGGTCGCCGCGTTGGCCTTATCGAGAGCCTTGCGGGCTGCAGCGTCGCCGGTGTTGGCGGCGAACGAGATTCGCTGACGCTCGGTCGCAATTTCGACGGCTTTCGCCGACGCCTCGCTCAGCCTTAGTTCCAATTGCGCGAGCGTTTGTCGCGCTTGTTCGCTGTTCATTTTCACTTCATTCCTTCGATTTCGGGGACCATGCGCGCGGCAGCGAGGATCTCAGGCAATCCGCCCTCACGAAGCCGGACCGTAGCTGCAATAGGAAGTTGCGCTCTTCGCGTGTACGTTCGTGGGGGTTCGGCGTATCGGCCTCAGCGCCAACGGCTGCAGCGAGCCGATCGGTGGCAGCAGATACGGCTTTCATCGCGTCGTGGAAGCTGGCTGCGGCTAGGCGGAGTTCATTGTTCACCATGTCAAAATCTCCTTGTGAATCCTGATGGACGTTTGTCGTTGTAGTAATCGAACACTTCCCGCCCGGCGGCGGGCATGTCCGACATTCGCGGCGTGGCCCCGCCGGGGATGCTTGATGGTTGGCCGCTGTAGAACGGCACGACAATTGGGATCGGCGCCTTGACGCGCCTGCCCGCCAGTACGAGCACGCCCGCAACCGAATTCGCAACGTCGTCATGCGAGCCTGGCGCGTGGTCGACGGTGTCTTTCCCAGCACGGCTCGTCCGGCGCTCTAGGCCGACGAACTGCGTTACCATCCGCTGGTTATCGAGCAGGTCGACGCGACCCGAGTTCAACATCGGCAGAAAGCCGAGGTAGAGTTCACTGCGAACCATGTCCGCAACTCGGTACTCGACGCCGTGAACCTTGAACCGCTCGCGGGGCCACTCGCCGGCGTATCTGTCGCCCTCAACCGTGCTGATGCGATAGCTCTTGAGCGTCGCGGCGAACTCAGCGACGACCGCCTCGGGGCTAAGCGGAGCCTTGCGTTCGCCGATACAGTCGAGGACAAGGCGCCCCTTCTCATTGTGCGCGACGGCTATTGTCATTGTGTCCGACGAGCCGCCCGACGGATCGACAAACGCGAAGTAGGTCACGCCGTCGATCGGCGGCCGTACCATCACACCGGTCGTCACGGCTGCGTCGACTATCTCGCGGCTGACGAAGATGGCGAGGTCACCTCGAAATTCAGCGCCGTACTCAGCGCTTGCCGCTTCCGGGTCTTCCTCATAAGCGCGGTCGACGACACGCTGACTGAGGCTCGGGTTCATCGTCCGGCTCGGCGCCTTCGCCACCAGGATCGACGAATGACCAGCCGGCCCGAAATGTCGCTTGAATGTCGAGTACAGCTCGCCCCGCTTGGCGTGCGGGCTGGAGATCGCCGCAAGCAGGCCGCCAGTCGTCGCCAGTGCCGGTCGCAGCGCTCGCAGGATTTCCGTGTCGGGGTTCGCCAAGTCGTCGCTACGCCAGAAGGCGATTTCATCCGCGATGGCCGCAACGGCGGTGATGCCCCGAATGGTCCTGAACGAGGCCGGCCGGATGGTGATGTCGACGCCGCTAGCTAAGGAAATCGTGTCGTTCGTCTCGTTCTCAAGCAGCCCTTTCAGGTTCGCCGCACTCGAGAAGATGCCCGATACGAAGTTGAAGGCCTGCGTCGCCTGCACCGTACTCGCAGCCATGATCGGCAACACGCCACGCTCGCCGGGCGCTAGCGTATTTCGGTGGTCGACACAGCCCGCGATATAAGCGGCCAGCGCGGCCATGGAGCGGGTCTTTCCGCCGCGACGGCCCAGAACTCCTCGACCGGCTCAGCGGGCTCCGTAGGCCTTCCTGTGAGGCTCTCGAAGATGGTCCGCTCGTCGGCTGTCAGCTCCTCCCCGACGATGGCGATAAGCAGGACGCGCCAGGCGCGCCAACTGTCGCCCGAAAGCAGCCGGCCGAAGTAGCCCTCCGACGCCAGCGTCTCTCGCATGGTGACAAGTTTGCGCATCATTTGGCGGCCTCAAGCGGCTTGGCGAAATGAGCCACAAGCGGGCTTGTCGGCGCCTTCCTGCCATCGACGATGCCAAGCGCCCTGACAGCCTGCTCGGCGCGCCTTTCTAAGCTCACGATGTCGGCGAGCTCCCCTGTACCCTCGCGCATGAATTCCCCCCGCACGCGCTCGGCCAGCGCCTTCAGCTGCGCAGCCTCTCGCACCCGCTCAAGCCGAAGCGGACTGACATCGCTGTCACCGAGCGCCGTGGGAAAGAGCGAAACTAGCTCGTCAATTCGCCGGCCGAGACGTCCACGGCGATCGATCTTCGTAAGCGTCCGACGTCGGACGCGCTTCGGCGTAGCTCTGTCGCAATGAGCGACCGCTACCGGTGCGCTATCGGCTACAGTTCCAATGCCAGCGTCCACCGCTTGCTACCCCCGTCACAATCCGAGGCAGAGACGCCCCTAAGTTACCCGAGCCTCTATATAGGCGACCTTTATCCAATGTAAATATCTGACATAACGTAACAATGTGTAACGAAAGCACCCGCCTACGTAGCGGCTGCGCTACCTATCGACGACGGTTACGCTCCCTTCCGGTGACCGGCTCCGCCCCACGCCCGAAGGGCGCAAGGGGCATTCGAGAGGGACGAAAAGCGCCAAGGGAAAAAACGAGCATGAGCATTTGCTCAGAGGGAGTGACATTTGCCCGTTTTGAGGCGCCCCGTGACACTTGTGACGCTATTTTAGATTATCGACTTGCACGCGCGCGGGCGTAAGCCGTTAATCAGAATTGGTGTCACAAGCGTCACACCGTCCCCCAATCAACTACCCGGAGGCCAGCGAAGCCCCGAGCATCACGCTTCCGGCACGGCGTGAGGCCGCGCGTTTCGAGGGCTTGGGCGAAGCGCCGAGAGCTTCCCACGAATTCACCGGCTGCAGTCGCCCATGCGTTCCAGGACGCGAAGAGCGCGCTCGCGGCTTCCCATGCGTTAGGGTCGCGCTCGCATCGGTCATCGATCCAAGCAGCGACGGCGTCCTCGGCTTCGAGGTAGGCTGTCGTTGCCTGGCGGACGGCTTCGGGTGGCCGCAGTCCTTCCGTCGCCCATTCTGTCGCCCCGTCGATCATCCATTGCAGGATGCCGGGCCATTCCGGCTTGAGCTTCTCAGACAGGTCCGGGTCGCGCTCTTCGGGCGGGATCGTGACGGCGAACGGTATCAGATGGAACCGCCGGCGGATTGCCTCGTCGACGCTCCGAAGCCCTGGCTTATGGTTGCCCGCGATCAGCAACTTGAACTGGGGCGTGAACTCGAAGAAATCTTGGCGCATGAAGCGCGCGGCAATCTTGTCGCCGCCGGTCAGCGATTTGATTCGGCTCTCCGCCCAACGACGTCCCTCCTCTGTTTCGGTCGCAGTCACGAGGCGGGCGCCGCGAAGGCCGGCGAGATCGGTGGGGTGACGATCGGTGTTAGTCGCGGTGAAGGTCTCGATCGGCGCTGCTCTGTGGTAGTCGGCGAGAATGCCCGCGGCGGTTGAGAGCAGGACGCTCTTGCCGTTCGCTCCGGTCCCGTAGCCGAAGAACAAGGCGTGTTCAGTCGTGACTCCGGTCAAGCCATATCCGAACAACCGGCGCAGATAGGCGACAAGGTCTGTGTCGCCTCCCGCAATCCGGTCGAGGAACGCGAGGAAGAGCGGGCAGTCCCCGCGCGGCTCGACGCCCGTGATCTTGGTCATGTAGTCGAGTCGGGTCGTGCTGGCGCAGATTGCCGGTTCGCAGATCGACCACCCCGCCGGGCGTGTTCAGAAGCCATACATCCGAATCCCATTGATCGACGGTCGCGGCGATGCGGCGGTCTGCAAGAGCAAGGCGCTCAGCCGCCGCAACCGTTTTGGCGCTGGCTATGGCGGAAGGCGATCCTGGCTTTGTTGCATTCGGCCGCCGCTTCGCGGCAGATGCGCCAAGCGAGGTCGAAGGCGAGCTTCGTATCGTCGAAACGCCAATAAGTTCCGGTCCACTGCAGCCATTTGTTCCAGGCGGCGACGTATCGCAGATCGCCGGCATGGCGGTCGACGAAGCGCAGTGCGAGCGCAGAATCCGAGAAGGCCGGTGGTCGGCCATCGTCCTCGTGCGACTGTTCAACCCCGGCGCCCTTCAATCTCTCTGTATAGATAGCGTCCTGCCTCTCGCGAGGCCACGACGCGTAGTCGGCCGGATAGCCGGTCATGCGGCCTCCACTTTCTCGCCGTCGGCTGGCGCGATTTCCTTGAAGGTTTGCAGAGCCGCAATGACGCTAAGCCGGAGCTGTCGAAGATGAACATCGAGGGTGCGATAGTCGCCGCGCCAAGCGGCTTCACTCGCGGAGCGGGCGTAGCTCTCGCCTAGAGAGCAACTCTCGACGATGAATTCATAGCGAGGTTGTTGCCCGCGCGCGCGGTGCGGTCGGAGGGGACGGCGCTCATTGCGCGCCCCCCTTCGTCTGTTCGGCCGCGCAGGCAACCTTTCCGGCGAGGCTCAGGGGTACGATCACCAGCGGCTCACGCCTGTCGGCCTTGACGATCAGTACGTCGCGACTCTCCAGCCAGTGGTAGAGTTCGCGAAAGCCGTTGGCGCGGGCCTTGACCTCGACCACGTGTTCGACGCCCAGAAGCGGGACGGTCAGATCGCCGACGTACGATCCCCGCGCTAAGCCGGACAGCGGCACACGCTCTGCCGCAAATCCGCGATCCTGGAAAAAGCGGACGATCGCGCGCTCGGCGCGATTGCCCTTGTCGCGCGGCTTTTTGCCGCCGGAGGATCGGCCGCTCATCGGCGCCTCCCCGCGTGAGCCAGGACGGCTCTGACCGCGACATGCTCGGCGTGATGGTTCGCGGAAATCAGATCGCCTTGAGCGTCGAACGCGGCCCAGTTCCGATCGCTGACGCAAACGTGGCCCACGATTTGATCGCCGAGACGGACGGGTTTACCCCAACTGCGGACGCAGACCAGGTCGTCGAACACGGTCCCGAAGGTGGCTGCCAGCGACGTCTCGATGTACCCCGGCGACAACGCGTTGCGCGGACGATCTTGCGCGGGCGAAACTCTTGGACTGTCCTGGGGGTTGAGAGGCCGGCCAGCTTTCTCAACCTGAGGGTCGCTACCCGCTCTTGCGGGCGCGGCCCTCGCGCTTTTTGGGGAGGCCATCGATCACAGGCCCCCCACTTCGGCGGTCGCCTTTTCGTGGGCGCCGAAGGGTTTGCCGGTGCGCGGGCGCGAGCCTTCCCACTTGATGAGATCGGCAAGCTTCCAATAGCGGAAGCGGCCGAGGTAGACCGGCGCGGGAAAACCCAGCGATTGATCCTTGAGCCAGCGATGCAAGCTCATGCTCGTGACGCCGTAGCGCTCCCACACGGCGCGAGCGGGCAGGAAATTGTCGCAAGGGCTGCGATTGACAGGAGTCATTGTGAAACCTCGCGTGTTGAATAGTGACTACGCGAGAACTAATATAGGGTCGTTACTTATACAAAGAAGATAGTGCGGCGAATGTGACGATCTATACTTTGAACGTGCTTCAAATTAGCCGCTATATATTTAGAACGGCTTTCAAATTGCAGTAACACTGAGGACGGCGGATAGGGCGGGGTCAAAGTCGGGTCCGTAGAGGTTTGTCTTTCGACGAAAGAAGTCGAGCCAGGTCTCGTCGTCGCTGTTCCTGCCAGGAAAAAAATATCGTAGCCAATTATTAAGCGTTGCGATACTAATATCGAAGCGGATTGTGACGTCTTCTTGTGCGATCTTATATTCCGTACCGTCCAGAACATGGCGCGCGAACAGAACGCAGGCGTCCTGCCGTTTTCTTGCCCTTTGGAATTCTTCAAACGGTGAGGTTTGACCTGTTGGCCGACTAAGAGTCTGTCCGGAAACATCATGTCGGATTGCATAGCTTTCGCAGCATGAGGCGGATGGAGGCGAGGCGCAGGAAGGCGAGCGCCTTGCGGTTGAGGCATTCCCAGTCCTTGGCCAGTCTGCGGCAGCGGCCAAGCCAGGCGAGGGTGCGTTCGACGATCCAGCGCTTGGGCAGGACGACGAAGCCTTTGGCGTGACCCAATCGCTTGACGATCTCGAGGTCGAGGCGCACCAGAATGCGTTTCATCGCGCCCTGGAATTCCGGCCCCTGGTAACCTCCGTCGGCGTAGAGTGCGGCGCGACAATCAGGATGAGAATCGCCCGACAATCAGGATGAGAATACGGCGCCGCGGGGATATCGAAGGAAGGGCGTAGCCCGACCGTAGATATCCCCGCGGCGGCGGCGAGCGCCCAAGTGGCCTCGTCTGGCGGTCACGGCGGCTGGGTTAGGGATCGGCCTTCTCTTGTCGAGGGGACCGACTTCTTGCCCGGCCGACACGTCACCGATCGTCAGATGAGGCTATTCATGAACTTGCGTCGCAACCATTCGCCGGCGATTGCCGGCGCGAAAGCCGGATTCAGCACGGCCGCCGCCTACCGTATTGAAAAGGATCCTCGGCTTCCCAGCCAAAAGAAGGCGCGTCGAGAACGACGTCGAGCCGATCCCTTCGCCGATGTCTGGGACAATGAGGTCGTCCCGATGTTGAAGGCCGCGCCCGGACTGAGACCGATTGCCGTCTTCGGAGAACTCTGCCGTCGGCACCCAGACCTGGGCGACGGAACGCGGCGGACCCTCGAGCGCCGCATCCGGGCTTGGCGGGCGGTGAACGGTCCGGATCGGGAGGTCATCTTTCGCCAGGAGCATCCGCCGGGCCGGATGGGACTGTCGGACTTCACGGAAGTGGCCGATCTCGGCGTCACCATTGCCGGCGAGCTTCTCGACTGCCGACTTTATCACTTCCGCTTGCCCTTTTCCGGCTTCGAGCACGCCCATGTCGTGCTCGGCGGTGAAAGTTTCGTCGCGCTGGCGGAAGGGCTACAGAACGCCCTCTGGGCGCTGGGCGGCGTTCCCGAGCAACATCGCAGCGACAGTCTCTCGGCGGCCTTCCGTAATCTGGGCGCCGACGCCAAGGAGGATTTGACGAAGCGCTACGAAGCGTTCTGCGCCCATTACGGCATGACGCCGACCCGCAACAATCCAGGCGTCAGCCACGAGAACGGCTCGATCGAGAGCGCCCACGGCCATCTGAAGAGAGCGCTCGCCGACGCTCTGTTGCTGCGCGCCTCGCGAGACTTTGACGACCTCACCGCATGGCGGGGCTTTGTCGACGACGTCGTTGGCCGCGGCAACCTCCGCAACGCCAAGCGCATCGATCAAGAGCGAATGGCGTTGAACAAGCTGCCGGTCCGCAAGACCGCCGACTATGAGGAGGTCAACGTCGACGTCACCAGCTCCAGCGCCTTCACGCTGCGCAAGGTGTTCTACTCGGTTCCCTCGCGACTGATCGGCCATCGGCTGCGGGTGCGCCTTTATGACGATCGGCTCGAATGTTTCCAGGGCTCGACGCCCATCGTCGTCTTGCGACGCGGTCGGCCCCGGCCGAACGGCAAACATGGCCATGTCGTCGACTACCGTCACGTCATCCATTCCCTGCGCCGCAAGCCCATGGCGCTGCTCAATCTGGTCTATCGCGATCAACTCTTCCCCCGCCGAGCCTTCGCCCTGGCGTTCGACGCCTTGCTCGCCGGTCTCGGTGAGAGACCAGCTTGCCGCGCCATGGTCGGGATTCTCGCGCTCGCGTTCGAGCGCTCCTGCGAGGCCGAACTCGCCCTCGCGTTGCAAGTGGCTCTCGACGACGGCGTCCTTCCCGATCTCGCTGCGCTGATCGAACGCTTCCGGCCAAAGGACGCCGCATTGCCCGTCGTCGTCGTCAGGCTGCCATCCCTCGCCATCTACGATCAGATCGCGACAAGCGTTGGAGAAGCGGCATGAAGACGACCGACAAGATCGACGCCGCCCGCATCGACCTGGTGCTTGGCGAGTTGCGACTGCCCGGCATCAAGCTGATCTGGGCCGCCCTGGCGGCGACCGCTGACAAGGAAGGCTGGCCCGCCGCCCGCTTCCTGGCGGCCCTCGCCGAACAGGAGATGGTGGAGCGGAGCCGCCGTCGCTTCGAACGGCATCTGGAGGAAGCGCGATTGCCGCCGGGAAAGACCCTCGACACGTTCGACTTCACCGCAGTGCCTATGATCTCGAAGGCGCAGGTGCAGGCGCTCGCCGCCGGCGACGCCTGGCTCGAAAAGGGAGCCAATCTTTTGTGCTTCGGGCCGCCCGGCGCCGGGAAATCCCATCTCGCGGCGGCGCTCGGTTTGGCGTTGATCGAAAGGGGTTGGCGCGTTCTGTTCACCCGGACCACCGACCTTGTGCAAAAGCTTCAGATCGCACGCCGCGATCTTGCCCTCGAAGCCGCGATCGCCAAACTCGACAAATATCATCTGCTGGTCCTCGACGATCTCGCCTATGTCACCAAGGACCAGGCGGAGACGAGCGTTCTGTTCGAACTGATCAGCGCGCGATACGAGCGCCGATCCATGCTCATCACCGCCAACCAGCCCTTCGGCGAATGGGGAAAAATCTTCTCCGATCAAGCCATGACGCTCGCGGCCATCGATCGTATCGTGCATCACGCCACGATCCTCGAAATGAACGTCGACAGCTATCGGCGAAAGGAAGCCGTCGACAACGCCCGTGGACCCGGACGCCCGCCGACGCGCGCGACAATCAAGGGATCATCCTGATCGTCGCTCCGCGACAATCAAATCATCTCTCGACAAAATAGCGCTTGCGTTATCGTCGCGCCGCGACAATCATCACCTCGCCGCGACCGCCAAAATGGCCATCCTGATTGTCGCTGCTTTCTCATCCAGATTGTCGCGCTACAGTAGAGCTTGACCAGAAACGGGAAGGCTCCGAACAGGCTCGCCATCAGCAGCGCGCCGCCGTCGCGGTCCTGAATGTCGGCGGAATGCACGATCGCGTGCATCAGGAGGCCTTGCGTGTCGACAAGAACGTGCCGCTTCTTGCCCTTGATCTTCTTGCCTGCATCGTAACCGGGCGGATCGATGCAGGCCCCCCCTTTTCCGCGCTTTTGACGCTCTGGCTGTCGATGATGGCGGCGGTCGGGCTCGCTTCGCGGGAGGCCTGCTCGCGACAGCGCGTGTAAAGCGCCTCATGGATGCGGTCGAGCGTGCCGTCCCAGCTCCACAGATCGAAATAATCGTAGACCGTCGAGCGCGGCGGCAAGTCCTTGGGGATCGCCCGCCACTGGCAGCCGGTGCTCAAGACATACATCAAGCCGTTGACGACTTCACGTACGTTCACCGTCCGCCTGTTGCCGCCGCGCTTCCCCGGCCGGATGAGCGGCTCCGACAGCGCCCATTCCTCGTCGGTCAGGTCGCTCGGATAGCGCAACTTGCTGCGGTCATAGCGACCCCGATTTTCATTCGTCCACACAGGCGAACCCCCAAGCGAATCAGGCCGCCTTGCTTAAAATCACAAGCGATTCTAACGATTCGTTATTTTCCCGGACAGGCTCTAAGTCCTAGCGCCTTCAAGCTCTCCTCACCCGCGAAGCGAGGGCTCGCCTTCTCGGCGACGTCAAGCAGGCTCGCCGCGGCTTGCGACAGGTACTCGGAGACCCAATCGGGCAGGGCGGAGCCTTTTTGGGCGCAGTAGCTAATCGCACCCCAGGCGCACAGCGGGTTGCCATCCTCTTTGTACCAATGCTCAAAGCGCGCGAGCTCATGCTCTTGCCCGGAGAGGCGTTGGCGTTCTTTCTGGGCCGCCTCTAGCTCGGCAAATTTGGCAGCAAAATCGTCGGACATCGGCTCAGGTCCTCGCCGCGAATTCCACGACGTTCGACGCCTCAGCGCCGGTGACCACCGCCTCAACGGCGCGGCCCCACGCCTCAAGCGCCGCCCTGCGTTCGTCGAGATAGTCGAAGCGGTTGTAGACACGCGCAACTCCGCGGATCGTGCCTGACGTATGGTTCAGGACGCGGTCGACGACGTGCGGCGGGAACTTCAACCGCGCCATGCCGGTCGTCGCCGTGCGACGCAAATCGTGGAGTATCCACGGCTCGAGTTCGCGTCCCGCTGCGGACGCCATGAGGGCGTCGAGCCGCTCCTTGGCCCGGCTGAACCCGCTTACAGCCGTCCGACCATTCGTGGAGAAGATCAGACCGCCAGCGACGCGGGGCAGGGCGGCGAGGATCTCGAGCGCCTGCGCCGACACGGGGACGTCATGGCCCTGGTCGTTCTTCACCTTCTCTCGCGGAAGCGACCATAGGCGCTTCTCAAGGTCGAGCTCGACCCATTCCATCGTCGCGACTTCGTCGCGCCGCTGCGCGGTCAATAAGAGCAGACGAAAGAGCGGGCCGAACGGCCAGTCGAGCTCGCCGGTCGCGGTCCAAAATGCCGCGATTTCGTCATCGCCCAGGACGCGATCGCGGGCCTTTTCCCTGGTCGGAGGTTTGACTCCATCGCAAGGATTCGCGCCGATCAGGTCCTTTCCGACCGCCCAACCGAACAATGTTCTCAGCCGGGCCAAGACCCGATTCGCTTGAACCTCGGCACCGGCTGCGACTTTCTTGTCGATCAGAGCGACGACGTCGCGCCTCAGGATCGATCCGATCGGGCGACGGCCCCATTCGGGAATGACGTCCTGGTCGATGATGCGTGCGGTCTCCCGATAGGTCGACGACGCCGTGTTTCTCTTCACTTGCCGCTCGAGATACTCGCGCGCGACCGACGCAAAATCGTTGGCGAACGGCTTTGGAGCGTTGCGGCGGACGCGCTTTTCCTCGCCCGGGTCGACCCCCTCGGCGAGGCGATGGAGGGCCGAGCTGGCGGCCTTGCGCGCCGCAGCCGGATCAAAGGCCGGGTAGGAGCCGATCGTCCAACGGCGCAGCCGGCCGCCGGCGCGATAGAACAGGGACCACGACTTGTGACCACTGTCGGTAACGCGCAGCGCGAGGGCGGGGAAGGTGGTGTCGAAGTACTCCACTCGGCGTCCCTTAGCGGGCGCCGCGACCTTGGCAACGAAGAGATCGGTCAGCTTTTTTCGTGCCATGACACGCGCCCTCTCGCGCCACCGGGTCGGAGCAACCGCCATGAGCAGCCGCCTTCCGGTATCTTGCTCAGCACCCCAAAAACGGGTGACGCTTGGGTAACGTTACCCTGGGTTATTCCATGTTGTCAACATGAGACAACGCGGCCGAACATTTCTGCGTAAAATGGTGAGGAATCAATCAGTTGATGTTACGCAATCGATACGTGTCGTTATAATCCGGCAGCCGCCTTCTAAGCGGCAGGTCGCAGGTTCGAGCCCTGCCGGAGTCGCCATCAAAACCCCAGAGATCTGACCGGCCGGCTGGGTAGGCGAGCGAGGGGCGGCCTCCGGGCCGCCTTTCTTTTGGGAACTATCCCTGCGCCAGGCGCGTTGAGAACCTAGACGCGCCCCCTCGCCCCAAGCCCGGGCGCGCTAGGATTGCCCCGCAGCGAGCCTTGCCGCTCGTGCGGGGCTTTTTTGGACCCGTGAGTAGCTTCCGACGATTGCCGCCGCCGGCCCGAGAGGGGTTCATGCGCTGCTTTTTCCTACGCAATGGCCATGTCGCGGAAGTCGAGATGCTGACCGGCCTCTCGGACCAAGAAGCGATTGCAAAGGCCGACTTGCTGTTTTCTGAGCGTAGCGCGCACTTTGACGCCTTCGAGGTTTGGGAACGCGCTCGCATGGTCTTGAGGCATCCTGACCCGTTCGCTGAGAAGCGTGACGCCGGTCAGCCCAGCCCGATACCAGGTGGGCTTGGCCAGCCGCACGATGACGTCGTTGCAGATCCCGCCAGGGCCTCGAGTTCGGCTGGGCTCGTCCGCGACCTTCGGATCGAGCCAGACGCGGATGAGGCCGTCGGAACCCCGGGACGGCAGCGAGACACGCTGCGACGCCTTGATCGCCTCATTAGGCCTCCGGGGTGATTGAGATAGTCGATCATTGTCGCCGTGGCCGACTCATGATCGACCGCGGCATTTCTTCGCCGAAACAACATAGGAGGCTGCCATGACGCCGCCGAATAGAACAGGATACCGGGCAATCGTCGATACCCACCGGCACCCGATCGGTCCCAAGCTCGCAGCCAAGATGGCCGAGCGAGGCTTCTACGATCCAAAACAACCGTTCCCGCAAACCAACGCTCAGGACTTGATCGGCTATCGGGAGTTTTACGATCTGGAATACGCGATGCCCAAGTCGCGCGAGGAAGGCGTAACGCTCGGCCTCGCCAGCAATGGCGGCGAGGTGGAATGGTTTGCGCGCGACCTGCTCAAAGTCAGCACAAGTGATGCGCTCAAGACCCTGAACGACGAATACCTGGAGATCAGGGATGGCTATCCCGGCGAGTTCGCGCTGATGGCCAATGCACACGCGCTCGAAGAGGACTGCCGGCCGATCGTCGAGGATATGATCCGCAAGAGCGGCGCCAAGGCGATTGCGGTGGCGTCCAGCTACGGCGACGGCCCGGAACGCACTTTCCTCGACAGCCCCAAGGCGGAATGGCTGTGGGAGTTTGCAGAAGCCAATGACATCGTGGTCCACATTCATCCGCCGATGCTGTCGCTCGGGCACGAGGCGCTGATGCAATACCGCCTCAACGAGGCGGTCGGCCGGCCCTTCGATTCGACCGTCAACGGCGCGCGGATGATCGCCTCCGGTTTGTTCGACCGTCACCCGAAACTGCAGGTGCTGATCGTCCATATGGGCGGCGAACTTCCGTCGGTCCTTGGACGCCTCGAGTTCAATTGGCGCCTTAACTACAATGGAATCCGCAACCCGCCGGCCGGCAAGCCTTACAAGAACGAGCGGCCGCCATCCGAATATTTCAAGACCAACATCCTGGTCGACTGCATGGGTTTCAGCCCAATCGGACTGCGAGCCGCGATAGAAATGTGCGGCGTGGACCGCGTGGTGTTCGGCTCCGACTACGGTCCGGTCCCATACGGGATCAAAGAGCACGTCGAGATCGTCGAGGAGGTACTGCCGGACCCGATGGACCGCGGCAAAGTGTTCTGGGAGACGAGCAACAAGATATTCCGCCTGGGCCTGGTCGATACCGATCTGATCATCCCCGGCGTTCTACCGGCAGCAGCCTAGCCTGCGCGCCGTACGCGGCCTGGGCCAGAGCAACAGCGACGTGATCCTGCGGCTGGCGAAGGGGTGACGCCGCAGGTTTGTGTCTGATCGCGTGTCTCATCCAGCGATGAAGGGACGCCAAAATAGGCTCGTTTCCCTTCCATATCAATTAGATGGGTATTTTGGTTACAGCCGCCTTCTAAGCGGCAGGTCGCAGGTTCGAGCCCTGCCGGAGTCGCCAAGGCGCGCTGCCCTGAAAGACTAGACTGAATCCGAGAGGAGAGGCCCCGCGCCAAGGCGAACCGGCGCGGGGCGGGCGCGCGCTCGTGTGCGAGCCGCTGGGGGCCGAGGCGCGACCGCCCGGACGATGCTGCGAGGCCAACGCAGTGACAATGGGTATGAATACCCAGACCCGGGAGGCAAAGAGCTTTGGGCGCCCGGCACAGCTCACTGAGCCCCGGCTCGATGTCGTCTGCGGCCTCAGTTCGTGGAGCCGCGGTCGATCCAGACTGTCATTCCCGGCTCCAGGGATCGAGCCTCCTCGTCCGGGTCTGCGCGCACGAGGAAGCTGTTGAGGTCATGATCGCCGACGGCGCGGGCGGCGCGCCAAACCGCGAATTCGCCGAGCGGCCGAAGCTCGGTGACCTTGGCGTCGATCCGCTCGCCCTTCGCGGTCATTAACCGCAGAGGGGAGCCGATAGTGATTCCTTGGAGAAGGTCTTCCCGGACTGTGAAAGTGAACCAGCGTTCGTCCGCGGCTTCCAGAGTCATGATCGGCTGTCCAGGCGAGATGATCTCACCGGGGTTGGCGACCAAGAGGCTCACGACGCCGTCGACTGGAGCGACAAGGGTGGTCTTGGCGAGGCTTGCTTCAACATCCGCCAGCGCCGCTTCGGCGTAGACAACATTCTCTCTGGCGATGGCGCGCTCCTCGGCGGTCGGACCGGCCCTGTCTTCGGTATCGACGGCTTTGGCCTGCTCGAGCGCGGCTTGGTCTTCGGAGAAAGTCGCGGTGCTCTCGTCGAGCTGCTGCTTGCTGGTGAAGCCCTTGGAAGCGAGCGTCGCCGCTCGCGCGTATTGTTGCTGCGCAAAGGCGAGATTGGCGTCGGCGATCTGAACATTCTGCGCCCCGGTGTCGATTTCCTCCTGGCGTACTCCGGCCAGGACATTGGCTTCATTGGCTCTCGCGGTTGCAAGGTCAGCCTTGGCTTCCTCGACGGCCGCCGCAAGGTCGGGATTGCTCAAGACCGCAAGAATGTCGCCCTTGCGCACCGTTCGTCCGGCGGCCACGCGAAAGGGGGTCATGCGGCCATTGACGTCAGGCGCGATGAGGATCTCTGTCGCATGCGCGACCCCGATGATCGGCGCCGACGGCCTGTTCGCTTCCCACGGGCGAAAGACCAATGCCGCCGCCAATCCGACGCCGACGGCGACCGATAGGACCACGAGCACGATGCGAATGGAACTACGGCCCATGAGCGACCCCACGCCTCTCGAACAACCTCGCCGCAGCCACTGCGAGCAGACCGTAGATCGCGGTCAGGATCCAAAGGTTCATCCAATCGCGCCAGACGTCATGCAGGGTGGCGCCCATCTGGTTGATGCGCACCAGCCCGTCGATCGCCGACGTGCTCGGAAAGACGCGGCTCGCCGAACGGATCGCGTCGGGAATCGCCTCGAGGGGCCATGAGACGCCGACCTGGAAGAAGAGCGGAAGGCTGACGGCGATGAACAGCACCACCGCCGTCTCGCGCCGCGTGAACCAGAGGCTGACGAACTGCGCGAGAAAGCTGACCGAAAGGACGAAAGGCGCCGCCATCAGGAAGAGGTCGAGGAGATTTCCAAGCGTAGAAAACCCATATATGCGCGGCAGAATGATCAAATAGAGAGCAATTCCGGGCATCGCCAGGCAGAAATGCGCCAGCGCCTGCCCGAGGATGGCGCGCGCGCCCGCGCGCCGACTCCGGCCTTTGCTTCCGCCCTGCTCGTACGCGACGCCCCCCACGGTCGCCGCGCCGAGGAACAGCGTCTGCTGCAGGATCAGTATGAAGGCTGCGGGAACGACATAGCTCGCATAGCCGCCGGTCGGGTTGAACAGCGGCTGCGACAACGTCTCGACCGGCGAGCCACGGGTCAGCGCCGCGTGCGCAAGGCTGCCGTCAATTTGCGCTCCGCGCGTAGCGGCTTCCATCGTGACAGCGCCGCTTGCTTCGGAGATTCCCTGCAGCGTGCGATTGAACAAAAGGAAGTACGCCGAATCGACAAAAGCCGCGATTCGAGCCTTGTTGCCTTTCAACACCTCTTGCTCGGTGTCTTTGGGGATGCCCACGATCGCGAACACGTCGCGCCGTGCGAGCGCCGCCTGCGCGTCGGCCAGGGTGTCCGAGCGAACCGTCACCTTGATCGCCTCGTCGGCGTCCAGGGTCTGTATGAAATCTCGGCTGAGTTCAGTGTGATCCTGATCGACGACCGCGATCGGGATGTCGCGCAGCAATTGGCCGAGATAGGGCTGCGGATAAAGCAGACCATAGATGAACGGCGCAAGCACGATCAGGCCGAAGACGCCGCGATCATTGAGGATGCGACGAAATTCGGCGAACATTGCGTCCCCGACGCCGTAACCCGCAAAGGCGTCCTCGGCTGGCCCCGGCTCGGCAACGCTGCTCGTCGGGGTCGCGGCGAGAGCGCTCAACCGCTGCCAGCCGAGCGCGAAGAACACCATCCCCAGCGCGCCCAGGATCATGAATGGCCGGATGGAGTCCGACGCTGGCAATCCGCGAACCGCTTGGTCGAACAGAATCTGGATGTACCAGCGCAACGGCAACAGCGCGCCCCAGAACTGCGCAAAGCCGTTCATCGCCAGCACCGGGAAGCCGACGCCGGCAAAGCCGAAGGCCGGATTACACACGAGGGCGGTGAGGCTCATCCCGAGCGCGAGATTGCGCGTGAGCAGTTGGAACAGAGCGCCGAGCGAAAGATAGGCGAGCAACAGAAGGCACGCCGCGGCCCCCATCAACAACGAGTCGCCGCGAAAGGGAATGTTGAAGAGGCGATGGATTATGCCGGCGTTCACGACCATCATGAGGATGAAGATGGCGAACAGCGGCGCCAGTTTTCCGACAAGCGCGGTGAGCGGACTGCCGCCGGCGGCTCTGAGCCACGCGCGCAGACTGCGACGCGAGAATTCGGAACCGACCGCGTATCCGGCCGCGATCGCGGTGACGACGTGAAGAACTGTCGGCAAAATGGCCCGCAGCAAAAACTGTGCGTAGTTCAGCGCCGGATTGGTCAGAACATATTGCTCCACCACCAGCGATCCCGGTGCGTATCCGCTGTTCGCGGGCGATGAGGGCGGCAGCGTCGCGGTGGCCGCCGCAATGGCGTTGGATATCGCGGCGGCGGCGGTGTTGCCCGGAGTGAAATATTGTCGATTGTAGAGGACGACGATCTTGGGGCGCTCCCGCGCGGTCAGATCGTGCTCGAAATTCTCGGGGATGTAGACGGCGGCAATCG
The DNA here is from genome assembly GCA_963767245.1 of uncultured Alphaproteobacteria bacterium. Classification (GTDB taxonomy): domain Bacteria; phylum Pseudomonadota; class Alphaproteobacteria; order Rhizobiales; family Beijerinckiaceae; genus Roseiarcus. Next base: position 171,524 of record CAVYDG010000018.1, read on the forward strand.
CGTCGCCCGAACGGACGGCGTGCATGGCGCTGGTCATATCCCCCGAACGCTCCGCGACGCTGACCCCCGGGGCTGAGGCGATCGCCTGCACATAGGTCAGGGACGTCGGGGAGCGATCGGCGTCCACGACGCTCACTTTGAGGTTACGGATGACAACGTTGCTGAAGGTCAGGGCCAGAATCGAAAAGGCGATGATCGGCACGCCGAGCGCAAGGAAGAGCGCCAAACCGTCGCGACGCATCCAGCGCAATTCGCGTATAGCGACGAGAAGGAATCCCGGATGGGGCGGCGGCCTCATCTCTGACCGCTCTGAGCGCCCGGCCATTCCGCATAGACGCTCATTCCCGGACGAAGCTCCGGGATCGGCGTAATCGGATAGGCGCGAACCTGGAAGGTGCGGAGGTCAAAGTCGCCGGTCGCACGCGTCGAGCGCCATCCCGCATATTCGCCTTTGGTCTCGATCACCCTGATTGCTGCCGTGATCAGCCGGTCGTGAAGGGCAGGGACACGCATCTGGAACTGGTCCCCCGGCTTCAATCCCTTGACGAGGTCTTCGCGCAGATCGAAGCGCAGCCACACATCGCGTAGATCGATGAGCGATAGCAGCGGTACGCCCGGCGATACATATTCGCCAAGCTCGGCGCCGATCTGGTAGACTTGCGCGGTGATCGGCGCTTTCACGATGAGCTCGTCGACCTGCGCCTTGATGGTGTCGATGGCGGCCTGCGCCTTGTCGACGTTGGCGTGCGCAATACCCCGCTCTTCCTTGGTGGCGCCGTTGATGGCCTCCTCGTTGGCGAAGTTCGCCGCGTCCATGCTGCGCTGCGCTACCTTCAGATTGTCCGTGGCCTCGTCGAGTTTCTGCAGCGGCGCATTGCCGCTCCGCGCCAGCTCCTTGACGCGGTCGTAAGTCTGCTGGGCGAGCGTGAGATTTGCGGACGCGCTCTCGACCGCGGCTTTCCGTTGCGCGAGCACCTCGACGCGCGTGCCGACCAGGGTATTGGCCAACTGCGCCGACGCGACTGCAAGCCCGGCCTCCGCTTCCTTGAGCTTGGTCACTAATTCCGGATTGTCGATCTTGTAGAGCAGTTGCCCGGCTGCGACATTGTCGCCGCGCTCAACCGGGCGTTCGAGGACTCTACCGTCCACCCGCGCGGCGATATCGATGCGGGTCGCGTCCGCTTCTCCCTGAATGATCAAGGGTTGGGGCTGCACAAGGTACCAGAGCGACAGGCCGACGACCGCGGCGACAATGAGCGCAACGGCGATCGCGGGCCCGCGCGCGACCTTCGGCGTTCGCGGAACAGTCGGTTCACCCTTCGGCGGGGGCGGGTTGGAGGGCTCAGCCGCTGCGTCCGTTTCTCGCCGGACAACGGGATCGCCGCCGGCGGCGAAATTCATCTTCGCCGTCTTTTGATCGTCAGAATCCATTCGGATCTCCGCTTGCCGCTCAGGCGCCTTCCATCAACGGGATAACGAAGCGCCCCTTCAACGCTCGCCTCGGAATGCTTTGTGGCTCAAACCCGGCGCCTCAGATTCAAGTTTTGGACGCGAGAGCCTGAAGCACGGTGGCCGGACGGATGGGCAAGTGGCGCAGCCGAGCCCCGACCGCGGCGAAGATCGCGTTGCCGATCGCCGGGCCGACCACGGTCGTCCCGGGCTCGCCGAGACCGACCGGCGCCTCCGCGCTGTCAACGAACTCGATGTCGAGTTCGGGCTCATCGCCCATTCGCAGCGGCGTATAGGTGTCGAGGTTGGTGTCCTTGACCTCACCGCGAACGAACTCCGACCCTTCGTGCAAGGCGAGGCTCATGCCCCAGAGCGCGCCGCCCTCGACCTGCGCCAGCGCGCCGTCGGGACTTACCACTGTCCCGGCGTCGACGACGATCGTGAGTTTCTCGACGGAAACCACGCCGCGGCCCCGGTCGACCCGTACTCGCGCCACGCACGCGATCCAGGTCGGCATGTCGCGCTCCTGTCCGAACGTCGTCGCCACGCCAAGTCCGGTATCCTTCGGCATCGCCGCGCCCCAGCCGGCCTTCTCCGCAACCCGCTCGACGACCGCCCTTTGCCGCTTTGCGCCACCAACCGAACTCGGCGCCGAACCGGCATTGCGGCCCGAGCCGTCGAGCATCCTCACCCGGAATGCGACCGGATCCGCGCCAGCGGCATGAGCCGCCTCGTCCATGAAGGTCTCAACCGCCCAATTGGTCCAGCCGGGCCCGACCGAGCGCAGCCAGCCGGGCCGGAAGGCGCCATTGGCGACGTCGTTCGACAGCGCCCTGACCCGCTGCGCACCGACGTCGTACCAGTGGTCCGCGCCCGAAATCGCGAACGGATCATATTTCCCGTTGAGGCCCTGCGCCATGAAACCCTGCGCCATGACCTCCGTCGGCCACCCTGCTGAGGCGTGATGATCCATCGCTGTCGCTTTGCCGCTGGCGTCGAAGGCCATGCGGAGCGTCTGGATTGAAGGCGAGCGAAACGAGTTCGAACCGCATGTCGTCGGGACGCGTCAGCACCATCTTGACCGGCTTGCCAAGAGCCTTGGCGGCGAGCGCCGCCGGCACTGCATAGTCGCCGTTCAGTCGACGGCCGAAGCCGCCGCCGAGCGCATAGCTGCGCATCACGATCTTCTCCTGCGGCATAGCCAGCGCCTTGGCAAGGACGGGCAGGATCAGGCTCTGCCATTGATTGCCGGTATGGATCTCGAACACGCCGTCCTTTTCGAACGCGAGCGCGTTGACCGGCTCAAGCTGGAAGTGGAGCGCCGTGCTGGTCGTATAGGTCCGCTCGAGCGTCGACTTTGCGTCCCGGAACGCTGCGTCGAGCCCCGGGTCGTCAACCAGCAGGACGCCGCCCTTGGGATCGGCGATCTGCTTTGCCCCGTGATCGAGAATGTCCTGCTCGGAGACGTTTGCGGCATCTCCCGGCGCCCAGTCGACCTTCACCAGGTCGGCGGCCCGGATAGCGGCCGGATAGGAACTTGCGAATACCATCACCCAGCCCGGAACTGTGCCGGACGGATCGTCGAGCGCGAGAGACTGGATGTAGCCCTTGACGCTTTTGGCGGCGGAATCGTCGATCGAGCGAACCGTCGATCCGTTGCGGGTCGGTGGAATCTTCGGCCGGGCGTAGACCATGCCGTCGACGCGCGCGTCGATCCCATAGCGCGTCGTTCCGTTGGTCTTGGCGGGAATGTCGATCGCGGCGGCCTTATGTCCGATGAGGCGGCGCTCCGAGGCGGGCTTGATTGGCATCTTGGCCAGTTCGTCGGCGGTGAAGGAGCGTTTGAGATCACCCTGCTTGACGATGTCGGCGTAGGCGACGGAGCGATCCCCGGCGACGACGGCGCCGCTGCGCGCCAGACATTGGTCGGCGGGAACGTCGAGAAGCTTCGCCCCGGCCTCGATGAGAGCGATGCGACCGGCGGCGCCTGCTTGACTGAAGACGGGAAAAGTCATCCACACCGACCAGCTGCCGCCGGTGACCATCAGACCCCACTTGGGATCGGTGTCGACCATGTCGAGCCGCACCTTCGTCCAGTCCGCCTCGAGTTCATCCGCGACAATACGCGCGAGCGCGGTTCCGACATGCTGCCCCATCTCGGCGCGGATGATGTTGACGGTCACGATTCCGTCGCTGTCAATGCCGTACCAGATGGTCGGCTCGAACGCGCTGGGTCCGACCTCGTCGTCCGCCCGCGCTCCGGTGCGAGCAAAACCGAAGGCGGCCGCGCCGCCCGCCATTCCGATTAGAAAGCCGCGACGCGAGAGGGGGAAGATCTCATGCCTAGCCATTGGTGGCTCCCATCCGCTGCTCGGCCGCAGCCTGCTTGATGGCCTTTCGGATGCGGACATAAGTCATGCAGCGGCACAAGTTGCCGGCCATCACGGCGTCGATGTCCTGATCGCTCGGCGTGGGGAAGTCCTTCAGCAGCGCCGCCGCCTGCATGATCTGCCCGGATTGGCAGTAGCCACATTGGGGAACCTGCAGGTCGATCCACGCCTTCTGCAGCGGGTGCTGGCCTGAAGGATCGAGCCCTTCGATCGTCGTCACCTCGGCGCCGGCGACGTAACCCAACGGCGTGATACATGAGCGCGTGGGACGCCCGCCGACATGCACCGTACAGGCGCCGCACATGCCGATGCCGCAGCCGAATTTCGTGCCCGTGAGGCCGACGACATCGCGGATGACCCAGAGCAGAGGCGTATGCGCAGGCGTCCGATGTGCACGTCGACCGTGCGATCGTCGATCTCCGCCGATCGCCCCCAGATCAGGTCGAGCAGCTGGTCGCGCGAGAACACTCGACCCGGCCGTTCGAGCAAATATTCCAGTAGCCGGAAGTCGGTTGGCCCGAGGCGGATGATGCGATCGCCGCGTCGGACAAGCCGGGTGACCCGGTCCAGATCGAGGTCACCGGCGTAGAGGCGCTCGGCGATACGCTCCGGTCGGCTGCGCCTCAAGAGGGCCCGCACCCGCGCCATCAGCTCGGACACCGAGAACGGCTTGACGACGTAGTCGTCCGCGCCGACCGCGAGTCCGCGCACCCGCTCTGCTTCCTCTCGGCGGGCGCTCACCATGATGACCGGAAGCGTGCGGGTGGCCTCCCGCGCCCGCAATCGCCGACAAATTTCGATGCCCGATACGCCCGGCAGCATCCAATCGAGGATGACGAGGTCGGGCGCGCTTTCGGCCAGCCTGAGCTCGGCCTCGTCGCCGCGCGCCACGCTGTCGACGACGTAGCCTTCCGCCTCAAGGTTATAGCCGATGAGCAAGGCAAGGTCGGCCTCGTCCTCGACGATGAGAACACGCGGCGCGGAGGCGCCGGCGAGATGAGCAATGTCCTTGCTGGTCCGGTTCATGGGAGGCCGCCTCCGGCGACAATCGCGATCGTATCGCTCCCGGACAATTCCCCCCGTCCGCCTGCGACTGCTCCGGTCACCATGACGAAGCAGCGTCGCCAGCCCGGCGACAGGCGAGCCTCATCTCTGTCCCAAGCTATGGCCATCACATGCTGTAGACTGAAAGACATGCTCCACGCGTGACGTAGCCTCCGCGACAGAGCGCCTGCAACTAGCACAAATGTGGAGGCATATTGCTAACGTCGTTCACAATTTAGCATGAAGCCCCTACGAGTCTTGGACCAAAATACCCGGTTCGTGTCTTTGTGGGCCGCCCACTCAACTGGGAAGGCTTCGATTGCTTCATGGATAGGCGCGCGCTCTACTCCAAGTTAAGCTTCCCGAAATCAAGGTCGCGCATCGGGCCCCATCGAATACTCGATCGTCTTACCAGAGCGCGCCTGGGCTCTGGCGCCGCCCTGCGCGTTTTGTTCACTCACCGCCGCTCTCCGGGACGGCGGAACGGACGGCGCGGCCGGTAGCAACGGTAGGTCGACCTCAAGGGCTTTGGAATAAGCGGCTGAAAAGCGCCGGGGTCAGAATGCGTCCGCCGACAGATCGTGATTGCCGGGCGGCTGCGTGCTTCTCTCGTTCACCGCGGCCGATCGATATTCCGGCTCGCTCCGCAAGTGGGCCCTTGGTCGGACACAATCTGTCGCCTGTCGGGCTCCGGGTTCGTCGTGACAATATTGGGTCCCGACTGTCGCCACGGCCGGCTAACTCGGTATTCATCTCCAATTCATTATGAGAAGCGCAGATTGAGAATGTTCGAGAAACAAGAGTCGGAAGACTCGCTTTAAGAGGAACTGCAATGATTAACAAACTTGTCGCGATCAGCCTCGGCGCTGTCATCGCTTTGGCGCCGCTCGCCGCCATGGCTCAGACCGAGCAGCTGGCTCAGGCTGCTCCCGCCGCCACTCCGGACGCGAGCATGGCGAAGCCTGCGGCCACTCACGGCACGAGGGGATCGCATCGACGCCATCTTCGGCGCGAGAGCCGCGCCGCGCATCACCACGCAAGGGAATCGGCTCACCACATGCACAAGATGAACACCGCTCCGGCTGCGCCGGCCGCTCCGAAGAGCTGATCAATCAGCACGCGCCTCGGGCTCGGCGCGAATCAAATGGGGTTGCGGGGGGCCGATGTGCGGCCCCCCTTTTCTTTGCGCCGTCGATCTCGCGGTTCGCGCCGTACGGCTCGAATTTTGCCTCCGACTCGTGACTTCCCACGTTGTCGTCATGACGGGCGGCCTATCCTGGACCGGCCTTTCCAAATCTTTTTCGTGTTGCCCACTCGTGCGCCGATGCTTCCCCTGTTTCGGCGAACATGATAGCTCTGCGCCGCGTCGCAGCGCGCGGATTGAGATCTCGGATGCCGAGCCACGCCAGTAAGCACCCCGGCCAGATTTCCCGCCTGCGGTTCCCGCCCGGGCGGTCCGCGCAATCGCTCATTCCTTCGCGAGCGTGCGTTGGATTTGGCAATTGAGCGCCTCGACGCGCGATGCTGCGCTCGGTCTCAGGCGAGCTGCCGCCGCTCGGTCCACGCTTTTCCTCGCCTTTTGGCTCATGATCTCGGGGTGGGCGCCGGCTGATCTTCCCGTCGGCCTTGCCGCCGTGGCGGGCGCCACCTGGATCAGTTTGAGCCTGCTGCCACCGGGAGGATCGCGGGTTAGGTTTGTCTCGCTGGCGTTGCTTGTGGCGAGCTTTTTGCGCCAATCGATTGTTTCGGGGACGGACGTCGCCTGGCGGGCGCTCAATCCGAAGTTGCGACTGCGGCCAGGATTCGTGGCCTGTCCGTTACGCCTGCCTGCCGGCGGAGGGCGAAGCGCATTCTGCGCGCTTTCCAGCCTGATGCCGGGGACGCTGCCGACGGGGACTGACGAACACGGGACGCTGCTGGTTCATTGCCTCGACGTCGGGCAGCCGGTCGCGGCCAATCTGGCGGCGGAAGAGCGCCTGTTCATCCGGGCAGTCGGCGGTGAGTGATTTTCTTCTCGCGACGGCGGGCGCGATCCTGTTCACCGTCGCTGTCGGTCTCGTGCGTATTTTGGGCGGGCCCGGCGACGCCGACCGCATCATGGCGGCGCAGCTCATTGGCACTGGAGGCATCGCCTCGCTCCTCCTGATCGCCGCGGCGACGGGCGCCCGCGGGGTCGATGATGTGGCGCTGGGACTTGCGATCCTTGCCGCCTTCGCCTCCGCCGCCTTCGTCAACAGCGGCGCGCCCACGGAGAAGCCGGATCCGAATCCTGCGGACGATCGATGAGTCTGGTTCTCGGCCTTTTTAGCATCGCCGCGATCAGCGCCGGCGTGTTTTTCTTTCTCGCCGGCACGGTAGGATTGTTGCGTTTCCCTGACGCCTTGAGCCGTCTGCACGCGCTGACCAAGGCTGACAATCTCGGTCTTGGCCTCATTGTGCTCGGTCTGCTGCCGCGCGCGGAAAGCCTGCTCGCTGCACTCATGCTCATCGCTATCTGGGCGCTTGTTCAATTGGCCGGCGCGACCGTCGCCCAGCTCATCGGACGAGCGGTGCGGCGCCAAGGACCAACGGCATGAGCGTTCTGCAGGCGCTCGATATCGGCCTCGCCTTCCTGGTTTTTTCGGTCGCCGCCTGGACCGTTTTCGCGCCCGGAGCGTTTGCGGCGACGGTCGGCTATGTCGTCTATGGGCTCCTTCTTTCGCTGGTCTGGATTCGCCTCTTTGCGGTCGATGTGGCCCTGACCGAGGCGGCGATCGGCAGCGGCGTGACCGGTGTCCTGTTCATCGGCGCCGCCGCGCGCCTCAGGGGAGCCGGGACGAACCCCGCCCGGGAAACTCCGACCGGACTGACGCGGGCATTCGCCGCCTGTCTTTGCCTGCTCGTCGCTGCTGCGCTGGCCGGAGTCGTGCTGCTGTTGCCCGACCAGGGCCCGACGCTGGCCCCGCAAGCGATGGAGCGCCTGCCCGAGACCGGACTTGGCAATCCGGTCACGGCCGTCCTCATCGCCTACCGCTCGTTCGACACCATGCTCGAGAAGGTGGTGCTGGTTCTGGCCGTGGTCGGCGTATGGTCGCTTGCCGCCGACCGGCATTGGGGCGGCGCTCCGGCAGAGACTCGCGCAAAGCGGCCTGAGCCCACACTGGCGTTCTTCGCCCAGATGCTGGCGCCGATCGGCATTCTCGTTGGCGTCCACGTCTTCTGGGTCGGGGCCGATGAGCCGGGCGGCGCTTTTCAGGGCGGGGCCATTCTGGCCGCAATGTGGATGATCGTCATGATGGCGAGACTGAACGAAGCGCCGCAGACGAGCTCCTCCTGGCTGCGGCTTGCGCTGATCGGGGGCTCCACAGTGTTTCTGGCCGCCGGCGTCGCCGGCGCCGCAGTCGCGGGCGCATTTTTCGCCTATCCGCCCGGGCTCGCCAAGCCGCTGATTCTGTTCATCGAGACGTTCATGACGTTCACCATCGCCGTAACACTCCCCATGCTGGCGGCGGGGCCGCCGCGTCGCGAGCCTCGCCGATGAGCTCGGCGACTCTTGCCGGGCTGGTCGGGGCGGCGCTCGTCGGTCTTGGCCTCTATGGCGTGATCATCGATCCGCAGCCGCTGCGCAAGATTCTGGCCTTCAACCTGATCGGCAGCGGCGTCTTCCTCGTGTTCGGCATCGTCGCAAGGAAAGGCGCGGCGGCGGGACTGTCCGCCGATCCGGTTCCGCAAGCGATGGTCATCACCGGGATCGTCGTCGCCTTTGCGGCCAGCGCGCTCGCGGTCGCATTGACGCTGCGCCTGTTCGAGGAAACTGGCCACCCGACGCTGAGTTCGGACACCGGGACGAAGTCTCACGGCGAGGGAGCCGACGCGGAATGACCGAAGGCGCCGCGGCCATAGCGGCGACAGCCGGCGGAAGCCTGCTGGCGCTCCCGATCCTTGTTCCGGCGGCCGGCGTGCTGCTGTCGTTTCTGCTTGGCGGCCGGCAGGCCGAACGGATCGCGCTCGCTCTCATGCCGGTGCAATTCGGACTAGCGGTGGCGATCGCGAGTCTCGTTTGGCGCTCGGGCGAACCGCTCGTCTATGTCCTCGGCGGCTATGTACCGCCGCTCGGCATCGCGCTCAGGGCCGATGGATTTTCCGCGGTCATGCTGGTGACCGCTTCACTGATCGTGCCGGCCGCCGGCCTCTACGCCCGGGTCAACTTCCCGACGCCAGGCGAAGGGACGGAGAAGCGGGCGCCGCTGGTTTTCTGGACCCTGTTGCAAGCAATCCAGGCGGCGCTGAGCCTCATCTTTGTTGGCGGCGATCTGTTCAATCTTTATGTCGCGCTCGAGCTCCTCACCTTCGCCGCGGCGCCTCTGGTCTGTCTCGACGGCCGTCCGGAAACGTTGGCCGCGGCGCTGCGGTATCTCATGTTTGCGCTATTGGGCGCGCTCTCTTATCTGCTCGGCGCGGCGTTGCTCTATGGGGCTTACGGCACACTGGACATCGTCCTCCTATCCAGGCAAATCCGCGCCGAGCCGGCCGTATGGCTGGCGGCCGGCTTGATGACCGCCGGTCTCCTGGCGAAGACGGCGCTCTTCCCGCTCCACCTTTGGCTGCCGCCGGCGCACGCCAACGCGCCGGCCGCCGCGAGCGCCGTGCTCTCGGGGCTGGTCGTCAAGGGGTCGTTCTTTCTCGTTGTGCGGCTCTGGTTCAATGTGCTGCCGGCGCTTTCCAATGCGGTTCCCGGGGCCATTCTTGCCGCGCTCGGTTCGGCGGCGATCCTCGCCGGCAGCGTGCTCGCCTTGCGCCAGGAGCGGCTGAAGCTCTTGATCGCTTATTCGACCGTGGCTCAGATCGGCTATCTCTTCCTCATGTTTCCGCTCGCCTCCGGGCCCTGGGCGGCTGACGCGTTCAGCGGCGGCGTCATGCAGGCTTTGTCGCACGCCTTCGCCAAGGCGGCGATGTTCCTCTCCGCGGGCCTGATCGCCGAATCGCTCGGCCATGACCGGATCGCCGGGCTCGGCGGCGCTGGTCGCGCGATGCCCGTCACGTTCCTGGCGCTTGGTCTTGGCGGACTGTCGCTCATGGGACTGCCGCCAAGCGGCGGCTTCGCCGCCAAGTGGCTGTTGATGAAAGCCTCGATCGAGGCCGGCCAATGGATATGGGCAGTGGTGATGCTGATCGGCGGACTGCTCGCCGGCGGATATCTCTACCGCGTGCTCGCGCCCGCGCTTTCCGGCGAACGCGCGGAACTCACAGCGACTCCGCGCAGGGGTCGCGAGATGGTTGCGCTGATGCTGGCGCTTGCCGCCGTGGCGCTCGCCTTTGTCCCTCCGCCATTCTTCGCCTTTTTGCAGATCGGCCGTCCCGCCGCCGACGTCGCGCTCAGATGAGTCCGTTGACCGTCGCAGCGCGGGAGTTTGGGCCCTCCCTGCTCGTCGCCGCGCTCGGCGCCCCGCTCATCATCCTCGCGGTCTTTCTGGCCCCGAGGCTGCGCTTCGCCGCCTTGACGCTAGCCCCGCTCGCGCCGCTGCCTGGCCTCGCCGCCGCGTTTCTGGCCCTCGCCGGCGCGCCGTTCGGGGCCGAGCTGCCGGCGTTGCGGATAAGCCTCTGGCTCGACCGGCCGGGGGCGATGCTGCTCGCCGCCGCGGCGCTGGTTTGGATCGCCGCCGGCGTCTTCGCCCGACGTTGACAGGGCCGGCAAGCAGAACGCCGATCGCTTCGCGGTCTGCTGGCTCCTCACCATGGCCGGCAGTCTCGGCGTGTTCATCGCCGCTGACCTGCTGACATTCTATCTCGTCTATGCGCTGGTCAGCGTCCCGGCCTATTACCTTGTGGCGGACGATGACGCTCCGGGTTCGAGCCACGCCGGCGGGGTCTATATGGCGTTCGCGCTGGTTGGCGAGGCGGTTCTGCTCATCGCCTTCGTCATGCTCGCGGCCGGCGGCCCGAACGGCAGCCTTGACATCCGCGACGTCGTCGCGGCGCTGCCGGGCTCGCCCTGGCGCGATGCGGCGCTCGCCCTTCTGATCATCGGGTTCGGGATGAAGATCGCGCTCGCCCCGCTCAACGGCTGGATGCCGCTCGCCTATGCCGCCGCGCCGATGCCTGCCGCGGCCGCGCTGAGCGGCGCCGCCGTCAAGGCTGGCGTCATCGGATTGATCCGCTTTCTGCCGCTCGGCGCGACCTTGCCGGGCTGGGGCGAGGCGCTCGCGTGGGCGGGGTTCATCTCCGCCTTCTACGGCGCCGCGGTCGGACTGACGCAAAACGACCCGAAGACGATCCTCGCCTATTCGAGCATCAGCCAGATGGGCGTGATCGCCGCGGTCCTGGGGCTCGGCCTCGCCGGCGGCGATCGAAGCGCGGCGTCGGACGCGGCCTTCTATGCCGCCAACCACGTGCTGGTGAAGGCTGCGCTCTTCCTGGCCGTCGGCGTCGTCGCTGGGCTTGGTGCGCGGCGCCGGTCGCCGGCGATGATCGTAGCCGCAGCGCTCGCCTTGAGTCTCGGCGGACTGCCGCTGACCGGCGGCGCACTGGCCAAGCTCGCCGCAAAGGAGCAATTGGGCGAAGGCCTCGTCGGTTGGGTCGCGGTGGCCTCAGCGGCCGCGACGACGGCGCTGATGCTGCATTTCCTCATCCGGCTCGCGCGGTTGGAAAGCGAGGGTAGGGCGGCGTCGCCCCAGCGTATCTTGTCGTGGCTCGGGCTGGCCGTCGCCTCCATGCTGGTCCCATGGCTCATGTTTCCAGCCGTCGGCGGCGATCTCGCCGAGACGGTCGCCACCGCAACGCTGTGGGACGCGCTCTGGCCGATGCTCATCGGCGCGGCGCTCGCTACCGGGTTATGGGCCCTGGGCGAACCGCTCCCGCGCGTTCCCGCTGGCGACATAGTTGTTGCCCAGGAGGCCGCTTTCCATGCCAGCGCGCCTCCTCTCGGCGCTGCGTTCGAATATCTGGACCGGGGGTTCAGGCAATGGCCGGCGGCGGGCCTTTCGCTGCTGACGATCGCGCTCGCTCTCGCTGCGGCCGGGTTCGCCGGGCGGTGATCCCCGGGCAAATCCGGCCGCAACGAAATCAAAGACCGGCGCAACAAAATCCAAGCCGAGCGAAACGAAATCCAAGCCCGGCGCAACGAAATCCAGATTAAGTGTTACCTTAAATATTGGCTATAAATCAAGAGATTTCATGTTGTTATGACGCATTTCTCTGCTGACGCTTCGCGTCGTCGCCAATCATCCGGGGGTTCCGGTCCAGCACAGCGGCCTAAAGTCAACCCATAGCATGGATTTCTGATTATCGCAAGCAAATGTCCAATTCGTCGGTTCGAGCGTTCAGGCCGAGGTCCGGTTCGCGCGCGGCCAGAAGGCGACGGCGAGTCCCGCAATCGCGACGCCCGCCAGGAGCAGCAGCAGAGACGCCTGCTTGAGCCAGGTCATCGCCGGAATGGACAGCGCCATGGCGAGGCCGAGAAAACAGATTCTGAGCGACATCAGACTGATACCGGCGAGAAAGGTCCCGAGCCCAAGCAGCAACATCAGCACCAGGCCGGCAGCCTGCACCGGCATCAGTTGCTGGAAGCCTTGCAGGAGCACGAGATTCATCGCCACGATGATCGCGGCCCAGTGCGCGACCTGGGTCCAGATCAGCCTGAACCGGGTCTCGGGGTCGGGCGCGTTCGGCCAGCCGAGGAAGATGCACAGAAGCCCAATGGCGATGGCGAGGAATTCCCAATAGCCGTTGATCGGATGGCCCGAGAAATTGCTGTAGGCCACGCCGAATATCGCCAGCGCCAGCACCGCGAGATAAGGCAGGTTCCGCAGCACTGAGCCAAACGAAAAGAATTTCTCCCGATGAGGTTCAAGCTCCGGTTCCGGCTCTGGAAAGTCAGTAGGGTCGGTCATCGTCGATCCAATTTGCGATGGAGGCCGAAACTGTTTAACCCTCGGCGGCTCCGAGTCTATGCTCTATAACCCGCCGGCGCCTGAATTGGCGCTTTGAAAGTCTCGGCGCCGGCAAAATCAATAGCGAGTCCGATCCCTTGGTTCTGACGCGCGCCTCGCGACTCTGCAGGCGCGCGGCGGTTTCAGCTTCGCTCGAGGGAGCAGGGCGGCGAGACCCTGGCGCCACGCCTGTCCCGAGAGCCGTTCGAGGTTAGACATGCCGACCAAAGCCACGAAGCCGACCGCGCGGAGACCCGTCCTGGTCGATCTTGCCTTGCAAGGCGGGGGGTCGCATGGCGCGTTCACCTGGGGAGTGCTCGATCGCCTGCTGGAAGAGCCGTGGCTCGAGATCGACGGCATCTCGGGCACGTCTGCGGGGGCGATGAACGCGGCGGTGCTGGTCCACGGTCATCAGAAGGGCGGCGCCGAGGGCGCGCGCCAGGCGCTCGAAACCTTCTGGCAGCGGGTCTCGGACGCTGCTCGCTTCAGCCCGTTCCAGCGCGGGCCGCTCGACGTGATCCTCGGCCGCTGGTCGCTCAATTCGTCGCCCATCTATGTCGCGATGGATCTCATGTCGCGCGTGGTGTCGCCATATGCACTCAACCCGATGGGCAAGAATCCCTTGCGCGAGATTCTGGCCGAACTCATCGACTTCGAGGTGCTGGCGCAATCGCCGATCCACCTCTTCATCACCGCCACCAACGTGCGCACCGGCAGAGGCAAGGTGTTCAAGAACGACGCCGTGACGCCGGACGTCCTGCTCGCCTCGGCCTGTCTGCCGACCATGTTTCAGGCGATCGAGATCGACGGCGAGGCTTATTGGGACGGCGGCTATACCGGCAATCCGACGCTCTCCACCCTTGTTCGCGAGTGCAAATCCCACGACACGATCCTGGTGCCGATCAATCCGATCGAGCGTCCGGGCGTGCCGCGCAGCGCCAGCGAGATCCTGAACCGTCTCAATGAGGTGTCCTTCAACGCCGTGGTGCTCAAGGAGCTGCGCATGATGGCGCTGTTGCGCAAAGTCGCCGATCCGGGCGACGGCGAGGGCAAGCTATGGGCGCAGATGCGCATCCACTCTGTGCGGAACACGGTCCTGACCGAACTGGGCGCGTCGTCGAAGCTCAATGCGGAATGGCCATTCTTCACCTACCTGCGCGACGAGGGGAGAAAGTCGGCGCAGGCGTTCCTCGACGCGCATGCGAACGACCTCGGCAAGCGTTCGACGCTCGACATCGACGTCCTGCTCGAGGGGATCTGAGCGCATGGGGCTTCTCGGCATACTCGTCGCCCTCGGTCTTCTGATCTGGCTCGCCTACCGGGGCTGGAGCATCCTTCTGCTCGCGCCGGCCGCCGCGATCCTTGCCGCCGGACTGGCCGGCGAGCCGCTGCTCGCCCACTGGACGCAGACCTTCATGGCGAGCGCGGCCCAGTTCGTGATGCAGTTCTTCCCGATCTTTCTCCTCGGCGCCCTGTTCGGCAAGCTGATGGAGGATTCCGGCTCGGTGACCTCGATCGCCAAGTTCATGACCGAGCGTTTGGGCCATGAGCGGGCCGTGCTCGCCGTCGTGCTCGCCGGCGCCATCGTGACTTACGGCGGCGTCAGCCTGTTCGTCGCCTTCTTCGTCATCGCGCCGATGGCGCATGAATTGTTCCGCGCGGCGGCGATTCCGCGCCGCCTGATGCCGGCGGCGATCGCGCTCGGCACCACGACCTTCACCATGTCGGCGCTGCCGGGGACGCCGGCGATCCAGAACGCGATCCCGATGCCGTTCTTCGGCACCACGCCGTTCGCCGCGCCGGGGCTCGGCATCATCGCCGCGATCGTGATGTTCAGCTTCGGCATGTGGTGGCTTGGACGCGCCGAGCGGAGCGCCCGCGCCAGAGGCGAAGGCTATGGCGATGCGGCGCCGGCCGCCGGCGGCGCGGAGCAAGCGGCCGAGGATCTCGTCGTGCGCGAGCGGGCGACGACCGCAAGCACGTTCGACCCGCCGGAGGCGGCGCATGGGCGCCCGAGCGCGGACGGCCCGCCGATCGCGCTCGCGGCGCTGCCGCTGGTCATCGTCGTCGCCGTCAATCTCGCGATGTCGTTCTTCGTTCTGCCGCGCATGAACGCATCGTTCCTCGCCGACAAGGCCTGGGGCGCGACCTCGCTCGCCGCGGTCGGCGGCGTGTGGGCGGTGGTGACGGCGCTAGCGGTCGCGATCGTCGTTCTGATCGCGGTCAACTTTCGCCGCCTGCCGGCGCTGCGCGACAGCATGGACGCCGGCGCCAACGCCTCCGTCCTGCCGGTGGTGAGCGTGGCGAGCCTGGTCGGCTTCGGCTCGGTCGTCGCCGCGCTGCCGGCGTTCGCGCTGGTGCGCGACTGGGTGCTCGGCATCGAGGGCGGGGTGCTGGTGTCGCTGGCGGTGGCGACCAATGTGCTCGCGTCATTGACCGGCTCGGCCTCGGGGGGCCTCACGATCGCGCTCGATGCGCTGGGCGCGACCTATCTCAAGCTGGCGCACGAGCAGGGCATAGACCCGGGGCTCCTGCACCGGGTTGCGGTCATCGGCGCCGGCACGCTCGACAGCCTGCCGCACAACGGCGCCGTGGTGACGCTGCTCGCGGTCTGCAACTCGACCCACCGCGAGAGCTATCTCGACATCGTGATGGTCTCGATCGTCGGCGGCCTACTGGCGCTTGCGGCGGTGATTGTGCTCGGGAGCGCGGTCGGGTCGTTTTAGCCCTAAGCATGCTGTTCTCGCCATAAGTGTTAGGGTGCCATGACCATTAGGACATGACAATTTGTGCGGCGCAGCATGGGGAGAGCCTCGGACGACGCGAAAGAGGGGAAAACGCGTTATGAGAATTTCAAGCATCGTCGGTTTGGGCCTGGTAATCCTGACGACCACAGCCGGTGTCACCGGTTCAGCGACTGCAAATGCTTATAATTTTGAGTTTTCAGATGCTGACGGCGACGTCGCTGGTTCTGGCACTTTCACAACCGGACCGGGGCCTTCCCCCTACACCGTAACGGGAATCAGCGGGTCGGCAATCGATACTTCCTTCGATGCTCTTCCGACTGCCATCACGGGAGTTTATACTGGCGTGGGTACCGATAATCTGTTATTCTTTCCGGTACCCCCTGAGGCCGCCTACGTCGATAACCTTGGAATTTCGTTCAATACTGCCGACGGCAACTTATTTAATATATTCTATGTCGAAGGCTATGCTGTTGTAACGCGTGTCGTAACCGGCGCGGACGTGGATTTTTCCGTGACTCAGGTTGTTCCGGAGCCTTCCACCTGGGCGATGATGGCGCTGGGCATGGCCGGTCTGGGGTTTCTCTCTTCTCGCGGCAAAAAATGCCTCACCACCCCGGCGAGCGCTTGAACGTTCAGGGTAGTACGGCGGCACTTGTACTTGTAATTGCATTGTTCGGGGGCGCCTGAGAGGCGCGACATCGACCCGAG
Source organism: uncultured Alphaproteobacteria bacterium (assembly GCA_963767245.1). Lineage (GTDB taxonomy): Bacteria > Pseudomonadota > Alphaproteobacteria > Rhizobiales > Beijerinckiaceae > Roseiarcus. Next base: position 187,769 of record CAVYDG010000018.1, read on the forward strand.
ACTCCTGCACCGCGTCGCGGTCATCGGCGCCGGGACGCTCGACAGCCTGCCGCACAACGGCGCGGTGGTCACGCTGCTCGCGGTCTGCAACTCGACCCACCGCGAGAGCTATCGTCCGGCTTTTTGAGGCCTGCTCGGACGAGCCGGATATGGAATACGCCCTGGTCGACGCCACCATCGTCAAGGTCCACCGCCACGGACAGGGCTCAAAAGGGGGACTCAAAGCCAGGCCATCGGCCGCTCCAAAGGCGGCATGACCACCAAAATCCTGGCCCTCACCGACGCCCTCGGCAATCTCGTGCGCTTCATCCTGCTGCCTGGCCAGCGCTTTGACACGGTCGGCGTGCCCCCTCTCATCGACGGCCTGTCCTTCGGTGCGCTGATCGCCGACAAAGCCTTCGACAGCAACGCCATCATCGCCGACCTGAACGCGCGGGGCGCCAAGATCGTCATTTCGCAGCATCCCCGGCGCGCACGCTCCCACCCGCTCGACGAGGAGATGTACAAGTGGCGCCATTTGATCGAAAACTTCTTCTGCAAGCTCAAGGAGTTCAAACGCATCGCCATGCGCGCCGACAAGACCGACACAAGCTTCGCCGCCATCATCAATCTTGCCGCAGCCGTGATAAACTCGCGATGAATCTCAACAGGCCTTAGACGGCGGCCACCGCTTCCTTCTCAGGCGCCTTCGCGCGATAGAGCGTGATGTAGAACACCGGCAGCACCAGCAGCGTCAGCAGGGTGGCGACGAACAGGCCGCCCATGATGGCGAAGGCCATCGGGCCCCAGAAGACGGTCGGGGCGATCGGGATCAGGCCGAGCACGGTCGAGATCGCGGTCAGCATGATCGGGCGGAAACGGGAAAGCGTCGCCTCGACCACTGCGTCCCAGATGTCGCGCCCCTCCGCTCGCTCGGTCTCGATCTGGTCGATGAGGATGACGGCGTTGCGGGCGATCATGCCGACCAGCGCGAGAATGCCGAGGATGGCGACGAATCCGAGCGGCCGGTTGGAGATCAAAAGCGCGAGCACAATGCCGATCAGGCCGAGCGGCACCGTCGCCACGACCAGCGCCACCCGCCCGAAGCTGTGCAGCTGCATCATCAGGAAGAGCAGCATCAGGAACAAAGCCGCCGGCAGGAGCGCGAACACCGACGCCTGCGACTGGGCGCTCTCCTCGACCGTGCCGCCGACGGCGATGTGGTAACCGGAAGGCAGGCTCGCCTCGAGCTTGTCGATCGCCGGCTGGATCGAGGCGACCGCGCCTTCCGGCGTCGCGCCGTTGTTGACGTCGGCCTGCACAGTCAGCGTCGGGACCCGGTCGCGGCGCCAGATCAGCGGAAATTCCTGATCGAAATCGAAGGTCGCGATCTGGCTCAGCGGCACGGTCCGCCCGCCGGGCAGCGGCAGTTGCAGCGACCGCAGAGTGGAGAGCGAAACGCGCTGCTCGTCGTTGGCGCGAGCAACGACATTGATGAGATAGATGCCGTCGCGAACCTGGGTGATCGGGGTCCCGCTCATGACTGCGTTCAGCGTGTCGGCCAGCGTCTGCGAGCTCAAGCCGAGCAGCCGCGCCTGATCCTGGTCGATCCTGACGCGAACCTCGCGCGAGGGCTCCATCCAGTCGAAATTTATGAGCCGCACATTCGCATTCTCGCCCATCGCCTGGCCAAGCTTGAGCGCGATTGCGCGCACTTCAGCCGCGTCCGGGCCGCTCACCCGATACTGCACCGGCCAGCCGACCGGCGGCCCGAGCTCGAGCGGAGAAACCCGGACGATTGCGCTCGGCAATTGCTCAGCCAGCGCCTTTTCGAGCTTCAAGTGCAGCCGGTCGCGCGCCGGCACGTCCTTGGCGATGACCACGCTTTGCGAGAAAAAGTCATTGGCGAGCTTGACGTCGAGCGGCAGGTAGAAACGGATCGCGCCGCGGCCGACATAGGTGCTCCAGCTGGCGACGTCGGGATCGTCCTTGAGCATCGCGTCGAGCTTCGCCGACGCAGTCTGGCTGCCGTAGATCGAGGCGTTTTGCGGCAGCGTCAGGTCGACGGTTAGCTCCGGGCGGTCGGAGGCGGGAAAGAATTGTCGCGGCACATAGGGCAGGGCGAGCAGCGAAGCAGCGAAACAGGCGAGCGTCACCGCAATGGTGATCCAGCGGACTCGCATGGCGCCGACGAGGATCGAGCGGAAGGTCCGCATGACGAAGTTGGGCTCGGCGGCGGTCGCGGTCTCCGGCTTCTTGAGCAGCCAGACGCCGAGCAACGGCGCAAACAGCACCGCGACGAACCACGACACGATCAGCGCGATCGTCACCACGGCGAAGATCGAGAACGTGTATTCGCCGGCGGCGCTGCGGGCGAAGCCGATCGGCACGAAGCCGGCGATGGTGACGAAGGTGCCGGTCAGCATCGGCAAAGCCAGGGTCTTATAGGCGAACGACGCCGCTTCCTCCTTGCTGTCGCCCGCGGCGAGGCGGGTGGTCATGACGTCGATGGTGGTCATGGCGCTGTCGACGAGCAGGCTCAGCGATATGATGAGGGCGCCGAGCGAGATGCGCTGAAGGTCGATATGCATCGCCGCCATGATCGGAAACACGATTGCGATGGTCAGCGGAATGGTCAGCGCCACCACCGAGCCCGGCCTCAACCCTAAGCTGATGATGCTCACCGCCATGATGATGGCGATCGCCTGCCAGAGCAATTCCATGAACTCGCCGATCGCGGTCTGGACGACGACCGGCTGATCGGACACGAGCTGGGCGTCGATGCCGAGCGGCAGGTTGGCGACGCTCTCGTCGACCGCTTTCTTCACGTTACGGCCGAGCGTCAGGATGTCGCCGCCGTCGCGCATCGCGATCGCAAGGCCGATCGCCGGTTTGCCGTTGACGCGGAACATCGGCTGGGGCGGATCGGAATAGGCGCGCCTGACGGTGGCGATGTCGCGCAGCCGGATCAGCCGGCCGTTGGACAGGAAGTTGACGTTGAGCAGGTCCGCTTCCGACCGGAAGGCGCCCGAAACCCTGAGCGAAATCGTCTCGTCGCCGGTCTGGAGCTCGCCGGCGGGACTGACCGCGTTCTGGGCTCGCAGCGCCGCGATCAACGCCGTGCGGTCGATGCCGAGGCCAGCCAGCTCCGCCACCGAGAACTCGACGAAGATCTGCTCGTCCTGGGCGCCGATGAGCTCGATCTTCGACACGTCCGGAACTTGCAGCAGGCGCGAGCGGATGTCCTCGACATCATCGCGCAGCTCGCGGTGGGTGAAGCCGTCGGCGGTGAAGCCATAGATCAGGCCGAAGGTGTCGCCGAAATCGTCGTTGAAGCCGGGTCCGACCACGCCGGCGGGCAGGGACCAGCGGATGTCGCCGATGTTCTTGCGCACCTGGTACCAGATGTCCGGCACCTCCGAGGGGCTGGTCGAGCCTTTCAGATTGACGAAGATCGTCGTCAGGCCGGGGGTGGTGTAGCTGCGGAGGAAATCGAGACCCCGCGTCTCCTGCAGCTTGCGCTCGATGCGTTCGGTGACCTGTTGCAGCGTGTCGTCCATGGTCGCGCCGGGCCAGGCGGCCTGGACGATCATGGTGCGGAAGGTAAAGGGCGGATCCTCGGCGCGGCCGAGATTGAGAAACGAGGCGACGCCGGCGAGCGTCGCCGCGGCCATGAGGAAGACGATGAACGAGCGATGCTTGAGCGCCCAATCGGAAAGATTTAGCCCCGTCACGAAGTCGCCCCGAGGAGCCGGACCTTCTGGCCCGGATGCAGCGCCTGAACGCCCGCGGTCACCACCACGTCGCCGGGCTCGAGCCCCTGCGAGATCACCGCCGTCGCCGGATCGAACCGCTCAACCTCGACGTTGCGCAGCGCAACCGTGAGGCTCGCCGGATCGACGATCCACACCGCCGGCTGGCGATCGATCGAGGTGAGCGCGCTCGCCGGAATCGAGATGCCCTTGCCGCCCTCGAGCTGGAGGCGCCCGGTCACCGTCGCGCCGAGGCGCATCGCCTCCGGGTGATCGATCAGGCTGAGCCTGACGCGGAAAGTCCGGGTGACCGGATCGGCCTGCGGATCGACGGTGCGCACGCGCGCCTTCGCGGTCACCGACGGGTCGTCGGCGAGCGCGATCGTGACCGTCGCGTCGGTGGGCGCGGCGCGGAGAACCTGGGCCGGAACGTCGAACACGGCGTCGCGCCCGTCCTGCCGGGCGATAGTGAAGATCGGCTGGCCTGCCTGCACCACCTCGCCCGATTCGGCTGAACGGGCAGTGATCGTCCCCGAGACATTGGCCTTGAGCTCGGTGAAGCTCACGCGGTCCTGGGCGATGTCGAGTTGCGCGCTCGCGTCGTCGACCCGCGCCTGCGCCGTCGTTAGCCCCTGGTTCGCTGCATCGAAAATCGCCCGGGTGGTGAAGCCCCGCTCCATCAAGTGGTTCTGGCGGTCGAAATTACCCTGCGCCTCGACCTCCTGGGCTCGCGCGGCGGCGAGCGCCGCCTGCGCCGAGCGGAGCGCGTTCAGTTCGTCCTGCGGATCGAGCTTCGCCAGCACCTCGTCCGGCTCGACCTTGTCGCCCACCCCGCCTTTCCGCTCGATGATCCGCCCGCCAATGCGGAAGGCGAGGTTGACCTCGTTCTCGGCCCGGATATCGCCGGTCAGCACGACCGAATCGCCGACAACGCCCTTTTCCACGGTGACGGTGCGGACCGGGCGCGGCTGGGGCGGCTCGGTCTTGGTTTGCTGATTGCAGCCGGCCAGCACGAACGCCAGCACGGGCGCGACGACGAGCGCGCGAGCGAGACCGCGCGCTGCCGGATAACGGGTGCATGGAGCCAAGTCGCGGTCCTCTGGCGGAAGAGGGCCTGTGCTTATCGCGCAACCGCACGCGGCGCAACGCGCCAAGGATCTGCTCCTACCCCGCCGCAAGGACGCGGCGAGGCTGGTTTGCGCGAGGCTTCAACCGCTTTCGGGCCGGCTCAGCTGCGGCGCTGGCCGCCGCCCCGATTGCCCCCGCCGCGATTGTGGCCACCGGTTCGGTTATGGCCGCCCCCACGATTGCCGCCGCCGGGGCGATGGCCGGAGCCCCCGCCGTGACCCGGTCTGTTATGGGCCGGTCTGTTGTTGTTCGGCCGGTTGTGGTTTGGACGGTTATTGCCGGGGCGATTGTGGTTCGGCCGAGTTGTGGCCGGGGCGGTGGCCGGGCCGATTGTGGTTTGGCCGGTTGTTGTGACCCGGACGATGGACCGGCCGGTTGTGGTGGTGAACGACGTGGGTAGTCCGGTGGACGGTGCGATGGTTCCATCCGTGCCAGCCGGCGCGGCCGCCCCAGCCAAATCCGCGCCGCCAGGCGTAGCCGCACCAGTACCAGCCCGGGCCTTGCCAGGCCGAATTGTACCAGCAGTAATTCCTGCCGCCCCAGACGAACTGGGCGTTCTCGACCGGCGAGCTCTCGGCGAGCGAATCGCGGACCGCGAACCCGCCGACGCCAAGCGTCGCCGAAGCGGGAAGAGCGAACTGCACGATCAACCCCGCCGCGATGGCGAGGGACAAGGCGAACCTGCGAAACATTGACGAATTCCTCCGCAAAGCCCGATTGTCGGCGGCGACCCTTGAACGCGAGATGAATGGCAGGGACCGTCCTCGCGTCCTTCGCCACGCCGCCGGCCCTCGCTACCGAACGGAAGCGCCGCATGCTATCACGGCGCCGGCCCGGAAAATTCCCCGCCGACGGCCAAGCGAGCGCCCGCCTTTGATCCCCTCGAGCGTCGAATCCGGACCGCAACGCCCCAAGCCCGGTCGCGGAGACGCCGCTCATCGACCCGCGCGACGGCGATGCGGAGGACGACGCTTCGAGCCCCAAGCAGAAGTCGCTGCTCGCGATCGCCGGCAGCCTCCTGGCCGAGATCAGCCTGACGAAACTTGCTGCTCGCGTGGGCGGCGTCGATCGTGCTTCCGGCGGCGATCCTGGGTCTCGCGCCGCTGGTCGCGACCGCATGGGTCGGCGACATCTGGTCCAGGTTGCTGGAACTGTACGGAATCGGCGCCGGGCTGGTGCTGGTCGCTGTCGCCGGCGCGGGCTGGATCGGCTGGCGGCCGTTGTTTCGCGTGGCGGAAGCGAATTTCTGGGCGCTCAACGCCTTGGGCGTTCAGCCTGGATACGCCTTGTGCCGCGAGGCGATCCGGCATCTCGCCGAGCGAGCGTTCAAGCCAAGGAGCGGCGCCGAGCTCGCGCGCATGCGCGCCATGAGCTGCGCCGGCGCCGGAATCCTCCTCGCTTTGATCGCGGCCGTGGTCGCGATCGCCGTTTGGCCGGCGACGCGGTGGATCGGATCGGCGTCGGACCTCGCCGCGCCGCTCCACCTGATCTGGCCCACGCTCGCCAACGCCGTCGTCATCATGTCGGCCTATCTGGCCGCGGCGTCGCTCGTCTGGGGATTCGCCGACGCCACCACCGACCAGCCGCTCGACCTCGAAGGGTTTGACGCCGCGCCGCCGGGCGGGCGCGTCTGGCGGGTAGCCCATCTCTCCGACATCCATATCGTCGGCGAGCGCTACGGCTTTCGCATCGAGAGCGGGCGGGGCGGGCCGCGCGGCAACGAGCGGCTGAGGCGGGTCATGGCCCGCCTGGAAGAGGCGCACGCCGCCCGGCCGCTGGACCTCGTCCTCATCACCGGAGACATGACCGACGCCGGGCGCTCGGCCGAATGGGTGGAATTCCTCGACCTTGTCGCCCGCCATCCCGACCTCGCCGGGCGGATGCTCATCCTGCCGGGGAACCACGACGTCAATATCGTCGATCGCGCCAATCCGGCGCGTCTCGATCTGCCCGTTCAGCCCGGCCAAGAGCCTGCGCAAGATGCGCGCGCTGTCGGCGATCGCGGCCGTCGGCGGCGACCGCCTGCGCCTGATAGGGGAGGGCGGTGAGCCTGGGCTCACGCTCACGGCGGCGCTCGAGCCGCACCGCCAGGCGATCGGACTTTCGCCGATCAGGGCGGCTTGAGGCTGTCGAACCGTCTCGCCCGGCTTTGGGACGAGCTGTTCCCGCTGATCGCGCCGCCTCAGGATGAGGATGGCCTCGGGGTCGCCATTCTCAATTCGAACGCCGACACCAATTTCTCGTTCACCAATGCGCTTGGAATGATTCCGGCCGCCGACGCGCGCCGGCTCACCGCGGCGTTCGACCATTATCCCAAAGCCCGCTGGATCGTGGCGCTGCACCATCATCTGATCGAATATCCGATGCCGGTCACGGCGTTCTCCGAACGCATCGGCACCGCGCTCGTCAACGGCAGCTGGTTTCAGCGCGTGCTCAAGCCCTATGCCGGCCGCGTCGTCGTCATGCACGGCCACCGCCATGTCGACTGGATCGGCGCCTGCGGCGATCTCAAGATCGTCTCCGCTCCCTCGCCGGTGATGGCGCCGCAATCCGCGCCGACGCATTTCTATGTCCACGCGCTGGCCGCGGGGCCGGACGGGCGGCTGCGCGCTGATGGTCCCAGAGCGCATCGACATCGGCCCCGGCGAAGAGGTCGCCCAGATCAGTATTCTTTAGATTTGATTCGCGACAGGGACATCGGGATTGCTCGAAACATTACGCCGCGCCAAAATGGCATGAGCACGGGCAATATTAGGGATGTCGAGTGATCAATTCTCTCTCTACCGCGAACCCGGCTTCTCTGACGCGTCGCGAGTTCACCCTCGGCGTTGGCGCGTCAGCCATGACGGCGGCGACGCCCCGCTCGGCGAATGCAGTCGGAGGGCCCGACCTGCTGCTCATCCTCATCGCTGATCTTCATTCCGGCTATGCTTACACGGCCGCCCTCGTGAAGGCGGTCCGTGACCTCGTCGCGGCTAACAGAATCACTCAAACTGCCATTGTGGTCAACGGCGATGTCTTCGAGTCAAATAATGCCTTGTGCCTGCGCAACAACGGCAAAATTGATCTTGAGGTGTTGCGCATCTTCGCGAATTTTGCGCCGACGATCGTCAATGTCGGGAATCACGACGGCGATATCCTCGATCCGCAAGTCTTTGCCTCCGAGGTTGGCAAGCTTGGGGCGACGCTCGTCACGAACATTACCGATCCGCGCACTGGCGCGCTCTACGGGATTCCGAGCACTCAGATCTCCGTCAAAGGCAAAATGGTAAGGGTTTCGGCGATTGGCACGCCGGCGCTTGATACATATCGCAACGGCCCAGCGTGGTACTCGGCGCCAAGTCCTGGCCCATATGCCGCTTCCCGTTTCTCCGAGATTATGGCTGGCGCCGATTTCCATCTCGCGCTCGTTCACGCCGGATTTAGGGCCGACACCGCGGTGCTCCCGTGGACCGATGCGCCGTTCCTTCTGCATGGCGGCCACGATCACTTGCGGTTGACCCAAAAGCTTGGGACAAGCGGGCTCCATATCCACAGCGGCTATTGGAGTAATGGGCTCGCGGCAATAGGGCTCTCTTTCATCAACGAGAGTGACGTTCGCATTGAAGCGCAGCAGATACAATTGACGCGGACCAGCCCCCAGGATCCCGATCTGGCTACGCTCGTCGCCAAGGAAAGATCAATGTTCTTGACAGAGGCTGATCTCAAGCCGGTCGGCCGCCTCTCGGCAGAGCTCGCTCTTGACGATGCGGCGCTTTTTGCCGCGCAAGCCGTACGCAAGGCGGCAGACGCCGATATTGGTTTTCTTAGCCATACGACGTTTGGCGACGGGCTGCCCGCCGAATCGATCACCGCCTTCGATCTTGCCTCCTTCGTGCGTTTCGATGGTGGTTTCAAGAGGACAGTGATCACCGGGGCGATGCTGGCTGACACGATCCTGCCGATGACCAACCAATTCGGCGATTTCCCCTATGCGCGCCGGACGGGCGACTTCCTCTATTCGACGGCGCGGAACCTCGATCGCAGCCGGACCTACAAGGTCGTCGTCAACAGTTTCGCCGCTCACAACGCAGCCAATCTCCATGAGTATTTCGGAACCACGGACCTCGCCTTTGAGCCGGTTCCAGCGCTTCAACTCAAATCGACGATAGCGGCGGCGCTTGCGGCATAGTGTTTCTGACGAAAACGAGATCCGTCGCCGACCAGTCACGTCGACCGGCGTGTCGATTGGCCACGCCGCGCGCGCCAAGCCGGATTGCTGACGACGGCAGCGAGGCCGCCTCAGGAACGCAAATCGTCTCGTCGCCGTTGTCAACGAGTTCGATCTGGGCGAAGTGAGCGCGGCAGTCCCGGGAATAAAGCCGGGCGCTCGGCAAGTGTCAGACTCTATCCGCTAGCGGCTCTCCGCCGACTTGGCTTCCACCGGGCCGCCGAGAAGATCGGAGACCCATCGGCTCGACGGGTGATAGGAGCAGAAGGTGACGATCGCGAGCACGATCGGGACGCCGATGAAGGCGCCGAACAGGCCCCAAAGGTAAGTCCAAAGAAGACGGCGAACAACACGACCGTGGGCGACATGGCGAGCATCGCGCCCGACACGCGGGGTTCGATATAGCTGCCGACCACGAACTGGATGATGTTGAGGCAGACGAAAACGCCGACCACCGCCTCCCACGACCCGAATTGAGTCATCGCCAGCAAAGTTGGAAACAGGGTGGCGACGAACGGGCCGATAAAGGGAATGTAATTGAGCGCGAACGCGATCACGCCCCATTCAAGAGCGAAGGGCAGTCCGGCGATCCAGGCGAAGGCGCCGACGAGAACGCCGGTGGCGATGCTCATCAGCGTGCGCACCTCCATGTACTTGCGGATTTTCACTACCGTAGCGGCTGTCCCTTGCAAAAGGATCGAGAGGTTTCCGGGTTGGAGAAAAGTCTTTGCGCGCCAGCGCAGGTCGTCGACTTCCATCAGTCCCAAGATGACGTAGAGGAGAGCGATCAGCCAGAAGCTCAAAGTCGTGTTGACGCGACCGGTGATCTGGCCCGCCCATTGGACGAGCCAGCCGACGTTGAAGTGCTCGCTCCATAAGCCGGCGACGGAAATTCCACGATTGTCGAGCCAGTCTATCGCCCGCTCGTAAAGCGCCTGATAGCGCGCGGCGTCGGCGAGCAGCGCTACGCCGACGCGGCCAAAGCCCCATGCGACCAGCGAGGCGAAGGCTACGCAGACCGCGACGGTCACGGTCATTGTGACGGCAAGCGCGAGCAACGCCGGCATCCGGGCGTGCAGCCATGACTTGCAGAGGCCACACCAGAGCGATGATGAACAATGCCAGCGCCAAAGGCGCGAACACGTCGCTCGCCTGAGAGGCGGCGACGCAAATCATGATCGCGGCGATGATCCCAACGGAGACATTGAGCGCCGAGTCGCGAGCCATGCCAAAGTTCCTGGGAGGCCAACGTCCACAAGGACAAAAACCCGCCGGTTGTGCCGCAATGCGGCCGCCGTGTACAGACGGCGCCTGCTACGCCTGTCGAACCCCGGCGCATCCTGCGATCAAGCAGATTTGTCCTCACCCTGCCGGGCTTGCGATTGACTGACGGACGCGCGGGCTTAACACATTGTCAGAGTCGGGGCTGCGCGAGCAGCGAGGAGGTCGAGAGACGCCATGCCGGTCAAGAACCGCATAGCCGAAATGCACGACGAGATCGCCGCATGGCGGCGCGATTTCCACGAGCATCCGGAACTCCTCTACGACACCCGCCGGACGGCGGCGATCGTCGCGGCGAAATTGCGCGAATTCGGCTGCGACGAGGTGGCGGAAGGGATCGGCCGCACCGGCGTCGTCGGACTGATCAGGGGGCGGAGCGACTCGGGCGGCCGCGTCGTCGGCATCCGCGCCGACATGGACGCGCTGCCGATCACCGGAGGCGACCGGCCTGCCTTACGCCTCGAAGACACCCGGCCTCATGCACGCCTGCGGCCACGACGGGCACACCGCGATGCTGCTCGGCGCCGCCAAATATCTCGCCGAGACGCGCAACTTCGACGGCGCGGCGGCCGTGATCTTCCAGCCGGCGGAGGAGGGCGGGGCGGGCGGCAAGGCGATGGTCGACGACGGCCTGATCGACCGCTTCCGCATCCGCGAGATCTACGGCATGCACAACTCGCCCGAGTCTGCCGCTCGGCGCTTTCGCCATCCGGCCGGGCCCGTTTTACGCTGCGACCGACACGTTCACCATCGCCGTCATCGGCCGCGGCGGCCACGCGGCGCGACCGCATGCGACGGTCGACCCGACGCTCATCGCCAGCCATCTCGTGCTGGCGCTGCAATCGATCGTGTCGCGCAATACAGATCCCATGCATTCGCTGGTCGTCTCGGTCACCAGCTTCCGCACGGCGACCGACGCTTATAACGTGATCCCCGAGACGGTCGAGCTGCGCGGCACCGTCCGCACCTTCGATCTCGAGCTGCGCGCGCACGCGGAGGCGCGGGTCAAGGCGATTGCGGCGCATACCGCCGCAGTCTACGGCGGCCGCGCCGAGGTCGCTTGGGAGAAGGGCTATCCGGCGATGGTCAATCACGACACCGAGACCGGCTTCGCCGTGGAGGCGGCCCGGCGCGTCTCGGCGACGGTCGATCCTCATGCGGCGGCGGTCATGGGCGGCGAGGACTTTGCCTACATGCTGGAGGCCTGCCCGGGCGCCTATATCCAGATCGGCGGCGGAGAGGGCGCGAGCCTTCATCACCCCGCCTACGATTTCAACGACGACGTGATCCCGGCCGGCGCGTCCTACTGGGCCGAACTGGTCGAGACCCGGATGCCGGTGGGGTGAGCGGCACACGTTGAGGCCCAATCCGGTCTGACGGGGCGAGGGTGGTTTCCGCTGCGAGATTACTTATCGGGGCAGCCGGCGATACTGGTCGTAAGCCAACTGCTAACGCCGTCGAAGCAATCTTGTCTTGCGTTGCCTGTTTTATTGTCGCAGACCTAATTTTTTGAGCCCGCCTCCGCCTTATAGAAATCGACGCATTCCTGCCTATTTTGCCAGGCCGTCGCTGTTCCCGTAGTGATCGCCAAAAGCGCCCCGGCCAACGCGAACGCGCGATACATTTTATGGCTTCTCATGGTCGCACCCCGTGTGAGAAATTCTGCGCTTTCCGAGGCCATAGGTCGTCGAGCCTGATCGCTCATCAACAGGACACAAGCCACTATAGCAGCCCCAACATTCCATTCGATAGTCATCGTCTTGCGCGATGAAGCGAGCGCCGGCCGCCGTCCGCGCTGCGCGTTGCGCTCGTCGCGAGCGGCGGGATAATGAGCGCGCGATGTGCAACCTTTACAGCCTGACCAAAGGCCAGTCGGCGATCCGCGATCTGTTCGCTGTCAGACACGATCGCACCGGCAACCTGCCGCTCTTTCCGTCGATCTTTCCCGATCAGCTCGCGCCGATCGTGCGGCGCGGGGCGGACGGCGAGCGCGAACTGGTCACGGCGCGATGGGGGATGCCCGGGCCGCCGCAATTCGGCGGTCAGCCGGTCACCAACATCCGCAACGTGGCGAGCCCGCACTGGCGAGGATGGCTCGGCGCGCGAAACCGCTGCGTCGTCCCGGCGACATCGTTTTGCGAATATGCCGACACCAAGCCGCGCAAGACGCCGATCTGGTTTGCGCTTGGAACCGATCGGCCGCTGTTCGCGTTCGCGGGCTTGTGGACGCGCTGGCGCGGGTCACGCGGCCTCAAGAGCGCGCCGGTCGAGGGCGAGCATGAGCTCTACGGAATTCTCACCACCGAGGCCAACGCCGTCGTCGCGCCGATCCACCCCAAGGCGATGCCGGTCATCCTGACCACGGCGGCGGAGGCCGATCTGTGGCTCGAAGCGGAGACGCTCGACGCGCTCAAACTGCAACGGCCGCTGCCGGACGAAGCGCTCGCAATCGTCGCCAAGGGAGAGAAGGAAGACGGCGCCGCCGCCTGAAGGAAAGACTTGTCAATGGCTTTGCGTCCGTTCTGGAAAGGTTACATGAAGCTCTCGCTGGTTACTTGTCGGGTAGCCATGACGCCAGCGACCAGCGAGGAGGACAAGGTTCGCTTCCATGTGCTGAACCGCCGGACGGGCAACCGCGTCCTCAGCCAGTCGGTCGACTCCCAAACTGGCCGGCCGGTCGGCGAGGATGACGAGGTCAAGGGCTACGCCCGCGGCGAACACGACTTCGTCCTGCTCGAGGGCGACGAACTCGAATCGATTGCGCTCGAAAGCGTCCGCACCATCGACATCGAGACTTTCGTCGCCGCCGAGAGCATCGACTGGATCTGGTATGACACGCCCTATTACGTGACGCCCGACGATCCGGTCGGCGAGGAAGCCTATTGCGTCATTCGCGATGCGCTGCGCGCAACAGCGATGATCGGCGTATCGCGGCTCGTCCTCAATCGCCGCGAAAGGGCGGTGATCCTTAAAGCCCACGACAACGGAATCGTGCTCTGGACGCTCAGGTTCGGCGACGAAGTGCGCGATCCGGGCGAATATTTCGCCTCGATCGGCGAGGCGAAGCCTGACCCGGAACTCAAGCGCCTGATCGGCGACCTCATCAATTCGCGCAAGAAAGCCTGGAGCCCGGAGATGGTCGCCGATCCGGTGCAGGCGCGGCTTCTGGACATCATCGAGGCGAAGAAGAAGGGAACGAAAAAGGGCAGGGCGAAACCGGCCGCCGAGCCCGAGCCGCGAAGCAACGTTATCAACATCATGGACGCATTGCGCCGAAGCGTCGCCGCCGCCAAGAAGCCGAAGGGGCGTTAGCGCGACAGCCTTTGGACTCGCCTCACCCTCGTCCTGAGGCGCCGCGTAGCGGCCTCGAAGGACGCTCCAGTGCGGCGCGACCGATTTGCGCCACTTGGAGCGTCCTTCGAGACGCGCCTTTGGCGCTCCTCAGGACGAGGGGGCGGGTGGCGAGCGCATTAGAAACGAGCCGCGCCGTCACCGCTTGCGTGTGGGCTTGGCTTTCTTGCGTTCTTCCTCGATTGGCTCCGCCGCGGCGCGGAAATCCGCCCAAGGATCGGCGGCATGCGAACTCAGGCGAGTCGGCGTGTTGCGGACGGTGAAATAGGCCGGCCCGATTTCGGGTGCGAGCTCGTCCCAGCCAAGCGGCATCGAGACCGGCGCCCCGGGCCGGGAACGGGTCGAGTAGGCGGCGACGGCGGTCATGCCGCGCTGGTTGCGCAGATAGTCGATCAGGATCTTGCCGTGCCGCCGCGCCTTGGGGATCGTCGATACGTAAAGCTCGGGGCTGTCGGCCGCCATCGCGTCGGCGATCGACTTGGTGAACGCCTTGACGGCCGGCCATTCGGCTTTCGGTTTCACCGGCGAAACGACGTGGAGCCCCTTGCCGCCCGAGGTCTTGACGAACGCCGCGAGGCCCGCATTCTTCAGTCGAGCGCGAACTTCCTCCGCCGCGGCGATGACCGAGGTCCAGGCCACGTCGTCGCCGGGGTCGAGGTCCATCACGATCATGTCGGGCCGCTCCCAATCGGCGACGGTCGACCCCCACGGGTGGATTTCAAGCGCCGCCGACTGCGCCAGCGCCATCAGCCCGTCGAAATCGCGAATGCTGATCAGCGCTTCCGTCTCCGCCGGATCTTTGACGAGGACGATGTTGCGATTGAGTCCCTTCCAGGCGTGCTTCTGGAAGAACGCCTGGCCGCCAATTCCGTCCGGGCAGCGCACCAGCGCCAGCGCTCGGCCGACGATGAACGGTTTCATCAATGGCCAAGCCTCGGCGTAATAGTCGGCGAGCGCCTGTTTGGTGACGCCGACGTCGGGCCAATAGACGCGATCGGGGTGGGTCAGCTTGACGCTGCTCGTCGGGCGCTCAGGCGCGGCGTTTGTGGCCATGGTCGACTCGCGGACAATCTCGCGCGCCGGCTTATCGTCGCGCAGGCCTTGGAAAGACGCCTGGCGGAGGAGGCCGTCGGCGGTCCAGCCGCGGAATTCGACCTCCGCCGCCAGTTCGGGCCGAGCGAAACGAACGTTGCGGGCGTCGTTGCCGATCAGGCGGGCGGCGAACGGATTCGACGGAATGCGCATCGCTTCGAGCCGGGTATAGAGCGTCTCGGCGACGCCTGAGGAAAACCCAGTCCCGACACGGCCGACATGGCGCAGCGCTTCCCCGTCGTAGACGCCGAGAACCAGCGAGCCGATCGCGTTGCGCCCGGTCGTCGAGGGGACATAGCCGCCGATGACGAACTCCTGCCGGGCCGAGCATTTGCACTTGATCCAGCTCTTGCCGCGGCCCGAGGAGTAGGCGGACCGGCTCAGCTTCGAAATGATGCCTTCAAGACCGAGCGCGCAGGCGCGTTGCAGCACCAGCCGCCCGTCCTCCTCGAAATGGGTGCTGAAGCGGATCGCGCCGCCTCCGGTTCCAACCAGCCGGCCGAGCAGCTCCTTGCGGCGAGGGAGCGCGGTTTCGCGCAGGTCAAAGCCCTCGAGATAGAGGCAATCGAAGGCGTAATAGACGAACCGGTCGTGACGTTCCTCGCTGAGGTCCGCCTGCAGGAGCGAGAACTCGGAGACGCCGCTTTCGTTCTCGACCACCAGTTCGCCGTCAATGATGGCGTTGCGCACGGGCAGGTCGCGGAGCGCCTCGGTAACGGCGCCGACGAATTTTTCCGTCCAGTCGAGCCCCGCCCGAGTCCACAAGGTCACCCGGCCGTTTTCGATCCGCGCCTGAAGCCGATAGCCGTCGAACTTGATCTCATGCAGCCATCGGTCGCCGCCGGGAGGCGATTTCGCCAGCGCCGCCAGCATCGGCTCGACGAAGCCGGGCATGGGAGCCTTGACCGCGCCCTCGACCCCCGACAGATCCGCCGCCTCTCGCTTGGACGCGGGGGCTTTTGCCTTGCCGCCGTCGCCGGACCGCTCGATCCGTCCTGTCTTCGACGACCAGCCCGGCGGTTCGCCTGCGACGTCATCGATCAGCCTTCCGGTTTTGACCGATTCCTGCCGCTCCTCGAGGATATCCGGGTCGCCGGCGAAGCGAGCGAATTCGTCCTCGCCCTTGATCAGGAGCCAGTTCTCGCGCTTCTCGCCTGGCTTGGCCCGCATCCTGACCAGATGCCAGCGGCCCTTGAGTTTCCGGCCGTCAAGCTCGAACTCGAGATGGCCCTTTTTCAAGCCCCGGTGCGGGTCGCCGATCGGCCTCCATGTCCCCCGATCCCAGACGATGACCGAGCCGCCGCCGTATTCGCCCTCAGCGATCGTTCCCTCGAAATCGGCATATTCCAGCGGATGGTCCTCGACCGCGACCGCCAGCCGCTTCTCGTCCGGAACCAGACTCGGGCCGCGCGTCACCGCCCAGCTCTTGAGCACCCCGTCCAGCGCCAGCCGGAAATCGTAATGCAGCCGGGTCGCGTCGTGCTTCTGGACGACGAAGATATTGCTGCCCTCGACCGGGTCGCCCCCCTTGGGCTCCGCGGTCGCCTTGAAGTTGCGTTTGCGTCGATAGGCTTCGAGCGCCATCCGTCAGCCCGCTTTGCGTCGCGGAACTGCGGCCTTCGTTTTCGCCCCGCCGCGTGGGGTCTTGCGCTTTTTGCCCGGCGATTTGACCCTCGGCCCGCCGCCCGCGCCGGCGCTGTCGCGCAACGCCTGCATGAGGCTGATCGCCGCTCCGCCCGGCGGCGCGGTCCGTTTGGGGATCGGCTTGCCGGCGAGCTTCAGCTTGACGAGGTCGGTCAACGCGCCTTCGTACCGATCGTGGAACGCGCGCGGATCGAATGCGCCCTGCTTGGTCTTGATGATGTGAATGGCGAGATCGAGCATCTCGCCGGCGATCTTCCTGGCCGGGACTACAGAGAACGCCTGCTCCACCGGGCGCACCTCGTAGTCGAAGTTCAGCGTCGTCGCGACGAGACCTTTCTCATCCGGGCGAATGAGCAGTGTTCGGGCGCGCCGGAACAGCACCGCCTCGGCGACCGCCGCCGCCTTGGCCGCGCGCATCCCCTCGCGCACGAGCGCGAATGTCTCGTCGGCGCTGCGGTCCGACGGCGCGAGGTAATAGGGCTTGTCGAGATAGATCTCGTCGACGCCGGCCAGATCGATGAACGCGGAGACCGTCAGCGCCCTGTCGCCGTGCGGAATGACGGCGGCAATCTCATCCGGTTCGATTGAGACATATTCGTCCTTGCCGACCTGGTAGCCCTTGACCTGATCGTCGCGCTCGACCGCCTTGCCGGTCTCGGCGTCGACGAACTGGCGGTGAATCCGGTTGCCGGTCGCCCGGTTGATCGTATGCAGGGCAATGCGCTCGGTCGTCGAGGCGGCGGCATAGAGGGCGACCGGACATGTCACCTCCGCGATCTTGAGGAAGCCCTTCCAGCTTGCTCTCGGCGGCAATTTCGACCTCGCGACGTTCCAAGAGCGGCGTGAGCCGTCGTGGATTTAAACTCCTTCAACGCGGGCGGTCAAACTTCGCTCCGATCCGCAAATCCTGTCCGGCCGGTCTCACCCGATCGCAACTGGCGCGATTGCAATCGCCGGCAAAAATGGCTCGAATCGGTCGGAACCATTTGTGCGGGCGCCGCGTTATCGCGTCTGGTTGGCGTCGCAGCGGCGCGACGGGGAGGCATCGGTGCAGGAAGGCCCACGTCCGGGAGCGACGGGGCGCGCAGAAGAGGCCGACGATCCGCACCCCGTTGATCGGCTCCGGCAAATTTCGACCTGGTCGCTGGCGATCCTGACGACGGTCGCGGTGGGCTTCGTCCTCTATGTCGCGCGCGAGATCATGCTGCCGGTCGTAGCGGCTTTCGTCGTTGGAGTGATGTTGGGGCCGGCGGCGCGACGGCTTGAGACGCTGCGCGTTCCGCGCCCGCTTGCCGCCCTGTTGCTGGTGGCCGGCGTCACCCTGATCATTGTCTTTGTCATCCTGTTGATTGTCCCGCGGGTGTCCGAGCTAGCCAGCGGGTTACCGGGCATCGTCGCGTCGTTGAAGGAAAAGCTGCACGTCTTCGATGGCCTGCTCGGGGTTTGGCGCCGCGTGAGTTCTGCAGTAGCGGAGGCCCCGAACAACGACGCGATCACGCTTCCGTCGCCGGGAATTTCCTGGGCGCCATGGACGATCGGGATTCTGCTGCCGCCGATCACCGGATTTCTGTTTTTTCTCGTCGTGCTGCTTCTGTTCATCGGCGCATGGCCGGACTTGCGCCGCGCCCTGGTCATGACCTTCGCCAGCCGCGACTCCCGACTGACGGTGCTCAAAATCCTCAACGAGATCGAAGTCAGGGTTAGGGCATTATCTGCTGGTCGTAACGCTCATCAACGTGTGCGTCGGGGCGCTGACCGCCGTCATTTGCGCCCTGACCGGAACGCCGAACGCGATCGGGTTCGGCGCCCTGGCGGCGGTGCTGAATTTCATCCCGATCATCGGACCGTTCGCGACTTTCGTGGCCTTGCTCCTGGTTGGAATCGTCACCGCGCCGACCTTCGCCCTGGGCGTGCTTTCCGCGGCGGGGTTCGCCCTGCTGATCGTCGCCGAAGGACAGTTCGTGACCCCGACCATCATCGGACGCCAGCTGGAGCTCAATGCGCTCGCGGTCCTCTTGTCGCTTGCCTTCTGGACCTGGCTTTGGGGACCGATGGGAGCATTCCTTTCGTCGCCGATCCTGATGGTGGGCCTGATCCTCAAACAGCGATTGTACGGGGACGAGGATCGGTGAATTGCTCTCGCGCCGGGCTCACTCCGGAGCGACAGGCGCCAGTCCGACCGTCCACGCCGGACTGGCGCGCGCGCCGAGAGCGAGACGTCCGAGGGCGGATTATACTGATCAAAATCAGTAGATTGGGAAGCCGTCGACTCTGCGCTCGCTCCGAACAGCCAGCGATTCGAACGACTTGCGCGAACAGCGTAAACAACTGGGATTCATGGGAGTGAGATGACTGTGATGACGCTTCGCGGCGCACAAATCAACGAGGCCGGGGCGGTCGAAGCGTTTCCTGTGGATGAAGTTTTGGTGACATCGGCAACACTATATTTTCCTTGATGTTCGTTAGGAATTATGATTAATCCGTGACGCCGCGACGGGCATGAACCTGGGCCTTCGGGTCGAGAACCCCCTTCGACCCGCTGAGTGACGCGGCGTTTATGGAGGCGACGCGATTAGCACCGGCCGGGAGGGCTTGCAGCAAGTTCATCTGGCAATAATGTCGCTTCCAAAAAAACTGGGCGGTCCGAGTGCTGCCGCGTTCGGGCCGCCCAGCCTTTCCCGTTGTTCCGTAATTGTGGCGAAGCCGGCCGCGGATCGGCCGCGAGCCGACGATTCTACGCCGCTCGTGTGACGCTATGGAGACCGGGCCGGCGCCGGGGGCCGATTTCCGCCTCGCGGGTTGGCCACGTTCTCGCCGCGATTGGGCGTCACTTCTGGCGGTTGGAACGCGGCGGGACGGCGGGCCTCCGCGGCAGCGAACCATCGCTAGCGCACGGCCCCGTTTCGGCTCGTGGGGAGCGGGAATTCATTAGTGAATTCGAAACCAAGCAGGGGCAATAGTGCACGGCAGGCTTGATGGTTGGGAAATGTCTTGCCGCCGCGGTGGGCATCGGCGTTCAAAACTCGAAACCTGCTCTCGTCCGCAACTGAGTAAGCGTCATGAGCGTTCGGGGGGTTGAGCCGCGCGTCTACGCGTGCAGACCGAGATGGCGAGGCCTGGCGAGCCTCGCAACGACCGCTTTCGCGCTCGCCGGCTGCGCCCCCGAAACCCCTCAGGTGTCGTACTCCCACGGCCACGAGCATTTCGCTCAGTCCAAATACGGCCACGCCAGCGCGAAAGTGGTGGCCGACGGCCAGCCCGTGCCGCATGGCGGCGGGCAATATCTGGTCGGCCATCCTTACTCCATCGCCGGGCACAGGTATTACCCAGCTGAGGATCCGTCATATTCAGCGGTCGGGATGGCCTCCTGGTACGGAGCAGCGTTCCACGGCCGCCGCACCGCCAACGGCGAGGTCTACGACATGGCCTCGCTTTCGGCCGCCCATCCGACAATGCCGCTGCCGAGCTATGCGCGGGTGACCAATCTCGGCAATGGCTATTCGGTCATGGTGCGGGTCAACGATCGCGGTCCCTATCATGGCGGGCGGGTGATGGACGTTTCGTCGCGAGTTGCCGAGATTCTCGATATGAAGGCGATGGGGACGGCGCGGGTGAAGGTCGAGTATGTCGGCCCCGCGCCGATCGAGGGATCGGACGATTCGTTCCTGCTCGCGAGCCTGCGCACCGACGGGTCGCCCGCCAACCTCAATGGCTATCAGTCTCCGGTCCTCGTGGCGCAGGCCGAGACGCAGACGATCTTGTCGTTCTTCTCGGGCGGCCGCGGGCGGCTCGCAGCCCGCCCCGCAAGCCGCGCCCGAACCGGCCGAAGCAGCGAGCCCGCCGCCCGCGCCGGCGCCAGCGCCCGAGCCTGAACCCGTCCGATGGCGGCGGTCGCCGAAGCCCCGGCGGCAGAGGCCGCGACGCCGGAACCGCCTGACGCCGCCCGGTCGCGATCCGCCAGCCGCACGGCGACGTTCCATTGCCGCCGCCGCGTCCGTTCGATCTCGGCTCCAATCGCAGCAGCTTCATCGTCGCCGCCGTGGCCGCTCGCCGTCGCGAGCGCGCCGTCATGCCGCCGCGCCGTCCCGAGCTTCAGGCGAGCGCGGGGAAGGCGATCTACTTCTCCGAGTCCGCGCACGTCCCGACGCAAGAAACCGCCAATCGGCGCATTCGATCGGCTGAAGGCGGCAAAATCCACGCTGACTGAGGATTAAAAGCACGGGGGTCATTGCGGCTAGGGGCGAGCAGCGAGTCGCGGCGTGACTACGTCGGAAAGGCGCCGCCATGCGCGCCTTGCATGAGTTTTCGCCCGCGGCCGCCGCCACAATTCGCCCCGCGGAACAGGGGGTTTTCGAACCGGAACAGGGAGAATTATTGAACTGAACAGGGAAAATAAATCGCAGGAACAGGAAGCGTCCTCGATCATAACACAATCTTACTCCGATGCCTGCTCCTGCTTGGCCGCTCATGTTCAAATCGCATGGCGGCGGCCCAGCGCGGGCTGCATCGCGAGCGCCGTTGCCATTCGGCGCCGAACGATGCAGTGAAGGCTTAAGCGGCGGCCGGGCTTGAGGCGGTGGCCCAAGGGATATGCGGTGGGCTTCATTCGGCGCGGCTTTACCGGGGATGCGGAGAGAGGGGCTTCGCAGCCGAAGGCGTGTCCGATGACCGGGCCGGCGAAAAGCCGGTTCATCACGCTTGAAGGCGGCGAGGGGGCTGGAAAGTCGGTTCAGGCGAAACGGCTCGAGGAGCGCCTCGCGGCGCTTGGGCTCGATGTGGTTCGCACGCGCGAGCCCGGTGGCTCGCCGGGCGCCGAGGCGCTGCGCGAGGCGATCCTCTCGGGCTTTGCGGTCGAGTTCGGTCCGGCCGCGCAGGCGCTCATGTTCGCCGCGGCGCGTGTCGACCATCTCGAAAAGACGATCTTGCCCGGCGCTGGCGAGCGGCGCCTGGGTCGTTTCCGATCGGTTCGCCGATTCGACCCGGGCCTATCAAGGCGCGGCGGGGAACCTGCCGCCGGACTTCATCGCCGGCCTCGAGCGCCTGACCGTCGGCGCGACCCGGCCCGACTTGACGCTGATCCTCGACCTCGCGCCGGAAGTCGGCCTCGAACGGGCGTCGAAGCGAAGGCAGGGCCGGGGAAGCGCCGACCGGTTCGAATCGGAGGGGCTCGCCTTTCATCAAACCCTTCGCCGCGCCTTCCTCGACATCGCCGCCGCCGAGCCCTCGCGCTGCGCTGTCATCGACGCCAGCCGAAGCGAGCGCGAGGTGGCCGCTGCGATCTGGTCCGCCGTCGAGGCGCGGCTCGATCCGGCCGGCGCGCTCGAGGCCAATCGGGTATGAAGAAGACCGAGAGCGAGGATCCTCCGGAAGCCGACGTCTTTCCCGGCGCGCCGCATCCGCGCCATGCGACATCGTTGATCGGCCACAAGGGCGCCGAACAGGAACTGCTCTCCGCCTATCGCGAGGACCGTCTCGCCCACGCCTGGCTGATCGCGCGGCAAGGAGGGGATCGGCAAGGCGACGCTCGCCTGGCGGTTCGCCCGCTTCGTGCTCGCCAATCCCGATCCGGCCGCGCCCGCCGTGCGCGAGGCGCGCGACCTGCACGTCGAGCCGACGCACCCGGCGGCGCGTCTGATCGCCCAGCTCGCCCATCCCGATTTCTCCCTTATTCGGCGCGAATGGCAGGCATCAACGAAGAAGCTCGCCAGCGAAATCTCGGTCGATGCGGTGCGACTCGGATTGCAGGTGTTTCAGCTTTCCGCCGCCTTCGGCGGTTGGCGGGTCGCCATCGTCGATTCCGCCGAGGACCTAAATCGCAATAGCGCCAATGCGTTATTGAAGATGGTTGAGGAACCGCCGCAGCGGTCGCTGATCCTCATCGTCTCCCATCGGCCCGGTCAGGTTCTGGCCACCATCCGATCGCGCTGCCGCCGCTTGCGGCTCGATCCGCTGACGGAGGATGAGATCGTCGAAGCGGCGACGAGCCTGGGGCCGCCGTGGAGCGAAGCCGCTCCCGACAAGATCGCCGCCGCCGCCAGACGCGCGAACGGATCGGTTCGCGAGGCGCTCGCGCGCCTGGCCCCAGGAATCGGATGGCGCGGGCGTTCTTGATCGATTCGATCGTCGCCGGTTTGCCGCGCCCTGATCCCCGCGCGGTCGCGAGGCTCGCCGACGCGATCGGCGGGCGCGCGGGCGACGAGCCGTATCGGGTGTTCCATCGCGAAGCTCTACGACTGGCTCGCGGCTTACGCTCGCGACTTCGCGCCGCCGCTCGACGCGGTCGAGGAGATCGGCGGACTTTGGGACCGCATCCGCGCCGCCGAGCGGGAGACGGAAGCGCTCAATCTCGACCGCAAACTGCACGTTCAGGCGCTCATCGCCGAGATCGCCGCAACTGCGCCGCGGCGCTGAAAGCTTCGATTTTCATCGCCGGCGAAAATGCTCTAGGACGGCGCGCATGAGCCGCTTCTACATCACCACGGCGATCCCCTACGCCAATGGCGCGCCGCATATCGGCCACGCCTACGAGCGCATCGCGACCGATGCGATCCAGCAATTCATGCGCCTCGACGGGCGCGAAACGCTGTTCGTCACCGGCCTCGACGAGCACGGCCTCAAGGTTCAGCAGGCCGCCGCGCGCGAAGGCGTGACCCCGCAGGCGTTCGTCGACGGCGTCGCCAAGCTGTTCGACGCGATGGGCGATCTTCTCAACGCGCGCGCCGACGACATCGTGCGCACGACCGAGCCGCGCAACGACCGTGCGGCGCAGGCGATCTGGGAGCGGATGGCCGGCAAGCGGCGACATCTACCTGTCGAAATATTCCGGCTGGTATTCGGTGCGCGACGAAGCCTATTTCGACGACGGCGAGCTGACCGACGGCCCCGACGGAACCAGGCTCGCGCCGAGCGGCGCGCCGGTCCAATGGGTCGAGGAGGAAAGCTATTTCTTCAAGCTGTCGGCATACGCCGAGCGGCTGCTGGCGCATTACAAATCGCATCCCGAATTCATCGTTCCGGAGGCATACCGCAACGAGATCGTCGCCTTCGTCAAACGCGGGCTCTCCGATCTCTCGATCAGCCGCGCCACCTTCGACTGGGGCACGCCGGTGCCTGGCGATCCGAGGCATGTGATGTATGTCTGGGTCGACGCGCTGACCAACTACATCACCGCGACCGGCTTTCCTGACGACGGGCCACGGGCGAAATTCTGGCCGGCGGACGTTCATGTGATCGGCAAGGACATCACCCGCTTTCACGCCATTTACTGGCCGGCGTTCCTGATGTCCGCCGGATTGCCGGTTCCGCGCCAAATCGTCGTGCACGGCTTTCTGTTCAACCGCGGCGAGAAGATGTCGAAGTCGGTTGGCAACGTGGTGAGCCCGGCGAGCCTCGTGGCCGCCTACGGCCTCGATCCGGTGCGCTATTTCTTCCTCCGCGAAGTCCCGTTCGGGCAGGACGGCAGTTATTCGCACGAGGCGATCGTCGCCCGCATGAACGCCGATCTCGCCAATGATTTCGGCAATCTCGCCCAGCGTTCGCTCACGATGATCGCCAGGAACTGCGCCGGCCGCGTTCCCGATTGGAACGCGCCTATGGGACTGGTCGACGAAGAGACAGACGAACTGTTGGCCGCCGCTGATTCCTTAATTGAGACTGCGCGAACGCATATGGCCGGCTTTGCGATCCACCAGTACGTCGCAAGCGTCTTCGAAATTGTCGCGCGGACAAACCGATATTTCGCAACTCGCGAGCCATGGAAAAAGGCCAACAGCGATCCCGGCGAAATGCGCGTCGTTCTGTACGCAACGCTCGAAGTCTTACGCATCGTTGCAATATTGCTGCAGCCCGTTATGCCAGGGTCAATGAGCAAACTGCTTGATCTGCTGGCAGTGCCTCTTGATCAGCGCAGTTTCAGCGCTCTTGAAGTATCGGGCGAAGGTCTCGAAGGGTACAACCCCCACTGGAGGATTCGGGCTCCCCATCGACTCGAGCGCGGCAAGGCGCTGCCTACGCCTTCGCCAGTTTTTCCCCGTTACGTCGATCCCCCAGACGTCCAGCCTTATGAGGAGCCGGCGAAGTGAGGCGGCGGCGGGTATCGCCCTCTCCCCTTGCGGGAGAGGGGTTAGGGGTGAGGGGTCGGCGGCGTAGAGTCCGCTCGTTCGAAACGCCTTGGCGCGTCCAACCCCTCATCCGGCCGGCCCTTGGCCGGCCACCTTCTCCCGCAAGGGGAGAAGGGACGCCCGCATGACCCTCATCGACAGCCATTGCCATCTCGATTTCCCCGACTTCGCCGGCGACCTCGATCAGGTCATCGGGCGGGCGCGCGACGCCGGCGTCGAGCGCATGATCACCATCGGCACTCAGGTGGCGAAGGCCACGCAGGTGGTTGAAATCGCCGAGCGGTACGACGACGTGTTCTTCACTGTCGGCACGCATCCGCATGAGGCGGCGGGCGAGGGGACTGCGGACTTCGCCGCGATGCGCAAATTCGCCGGCCATCCCAAATGCGTCGGGATCGGCGAAGCGGGCCTCGATTATCATTACAGCTACGCGCCCCGCGACGTCGCCAAGCGGGTCTTTCGCGGCCAGATTGCGCTCG
The DNA here is from genome assembly GCA_963767245.1 of uncultured Alphaproteobacteria bacterium. Classification (GTDB taxonomy): domain Bacteria; phylum Pseudomonadota; class Alphaproteobacteria; order Rhizobiales; family Beijerinckiaceae; genus Roseiarcus. Next base: position 212,805 of record CAVYDG010000018.1, read on the forward strand.
CCCGCGAGCTCGACCTGCCGCTCGTCATCCACGCCCGCGACGCCGATGACGACATCGCCGAGATTCTGACCGAGGAGATGGGGCAGGGGCGGTTCAGCGCGCTCCTCCATTGCTTCACCTCGTCGCGGGCGCTGGCCGAGACCGCGCTCGGCCTCGGACTCTCGATCTCGTTCTCCGGCGTCGTGACGTTCAAGAAATCCGAGGGGCTGCGCGCTATCGCTCGCGACGTCCCGCTCGACCGCCTTCTCATCGAGACCGACGCGCCTTACCTCGCGCCGATTCCCCATCGCGGTCGCCGCAACGAGCCGGCCTTCGTCGTCGCCACCGCGGGCGTGGTCGCCGAGGCGCGCGGGCTTACGCCCGAGGCGCTCGCGGAGGCGACGCGGGCCAACACACTGAACGTTTTTCCCAAGCTGCAGTTGGCCGCCGGACAGTCGCATTGACCCTTCGTCTGACCATCCTCGGCTGCGGCTCATCAGCCGGCGTGCCGCGAGTCGGGCAAGGGTGGGGCGCCTGCGATCCATCAAACCCGAAGAACCGGCGGCGACGCTGCTCGGCGCTGGTCGAGCGCTTCAGCGCCGGCGGCGCGACTACCCTCCTTGTCGACACCTCGCCCGATCTGCGCGAGCAACTGATCGAGGCCGGCGTCAAGCGGGTCGACGGCATCCTGATGACCCATCCGCACGCCGACCACACCCATGGCATCGATGATCTAAGACCCCTCTACCAGCAAATGAGCCGGCGCATCGACGTTTACATGGACGAGCCGACTTCACTCATAGTTCGGCGGGCTTTTTCTTATGTGTTTCACACTCCTGACGGAAGTTCTTATCCTGCGATTGCAACGGAGCTTCGCCTCACCGCCGGGAGGGTGTGTCGCGTCGATGGCGAAGGGGGCGCGATCGAAGCCATGCCGTTCGATCTCGACCACGGCGACATCGGCGCGCTCGGCTTTCGCTTCGGGTCGCTCGCCTACACTCCCGACGTCAAGCGGATACCGGCGGCGAGCCGCCCGTTCCTCGAGGACCTGGACATATGGATCATCGACGCGCTGCGGTATCGGTCGCATCCGTCCCATTTCAGCCTCGACGACGCGCTCGAGTGGATCGAAACGCTGCGCCCGCGCCGCGCGATCCTGACCAACTTGCATACCGATCTCGATTACGAGACCTTGCGCGCGCGCCTGCCGGCGCATGTGACGCCGGCCTATGACGGGCTCCGCGTCGAGGGGTTCGACGCCTGACGACCAAGGGAGAAATGCGGTGAGGCCGGTCGAGAGCGCGATCCACGCCTTCGTTGAGGCGCACGTCGAAGCGGAAACGCGCTTCCTCGCCGAGATTGTCAAGATTCCGTCCGACAATCCGCCAGGGGATTGCGATCCCGCCGCCGCCGCCGTCGCCACGCTTCTGGAGGGACTCGGATTCACGGTCGAGCGGCACAAAGTTCCGGATCGCCTGGTCAGGGCCAATGGCATGATCTCGGCGACCAATCTGATCGTCCGGCGCCGGTTCGGGCAGGGCGGCCCGACGATTGCGCTCAACGCCCACGGCGACGTCGTTCCGCCGGGGACCGGCTGGACCCATGACCCTTATGGGGCCGAGACCGCCGATGGCTGGATGATCGGCCGCGGGGCGGCGGTGTCGAAGTCGGACATTGCGACCTATGCGTTTGCGATGCTGGCCTTGGAGAAGAGCGGCGCCAAGCTCAACGGCGCGGTCGAACTGCACGTCACCTACGACGAGGAGACTGGCGGCGAGATCGGCCCTCGCTACCTTCTGGACCAGGGTCTGTCGCGGCCGGACCTGGCGATCGGCGCTGGCTTCTCCTACGCCGTGGTCAACGCCCATAACGGCTGTCTGCATCTCGAGGTCGAGGTCCTCGGCCGCTCGGCCCACGCCGCCCGACCCTCGACCGGCGTCGATGCGCTCGAAGCGGCGAACGCGATCCTTGGCGCCCTTTACAGCTGGCGCGGGGGGCTTCAGGCGCGGACCTCCGCGGTTCCCGGCATCGGCTCGCCGCAGATGACGGTCGGGCTCATCGCTGGCGGGATCAACACCAATGTCGTGCCGGATCGGGTCGTCTTCCGCCTCGACCGGCGCATGGTCCCGGGAGAAAGTCCGGCGGAAGTCGAGGCCGAACTGAGGGCGGTGATCGCGCGCGCAGCCCGGCTCCATCCCGACGCGAAGATTGCGGTCAGGCGCATCCTGCTTGCCGAGCCGCTGACGGCGACGCCGGCGGGAGCGAACCTGACTGAGACGCTTTGCCGGCACGCGAGCCGCGTAATGGGTGAAAAGGTCGTAGCCTCCGGCGTGCCGCTCTATACCGACGCGCGCCACTACGCCAAGGCAGGCGTTCCGATCGTGCTCTATGGCGCCGGTCCGCACACGATCGAGGAAGCCAACGCCCACCGGGCCGACGAGCGCCTGCCGCTCGCGGATTTGTACAAGGCTACCGAGGTGATAGCACTGACCCTGGCGGAGCTGATGGCGGCGTGACGACACAAAATCAAAGCCAGCCGCGACAAAATCAAAACCAGGAATTCGAAATCCGCCGAAACGGGATCTGAATGTGTTTCTCGACGACGGTCGAGGTTTTTCAATGCCTTACCGCCGAGTCCTCGAGGAGACGACCGCCTCGTCGCTCCGACGCCGTTCGGCCCAGACTTCTGAACATTAAATCACAACACGACCGTTTTGTCAGGATAATCTTGTTTTGCCGAATAGTGGCGAGAGCAGCGTTATCGGTCTTGTGATGGTGATCACAGTCCCCAAGACCGGAAACGTGTAGCTCGCCGTTTTGGGATCGTTTTGGGGAGGGGCTCATGATTGTCGACCGCAAGTGGATGGAGCGCAATATCGGCTTCGACCCGGTGAAGACACCGGCGCCGGCGGCGATCTACGCCAACAAGGCGGCGGCAAGACCAACCGCCAGTCTCGACGAGATCCAGCGCGATATCATCGATTTTGACTCGGAAGGACCCGAAGGCGCGGCGTTCCTCGCCTTCACCAACGCGACCGGGCTCAGCCGGTTCACCGACATCCCGTGGCCGAGCGGGCTTGCGCCTCAGACCGCCGCCAAGGCCCCGGGAACAGGCAAGGGCGCCTTGCCACGCGCCGACGTCCTCATCGTCACCTGGACTGTGGACGAAGGTCACGCGCTGAGCCGGGTGCTGACGCCCGGCAAGGACTCGAGGGACGGCTATGTGTCCTACACCCACAATTTCGCGGCCATCTCAAAGGGCATGAGCCGCGGTTCGCCGGCGGTGAAGGCCAAGCGGCTCGGCGCCTTCTGGACGACGACGATCGCCGGCAAGACCGTTCTCGTCTTCAAGTCGGACTCGCATCTCTCTCAGGACACCGACAAGCATTTTCCCGCGAACGGCGTTTTGCCCAACGCTCAAGTGTGGCGGCAAATCATCGCCGAGACCCAGCCGAAACTGGTCGTCACCACCGGCACAGCGGGCGGGATCGGAGCCGACTTCGAAGTCGGCGACGTCGTGGTCAGCCCTACCGTGCGCTTCGATTCGCAGAAATGGCTCAAACCCGCGAGCTTCAGCGAGGCGAGCTACAGCGGCAAGGCAGCCAACAGGCAGTTCTTCGAAGAAGCGAAGACCCTCTTCGCGGCGAACGCAGGACAACTGCCAAAGGACAATGCGCGGCCGCCGACGATCGTCGTTGGACCGCCCGGCGCCTTACCGACCTCTATCGTCACGACAGACTTCTTCGGTTTCGACACGACGGACAATCATTTTCAACTTCAGGGCATGGGCGACGCGTGCGAGATGGGTGACGCGGTGCTTGGGATGGTCGCCAACGAGCTCGGCGCGCAGGCCCCGGTTTGGATCGCGGTAAGGAATGTTTCCGATCCCCGGATCAAGTCGGACGGCCTCAACGTCACTCAGGAGGGAGACATGGCCAACAAGATCTACAAGGCGTTCGGCCGATGGAGTTCCGTCTGCAGCGCCATCGTCTGTTGGGCCGTGGTCGCGGCCCTTTAGAGGCCCACTGGCGCTTCGCGCTCGTTGGGGCAATCAAGGGCAACGGTTTCAAGCAAGGGCGTCGGCCGGCCGGACTTCCCACCAAGGGAGGGGGAGGGCGGCCCCCTGCCTTGCCTTTGTCGGCGTCAATAGCCGACGGTGAAGCGCTGCCGAACGTGGGCCGGCTTCTCGAGTTCATCGACCGCGGCGATTGCATAGTCTTCCCAGGAGATGCTGCTGCCTTTGTCGGTGGTCAAAAGCTGATCCGTGCCCAACCGGAACTTGCCGGTCCGCTCGCCCGGTCCAATCATCGCCGACGGTGACAGGAACGTCCATTCGAGCTCCTTTTCCTTGCGCAGGAGATCGAGGAATTCGCCGCCTTTGGAAGCTTCCGCCCTGTAGGCCGCGGGGAACTGCGGCGTGTCGACCAGCTTGACCCCGGGGGCGACCTCGAGGCTGCCGGCGCCGCCGACCACGAAATAGCGCTTGACCCCCGCCTCCTTGACCGCCTCGATCAAAAGCTTCGGATCGCTGGCGGTGAAATGAACCGCGCTAACGACCGCGTCATGGCCCCTAAGCAGCTTGCCGAGGGCCGCCTTGTCGAAGACGTCGCCTTTTTTCGTGGTTACGCTTGGGCCGGCGGCGATCTTTTCCGGGTGGCGCGCGATCGCGGTCACCTGATGGCCGCGGCGAGCAAGTTCGGCCAGGAGGCGCGAGCCCCCTTGGCCCGATGCGCCGATGAGCGCGACTTTCATGCTTGTCTCCGAATGTAGGGATTGCGACGGGCCAGATAACGGATGGCGACGCCGGGGCGCAAGGCCAGGGGCGCCGTCGGGGGCGCGGGCGCGCCTGGAGTTTGGACTGCGCCATCGGTTCCATAATATATATTATGCGAATCGCGGAGCCAGGCGAAGGGGCGAGCCGGAGACGGAATGGGTTGCTTCGCCATCTCGCGAGCGCCTAGAACGGGAGCCACGTTGTCGCCTGCCCCGCGGACAGGGTAAAGGAGAAGACATGGCCTTCTGGCGGCAGTGCATCGCCCATATCGGGGCGATCGTCCTAACGCTGGCTGCTTCGCCGCTCTCTCTCGCTCAGTCCAGCAGCGCCGAGGCTCAATCCGGAGTCGTCATATTCTGGAACGCGGCGCAATGCGCCGGCGGATATAGCGCCGCTTTTTACTCCGCTCATTGTTACCCGGGACCTGCCGCTACGATTCTCGACTTCAGGTCGAAGATGCAATTCTCTTGCGTGGACAACGAGGACGTGGACATTCGATGGACGATTCCGGCCGCCGCGAAACAAGGATCGCCCATCCCGCCGAGTGAGATCAATTGGCGCCCGGAATGCTGGAAAACGGCGCTGGGATTCGACGTCGATCCGAATGCGGCGATCCTCGCGCCGCATTACAGTCAGTCGCCGCCGCCAAATTACTACATGACCATGAATGTGGTCGTCCTTTACGATCCGGCGAAGCCGACCATGAAAATATGTCTTGTCCCGTTGTTTCCCAAATTCGCGGTTGAGCCGGCGTGCGCAGACGCCGAAATACGTTCCTGAATAACGGCTTTGCGTGAGCCAGGGGTGACAACCTGCGACGCCCGAAGGACTGGGGAACGAAGCGATGATGATGGAAAGGAGGCTCAAGATATTCATGACCGGCGGGATTGCGGTCTTGTGCATCTTTATCGTCGCCGGAAACGTCCATGATCCGGGGGCGAACCTTTTGTTCGTCCAGCACGTCTTCAGCATGGACACGATCTTGCCAGGGAGCGCGATGGCCGATCACGCCCTCCCAAATCCGCTGATGTGGCGGATCGGCTTCTGGCTGATCGTCTTGGGGGAAGCTGTTACGGCAATCTTGTTTGTGGTGGGAACCGTCGAGCTCCTGCTAGCGCGACATCTCAACGCACGGGACTTTCACCGGGCAAAGCGGTTTGTTTTCGTCGGCGCTGGTTGCGGATTCCTGGTCTGGTTCCTCGCCTTTCTCGCGATTGGCGGCGAATGGTTTGCGATGTGGCAGTCGCAGGTCTGGAACGGTCAGCAGGCCGCGTTTCGCATCCTCGCGTCAATTCTTCTTGTCCTGATCTTCGTCGCCATGCCGGACGCCGAGCTGTGAGGCGTGGGGCGCGCTCACTCGCAGCTTCGCGCGCACCGGTCGCAGGGTTTAACGCAGGAGCGAACCTGGCCGGTGGCGGGCGCGGCGGCTGAAGGCCGGGGCGGATATCCAGCCGCAGGCGCGGCGGCCCTGCCCGATTGCTGCGCCCGGCATCGAGCCAGGAACTTCGGCCAAGCCTCTTCGTTGGCCGCTCCGGCGATCCTGGCCGCCCTCCACTGCTCGCCGCATGTCTTTGCGACGGCTGGCGCTACGCCCGCGGTTGAGCCGATGAGGGCCACGGCGAGCGCGATCGCCGCTACGGGCGCCAGGCCGGGCGTGCGTCTCAGAACGGCGAGCCCGAACAGCGCGCTCAGGCGCTCGCCGCCAGGGTCTGGAGCTCCTTGCGGACGGCGCCGAAGGTGCCGAGCTGATAGACCGCCGCGCCGACGGCTGAAAATGTGAACGCCTTGAACGGCTCGGCGAACATCGGATCTAGATAGGTCTGCGGCGCGACGCCGATCGTCACGTGCGGATTGAACTTCTTGCCGGCCGCCACGGTGACGAAATCGGCGACATAGTCGATAAGTCCAGGCTGGATGTCGCGCCCGTCGTCGGTGCTGAAGAACGCGGCCGGGGTTCCAGTCTTTGCCGTGAAAGGCGCGACCGCATCGAGCAGTTCCCGCTGCAGCCGGAGCAGCTCTTCCGTCCGCTCGACAACAATGCCGGCGATGCCGAGAGGTGGAGCGGGAATATAGTAGTATCGGATCGCCTTGAACCTCCAGTCCGCTACCCCGTCTTTGGCGAGAACCGCGTCGGCGGCGGCGTGGACGTTGGCGAGGTCGGCGGTACGGACGAACCGCTGGATCATGGTCATGTGCGGATGGTGGGTCGCGTCCAGAGCAAAGCCCCCCGGATAGGCCTTAAGCAGGCGGGCATTGTCCGCGCGCGCGCGCCGAACCATCGCCGCGTCCGGCTTGAGCGCGATGTCGATCGCTGTGACGGGGCGGTCGCTCATGGATTTCGCGAGTGTCCCCTTTCAGCCCGACGCGCGTCAAGAAAGACAGACACCGGTAAGGATAGTGTGAATGGCCGCAGTGGCGGGATCGACCCAACCCCGAGTTCCCAGGAACGCAACGGTTCGTTTCAGCCGGGTTTCCGAAGCGCCGGACGATTCACAAGGGATCCTGATGCCTTCGGTCGAATGTCGAGGTCGATACTCGGGTCCGGCGCGGGTTAGCGTCAGAACGAAAAAACGAGCCGAAGGCAGTAAAAATGGAGGTCAGAGCCGGTCCCCGACCCATCCGGCGGCCAGGTCCCGGTTTGTGGATCGTTTCGGCGGTACCACACCCAATTGCACCCGTCCGTGCTCGGAAGCGGCCGGATCGCGGACCCTTGGGAATGGACGATTGGAAAGTCCATTCCGTCCACCACGATGTGCCAGACCCCGCTGCCGTCCTGGCGCAGATCTCTCATGTCCACCTTGTGAGCTTCGGCCGGTCCGCAGCATGAGGCCCTCACGCTCTCCGACAGAGGACGCCCCTTGCAATCGGCGTCATGGGCGTGCGCTCGAGATGCGAAGCCGACCGCGAGCGCGAGCGTGACCAGGATACCAGAGATCTTCGTGATAGACCCGCTGCGGCGCTGGAGCTCCTGCAGAGCACGTGGATTCCGCTGGCTACAAGTCGCCATCGTCTGCGCAGTATCAAAGGTCATGACAATCAATCCCCTGTATGAAATCGCCCAGAGAATTTGCGTTTTCTTAGTTTGAGGCGGGATAATTCCGGCAAATATTGGGCGCAATGCGTAGGGTAAATTACCTATTATTCACAAAACTGAGCCGGGTCTGAGCAACGCGAGAGCAATATCATACTTGAGCCTGCCTTGTCCTTGTGAACGGTCGTCAGAGTTCGCCCTGCGCGCGCCAGCAACTTCAGCGATTCACGGGCAGCGTCGCCAAGCAGATGACCCGCGAAGGCGCTCTTCAATGAATTGACCGCGTAAACTTCGCAGGCGTGGGCCTGTCGTTCGTGGTAGCGTCACTTGCGCGCTGGGGAGGCCAGCGAAACTTTGCGGGGAACTTTATGATCACGTTCGTTCGAACGGCAAGCATCGCGCCGGGCAAGGTAGTCGAAGCGCTGACCTTCGCTCATCAGGTTGCGGCGCTTACAGAGAAGATCATGGGCGTCAAGATTGGGGTGACGATGCCCATCGGAGGGGGCAACCCGTTTAGGATCGCCTGGGTGGCTACGGAAGCTGATCTCGGAGCGTTCGAGGCCACCATGGCCAGGTGACGAGCAACTCAGAATACATGAAGCTAGTAGAGAGCTCTGCGTCGTATTTCTTACCCGGCTCGGCGCACGACGAACTCTGGCGAAGCGCCTGACCGCGCTCCCAGCGGCGCAGTTTCGTGATCTTAGCCGACCGGAACCTGAGCGCCGGCGGCAGGTCTGGGTCTGGGGCCGGGCGAGGTGTCAAGGGGATGCGCCAAGCGCAGGGCGGGGACAAAAAATCAAAGTCGCAAGACGAAACTTTGAAACTCGCCGGCAGGAATCCTTCCCGTCGGGCGAAGGCCCTCAAGTTGTCACGGCTGGCGTGAAGAACTTCAAATCAGTGTCGATGAAGTTCGCCCTCGGCGCTTGGCCCCTGCCGATCGGCTGAATCAAACTTACTTCAATTTCTTCCTATTTATCAGCATGTTGAGTGGTCGGAGTGGCGGGATTCGAACCCACGACCCCTAGTCCCCCAGACTAGTGCGCTAACCGGGCTGCGCTACACTCCGACGGCGCCCCTTATAGTGAGCGCCGCCGCGTCGTGCAACGCAGAGCTGGCGAGGGCGCCGCATCACGCGCCAGGAGCGCGCGCCCGAGTCAGGATTCGTTCGGCCTCCGTGATTTCAGCCAACGCAGCGCGTAGCGCGGCGAGGTCGTCTTCAGCAAGCTTGGACGCGGCGGCGCTGAGGCCGGCGCCGCCTGCCGGCTCGGGGGCGGCGCTCGACAACGCCTGGACGCCCTGCTCCTTGAACAGCTTCTGGACGCCCTTGATCGTGTAGCCTTCGTCGTACAGGAGGCGGCGGATGAGCCTCAACCGCTCAATGTCGTCGGGGCGGTAATAGCGCCGGCCGCCGGCCCGTTTCAGCGGCCGGATCTGCGGAAAGCGCGTCTCCCAGAAGCGCAGCACATGCTGCGGCAGGTCCATCGAATCCGCGACTTCGCGGATGGTTCGATAGGCTTCCGGACCCTTCTCGATCGGCGTGCTCGCGGCCGCCGCGGGCGGGAGAATCATGGCGCCTCCGTTCGCTTGGCCGCACTATCGGCCGAATGGAGCCCAGACGCCAGACTCTCCGGGTCTTCGCCGCCGGGGGCGCCGCGGGTCCCGCGCTCGGACGCGGACGCGCCTAGTCCTTTTCGGACGCCGGATCGCGTCCATTGATTTTGGCCTTGAGCACGTTGGAGGGCTTGAACACCATCACCCGGCGGGGAAGAATTGGCACTTCGACGCCGGTCTTCGGGTTTCGCCCGACCCGCTCGCCCTTGGAGCGGACGACGAAGGAGCCGAAGCCCGACAGCTTGACGGTTTCGCCCCGCGCAGCCGCGTCGCAGATTTCGTCGAGAACCGACTGGACCAGCTCCGCCAATTCCGTGCGTGACAATCCGACCTTCTGGTAGACGATTTCGGACAGGTCGGCGCGGGTGACCGTCTTGCCGGATTCGCGCCCAAGTCTAGATTCGCCGCCAAGCCTAGCGTTCGCCATTTCGAGCCCCAAACAATTCCCGCCTCGTGCGCGACGCCCGCCCCGGACCCCGCGCAGGACTCAAAGGAGTCCTGACGACTTTGTCGCATCCGCGTCGGACTTTCTTTTCGGTCACCGTAAGTCCATAACCGCGGAGCCTGGTATCGGCGCCAATGAAAATCTACTTTCGCAAGGTCGCGTGTCCTAGCGCGATCGACGCCGCCGCGACCCGGCTTCCCGTCGTCGCGCCCGGCCCGCGATCATGCCCCAAAGTCGAGCCTAGCAAATGACTCAGGGAGTGTCGATTGAGCGCGTCGAACCATGACGGATCGCCCCGCGTCGCGCTGGTCACCGGCGCCTCGCGCGGGATCGGGCGGGCCGCTGCCCTCGCCTTGGCCGCATCGGGCGCGCATGTCGTGGCGCTGGCTCGCACGCAGGGCGCCCTGGAGGAACTCGACGACCAGATTCGCGCGCTTCCGGGCGTAGAGCCGGGCGCCACAACCCTCGTTCCGATGGATCTGCGCGACTTCGCGGCCATCGACCGGCTGGGAGAGGCGCTCCATCGCCGATGGGGCCGGCTTGACGCCTTTGTCGGCAACGCCGGCGTCCTGGGTCTCCTGACCCCCCTGCACCACCTCGACCCGAAGACCTGGGACGACGTGATGGCGGTCAACGTCACCGCCAACTGGCGCCTGATCCGGTCGCTCGACCCGCTGCTGCGGCGATCGGCCTCCGGCCGGGTTGCTTTCATAACCTCCGGCGCGGGCAGCGTGGCGGAAATGCGCGCCTATTGGGGCCCCTACGCGATCTCGAAGGCGGCGCTCGACGCCCTCGCCCGCACCTATGCCGCTGAAACCCTCAACACGTCGAACATCCGCGTGATGCTCGTCAACCCGGGACGACTGCGAACGGCGATGCGCGCCGCGGCTATGCCCGGCGAGGATCCCGCGACGCTGAAGACCCCGGATGCGGTTGCGCCGAAGATCGCGGAAATCTGCTCGCCGGGATGGACCGAGACCGGAAAATTGTACGACTTCCCCTCGGACCGCATTCTAAGCTTTTCCGCCCCCGCCTGAGTTCGCGCGGAACCTTCGTCCTTCCTGCGTCCATCAGCCGCGGGCGTTGGAGAGCGCATGAACAAGATCGTCGACGATATCCTGGGGATGCTCCAGTCCGACCGACAGCCGCAACAACCCGGTCTCGACGCCGGCGGCGGCCAGTTGATCGGGGGATTGATGGGAGAAGATCATCGACGCGGGGTGCGTGATCAGAAGTTCTCCGTGCCGCCGAGGCTTGCGGCCGAAACGCAAAGGCGAACCTTCCGCAGCACGGCCTGAGCCCTTGCGAAGCGCTCTTCCCCCGTTGCGCCCGCGACCTCGAACGAGAGCATGCCGCCATAGCCGCCGGGCATCTGGCGCCGTGCAAGGCCGTGCTGCGGATGCGAGGCGAGGCCCGGGTAGTGGACCCTGGCGACGCCGCTTGTCTCTGAAAGCGCCTTGGCCACGAGCGCCGCCGATTGGTTGTGCTGGCGTATCCGAAGCGCATAGGTCTTGAGCCCGCGCGCGAGCAGCCAGGCCTCCATCGGATGCAGGACGGGACCGTGCACGCGCGCATACTCCCAAACGGGTTCGACAAGCTTGCGCGAGCCCATGACAAGGCCGGCGGTCACGTCGCTATGGCCGTTCAGGTACTTGGTCGCCGACTGCACGACGAGGTCGACCCCGAGAGCAAGCGGTCGCTGATTGAAGCTGGACGCGAATGTGTTGTCCGCGACGGCGATCGCGCCTTGTCGGTGCGCCAGCGCGGAAACAGCTTCGAGGTCTGTCAGGGCCATGGTCGGGTTGGTCGGCGTCTCGACATAGACGAGGCGCGTTCTCGGGCCGATAGCATTGCGGAACGCTTCGATATCGGTCTGGTCGACCTGCGTGACCGCTACACCCTGGCGAGGCAGCCATTTCGTCATCAGGCTGAGCGCAGCCGTGTAGTGTGCGGTTTGCGCGACGACGTGGTCGCCGGCGCTCACATGGCTGAGGATCGCCGCCGAAATCGCCGCCATGCCAGAACCGACGGCGACCGCGCTCTCGGCCCCCTCCAAATCGGCGACGATACTCTCGACAAGCGCCACGTTGGGCGAGCCGTACCGCGTGTAGAAACGCTGCGGATGCCAACTGGCGGCTATTTCAGCCCCAAGCTCGGGCGACGGCAGCACGTAGGTCGAGCTCTGGTAGATCGGCGGGGCGACAGGCTCGCCGCCGACCGCTCCTCCAACTCTCGGATGCTGAAGTCTGGTGTCGATCTCACTCGTGTCTTGAGCCATTGCATCGTCCTCGTCGCGGTCGCCTTTCATGACTGCGAAGGATATGCGAACATCAGCGCAGATTCTCTCTGAAATCGCGCGTGAAAGTCATCATCTATGCAGAAACTCCGCGATATTGACCAATTTGACGACAAAATCCTTCGCGTTTTGCGGCAGGATGGGCGCATGACCAGCATCGAGCTGGCCGAGGCGGTCGGACTCTCGCCATCGAGCTGCCAACGCCGCCAGCGCGAACTCGAGCAGCGAGGCGTCATACGCGGCTATCACGCGGACGTTGACCCGGCGGTTCTTGGTCAGTCGTTAGCGGTGTTTGCCGCCGTGCAGCTGCAACGCCACGTTCGCAGCGACGTTCAAAGCTTTCAGAAGGCTGTCAAGCAGCTCCCCGAAGTTCTCGAAGTGCACCATATCGCCGGCGCCTTCGACTATCTGCTCCGGATCGCCGTCGCGGACCTAGAGAGCTATGAGACCTTCCACGCCGATTGCCTGACGGCCCTGCCCGGGGTTTCGCACATCACTTCGTATGTCGTGATGTCGAGGGTGTAGCGGAGCCTGGCAAAGTCGACCGGCCCACGTGTCTGGGCAAATCGCCAGTTTCACGGCCGAAAATGGCCTTGCGAAAGCGACCCCGCCTCTATATGAAGGCCGCTTCGTTGCGTCCCGCTGGGGGCTGAACGGAGGGCCGCAAACTCGCCTAAGAGCGCGCGGCAGGGCCAGAGCGTCCGTCCTCCCGTGTTCCCGCCTTCGAACGATCCGGTTCGAGCCTTTCCCGGGCTCGGAGGGCTCTGCGCGGAACGCGAATTGGAAGAATTGGAAAGGCACGAAATGGCTCTCTACGAGCACATCTTCCTGGCGCGCCAGGACGTCACGCCGCAGCAAGTCGAGACGCTGACGGAGCAGATCAAGTCGAAAATCGCTTCGCTCGGCGGCGCGGTCACCAAGGTCGAGCCCTGGGGACTGAAGTCGCTGGCGTTCCGGATCAAGAAGAACCGCAAGGCGCACTTCACATTGCTGAACATCGCCGGCCCCTCCGAGGCGGTAGTCGAGGTCGAGCGCCTCCTCAGCATCAACGAGGACGTCATCCGCTACCTGACCATCCGCGTCGACGAGCATGAAGCTGGCCCGTCGGCGATGCTGCGCAAGCGCGAGGACGGCGACCGCGACGATCGCGGTTCGCGCGGACCGCGCGGCGACCGGCCGGATCGCGGCGACCGGGGCGACCGCGGCGACAGGCCAGATCGGGGCGATCGTCCACCGCGCCGCCCCCGCGATGACGCAAATCTCGGAGTCAGCTGATGGCCACCGCTCCCCGCCGCCCGTTTTTCCGCCGCCGCAAGTCGTGTCCGTTCACGGGCGCCAACGCGCCGAAGATCGACTACAAGGACACCCGTCTCTTGTCGCGCTACATCTCCGAACGCGGCAAGATCGTGCCGTCGCGGATCACCGCGGTGAGCGCTGGCAAGCAGCGCGAACTCGCGCAGGCGATCAAGCGCGCCCGGTTCCTGGGCCTGTTGCCTTACGTGATTCGATGATGGGTCCCGGGCGGCGTCGCCGCCGCTGAAGTTTCGAACCGTCGCGTTCGGCCTTGACCGGTCGCGGCGGCAGTTGGAGGCGCCCGTCTGGGCCGCCTTCTAACCGCAGGACCAACGCGGGACAGCGCTCGTGATGTTGCATCGATATGTCGTCGCGATCGGAGCGGGGTGCGCCGCCGCGCTCCTGTTCGCGGTCAGCGCGCAGTCGAGCGTTCTGTCGATGGCGCTCGCCTATCTCGCGCCGTTGCCGATCATGATCGCGACGCTCGGTTGGGGGCTCGACGCGGGAGCCATCGCGGGAGCGATTTCGGTCGTCGCCCTCGCCCTGCTCGCCGAACCATTGTCGGCGCTGCTGTTTGCGGCTTCGGTCGCCGGTCCGGCCTGGACCCTGGCCGCATTCGCGATCACGCCGGTCGCGCGGTACTTCGGCGGATACAAACCGGACGCGCCGGTTCACCCCTCGGTTGGCGCCGTCGTCACGCTGGCGACTTTGTTCGGGATGGTCGGCAGCGCCGCGGTGCTGACGACCATTATCGTTGTCTACGGCGGATATAACGAGGGCGCGCGCCAGATCGCTACCGCCGTCGCCGCCCTCGCCGCCGACGCCTTCGAAGGCGCGCCGGATAAAATCACGGCTCAGCAATTTGCTGACGCCCTGGTGCGGTTTGGCCCTCCGGCGATCGCCGCCTCGACGCTCATGATGCTGTGCGTCAATCTCTACGCCGCGGCTCGTTCAACCCAACTGTCGCGCAATCTGCCGCGGCCGTGGCCGGATTTGCCGACGTCGCTTGCCCTTCCCTGGCCGCTGGGGCTTGGGTTCCTCGCCTGTCTCGCGGCCGCCTATGCGCTGCCCAGTCCGGCCGCGCAATATTTCTCGATCGGCGCCGGCGGGCTCGGCGCCGCTCTCACTGTGCAGGGTCTGGCGGTTGCGCATGCGCTGTCCCGCGGTCTCAAATTGAGGCCGCTGATGCTCGTCGCGCTTTATGCGTGCTGCGTTCTCAGGGCCAAATACACGCTTCCGGTTCTCGCTGCGCTTGGCCTTCTCGACATTTTCTTGCGGCTGCGCTCGCGCGCCGCCCTCATTCCCACCCCCACTCCATCAGGACACAAATAAGGAGACGACAATGGACGTTATTTTGCTGGAGCGCGTCGGCAAGCTCGGACACATCGGCGACACCGTGAAGGTCAAGGACGGCTACGCCCGCAATTTCCTGCTGCCGCGCGGCAAAGCCTTGCGGGCGACCGAGGCCAACAAGAAGAAATTCGAGACCCGCCGCGCCGATCTCGAGGCCCGCAACCACGAGCTCAAGCGCGATGCCGGCGAGGCTTCCGCGAAACTCGAAGGAGCGACGGTGGTCATCATTCGCCAGGCCGGCGAGACCGGGCAGCTCTACGGCTCGGTGTCTGCGCGAGACATCGCCGAAGCGCTGACCGCCGCCGGCCATCCGGTCCAGCGCGGCCATGTCGCGATCCAGCATCCGATCAAGACGCTCGGCCTGCACCCGGTGCCGGTCCATCTCCATCCCGAAGTCGAGTCCAAGGTCACCGTCAATGTCGCTCGCTCCCCCGAGCAGGCCGAGCGGCAGGCGAAGGGCGAGGATCTCACGGTGCGCGAGCAGACCTCGATGGACGATCTTGGCCTCGAAGTCGGCAAGGCGCTGGCGGAGGCCGGTCCGGGCGAGAGCCTCGGGCGGGAGTAACGCCGCAAGCGACGCCGGCGGCGCGCAGGCGGATCAAAACACGGCGTTCCAGTCGCGCTTCATGCTGACGACAGTGATGCCGTAGTCTTCCGCCCTGTCGAGCGCCTCGGCCAGCGGGCTCAATCTGAACTTGCGGTCGTAAGCCGCCTCGCGGTCGGCGTCGTCATGATGGAGCAAGAGCGCGAGCCGAGGCGCTGAGCCGGACTTCGCGTAGCCCATCATCGCGAGATCGCCGTCCGAGTTCCCGAACGCGAGCAGCGGCCTGCGGCCGATATGCAGGCCGATGCTCTGCGGCTTCGCCTCCCGGTCGTTGAAGATGTTGAGCTCGGGCACTTTGGTGAGCGAAGCCCGCCCGCCCTCCGAATCGAAGCGCAATTTCACGCTCGAGCCGAGCCCAAACGGGGTGTTGTAATCACGTTCGAGCACCGCCTTGAAAACCGGGCGCTCGGCCATCGCCGGGTCCTTCGCCGACAATTCCTTGACCCGGTCGAAGGCGAAATGAAACTGAATCTGAAGCGGCTGCTCGCAGCAGAGCGTGCCATCGTTGTCGAATGTGGCGATCCGCTCGACTGGCGGCGCGAATTCGGGTCCGCCCTGCTTTGTCACGCACGCGACAAAGTCGAGGATCGCGGATTTCGTCGGGCCGTCGCTCCAGGAGGCAAGCGGCTGACTGACTGGCATCGACGACTCCCGGCGCGAGGCGGTCCCGCTGACTGCGGACCATCGGGTCGCGTTTTTATTCCAGGAGCGTCGATTTCCTCCAATCAAACTCAGAGTTTGACAGCGCGTTCCGACGGACGCTAACGGTCTCGGCGGCGGTTAGGAGGACGCGAGAATGAGCGCGCATCTGGAGTTGATCGCGGCCATCGGGCTCGGCTTGGGATTGGCGATGGCGCTCGCACCGGGAGCGGTCGCCCAATCAAACCCGGTGACGGCGATTGACATCGCGCTCGAGCCCGACTCGACAATGATTCAGCACGCGATGGACGCCAACGCTCGCCTGCTCAAGTCTTTTCCGAAGGGCTTTACTCTGGATGCGACGCACCACCCGCACGTCTCGATGCTGCAGCAGTTCGTGCGCGCGGACGACCTCGACAAGGTTTATGCTGCGGCGAACCCGGTTTTGAGCAAGGAGAAGCCCACCACGTGGGCGCTCAAGGCCTTCAAATACTACTACATTCCGGCTCCGCCGATCGGCCTCGCGGGTATCGTCGTCGAACCGACCGAGGACCTGCATCGGCTGCAAGATGCGCTCATCAAAGCCGTCGAGCCCTACACTGTGAAGACCGGAACGCCGGCCGCATTCTTCAGCGACGAGGGCGGGCGCGATATTCAGGAGTCCCTGATCAGCTACGTCGCCCATTTCGTCGGAGACGCAGCGGGCAAGCGATTCAACCCGCACGTGACCATCGGGGTCGGAACGGAAAAGTATCTGAACGAAATGTTGGCCGAGCCGTTCCCGTCGTTCACCTTCTCCCCGGCCGGCGCGTCAGTCTATCAGCCGGGGGCCTTTGGCACGGCGCGGAAGGAGCTCAAGGCGCTGACGCCCTGACACAGCGCGCGCGCCCATCGGACATGGACGCTACGCGAGGCGAAACTCGCTCACGTGTTGGTACTCGTCCTCCGGCCGCAGCACGCAATCGGTGAAGTGGCGCCGGTTGGGCGAATCCGGGAAGGCCTGCGGTTCAAGCGCGAGGCCCGCATGCGCGCCGTAACGCGCGCCCCCGAGACCAGGGACCGGAACGCTGAGGGGCGCGGCGCTGTAGAACTGGACGCCGGGCTCGGTCGAGAACAGGCTCATCGTCAGGCCGTTGCGCGGCGAACGCACCGTCGCGATTTGCGCTAACCCTTCGTCGCCGGGCTGAAGCGCGGCGACAAAATTGGTGTCGTAGGGCGTGAGCGCCGAATTGCGAACCGTGCGGGGGGCGCGAAAGTCGTATGGCGTGCCGGCGACGGCGCGAATTTCGCCGGTTGGAATCAACTCGTCGTCGGCAGGCGTGTAGAAGTCGGCGAACAGCGTCAGCTCGTGATCGAGGATGTCCGGGGAGCCGTCGAGGTTGAAATAGCTGTGCTGGGTGAGATTGACGATTGTTGGGGCGTCTGAGACCGCCGAGAGTTCGACCCTGAGCGTCGCGGGCTCAAGCAGGCGGTAGACGCAAGTCGCGGTGAGGTTTCCGGGAAAGCCGGCGTCGCCGTCCGGCGATTCGAGCGTCAGCTCGACCGATGAGGAATCATACGCGCCGAGCTTCCAGATCCGGTGGCCAAAACCATTCGGGCCTCCGTGCAGCGTGTGCTTCTGGCCGGGCTTTCGATCGAGTTGATAGGCGACGCCGTCGAGGACAAACCGGCCATTGGCGATCCGGTTGGCGAACCGCCCAGGCACCGCGCCGAAAGACGGCGAGTAAGCGAGGTAGTCGTCCAAAGTGTTGAGACCGAGCACGACCCGCTGCAACCCGTTCGAGGCCGGCACGACGAGGTCGCGCACCACCGCGCCCCAGGTGAGAATTTTCGCACTCGCCCCTGCCTGGGATGCGATCGTGACCTCGAACACGGGCGTTTGATCAATCTGGCCGAAAGCTTGTGCGCTCACTTCGTCCCCCCATCGCTGCGGCGCCCGCAGGCCGCGCGCCCAAGTTCATCCCACGACCGGCGCCTGCACGTCCGTTCGGTCCAGTTCGGCGCGGACCGAAGCGAAGACCTGGCGAAACATTGCTTCGGTTAGCACGCCGGTATTGGTGTTGTAACGCGAGCAATGATAGCTGTCGAAGAGGCTGAGGCCGGCGGGTGTCATCACATGGCGTGCGCCATGCGCGAAGGAAAACTTCGCCAGGGTCAGTTTGAGCGCGCGCAGCGTGCTTTCGTGCGCGATCCGGCCGAGCGCGACCATGATTTTGAGGCGGGGCAAGGCCGAGATCGCCGGCGTCAGGTAACGGCGGCAGGTCACGATTTCCTCTGGCGTCGGCTTGTTCTGCGGCGGGACGCAGCGCACGGCGTTGAGGATCGCGCAGTCGACGAGGATCAGGCCGTCGTCCGGCCGGCGATCATAGATGCCTGAGGCGAACCCGAACTCGATCAACGTGCGATAAAGAAGCTCGCCCGCGTAGTCGCCGGTGAAGGGACGCCCCGTCCGGTTGGCTCCGCGCAATCCCGGCGCAAGGCCGACGATCGCCACGCGAGCGTCGGCTTCGCCAAAGGTCGGAACCGGCGCGTTCCACCAATCCGGGTAAGCCGCCCGGTTCGCGGCCCGGAACGCCGCAAGCCGCGGACAATCCGGGCAATCATGCGGCGGGCTGACGTCGAACGCCACGCGGCGGTCGACGCCTTACTCGCGCACTTCCTCGGCGGGCTGCTGAACCGGTGCGTAGGACTGGCTTCGCCGATGGTCCATGGGACGCGGCGGCCTGTCGCCCGGATCGCGCCCGATCCGCTGGACCAGGTGAGCGAGATCGATGAACTCATCCGCCTGACGGCGCAATTCGTCCGCCACCATTGGCGGCTGCGTCGAGATGGTCGACACGACCGCCACCCGAACGCCCTTTCGCTGGATCGATTCGACCAGCGACCGGAAGTCGCCATCGCCGGAGAACAGAACCATCATGTCGATATGCGGCGCCATATCCATGGCGTTGACCGCAAGCTCGATGTCCATGTTTCCCTTGACTTTGCGGCGTCCCGTCGAGTCGACGAACTCCTTCGTCGGTTTGGTCACGACCGAGTAGCCGTTGTAATCGAGCCAGTCGACCAGCGGCCGAACGGATGAATATTCCTGATCATCGACCAAAGCCGTGTAATAGAAGGCTCGAATTAAACGCCCCTTAGCCTGAAATTCTTTCAGAAGGCGCTTATAGTCGATATCGAACCCGAGAGCTTTGGCGCTTGCGTAGAGATTTGCCCCGTCAATAAACAGGGCGATCCGTTCCAATGATGACATAACGAGGTTCTTTTCGTGTTTCGATGATTAACATAGAGTGTCTGTTTATAGGCCTTTCAGCGACCGCAGCAGATGACATTTTTATGAATCCGTGATCAAGCCTGAAATACGGCCAGACACATATCCATCAGACAATTTTTCGTGCTCCAGCCGATGATTGTGAGCGCGACACTCCCTTTACAGCCCGTGAGACTGCTCTTTCTGCGGTTTCCAGCGCGTCGCAGGCAAGCGAGTCAGCACAACCGACGACGCGAGCGAACGGCATATAGTACCCAATCACGCGTAAATCCAAGGGCCTGGGCCACAAATTTCCGCCCCTCCCCCCGGCCCTCTCATCAAGAGTTCGTGGCCAGCCGAGCGGCGAGGATTGACGAGGCGACGCCGCGAGCGTTTGTTACGGCCGGATCGACGGGCCAGAGGGCGCGGGGCGACCAGTTCGGCCCGGTTCCGGGCGGCTTCAATTTGGGAGGGGTGATGAAACTCGCGCGATATGGCAGGGCGGGCAAGGAGAAACCGGCGCTCGTCGACCAGGCCGGTAAATTGCGGGATCTCAGCGAGGTGATCGAGGACATCGACGCCGACACGCTTTCTCCGCGCGCGCTATCGCGCCTGTCGAGGCTCAAGCCGGAATCCCTGCCCGCGGTGCGCGGCGCCCCGAGACTCGGCCCGTGCCTCAGGCATGTCGGCCATTTCATCGCCGTCGGGCTCAATTACGCCGACCACGCCGCCGAATCGGGCATGCCGGTTCCCAAGGAGCCGGTCCTGTTCACCAAGGCGCCATCCTGCATCGTCGGGCCGAACGACGACGTCATGATCCCCAAAGGGTCGAAAAAGACCGACTGGGAAGTGGAGCTTGCGATCGTGATCGGCACGCGCGCAAGCTATGTCAGCGAAAGCGAGGCGCTCGCGCATGTCGCGGGCTACTGCATCTGCAACGATGTCTCGGAGCGCGAATTTCAGCATGAACGGGCGGGTCAGTGGGTGAAGGGCAAGAGCGCCCCCACCTTCGGCCCGCTTGGGCCCTGGCTGGTGACGAAGGACGAGATCGAGGACGTGCAGGCGCTCGACATGTGGCTCGACGTCAACGGCGAGCGGATGCAGACGGGATCGACGAACACGATGGTGTTCGGGGTCAAGACGCTGGTCTCCTACATTTCGCAATTCATGATTCTCGAACCCGGCGACGTCATCACCACCGGCACCCCGCCCGGCGTCGGGGCCGGCAAAAAGCCGCCGCGTTTCCTGCAGGCGGGCGACACCATGTCGCTCGGCGTCGAGGGCCTCGGTCGGCAGGCGCAACGGGTCGTGGCGTGGAAGGCTGACTGAGCTGAAACGGCTTCGGTCGTGGACGGGCGTCGTATTCGGCGCCCTCTACGCGCTGGCGTTCCTTGCGCTCTACGTCGACTATCTCAGGCGCGCGGGAACGTGGTTCGCCGACTTGCCCCTCTCGCTCGCCGCCCTGCCCTTCACGCTCGCCATGCGGACCCTGAGCGGCGGGTCTTACGCGTTCGGCGGCGACATGAGCGGAAGGGTCTTCGCCGCGGGCGTGTTCGGCGCCGCGCTCGCCTATCTCGCGGGCCTCATTGTCGAGAGCGTCGTTCGCGCCCTTCTGCGCGCTCTGCGAGGTTAAAGCCGCCCGCGCTTCATCGCCCCAGCATCAGCATCAGATTCTGCACCGCCGCTCCAGAGGCGCCTTTGCCGAGGTTGTCGAATTTGGCGACCATCAGCGCGTGGCCGCGCTCCCCGTTGGCGAACACATGGATCTCGATGTCGTTCGTTCCGTTCAACGATTCCGGCTCGATGCGTGCGGCGTCGTCGCGATCCATGACATGGAAATGCTTCTGGCCGCGATAGTGCTTCTTGAACACATGGTCGAGGTCGGCGGCGGTCGGCTTTCCCGGCATCGCGTCAAGATTGAGCGGAACGCTGACCAGCATCCCCTGGCGGAAATTGCCGACCGACGGGGCAAAGATCGGCCGCGCCGTCAGACCTGAATAGAGCTGAATTTCGGGCATGTGCTTGTGCTCGAGCTTCAGCCCATAGAGTTCGAATGCCGGCGCGCGGCCGTTTTCGTAGGCCTCGATCATCGACTTGCCGCCGCCCGAATAACCGCTGACCGAGCCGATCGAGACGGGCGCATCCTTCGGCAGGAGCCCGGCGTCGGTCAACGGGCGCAGAAGCGCGATCGCGCCGGTCGCGTGACAACCTGGGTTTGTGACCTTCTTGGTGGAAGCGATCGCCTCCGCCTGGCCGGCTACGAGCTCGGGAAAGCCGTAAGCCCACCCCGGCGCGACCCGATGGGCGGACGACGCGTCGATCACCCGCGGCGAGCCGGCGCCCATCGCATCGATGAGACGTGCGGCCTCCTTCGCCGCTTCGTCCGGCAGGCAAAGGATGACGACATCGACGTCGCCATAGAGCTTCTGCTTGGCGGCTGCGTCCTTGCGCGCCTCCGGCGGCAGACTCGCGACCTCGATGCCGGATAGCCCTGCGAGCTTGTCCCTGATTTGCAGGCCAGTGGTGCCCGCTTCGCCGTCGATGAAGATTTTCGCCGCCATGATCGCCTCGTCAAAACGAAAGCTGAAAGATAAGTCGCGCTCGCGCGCGAACTCGCGCCTATTTCAGCGTCGTCGGAGTCGGATGGATGAGCGGGCGGTCATGAGACGCGTCTTTCGTACAAACGGCCGTTATGGTCAAGACGGGAAGGGCGGCGTTTGGCCGCGCGGACGGCGGCCGGCTAAGGCGCGGTCGTTGCGGTGAACGTTACCGCGGGTTCGCTGTGACGCCGGTTCGGCGGGTCGGAGAAGAAGGCGTAATAGTCCGGCTTGGCGAAATGGGCGCCATAGAAGGGGTTGGCGAAGGTTCCGTCGGCGAGGGCGTATCCGAACCCGTGCATCGTAAGCCGCGGAGCATCGGTCCTGACGAGGTCGTCGACCGGGTAGCCGTCGTTGCCGGGAATTGCGGTTCCGGCCGGCTGCAGGCCGACAATCGCCACGCCGTTCGCCTCCCCTGATATCGCGGTGATCTCGTAGAAGCCGTCCGCGTTTGGCGTGTCCTTCGTAGTGAAGGCGCCGGACGAGGCTACCCCCTCCCCTTGATAGCTCCAGCGCCATTCGAGCGCCTCGGCGCGGCTCGCGAAAAGCGCTGCACCGGCAAAGAGAACGAGTGCGAACTTCAAGCGAATCCCCGCTCAGGACCGAGCCGAGGACATCTAGTCCTGGCCTCGCGTTTCGCGCAAACAACTCCACCGAACCTCGTCCTGAGGCGCCGCGTAGCGGCCTCGAAGGACGCTCCAGTGTGCCCGGGATAAGCCAATCCTCAGGGGCATCCTTCGAGACGCGCCTTCGGCGCTCCTTGTATCTCCCCTTGTATCTCCCCTGCGTCGCGCCGGGCCGCTAAGGTAGGCGTCGCGGCGGCGGATGGGAGCCCTGGCGCTCCTCGGGTTCACAAGCCCGCTCCTGAGCATGGCGCCCCATCCGCCTATTCCACGATCCCGAACAGTCGCCGGGGCCGCGTTGCGAGCCCGCATGTGCAAGGACGGGAGATGGATTTGTTCATCGGAATCGACGTGTCGAAGGACCGGCTCGACGTCTGCGTCCGGCCGAGCGGGGAGACCTTCGTCGTCACGCGTGACGACGAAGGTCTTGAGCGTCTTGTCGAGCGTCTGCGCGCCCTGGCTCCGGTCCTGGTCGCGCTCGAGGCGACAGGCGGATACGAGACCGTGGTCGCAAGCGCCCTTGCTACTGCGCATCTGCCGCTGGCGGTGATCAATCCTCGTCAGATCCGCGATTTCGCCCGGTCGACCGGCAAGCTCGCCAAGACCGATCGTCTCGACGCCGCGGCGATCGCCCACTTCGCCGAGGCCATCCGGCCACCCGCGAGGCCCATCGCTGACGCCGAAGCCCAGGCGCTGGGCGAATTGACCGCGCGGCGACGACAGGTCATCGAGATGATCGTCGCCGAAAAAAACCGCCGCCGCCTCGCTGGCCAGCCTCGCGTGCTCAAGGCCATCGACCGGCATGTCGATCTCCTGCAGGCCGAGCTTTCCGAGCTCGATCGAGACATCGATGGCGCCATCCGCAAAAGCCCCGCCTGGCAGGCCGACGCAGACCTTCTGGCCAGCGTGCCGGGAGTAGGCAAGGCGACCCTGCGCACCCTCATCGCCGAACTGCCCGAGCTCGGACGCCTCGATCGGCGAAAAATCGCCGCCCTTGTCGGGGTCGCTCCCGTCAATCGCGACAGCGGCGTCGCGCGCGGCCGAAAAACAATCGCCGGCGGCCGGGCCCGGTGCGGACCGCCCTCTACATGGCCGCGCTGGTCGCCTCCCGCGCCAATCCCGTCATCGCACCCTACTATCAAAAGCTCAGAGCCTCCGGAAAACCCGCCAAACAGGCCCTGACCGCCTGCATCCGAAAACTCCTCGTCATCCTCAACGCCATCATGCGAGACCGAAAGCCATGGCTCCCAGCTTGACAAACAAGACAGTCGCTCAGGATGAGGTCATGGGTGCACCAAAAGGGCGGCTTGCGCCGCCTTCTTCCCGCTCAGCGCTTCGAGAACTGGAAGCTGGCGCGCGCCTTGCGGTGGCCGTACTTCTTGCGCTCGACCACCCGCGAATTGCGGGTCAGGAAGCCTTCCTTCTTCAGCGCGGGCCTGAGGTCGGGCTCGAAATAGGTCAGCGCCTTGGCGAGCCCGTGACGCACCGCCCCGGCCTGGCCGGAAAGGCCGCCGCCGGTTACGGTCACCGTCAGGTCGTACTGGGTGATCCGGTTCACGACCACCAGCGGCTGGCTGAGGATCATCCGCAGCACCGGCCGCGCGAAGTACTGGTCGAGGGGCTTGCCGTTGACGGTCGCCAGGCCCCTGCCCGGCTTGATCCACACCCGCGCCACCGCGTTCTTGCGTTTGCCGGTCGCATAGGCGCGCCCGTATTTGTCGAGCTTCTGGACATGGACCGGCGCCTCGGCGGGCGCGACGGGCGAACCTTTGAGGTCGGCCAGCGAAGCAAGGATTTCAGCCATTGATTTCAGCGCTCCGGCTGTTCTTGGGGTTGAGTTTGGCGACGTCGAGCACGGTTGGCGACTGCGCCGCGTGCGGGTGGTCCGGACCTTTATAGACGCGCAGGTTGCCGAGCTGCTTCTTGCCCAAGGGTCCGCGCGGAAGCATGCGCTCGACCGCCTTCTCGACGATGCGCTCGGGGAACTTGCCCTCGAGGATCGACTTGGCGCCGCGTTCCTTGATGCCGCCGATATAGCCGCTGTAATGATAATAGACCTTCTGGTCGAGCTTGCGGCCGGTGAACACCACCTTCTCGGCGTTGACGACGATCACGTTGTCGCCGTCGTCGACATGGGGGGTGAAGCTCGGTTTATGCTTGCCGCGCAGCCGCATGGCGACGATCGAAGCCAGCCGCCCGACGACGAGGCCCTTGGCGTCGATGAGAAGCCACTTCTTCTCGACCTCGGCGGTCTTGGTCGAATGGGTTTTGCCGAACATGATTTAAGTCCGCTTGGGTTCAGGTCGCGGGCTTCTAGCCGCGCCAAGCGCGAAATGTCAACGCCCGAGCGCCGGAATCGCCAAGAAAACCGCCAATCAGGGATATGCGGTATCAGGATACCGCACGTTCGCCCTGGACCGGAATGGAATAGGTGCCGACCGCATGGGCCACCATGTCGCTCTCGCCGTCCGAGTAGAGCGCCACCTCCCCGACCGCGAGCCGCTTGCCGAGCTTGATGAGCTTTGCGTTGCCGATGAGGTCGGCGGGCGCGGGTTTCCGCAGGAAGTTGATCGAGACGTTGGTGGTCACCGCATGTGCGACCCGACCGAGTTCGCCCAGGATCGCGACGTAGAGCGCGACGTCGCAGAGAGCGAACATTGCCGGGCCGGCGACGGTCCCGCCGTATCTCAGGTGTCTCGGATGATGGACGAGGCGCACCGTTGCGGCCATCGGCGCGAGGTCTTCGATCCGGAAGTCGCCACGTTTCCACAGTTCAGGAAAGATCTCGACGAGATAGGCGCGCAATTCGTCAATCGTGAAGGGACGAGGCTTGGGGTGGCTCATCGTCACTTCGCCTTCAATCGCTCGTCGCGTCGCCTGAGCAAAGCTACCAGAATACGGGCTTCCCTCCAATAAAGACATTTTGCGCACGTGAAAAAGCCCTAATTCGGAGCGAAATCCCGGTCGGCAGACCCGGTCAAGGAAAGACAATGGCCTTAAATCGGCAACGAGTCCGGCGACCTCCGGGCGCCACCGTCGAGACGCGATCCGATGAAACCTCACCCGCCGACCAACGATGCGCCGCGCGCGCAATGCTGGCGGCGAAAAAAGGCCCCGCGTCCGGAGGGCCAGGCGCGGGGCAAGTCGCGTGCGGTTGGCCTCGGTGGTCAAAACTCGAGGCGCGCGACTTCCCTTACGTTGCCCCCGCATCCGCCTGGCGCCAATCGACATAAATGCGGAGCCAATTCGCCTTGCTTGCGCCCGCCGGGACGCCCGCGTCGAGCCTTTCACTTCGGTCAGGTCGATTCCCCGCCGCCCAGCGGATCGGGAACGAAAGGGCCTCGAATAAGTTCTCGCCTGCGGTGTTAGGTCCACATGAGAAATACGTCTGACAAAATGGTGAGCAAGATCAATCCTATCGATGATCCTGGCCGCTCCCGGGGCGCTGAGGCGAGCGTGTCAGGCGCCGCGGACCGAGAACATTTGCGCGAGGCTGGGCAAGTCGAACGAACCGAGGGCCATCAGGCGATGGTCGACCAGGGGCTGCGCCTGAATTCGAGCCTTTGCCAGCATCAAAGATCCTCTCGTCCGTGAGGCCATCGTCAATATCGTGGCCGAAGCCGCAACGCGGCATCCATCCGACGCCATCCGCAGCCTCAGTTTATCTATTTCGCCGCCGGAGGCGCCAGCGCGACGGCGGCCTCGGATGTGAGCATGAGGAAGGTCGGCGTCTCCTGAAGGTAGAGGCGGACGACGCTGTCGGTGTGGCTCAAATAGCCGATCGAGACGTCCTGCCCGAGATGCAGGTCGAAATCGCCGCCGCGGGTGGTGAGCACGAAGGCGCCGTCGATGGCCGGGGCCCAGATGATCTCGTCTTTGAGCAGCTTCTTGACATGCTCCAGCACCGGGTAGCCGTTGTCGCTCGTCTCGGCCAAGGCGGTGTAGGCCTCGGCGCCGAGCAGCACCGAGTAGGGCCCGTTGACGCCGACCAGACGAAGCTGGCTCAAAGCGCGCGCGAGCGCATCCGGATACTGACGCACGTCGGCCGGGAGCGTTATGAGCGGATTGCTGGTCCCCTGCCGGATGCCTTCAATCCCGGCGGCCGCGTAGCCTTCGAAGATGGCGCGATCCTCGGCATAGGCGATCTTCTGCGCCGCGTCCTTCGCCGGCTGCCAGTCCGAGTCGTTTGCGCCCCGTTCGACATCGTCGATCTGCTGGCGATCGAGTTCGAACGGGACCCTGAGTTCGACCAGCGCCCTGACGTCGCGCTGCCGCGCGAGGACGCCCTGGCCCGGCGCGGCGATCGTCTTGAGGTGGCCGGTTCCGACCGCCGAGAGGCCGGCCCCGCTGGGCCCCTCGACGTCGACCACGCGCCGCGCGGCGAGGTAGCGCTTGAGCGTCCGAGTTGTTTCTTCTTCGATACTGGCTCACGCCGCATCGGAGATCGGAGCAAGCTCGCGGTGCAGGTTATTCATGGCCCTTTTCTCCTTTGAGCGACCCGATTCCGAGCGAACCATGGGACGCCGCGCCTGTCGACGGCGACGGCCCGGCCGTCGATTGCGGGGGAGGCGTCGCTGAAGCGTCGTCGCCGAGCGCGTCGAGGAACGTCGCGGATGGGACGAAAAACAAGGTTCCGGTCACCGCGCGGCTGAAGTCGAGCAAGCGGTCATAGTTCCCCGGCGGTTTCCCGACGAACATGTTCTCGATCATCTGCTCGGTCACCCGCGGCGTGCGGCAATAGCCGATGAAATAGGTGCCGTACTCCCCGCTTCCGACCTGGCCGAACGGCATGTTGTCGCGAACGATCTGGAATTCCGTTCCATTCTCGGTGATCGTGGTCAGCACATTATGTGCCGACGTCGGCTTGATCGAATCGTCCAGTTCGATATCGGCGAGCTTGGTGCGGCCAATGATGCGCTCCTGGGCCTCGGTGGACAGCGCGTTCCATCCGCTCATGTCATGGACGTACTTCTGCGTGATCACATAGCTGCCGCCGGCGAACGCGGAATCCTCGGCGCCGATGAGCGCGGCGTCGATCACCGCTTGCCCACGCGGATTTTCTGTGCCGTCGACGAACCCCAGAAGATCGCGATCGTCGAAGTAGCGAAAGCCGTGCACCTCGTCGACCGCGGCGACCGCATCGCCGAGCTTCGTCATAATCTGCGCCGCCATCTCGAAACACAGGTCCATCCGCTTGGCGCGGATATGGAACAGGAGGTCCCCCGGGGTCGCGACCGCATGGCGCGATCCGGCCCGGAACTCCCGGAAGGGGTGAAGTTCGGCCGGGCGCGGGTTCCCGAACAGCCGGTCCCACTCGTCGGATCCGATTCCCATCACGCAGGAGAGCCCGGCTTCGAGGTCGCGGAACTCAACCGCGCGAACCAGGCCGGAAAAATCCGCGCAGAACGCCCGCACGGCGGCGCGATTGTCCGCGCCCGGATTGATGGTCACGACGAGGAAGATCGCAGCGCGGCTGAGCGGCGCCGACACCGGCTGTGCAACCACCACGGCGTCTGTTTTTGAAGTCGCGTCGGCCATGAAATCTCTCGCCCGCGCTGTCATGTCTGGACGGCCCCCACGGATCAAGATTTATCTTTCGATAGGCGCCTGACGGCGCACCCCCTATTGGCATCCGGCGGCTTTGGGCCCGCCCGCGTTGAGCGCGTTTTGCGGTCGCGCCCGATCGCGCAGCGTTGTAGAAGCATCTGATGTTTCCGCCCGACCTTCTTGTCCGCGCCGCCGAGCTCATCGTCCGCTATCGCAGTTCGGGGCTGATGGTCGCAACCGCGGAATCGTGCACCGGAGGTCTCATCGCCGGGCTGCTGACCGAAATTCCGGGCTCCTCCAACGTGGTCGAGCGCGGGTTCGTCGTCTATTCCAACGCGGCCAAGGAGGAGCTGCTCGGCGTGCCAGCCGCGACGCTTGAAGCCCATGGCGCGGTCAGCGCAGAGACGGCGCGGGCGATGGCCGAAGGGGCGCTCAAGGCCTCGCGCGCTGACATCACCGTTAGCGTCACCGGCATCGCCGGGCCGGACGGGGGGACGGCGGCGAAGCCGGTCGGCCTCGTCCATTTCGCCTGCGCCCGGCGCGGCGCGGCGACCGTCGCGCGGGAAGAGCGGTTCGGCGGCATCGGCCGCGACGCCGTGCGCCTCGCCTCGGTCAGGGTCGGGCTCGATTTGCTCGAGGGGGCATTGTAGGCGCGGTCGCTGACCGCGCCAGGCTGACCGCGCCGGCCGCGCTTTCACCGAGCGGGGCTACAGGCCGCCGCGCTCGGCCCGCCGGTAGATGGCGAGCCTTAGCGCCGGGTCGTCGTTGGCCTGAAAGGTCGCGTAGTCGAAACCCACAAGGCCCATCGTCGGCGTGTCAAGGAGCTTCTGGCCGCCGCCCGCCATCCGGATGTCGTGCGCCTCCCACCAGCCGGCGAATTCGGCGCTCTCGCGGCGCAACCGTGCGACCAGCTCTTCAAACGCCGGATCGCCGGCCCAGACGTCGTAAGAAGCGCGAAACTGGGCAACCATGCGCCTCGCTTCGTTGGCCCAGCCCGCGGCGAAAAGGCGCCGCGCCGCCGGCTCGGTCAGCATCGTGATCAGGATGTTGCGGTCCTTCTCGGCGAAGCGGTCGAAGTCGCCGAAGATCTCGGCGGCGGCTGCGTTCCACGCCAGCACGTCCCATCGCCGCCCGGTAATGTAGGCGGGCTGGTTGAGGCTCTCGATCAGGCGCCGCATCGGCTCGGGCGCGGTCTCGCGCGCGAACGGGCGGCGATCTCGGCGCTCCGCGAGCGCCCGCAGGTGGGCGCGCTCTTCCTTGCTGAGGCGGAGCGCCCGGGCGAGCGAATCGACCGTCGTGACCGAGGGCCTCGCGGCCCGCCCCTGCTCCAGCCGGATGTACCAGTCGACGCCGATACCGGCGAGCTCGGCGACCTCCTCGCGTCTCAGGCCCGGCGTGCGACGCCTCCGCCGTTTGGCGAGGCCGAGCGCCGAGGGACTCAGTTTCTCGCGCCGCGAGCGCAAGAAATCGCCAAGCTCGCTGCTGCTCGGGTTGATCATGCGGTTCGGCGCCCGTCCGGAGGGATTATCTAATCCTAGGATAATGCCAGGTCTAGACGGACTTGGAAAGGGGGCGAGAATGGCGCTGTTGGCGAAGCGAGGCGCGATCATGAAAACTGCGATGTTGAAGGTATTTGGGGCGCCGCTGTCGCTCGAATCCTTGCCCGATCCGGTCCTGGGAACCGGGGAAATCGTCGTTGAGGTCGCCGCTGCTGGCGTCCTGCCCTACTCAAGCGAAGTGTTCAGCGGCGAGCGCAAGTATCTGCTGGATTTGCCTTTAGCCCCCGGCCCGGGCGCAATCGGGCGGGTCGCCGCCGTCGGGCCGGACGCAACCCGGCTCAAGGTCGGCGACTGGGTGTGGTGTGACCCGACAGTCAGGTCACGCGACGATGCGCTGACCCCGGACATTACGCTGCAAGGCTGGAGCGCGCGCGGGCCTCGGGGCCTCAGCCTCCAGAAGCACTTCCGCCACGGCGCCTTCGCCGAGCGGATGCTGGTCCCGACGGAGAACGCCTATCCGATTGGCGCGATCGAGCCAAAGGAGGCGGGCCGCTGGTGCGCGCTCGTGGTGCTTCTGGTCCCGTACGGCGGGCTTCTCGCAGCAAACCTTCAGGCGGGCGAGACGGTCCTCGTCAGTGGCGCGACCGGCAATTTCGGCAGCGCCGGGGTCATGGTCGCGCTGGCGATGGGCGCGGGCTGCATTGTCTGTCCCGGTCGCAACGAAGCGATGCTCGAAGACCTCAAGCGCCGCTTCGGGCGCCGGATTCGGACCGTCAAAATCATCGGCGACGAGGATGAGGACCGGCACGCGATGAAGGGCGCCGCCCCGGGGCCGATCGATTGCGTGCTCGACCTCCTGCCGCCTTCCGCCGGGACGCTTCCGGTCCGGGCGGCGGCGATGACGGTGAGGGAGTTCGGCCGGGTCGTGCTCATGGGCGGGGTCGGGATGCTCGGCGGCGACGATCTGGCGCTGCCCTATCCCTGGATCATGCGCAACAGCATAACCATCCGCGGCCAATGGATGTGTCCGCGCGAGGCCAACGTCCGTTTCATCAACCTGGTCCGCTCCGGGCTCCTCGATCTCAGCCAATTCGAGGTAGCGGAATTCGATCTCGACCACGCCAACGACGCCGTCGCCCACGCGGCGGCCCACGGCGGCCCGTTCAAGGCGACCGTCATCCGGCCGTGAGCGGGAAGCGGCCCGGCGCCGCTGGTAAAGATGTTGATCGTCCGTGGGAACGTCCGCCTTCCTGTGCAGTTTCTATGCATGTGGGGCGGCGCGGATCGAAGGATGAAACCGATCACTCCTCTCAGCCGGACCGTATGTGTCCTTGTCCTTGGCTGCGGCTTCGCCGGATCGGCGCTGGCGGCGATGAACTCGGCCGGATCGACCAGCGGCCAGGACGTCGCGCCCAATGCGCAGGCGCCATCCCACATCAGTCAACGGCTGCACGATGACCTGACCAAAGCCGGGTTTACCGACATCACCATCATGCTCTCGTCATTCCTCGTCCGGGCCAAGGACTCGCAAGGCAATTCGGTGATGATGGTCATCGATCCGGACTCGTTCAGCGAGATAACGGAACACTCGGGCGCGACGGAACACA
Organism: uncultured Alphaproteobacteria bacterium; assembly: GCA_963767245.1. Lineage (GTDB taxonomy): Bacteria > Pseudomonadota > Alphaproteobacteria > Rhizobiales > Beijerinckiaceae > Roseiarcus. Next base: position 243,953 of record CAVYDG010000018.1, read on the forward strand.
AAGACGCGCCCCTCGCGGGCGCAATCAAAGGGGAGCCGAACAGTCCCATTCCGTCGCCGCCTCCGAAGCCGTGACCCTCGGGCGCGGCCTCGGCGCCCGCGACGGCTACGCGGCGCGGCCGTAGACCGCATCGGCGCGTTCCTCGAACGCGCGGGCGAACTTGCGGAAGGCGACGTCGAACATCGATCCCATCAACGCGCCTAGGGTGCGGCTCTTGAACTCGTAGTCGATGAAGAAGCCGACGCGCGAGCGCTCGCCCTCGGGCTCGTCGGTGAAGGTCCAGATGTTGTGGAGATGGCTGAACGGACCGTCGATATATTCGACCCTGACCTTCAGCCGGGGCGTATCGAGCGCAACCCTGCTGGTGAAGGTCTCGCGAATGAGCTTGTAGCCGACCGTCATGTCGGCGACCAGCGTTTCGCGGCCGCCGGCATCGGTCTTGCGGCTTCGCACCCTCAGACCCGTGCACAGGGGAACGAATTCCGGATAGCGCTCGACGTCGGCGACGAGAGCGAACATCTGCTCGGCCCGGTGGCGAACCCGGCGCTCGTCGTGGAAGGAGGGCAAGGGTCGCGGACCTCCGGCGCCCGCGCGCGATCAGGGCTTCAGGGTTTGGGCTCGGGCGCGGCAGGCGCGGGCGCGGTCGGAGCCGACGGCGCAGGCGACTGGCCTTCCATCTGCTTCAGCTGGTCGAGAATATTGCCGGGCGAGATCGGAGTCGGCGCGGTCTGGCCCGCAGGCGCAGGGGCGGCGCCCTTTTCGAGGATCGAGTGCGGCGCGCGGCTCCAGCTCGAGAGGATCGACATCAGGAGCGCGGTGGCGAAAAACATCGCGCCCAGGATCGCGGTCGCGCGCGAAAGCGCATTCGCCTGGCCGCGGCCGGTCATGAAGCTGCCGGTTCCCCCGCCCGCTCCGAGCGCTCCGCCCTCGGAGCGCTGCAAAAGGACGACGGCGATCAGCGCGACGACGATCAGGATGTGGATGACGATCAGAACGGATTGCATGAGGGTCTCGAACCGGCGGATCGTCAGCCTCAAGGCCGGCGTCCTCGAAAGATGGCGCGCTCCTATCACGGCGCAAGGGGGGCGTCTATCGGTGCGGCGCTTCCGCCCCGGGCGCGACCGTGGGCCACGCAAGCTGCCGTGGCGCCTCGGTTGGCCCGGCGCGCCATCGAGCGGCGGGCAGATGTGCTAGCCTCGTCCGATCATGCGGATCTCTCGGCGCGCGCTGATTGTTTTCCTGACGGGCGCGCCCACGCTCGCGCTCGCAGCCCCTTGCTGCGGTCCCGTCACGCCTCAAGGCGCGCGGCTCGCCGCCCTTCTCGACAGAACAGGCGTCGACCACCTCTGGCTCGCCGGCGACAAGGTCGACTGGGAGACGGGGGAGTTGCGCGGCGTGTGGAACGATGGAAAACCCCACACCCATTGCTCGGCGTTCGTGGCGAGCGTCGCCAAACGGCTGGGCGTCTACGTCCTGCGGCCGCCGGACCATAGCTCCATGCTGCTGGCGAATGCGCAGATGGGCTGGCTAGGGGGCGCGGCGGCCGCTGGCGCGGGCTGGCGGCCCATACCCGAGGCGGCTGCCGCGCAAGCAGCCGCAAATCAAGGCGACCTCGTCCTGGCTGCGTTTGAAAACCCCGACCCCGGCAAGCCCGGACACATCGCGATTGTCCGCCCATCCGACATTGAGGCGGCGGCCCTCAAGCAACAGGGTCCGTTCGTGACGCAGGCCGGAGGCCATAACGCGCTATCGATCCCGCTGGCGCGAGGGTTTCGCAATCACCCTGGCGCGTGGCTGCCGGACGCTACCGGCTCCGTGCGTTTCTTTGCCCATTCCATCGGATGGCCGCAGGAGACTTGAGCCGCCGAGGCGCAGGCCGATTTGGCCACTGACGGCCGAGCTCCATCCTCAACTGACCCGGGGAATAAATCCGGGCACGCCGGTCCTCACCACGGCGTTGAACCGGATGCTCGTCGTTATGTCGTCTCGAATCTCTCGCATCGCGTCTTCCGGCAGGGCCGAAATCTCAAAATTGGCCCGGATATGGTCAGATTTCGTCGACGTGGTCAGGACAGCGGTCCCACGTTGGACGGCCCAGGCCAGCGCAACTTGGGCAGGCGTCCTGCCGACGCGCTGGGCGATTCTCGTGATCACTGGGTCGTCGACGATTCGAGGCGACATGTCATGCGCCAACGGCGCCCCCGCCTGAACCACGATTCCGTGCTCGCGACAGAACTCGAGCAGGTCCCATTGAGGGAAATACGGATGCAGTTCGGCTTGCGCCAAAGCAGGCTTGATCCGCGCGGCGGCGACGATTTCGCGCAGCGTTTCCAGAGTAATGTCGGTCAAGCCGATCGACTTGCACTGACCGTCGTCGACGAGACCCTCGAGCGCCCGCCACGTCTCGATCAACGTCACACCGAAATCGTAGATGACCTGACCGTGCTCATCCCGCGGGTCCAGCTCGTCGCCGGGTTTGAAAGCGAAAGGCGTATGAATGAGATAGCAATCGACATAGTCGATTTTCAGTCGCCTGCGGCTGGCGTCAAAGGCGGGCTTGACCCGCTCGGGACGATGATTGGTGTTCCATAGCTTCGTGCTGACAAAGACATCTTCCCGCCGAGTCGTCCCCGCCCTGAACGCCGCCTGCATCGCATCGCCGACCGCTTCTTCATTGCGGTACCGTTCCGCGCAATCGAAATGCCGAAAACCCACCTCCAGTGCGGTCTGCGTCGCTTCTTTGGTCACGAGAGGATCGCGTATCAGCGTGCCAAACCCAACCGCGGGGATCGCGCCAGATCCATTGTCAAGAGGCATCTTCATATAGCGAAGCGTATCGGGGGTCGCCATGCTGAACTCCTCACCTGTTGAGCGCCCGCGAGCCGCTGACGAACTGACTGCCACGAACGTAGAACCGCAGCAGGCTGTCGGCTGCGCGCGTAATGCCGATCCGTTTGCTCCGCCCGATCTCGCCGGACGCCTGACCATCAGATCCGAGCCACAGCGGGCCGGCCTGACAGAGATCGATCCCGTCCAGCCGGCGGTCGATCGACAAGGCCTCGCATAACCGTCCCGGGCCACGCGCCAAGTCCCGCACCCGCTCGGCGCCCCGATTTCGCTCCATCACTGCAATGCCAAGGGTTGGCTCGATCGCCCTGATCAAGACGCCCGCGCCGACACCCGGCTTCTCTGTCGAGACGTTCAGCATGAACGAGACGCCATAAGCGAGATAAACATAGGCGTGTCCGCGCTCGAGAAAAAGCGCCCGATTGCGCGGGGTGATCCCCCGGTAGGCGTGACCCGCGGGGTCGCCGATGACATAGGCCTCGGTCTCGGCGATCCGGCCGCCCGCGACCCCTTCAGCCAGCGCCCGCACGAGCATCTTGCCGATGAGGAAACGAGCGAGCTCAGCGGTATCGACGGGCAGCTCCGCCCGGTCCAGCACGCGCGGGCGCGCCGATTTCATCCCATTCGCTCAACCCAACGCGCACGCGACGGTCCGGGCTCGAACGGGTCGCCAAAGTACTGGGTCTCGCGGGCGACCTTGCCGCCCACGAACTCCATGACGCTCACCGAATAGGACGGCCGGCCGTCATAGGCGAGGATGAATTCCGTAACCCAGAGGTCGCCGGCCCCGACGATGCGGCGCACCGTGAAGCGCTTGGAGTTCGGCTGCGCGCCGCGAGAGGCCTGGATGTTGCGCCGGCCCCTGATGCGCTCGCCCGATTGCGGGTACTCGAGCAGTGCGTCCTCTCGATAGATGTCGTGCTCGACATCGAAATCATTTGCGTCGGAGGCGGCCCAGTGGCGATCGAGCGCCTGTCGAATCTCGTTCTCATCCATCCAGCTATTCCCATTGCTGTTCAGAGGCCCGGCGGCGCCGCGCCACCGACCCCGGGCGCCCGGTGCGGGCATAGGCGAGGTGGTCCTGTCAGGCGTAGGCCGCCGCGATGGCGAGAAAATCGGCCGCCTTGAGGCTCGCGCCGCCGACCAGCGCGCCGTCGACATTGTCGAGGGTCAGGAGCCCCTGGCAGTTCGAGGGCTTGACCGAGCCGCCGTAGAGAAGACGGGTCTTGGCGGCTGAAGGGCCGCCGATCTCAGTGAGCAGCGCCCGTATCCCGTTGTGCACCACGGCGACGTCGCCGGGAGTTGGGGTAAGGCCGGTGCCAATCGCCCACACCGGTTCGTAAGCTATCACGACAGTGTCGCTGGTCTGCCCCGGGGGCAGCGACCTTCGCAATTGCCGAATGACGACAGCGGCCTGCTGGCCGGCTTCCCGCTCGGCTTGCGTCTCGCCGACGCAGATGATCGGAATAAGGCCGGCCTTGAGCGCCGCTTCGGCCTTGGCGCGGACGAGGGCGTCGGTCTCGTGATGGAGGGTGCGACGCTCGGAGTGGCCGACGATGACGTATTTGGCGCCCGCGTCCTTGAGCATCGGCGCCGAAATGTCGCCGGTGAAAGCGCCGCTCGGCTCGGGGGAGCAGTCCTGGGCGCCGAGGGCCAGCAGGCTCCCCCTGAGCTTCCAGGCGGCCTGGGCAAGCAGCGTCGCCGGCGGGCAGACGGCAAGCTCGGCCTCGCCCGCTTCGCCCGCGTCCACCGCCCGTCGCATCGCGTCGATTTCCCCGAGCGACGCGGAAAGACCGTTCATCTTCCAGTTTCCGGCGACGAACGGACGCACGCCAGGGGTCATGGGAGGCCTCTTCGTATCTTGGTTGCCGCGGTTGCTATCATCGCCTCCCAGCCTATGCAAAGCAGCTCCCTGTCGCTAGATAGGGCGCGCTCGCGGCCCAAAACGACGAGATTGGGGGGCGCGGCCGACAGGGAAAGGCGCACCGGAAGAATGCTCGAAGCGATCCGCAACGCGGCTCAGGGGATCGTCGGCAAGGCGATCATGACCGTGGTCATGGGGCTCATCATCGTCAGCTTCGTCATCTGGGGCGTCGGCGACATGTTGCGCGGCTTCACCCCCTCGACCGTCGCCTCGGTCGGCGCCGCGAAAATCTCGGCCCAGGACTACCGTGTCGCCTACGACCGGACGATCCAGCAATATCAGCGCCGGCTGCGCCGCCCGTTCACCAACGAGGAGGCGCGCCAGATCGGCCTCGACCGCAGCGTCCTCCAGCGCCTCCTGAGCGAAGCAGCGGTCGATGAGGAGGCGCGCAAGCTCGGCCTCAACATTTCCGACGACGCGTTGCGCGGGATCATCACCGCAAACCCGGATTTCCGCGACAAGTCCGGCGCCTTCGATCCCGCCCGCTTCGCCGGCGCGCTGCGCGACATGGACATGACCGAACGCGGCTTCGTCTCGGAATTGCGCCAGCAGGAGTTGAGGCAATTCATTGTCGCCGCGCTCACGACCGGCATCGCCGCGCCGAAGGCGGAGGTCACGGCGGAGGCCGATTACCAGGGCCAGGGCCGGTCGGTCGATTATTTCCTGCTTCCCGCGGCGGCGGCAGGTGAGATTGCCGCGCCCTCCGAGGAGGCGCTCAAGACCTTCTTCAACGATCGCAAGTCGAGCTATCGCGCGCCCGAGTTCCGGGCGATGGACGTCCTCGCGCTCGAGCCGGACACGATCGCCAATCCGGCCGAGGTCAGCGACGCCGACGCCCAGGCTGCATATGAAAAGATCGCCGGCAAGGACCCGCGGTTCGGCGCGCCCGAGAAGCGCGACCTGCAGCAGATCCTGTTCCCCAACGACGCTGACGCCAGCGCGGCGGACGCCAAGCTCAAGGCGGGCGCGAGTTTCGACGACCTAATCAAGGAGCGGGGCCTCAAGCCGGAAGACACCGATCTCGGCGAGACGACCAAAGACGCGATGCTCGACAAGGCTGAGGCCGATGCCGTTTTCGCCCTGCCGCAAGGGGCGGTGAGCGGGGTGCTGAAGAGCCAGTTCGGCCCGGTGATCGTCCGCGTCAAGGGCATCACGCCCTCGACGGTGAAGCCGTTCGCGGAGGTCGCCGACGAGGTCAAGCGCCAGGTGTCGGCGTCCCGCGCCGGCGACAAGATCCAGGCGCTCCATGACAAGATCGAGGACCTCAGGGTCTCGGGCAAATCGCTCCTCGACGCCGCCAAGGCGGTGAGCCTGACCGGGGAATCGATCGCCGCGGTCGACGCCCAGGGCCGCGACCCCAAGGGCGCGCCGGTGGCGCTCGCGGACAAGGCCGAACTCCTGCGCGCCGCTTTCGCCTCCGACGTCGGGCTCGACGAAGCGCCGATCAACACCAAGGACGGCGGCTTCGTATGGTTTGACATCACCAAGGTTGATCCGGCGCACGATCTTTCGTTCGACGAGGCGAAGCCCGAGGTCGAGAAGCAGTGGCGGGCCGAGGAGGTCGACAAGGCGCTCGCGGGCAAGGCCGACGACCTCGTCAAGCAGATCAAGGCCGGCGCGAGCCTCGCCGACCTGGCGAAGAGCTCTGGCGCCGAGGCGAAGTCGGCGCAGGACGTCCACCGGGCCGAGCAGACCAGCCTGCCGGAAGCCGTGGTCGCAGCGATTTTCCGCGAGCCCGCCGACGGCGCAGGGTCGGCGGCGACGCCGGACGGGCGGGTGGTGTTCAAGATCACCGCCGACAAGACGCCGCCGGTCGACTTCGCCGACGCCCGGGTCAAGGCGATGGGCGCACAGCTCGAGTTCGCGACCCGCGAGAGCCTGCTCGACCAATATGTCGAAGCCTTGCGGCGGACGCTCGGCGTCGTCGTCCACCCGGAGGTCCTGCAAGCGGCCGAGGGCGGCTGACCGGCGATGACCACCCTGCCCGACTACGAAGCCTTCGCTCGCGCCTATGGCGCAGGCGAGGCCGAGGTCGCGGTGACGACGCTGGTCGCCGATCTCGAAACGCCGGTCTCGGCCTATCTCAAGCTAGCGCGCGGCCGCACAGGCAACATGTTCCTCCTCGAATCGGTCGAGGGCGGAGCGCAGCGCGGCCGCTATTCAATGATCGGCCTCGATCCCGACCTCATTTTCCGTTCGACGGGGAATCGCGCCGAACTCAACCGCCGCGCTCTCATCGACCCCGACGCTTTCGTCCCCTGCCCCGGCGATCCGCTCGACGTCCTGAGATCGCTGCTCGCCGAATTGCGCATTTCCATGCCGCCTGGCCTGCCGCCGATGTCGGCTGGGGTGTTCGGCTATCTCGGCTACGACATGGTGAGGCGGATGGAGCGCCTCGCCCCAGCCAAGCCCGACCCCATCGGCGTGCCCGAGGCGCTGCTCATCCGCCCGACGGTGATGGTCGTGTTTGACGGGGCGCGCGACGAGATGGCCATCGTGACTCCGGTGCGCCCGGCGCCGGGCGTCCCGGCCCGCGCGGCCTACGAGAGCGCGATGGCGAGGCTGGACGCGGTCGTCGACGCGCTCGAGCAGCCGCTCGATCACGCGGCGGGCATGGCCGTCGATCCGCTGGTCAAGGCCGGCGAAGCGCGGTCGAACACCAGCGAGGACGAATTCAAGGCGATGGTCGTCCGGGCGAAGGACTATATCGCCGCGGGCGATGCGTTCCAGATCGTGCTGTCGCAGCGGTTCACCAGCCGCTTCGATCTGCCCGCATTCGCGCTCTATCGGGCGCTGCGGCGCGTCAATCCCTCGCCCTATCTCTGCTTCCTCGACTTCGGCGGCTTCCAGATCGTCTGCTCGAGCCCGGAGATCCTGGTCCGTGTGCGCGAGGGCAAGGTCGTCATCCGCCCGATCGCCGGCACGAGGCCGCGGGGCAAAAGCCCGACTGAGGACGAGGCGCTGGCCGCCGAGCTTCTCACCGATCCCAAGGAGCGGGCCGAGCATCTGATGCTGCTCGACCTCGGCCGGAACGATGTCGGCCGGGTCGCCAGGATCGGCTCGGTCAAGGTGACCGACAGCTTCTTCATCGAGCGGTATAGCCATGTCATGCACATCGTCTCCAATGTCGAAGGCGAATTGCGCGATCGTGTCGATGCGGTGACCGCGCTCGCCGCCGGCTTTCCCGCCGGGACCGTCTCAGGCGCGCCGAAAGTCCGCGCCATGCAGATCATCGACGAACTGGAGAAGGACAAGCGCGGCATCTACGCCGGCTGCATCGGCTATTTCGGCGCAGGCGGCGAAATGGACACCTGCATCGTGCTGCGCGCCTCGGTGGTGAAGGACGGGCTGATGCACGTTCAAGCTGGCGCCGGCATCGTCTACGACTCCTCCCCCGCCGCCGAGCAGAAGGAATGCATCGACAAGGCGCGGGCGCTGTTCCGGGCGGCCGAGGAGGCCGTGCGGTTCGCGGTCAGGGGCAAGCGCGGGCAGTAGGGAGCCGTCGAAAAGCGCTGGGTGTATGCCGATGGACGGACAGCGTTTGTCCAGGCTCGCCTCAATGGGGCGAACGCGGTCCGGACTTGGCATTTCTTCGACCTCCGGAATTGACGCTTGCTGACATCCGACGACTGGCGACAATCGTGAATGGTGATCTCCATCGGGAAACTATTTTGGCGGGCGATCCCAAGGGCGCCGCCGAAGGCTGAGGCTCTCTTCCGCGCCGCTGAGACTGGAAATCGGCGTCGCCATAAGCGATGATCCTGGCTTCGGTTGCCCGCCGCGCCGAGCCGACCGAGTTGATGGGAGGCCAGATACATTGGAAACCAAACCTTTGGGCGGACCTGGCTGTTGGTCAGGGTAGAGCGACATTGAACCACCGACAAGAAGCGCTGGGGTTCGCGTGGACGGAGAGCGCGCCGAACCTTCACAGACCCCGGTTCTGGCTGACCGGGATTGCGTTTCTCGCTGCCTATCTGGCGCTGAACGTCATGACCGTGCGCTATCAATTCGAAGCGCTCGGCATCACGTTGTGGAGCCCGGACGACGGGCTCACGGTCCTGCTGTTGATGGAAGGGGTGAGGTTCTTTCCCTTCGTCCTCGTTGGCGCGGTGTTGGCCGACGTCCTGATCTCCCACGTTCACCATAGCTTTTACGTGACCGTTCTGGCTGAAGGCGTCCTGTCACTCGGCTACGCGGGCATCGCGGTCGGGTTGCGCGATGTCCTCAAATTCAAACTCGGGCGGATCGATCTGGCCAATGTCCTCGTGATGCTGGCGGCCGTGCCCGCCGCCGCCATCCTGAACTCGTTGATTTACTGCGGGGTCCTCTATCTGGCCGGTTCTTTGGCCGCCGATCAGTTCGTCTTCGCTCTGCGCCATTTCTGGATCGGCGACTCGGTCGGCATCATTGTGGTCCTCGCGGCCGCGATGGCGATCTTCTCAGTCTGGTCCAAACCCCGTTGGATCTGGCGGAGCGATGATACGCTGAACTGGTCGGTGTTTGTTGTCGCTTCGTGCCTGGTGTTCGCGTTCATCCACAGCGCGCCAAGCGCTTACGCCTACCATTTGTTCTATCTGCTCTTCTTGCCGATCATCTGGATTGGCATGCGAGGCGGCTATGTCGGAGTGGCGATCGGGCTGCTCGCGACCCAGACAGCATTTTTCATGACGGCTTCGCACATTGGGTTCAGCGCCGATGATTTTGACCAGTTCCAAATTCTCATGCTCGTGCTTTCGATCACCGGGCTCATTCTCGGCGCCACCGTCACCGAGCGCGAGCACGCCAACCAGAAGCTCCGGGAGCAGCAGGCGGAATTGGTGCGGATCTCGGCGCATGCGACCGCGGGCGCAATGGGCATGCTGCTCGCTCACGAACTCAGCCAACCCCTGTCGACAGTGGCGACCTATGCCGTTGCGGCGCGCCGGATGTTGCAATCGGGCGCCGGCCCGGAGCCGGTGATAGACGCCTTGAGCAAAGCCGAGGCTGAGGCGCAGCGAACCCGCGCGGTGCTGGAGCGCATCCGTGACCTCGTCTCGGTCGGCAGACTGCAGCCGCGGCCGCTCAATCTCGTCGATGCCGCGCTGAAGATCCGGGCGCTGTGCATGGAAGGCGCAGAGGCGCGCGGCGTCGCCGTCGCCGTCGCCGTCGAGAGCCTTCGTCCGGTCCCGCTCGTCAACGCCGACCCGATCGGAATCGAGCAGGTCTTGAACAACATCGTCGGCAATGCGGTCGATGCCGCAGCGGAACGCGGAGACACACGCGGACGCGTCATCATCCGCGTGCTCGACCGCGACGGTTGGGCGACCGTCCAAGTCGATGACAACGGTCCCGGAGTGTCGCCGGAGATGGCGGAGAGCCTGTTTGAGGCGTACCAGTCATCCAAACCCCGTGGAATGGGGCTGGGACTCACGCTCAGCCGGCAAATCGTGCAACAACACGGAGGCCGCATATCGTGGCAACCGATAACGCCTGAGGGGACCAGGTTTGTGATCGAGCTCAACCTTAGCGGACCCGACGCCGATGCAGCATAGACGTCACGTCGACATCGTCGACGACGAGGCAAGCGTCCGCGAGTTGCTGGCCTTGCTTCTGTCGACCGCCCAGATCGAGTTGCGGACGTTCGCCTCGGCGGAAGACTATCTCGCCTCCACCCCGCGCGACGAATCCACCTGCGTCATTCTCGACAACAAGCTTCCCGGCCTGAGCGGCATTGGCCTGCTCAAGCAAATCGCGGCCGCCGACGGCGACACGGCCGTCATCCTGATCAGCGGACACGGCGACGTGCCGACCGCGGTTTCGGCGATGAAAAGCGGCGCATTCCATTTTATCGAGAAGCCGCTGGACCCCGAAGCGCTGCTGCTCACGGTCGAGGAGGCGCTGGGGAGGACCGAACAAGTCCGCGATCGCCAGATTCAAGCGCAGGAGTTCAGGAGCCGGCGCGCGTTGCTCACCCAGCGCGAGCACGAAGTCTTCAAGTTGCTGGTCGAGGGTCTGCCGACGAAGATGATCGCCCGCCAGTTGGGAATCACCCTCCGGACGACCGAGCACCATAGGGCCGCCGTCATGCACAAGATGCAGGTCCGCACCATTTCTCACCTCGTTCGGCTGGCCCTCGCCGCCGGTCCCCTCGTCGGCGAAACTTAGACGCTTTCCCGCCATTCCCGCCGCCGCCGCACGCCTCGGCTCGAGCGTAGGCGGACGGTCGCGCTTTCATCCGCGCGTCCGGCGAAAATCTGTCAGATTCACACCTATGTCGGCGATGAATTGATCGCGACCCGGAAGCTGAAGGAGGGAATCGCCCAAGCCCGCTGCGGTGCGGGCTGTTTCGCCGCCATCGAGCGGCTGGCGCGGGCTGCGCCTGAGGAAACGCGCATCGCCCTGCCGTGAATTCTGCGCCTATGACCGGACCTCCGGCATGAAGAAAGGGTGATAGGCATTTGTAGCCATGATCGCATTCGCGGTATAACAGACGCGGAAGCGAGCGAGCATGCTGTCGCAAAATACGCTGGTTTGGGTCGGAGGAGGTGCGGCGTCGACGGTGGTGGCCGCAGGCGCGGTGGCCGGCGCGCTGCTGTGGACTCATCCAGGATTCTTTTGGCCGAACCCTGCTGCGACGCAGGCGATGGCCAGCGCCCCCGAGTCGAGACCCCCGACCGTCCCTCCCCCTGTCCATGCCGTCGCGCCGGCCGCAAGCGCAGCGGCGCCCGAGATTCAGGCGGCGAGCGAGCCGCCGGCCGCGCCGCTCAGGCCGGCCTTCGACGTGGTCAGCGTCGATCCCACCGGCGAAGCGGTGATCGCCGGCCGCGCCGCGCCAAGCGCCAGGGTCGAGCTGCGTGACGCCGGCAAGACGGTCGCCGAGGCGAGGGCCGACGCCTCGGGCCAGTTCGTCATCATCCCGCCGGCGTTGACGCCCGGCGATCACAGTCTGTCGTTGGCTGCGGAGGCGGGCGCCGCGGCGTCCGAAACGTCCAGCGTGGTCGCCGTCTCGGTTCCCCAGCCCGAAGCGAAGGTCGCCGCCCCACTGGCGCCGGCGGCTGCGCCCGCGCCCTCGCCGCCCGCGCTGGCAGCTATGCGGACCGTGGCGACGCCGCCGCCGGCCGCGGCCTCCCGAGTCGCCATCCAGTCGGTCGAAGCGGACGCCGCCGGCGGGCTCGTCGCCAAGGGATCGGCCGGGCCGAACTCGACCGTGCGCTTCTATCTCAACGGCTCCAATGTCGCCGACGCCAGGACCCAATCGGACGGCCGCTGGTCGCTGACGATCAAGCACGGGATGACGCCGGGCGGCTACAGGATGCGCGCCGATGAGGTCCATCCGGGCGGCGCATCGGTGGTTGCCAGCGCGGACATGCCCTTCGACTACCCGGCCGGGCCGGCCCCCATCGAGACGCCCGCCCCTCCGGCGGCTTCGCCGCCGTTGGCCGTGGCTGGCGCAGCGGGCGCGGCGTCGCCCTCGCCCGCCGCCGACGTTGTCGTCGACCTGATCCAAACCGCGCTGGTCCGGCCCGGCCACACGTTATGGGCGCTCAGCCAAAACTATTATGGCGACCCGACCCGCTATCCGGTCATCTACGAAGCCAACAAATGGGAGATTCACAACCCCAACCTCATCTATCCCGGTGAGGTCTTCGTCGTGCCGAAGTTCGAGCCGAAGCCTTGAGCGCGGCGCTGCCGCCCGACGCATCATCCAGCGAGGACGTTCGACCGATCCCTGGCGCCGCATCGGCCCCCGACGACCGCGCCGAGGCAATCTCCCGGCTCCAGATCAAGACGTTCGACGATGCGCTCGGCCATCGCATCATTGGGACCCACATGTGGGCGGTGCGCGAAGGACTGCGCAGCGCAGGCGCCTATGAATTGTTCGATGGCTATTGCCAGCGGCTGGTGATCGACGGAATTGAGCTGTGGCGGGCGCATCTGGCGATGGAGACGCTGCATCCGCAATGGAGCGGCTATGGCTACACCTGGCGTCGCGACCTCAACGCCATCGAGCCCGAGCAATACGTCCACGGCAGCGCCCTAGACGCGGATTTTCTCGGCAGCCCCTTCAATGAACTCATAGTCAGGGCCCAGCGGGGGGAAGAGACTCCGTCGATGCGCCGACGCCTCGAACAGGAGGACCAGCGCGACTTCCCGATTCTGGTGGAATTCTTCGCGGCCGGCGCAACGGACTACGCCGCCTACCTGTTCACCTTCGGCAAGGTCGGCGATCGCTCGCAGGGAACCGGCATCGTCTATTCGTTCGTAACCGACCGCAGGGGCGGTTTCAGCGACGACCAGACGACTCTCCTGCAAGCGACGCTACCAGGGCTGTCGCTGGCGATGAAGGCGCACGCGGGCTACGTCATCGCCTCAGGACTGCTCGGGACCTATCTCGGCGAGGACGCCGGACGGCGGGTCCATGCCGGCTCGATCATGCGCGGTTCAGTCGATACCCTGCGCGCGGTGATCTGGTACGCCGACATCCGCGGCTTCACTCCGATCAGCGATTCCGCGCCGGGTGCGGCGGTCGTCGAGCTGCTCAACGAGGTGTTCGAGATCCTGACCGCCTCGCTTCGCGTGCACGGCGGCCAGGTGCTCAAATTCATCGGCGACGGGATGCTCGCCGTTTTCTCGTTCGAGGAGCGCGACCGCGCGGAGACCTGCCGGCACGCGCTCGACGCCGCGATCGAGGCGATGCGCAACATCGGCGAGATGAACAAGGCGCGCGCGGCGACTGGCCTTCCGGTCGCCTTGGTCGACCTCGCGCTCCATCTCGGCGAGGTGCTCTATGGCAATGTCGGCGCGACCGACCGGCTCGACTTCACCGTCATCGGCCCGGCCGTCAACGAGGTGGCGCGGATCGAGGCTCTATGCGAGCCGCTCGGGCGCGCGGTCCTCGTCTCGGCCGAATTCGTCGCCGGCGTCACGGGCGCCGATGACCGCCTCGAATCGCTCGGGCGCCACACGTTGCGCGGCGTGAGGGAGGCGAAGGAGATCTTTGCGCTGGAGCTGGGCGCCGCGCCAGCCTAGCCGCCTGAATTTGCGGCGAGCTCACCAGTCCCGCGCCGCTCATCCCTCCGGAACTCCGGCGCGGCGCATGTCGTCGATGACCCTGGCCCGCTGCGCGAGATAGTGAGGATTGTCGCTCGTTACGGCCAGTCGAAAATTCGCAATAGTAAACCCTGGGTCGAGTGCAAGTCCCGCCGCAAGCTCTGATCGTGCTTCATCCATTCTGCCGGCCTTCGCCAAAACGGTCGCGTGAATGAATCGACAAAGCGCGTAATTTCGATTGGCCTCGATGGACCGACGAAACCAAAACTCCGCCTCCTCATCGCGGCCGAGAAGACATGCGGCGAAGCCGGCCGTCAGCAGCCAGACGTAGGCCCACGGGTCGCGAGGGCTGAGACGCAGCGCCTCCAGAACATGCGCCTCGGTCTCTTCGGCCCGACCAATGAACAGCTTGTTCTGCCCGATCAGCGCGTGCGCTCCGGCCATGTTGCGATCCAAGGCCAACGCCCTTTCATATTCGGCGATGCCTTGAGCGGCGCGGTTGGTAAAACCGAGGACCATCCCCAAGGCCAGGTGGGCAAGAGCGTGGTCGGGAGCCAACGACAGCGCCTTGGCCGCAGCAGCTTCTGCCGCGATGAACCGGGCAGCTTTATCGTCCGTGGACAGGCTGATCGCGAAATTGGCCTCGACCTGCGACATGCTGGCCAGCGCGTCGACATTGGTGGGATCGAGGACCAGGGCGCGTTCGAAAAACTCGCGCGCCATCGTCATGCTTTCGAACGTGACCCCCTTGTTGACCCAAGCTTCGCCTTGAAAATAGAGGTCGATAGAGTCGGGCGTGGGCGCTCGCTCCGCCCGACGCGCCTCGACCGCGATCAATTGCGCATTGAGGGTATTGGCGATCCTCGCCACGATCTCGTCTTGCATCTCAAAGAGATCGACCACCGGCCTTTCGAACCGCTCCGCCCAAAGATGGCTGCCGGTTGGCGCGTCAATGAGCTGCGCATTGACGCGCATGCGATTGCCGCTGCGTTGGACGCTTCCTTCGAGCGCATACCGGACGTTCAACTCACGCCCGATTCTGGTGATGTCGATCGCCTTGCCTCGATAGGTGAACGCGGTGTTCCGCGCGATGACGAATGAGCCGCGGATTCGCGACAGATCGGTGGTCAGGCTTTCGGTCACGCCATCGACGAAATAGTCCTGCTCCGGATCGCCGCCGATATTGGCGAACGGAATCACGACAATGGACAGGCGAGGCGGCTCGACGTCCGACGGAGCGGAGCCAGGGGCGCGCCCGGAACGGTCAGTATCGATGCGGGCCGCATAGACATGCACCGGCCGAGCGATGTTCTTGAGCGTCTTCTCGCCGAGGTCGATGAACTCAGCCTCGACCCTCCCGCGCACATGCTCGTGCGCTGCGCCCGAAATGGACACGCCGCCGGGATCGGCGACGCCTTCCAGCCGCGAGGCGATGTTAACGCCGTCGCCAAGAATATCCTCGCCTTCGACCAGGACGTCGCCGAGGTGGACGCCAATCCGGTAGAGGATCCGCTTCCCCTCGGGCGCGCCTTCGTTGCTGGCGGCCATTTGCCGCTGCATCGCGACGGCGCATTCGACCGCCGCGACGACGGACGGGAATTCGATGAGCATCCCGTCGCCCATCGTCTTGAAGATTCGCCCGCCGTGCGCGGCGATGATCGGTTGAGCAGTCTCGCGCCGCTCGCGCACCGCCTCGGCGGTTCCAGCCTCGTCCTCGCCCATCATGCGCGAGTAGCCGACGACGTCGGCGGCGAGGATCGCGGCGAGCTTGCGGGCGGTCGACATGATCAGCGCACCCTATCGGCACGGCTGTGAACGCTCAAAACGACTTCGGCAGTCCGGCCTGCCGAAGGATCGCATTCGCGGTGTGCCGACTCGGAATGCCGATCGGCACGGGAAAGTTGCGCCCAGTGATTGGACTGCGCCAGATTTCGTGACTGCCGCGTCCCGGCCGGATGAAGACGCAGCCTGCCTCTTTCAACAGCTCACGCAACGGTCGGTCGAACTGAGGCGCCACTCATGCCGCCACGGCCGTCGCCTCGCGAAGAGCCATGACCTGGATGAAGATCGAACCCGAGTCGATCCCCGGATGGTTGTCCGGCGCAACGTCAAGCGCCATAAGAGAGATCTTGTCCAGAAGCTCATCGAGCGTCGGCGCGTCCGCCGCTGCGGGGATTTCGTCGCAATGACCGCTCCATACATTCGCGTCCGTGTCCCAGATCGCGGAGACCGTGAAGATTACCGGCTTCTTCATGCCGACCTCGATCGCTCAATTCGCCCTCTCAAGGCGTTCGATCTGATAGCACGTTCCGTCACCTGCCGAAAACCGCGTCCCCTTTACCCGCCTCACCTTATCGGCGGGGCGTATTGGAGGCCGCCCTGGCTCCAGAGCGCGTTCAGGCCGCGGCGGATCTTGATCGGCGAACCCTGGCCCACGTTGCGCTCGAACGATTCGCCGTAGTTGCCGACCGCCTTGATGATCCGGTAGGCCCAATCATTGGTGAGGCCGAGCCCGTTGCCGAAATCGCCCTCGACGCCGAGCAGCCGGCGGATCGACGGGTTGTCCGATTTGAGCTTCTCGTCGACGTTGGCCTGGGTCACGCCGAGTTCCTCGGCGGTGACAAGCGCGTAATGCGTCCATTGCACGATCTGGAACCACTGGATGTCGTCCCTGCGCACCGACGGACCCAGCGGCTCCTTGGAGATGATCTCCGGCAGCACGACATGGTCGTCCGGCGCCGACATCTTGAGCCGTTCGGAATAGAGGCCGGAGGCGTCGGTGGTATAGGCGTCGCAACGGCCGGAATCATACGCCTTGGTCGCCTCGTCGTCGGTCGCGAACACGACCGCTTCCAGTTTCATGTTGTTGGCGCGGAAATAGTCGGCGAGGTTGAGCTCGGTCGTCGTCCCCTGCTGAACGCAGACCGAGGCGCCGTCGAGCTTCAGCGCCGAATCGACGCCGAGCTTCTTGCGCACCATGAACCCCTGCCCGTCGTAATAATTGATGCCGGTGAAGAACATGCCGCCGGTTTGGCGCGACAGCGTCCAGGTGGTGTTGCGGATGAGCACGTCGATCTCGCCCGAGGCCAGGATCGTCGGCCGGTCCTTGGCGTTGATCGGCAGGAATTTGACTCTATTGGGATCGTTGAAAATTGCCGCGGCGATCGCCCGGCACTCATCGACGTCGAGACCTTTATAGACCCCCTGGTCGTCCGGCAGGCCGAAACCGGCGAGGCCCGGATTGGCGCCGCAGATCAACTGGCCCCGCGCCTTGACCTGATCGAGCGTGCCGGCGGCGGCCGAAAAAGCGGTAGCCGCGAGCGCCGCCCCGGCAAGCCAAGCAACAAGCGATCGCATGACAATCTCCTCATTGACGCGAAAGGTTCGGGGCGCTCGCGCGAAGCGACAAGACGCGCCTCATTGTGGACGGCGCCAGCGGAAGTCAACCACGTCATCATTGCCCGGCGAATCGAACAGCCGATGGAGTCCAGTTTGCGCGCGGCTTGTTCCCGGGATGGGAACATAGTATGCAGTCTGGATGCGGGTGGTCGCGCGAAGCACGCTTGTAGGCTTTTGGCTCGCTCACCCGGAGACTAAGGTGGCGTTGGAACGTTGGCTCAAGCGCGTCAGGGCCGCGCGCTGGACGTCGACGGACGATGTCCAACGAGCGGCGCCGAAGTGCAAGGCGCTGAACCGCGAGCGGGTAAAATTCGAAGTCGCGGGAGGAAACTACCGGTTGGTGGTCGCATTCGATTTTCGTCGGCAGGCCGCCTTCGTCAAGTTCATCGGCACGCATGCCGAGTACGACCGGGTCGACGCGTTGACAGTATCGCTGTTCTAAAAAGGGTCATTCGATGGAGATCCGGCCTATTCGCACCGACGAGGATCATCGAGCCGCGCTCGCGGACATCGAGGCTTGCTGGGGCGCGCCTGAAGGAACCGAGATTGGCGACAAGCTCGACGTGCTTCTCGCGCTCGTCGACGCCTACGAAGAAAAGCGATGGCCGCTCGATGCCGACGAGAGTTTCGACCCGGTCGACGTCCTCAATCATGCGATCGAGGAACTGGGACACACCCAGGCCGAACTTGCCGAATTGTTGGGCTCGCGCTCGCGCGCGTCGGAGATCCTTTCGCGCCGGCGGGCGCTGACGGTCGAAATGATTCACAAGATCAGCGGCGCGTGGAAAATTCCTGCCGATCTGCTTGTCCGTCCCTATCGGATCGGTCACGCGGCCTGAGCGCGACGAGAGCGGAGACCGCCGGACCCCATGGCCAAGCTCACCGATGAAACGCGCGCATCCTTAAGGCGCCGCTCGCGCCTTGTCGCTCTCGGCCGCGACACCGAGTTTTCGCAGGGCTTCATCAACGTGCCGCCCTTCCGCGGCTCGACCGTGCTCTATCCGGACGTGGAAACTCTGAAGAAGGGCGCGCAGCGTTTCACCTATGGCCGGCGCGGCTCGCCGACCATGCAGGCTCTCGCGTCGGCCTGGACCGATCTCACCCGCGCTGCGGGGACAATGCTCGTTCCGTCCGGCATCGCCGCGATCACGTCCGCGCTGATGGCGACGCTCAGCGCCGGCGATCACCTGCTCATGAGCGACTCCGTTTATGGACCCTCCCGCTTCCTCGCCAATACGACGCTGAAGCGCCTGGGGATCGAGACCGAGTACTATGACCCTCGCGTCGGCGCGGGGATTGAAGCGCTGATGCGCCCGAACACCACGACGATCTTCGCCGAGTCGCCGGGCTCGGAGACATTCGAGGTCCAGGACATCCCCGCCATCGCCGCGGCGGCGCACGCTCGCGGCGCTTGCCTGATCCTGGACAACACATGGGCGACGCCGCTCTTCTTCTCGCCGCACGAGCATGGGGTCGACATCGCGATCGAGGCGGGGACCAAATATCTCTCCGGGCACTCCGACCTGCTCTTGGGTCTCGTCTCCGCCAACGCGGACTGGTTCGAGCGGCTGCGCCGAAGCACCGAAACGCTGGGCATTCCGGCTGGCCCCGAGGACATGTTCCTCGCGCTGCGCGGCTTGCGCACGATGGATTTGAGGCTCCGCGAGGCAGAGCGACAGGGACTGGCGCTGGCGACATGGCTCAGGGCGCGGCCCGAAGTGTTGCGCGTCATCCACCCCGCCCTGCCCGATCATCCGGATCATTGGCTATGGGCGCGCGACTTCTCCGGCTCTTCCGGCCTGTTCTCGGTCGTGCTGAATCCCGTCTCAGACGCGGCGGTCGCGGCCATGCTCGACGGCCTCGAACTGTTCGGCCTCGGCTATTCGTGGGCCGGCTATGAAAGCCTCGTCGTTCCCGTCGACTGCACACCGCGCCGCACCGCGACCCGCTTCGCCCCCGGCGGACCAATGGTCCGCTTCAGCGTCGGCCTGGAGGACATCGAGGATCTGAAGGCGGACCTCGACGGCGGTTTCAAGCGGCTCAGGGCGACGGTTTGATTCCCATGCGCAACTTCCTCATCGACACCGACACCGCCTCTGATGACGCGGTCGCGATCATGATGGCGCTGGCCGAGCCCGGCGTGCGGGTGCTGGCGCTGACCACCGTCGCCGGCAACGTCGGCCTCGAACAGGCGACCTCGAATGCGCTCCTGACCGCCGAGATCTGCAATGCCGACGTCCCCGTCTTCATGGGCGCCGACCGGCCGCTGACCCGGGCGCATGAGCACGCGCATTGGTTCCATGGCAAGGACGGCCTCGGCGATCGCGGCTATCCCGCTCCGAAGCGCAAGGCCGAGCGCGAGGGCGCGGTTGACGCCATCCTGCGCCTCGCGCGGGCCGAGCCCGGCCTCACGCTGGTCACGCTTGGGCCGCTCACCAATATCGCGCTCGCGCTCGAGCGCGATCCCAGCCTCGCCCAGAGGATCGGTCGCTGCGTAGTGATGGGCGGCGCGCCCAACTGCGAGGGCAATGTGACGCCGGCGGCCGAATACAACATCTGGGTCGATCCGGAGGCGGCGCGCGCGGTTTTCCGCTCGAAGCTCCCGATCGAGATGATCGGCTGGCACGTCTCGCGCGGCCCCTCGGTGTTGAGAGACGACGAAATCGCCGCGATGGAGGCGCTTGGCACGGAGAAGGCGAAATTCGCCATTGGAACGAACAGGGCCGCCCGCGAGGCCTATCGGGTCCAGACCGGCGAGGTCGGCCTTTCGCTCGCCGACCCGACCGCGATGGCGGTCGCGCTCGACCGCTCGATCGGCCTCTCGTGGTCGCGTCACCTGGTGGCGATCGAAACGATGAGTGAACTCACCCGCGGCATGACCGTCGTCGACCGGCTCAACGTGCACCACGATTCCAACAACGCTCATGTCTGGCGAGACGCCGCCGGCGAGCACGAAGGCGCCGATATCCTCTGGACCCTCGACGCGCGCCGGTTCAAGGCTATTCTCAAGGCCGCGCTCGCGTAGCTCGTCCCCTCTCCCGGCAGAGCAGGGAGAGGGCTAGAGTGAGGGGCGGGCGCAAACCTCCGTCGCGTGGCGCCGGCGCCATAGCCCGTCGTCAGACGGGCGTTCTTTCGAACCACCCTGTGGCGCCACCTTCTCCCCGCGTGCGGGAGAAGGGCCCATCTGCGAGAGGCTATCAATGGACGCCGGCCACAATCTCCTCGCCGACGAGACCTCGCCCTATCTATTGCAGCACGCCGGCAATCCGGTGCATTGGCGCCCCTGGAGCGCGGAAGCGCTTGCGGAGGCCAAACGGCGCGACTGCCCGATCCTGCTCTCCATCGGCTACGCCGCCTGCCATTGGTGCCACGTGATGGCGCACGAGTCGTTCGAGAACGTCGAAACGGCGCGGCTTATGAATGAGTTATTCGTCAACATTAAAGTCGACCGCGAGGAGCGGCCGGACATCGACCATATCTATATGACAGCTCTTCATGCGCTCGGTCAGCAGGGCGGATGGCCGCTGACGATGTTTCTCACCCCCGATGGCAAGCCAATGCTTGGCGGCACCTATTGGCCGCCCGAGCCGCGCTATGGCCGCCCTTCGTTCCGGCAAGTTCTCGAATTCCATCGCAACGGCCTGGCGGACCCGCCGCAATGAGATGGAGCAGCGCGGCCTCGTGCTTGCCGATCATTTGGCGAAACTCTCTGACTTGAACGCCGGCCGGGGCGTGACGCCTGCCGATCTCACCCGCATCGGCGATGCGCTGCTAGGCGCGGTCGATCCCGTTCACGGCGGCCTGCGCGGCGCGCCGAAATTCCCCAATGCGCCGGTCTTCCGCTTCTTCTGGAACGAAATGTTCCGCCGCCGCGAGCCAGCCTTCGGCGAAGCCGTGCGCGCCATGCTCGAGGCGATGAACGCAGGCGGCATCTATGATCATCTCGGCGGCGGCTATGCGCGCTATTCGACCGACGCCGAATGGCTGGTGCCGCATTTCGAGAAGATGCTCTACGACAATGCGCAAATCCTCGAGTTGCTGGCCTTGGTCCAGTCGTTGTGGCCCGATCCGACCTTCGCCGACCGGGCGCGCGAGACGGTCGGCTGGCTCATGCGCGAGATGCGGGTCGGCGACGCCTTCGCCGCGTCCCTCGACGCCGACCAGGACGGCGAGGAAGGTCTCTTCTACGTCTGGCGGGAGGACGAGATCGACGCCGCGCTGGGCGACGCCGCGGCGCGGTTCAAGGCCGCTTATGACGTCACGCGCTCAGGTAACTGGGAAGGCCAGACGGTGCTGCGCCGCATCGGCCCGCGCGGTTCGCCCGACGACGAGGCGGAGCTCGCCGCCTTGCGGGCAAACCTGTTCGCCGCGCGCAAAGCGCGCCCGAAGCCCGGCCGCGACGACAAGGTGCTGGCCGACTGGAACGGCTTGACCATCGCCGCCCTCGTCCGTGCAAGCGCCGCGTTCGGCGAGCCGGCATGGCTGAAGACCGCGCGGGCGGCGTTCGATTTCGTCTCGGCGCATCTTCGCGGCAACGACGGGCGGCTTCTGCACGCCTGGCGCGAGGGACATCCCGGCGCCCGCGCCCTCATCGACGACTATGCGTCGCTGGCCCGCGCCGCGCTCGCGCTGTTCGAGGCGAGCGGCGAGCCGCGCGACCTCGACGCCGCCCGCTCGC
This sequence comes from uncultured Alphaproteobacteria bacterium, assembly GCA_963767245.1. GTDB lineage: Bacteria > Pseudomonadota > Alphaproteobacteria > Rhizobiales > Beijerinckiaceae > Roseiarcus. The sequence continues at coordinate 265,831 of CAVYDG010000018.1, forward strand.
TGGCGGCCGAGGCCCTGGACCTGTTCGGCGACGGCGCCGGCGGGTTCTACCTCACCGCCAGGGACGCCGCCGACGTGCCTGGCGCCCGGCCGCGCCAGGCACATGACGGCGCGACGCCCTCGGGCGTCGGCCTTCTGGCCGAGGCTTTCGTCCGGCTCTGGCATCTGACCGACGAGACGCGCTGGCGCGGGGCGGCGGAGGCCCTCATCCGCGCGGTCTCCGGGCGCCCGAAGGGCTCGGCGGCAGCCCGCTCACCCTGATGAGCGCCGATATGCTCGAACGCGGCGGCTCGGTCGTCATCGACGGCCCTCTCGACGATCCGCGCGCACAGGCGCTTGCCGACGTCGCTCTGCGCGCGCCCGATCCGTCATTGACCGTTCTGCGTCTCGACCGGCGCCTTTGGCCGGACGGCCCGCCACGCGCCAACCTGCCGCAGGCCGCGGAACCGATCGCGATGCTCTGTCAGGGCCAGACCTGCAGCCTGCCGGTGACGACGCCGGAGGCGCTGGGCGATGCGATCGGCGAGCGCAGGCTGCCAGGTGTGGTCAGCCGTCGGTCGTAAGCACGAGCTTGCCGCGCGGGCGCGGCCGATCGCCGCCCATCATTTCGTGCGCGGCGCGCGCCTCGCCGAGCGGAAGGACCGCGCCGATCGGCGCTTCGATCACTTTCTTCTCGATCATGTCCGCGATCGTCCCAAGCTGCGCGCTGTTGACGTCAACGATGAAGAACTCGGCGCGAACGCCCTGCTCGGCGGCGAGCCGCTCGTTCGGCCGAGCGACTGCCGACACCACGGCGCCGCCCGGCTTCGTCATCGCGATCAGCTGATCCTGCGCTGATCCGCCCACAGCGTCGATGACCAGATCGACCGAACGGGCGAAGTCCGTAAGCGCATGGCGCCTCAGGTCGATGACGCGGCTCGCGCCAAGCTTTCGTACATAGCCGGCATCGTCGCCGCGAACGATCGCGACGACCTCGACCCCTCGCAGCCGGGCCAACTGCATAGCATATCCCCCGACATTGCCCGCCGCGCCGTAGACGGCAACGACCTGTCCTTCGAGCGCCTTGGCATGGTCGAACAGCATCTGCCACGCCGTCACGGCGCAAACGGGAAGCGCCGCGGCCTCCACATGCGAAACCGCCGCCGGTTTCTTCGCGATCATCCGCGACGCAACGACGGCATATTCCGCGTAGCCGTCGACGAAAAGCGCGTTCGTGGAACCGAACACTTCTTGACCCGCCGAGAAGGCGCTCGTCCCGCCGCCTTCGCTCTCGACGACGCCGGAAATCTCGGCCCCGAGGGTAAGCGGGAACTTCTGGCCCAACGCGCTCGCGCCCGTGCGCACAAGCGCGTCCCACGGGCCGACGCCCGAGGCGTGGACGCGAACGAGAACCTCGTCGTCGCCGGGCGAAGGGACAGGGATGTCCTCGATCAGGATCGCCAAGGGCGGACCCGGCCGATGAACTCTGCGGCTTTCAGGGGATTCTCTCGCTCTGAGGTCGGGCGTGCTCGCGAATCCAGGTCAAGACGCCAACTCCTACCGCGCCGTCGAAGAATTCGACCGGCCGAGGGTCGGTGACGATGTGAAGTTCGCCGTCCTTAAAGGAAAAGTTGCGGCCTTGCGCCGACCCGACCCAGGTCGGAAACCAGGCGATGTCGACGTCGGTGACGAAGCGGCTGGGGGGCTCGATCCTGTAGCGGCCGGAATAGGCGACAAGCTGCCGCGGCGGTGGGGGGGATCGTCCCGCTGCAGCGACGGCGTGATGAGCGCCGCCATCCGCCCGCTCTCGGGCAGCACCAGCACGCCGCGCGGGTTCTCGCCGAAAAGTAAAATTCTTTCTTTCGTGTCCAACCGTTCGCCATAGGCCGAGAGCAAAATCCAGACCCCGATCAATCGGTCGGTTCATCGCCCACAACGGCCTCCAGCACGGAATATCGCAGCGACAGCTCTTGTCGCGCGCCGGAAACCCCGGATGATATACCGTCGGCGCCCCTCGGCCTCGCCGAAATTAGCCGCCCGGCCGGCGCAGGCTAACAGATTGCGCATGGGAACATGATAGGCGATGGCTCGATTTACGTAGGGGCGAGGAAGGCCGGCGCCTGAGGCCCCGCGTTGCGGCATGACGTAACCGGTCCGGGATGACAGATGAGTAAGCGCGAAACGATGGTCTCGGGCCCCGGCGTCGATCTGCTCGCCGGCTCCGGCGAGGTCCGCGCGTTGATGCGGGCGCGCGACTGGGACGCAACGCCGATTGGCTCCCCGGTCCAATGGCCTTCGACCCTGCGGGCCTTGGTCGGCGTCATGCTGACCTCCCGTTTCGCGATGTGGATGGCCTGGGGGCCCGAACTGACATTCCTCTGCAACGACGCCTACCTGCCGACCGTCGGCGTCAAGCGCGATTGGGTGATTGGAAGTCGCTCCGACAAGGTTTGGGCTGAAATCTGGCCCGACATCGGCCCGAGAATCGCTCATGTGCTTTCGACCGGCGAAGCGACCTGGGACGAGGCCTTGTTGCTCTACCTCGAGCGCCGGGGCTTCGCCGAGGAAACCTATCACACGTTCTCCTATTCGCCCCTGGCCGACGATTCCGGCCGCAATGCTGGAATGTTGTGCGTCGTCGCCGAAGTGACGGAAAGAGTGATCGGCGAGCGACAGCTTGCGACCCTGCGCGATCTGGGCAGCCGGCTGGCGGCGGCGTCTACCCGCGCCGAGGTGATGGCTTCGGTCGAGATCTGTCTCGCGGAGGAGCCGCGCGACTTGCCTTTCGCGCTCGCCTACCTGGCGGAGTCCGGAGGCAACGAAGCGGCGCTGGCCGCCGCGCATGGCTTGAACCGAAACGCCCTCGGAGCCCCCGAGGTCGTCCCGCTCGATGGCCGGGACCCTTTTTGGCCGCTTGACATCGCCGCGGCCGGCCCGGCGCTGGTGAGCGTCCCGCGCGAAGCCGTCGCGAACCTGCGCCTCGATCATTGGCAGCAGCCGCCTAACCAGGCGCTGATCGCGCCGATCGTGTCGGCTCAGGGCGGTTCGCCCCTCGGATTTCTTGTCGCGGGTCTCAATCCGCACCGCGCCGCCAACGCCGACTACCGCGGCTTTGTGGAATTGCTTGCCGGGCAGGTTTCGGCTGCCATTGTCCGGGCCGACGACTTCGAGCGGGCGCGGGCGCGAGTGGAGGCTTTGGCCGAAATCGACCGCGCCAAGACGGCATTTTTCTCCAACGTCAGCCACGAATTTCGCACGCCCCTTACGCTAATGCTCGGGCCGCTCGAAGATGCGCTCGCCGACGCCGGACCCTTGCCCGAAGACCAGCGCCAGCGGGTCGACGTCGCGCATCGCAACGCGCTGAGGCTCCTGCGCCTCGTCAACTCGCTGCTCGACTTCTCGCGCATCGAGTCCGGACGCGTCGAGGCCAGCTATCGACCCACCGATCTCGCCGCGCTGACCGCCGATCTCGCCGCCTCGTTCCGTTCCGCGACCGACAAGGTGGGACTGGGTCTCATTGTCGATACTCCTCCCTTGTCGGAGCCGGTCTATGTCGATCGGGACATGTGGGAAAAGGTGGTTCTCAATCTGCTGTCGAACGCGTTCAAGTTCACGTTTCATGGCGAGATCGCCGTCGAGCTTCGCCAGTCGGAAGGACAGGCGCGCCTTACCGTCCGCGACACCGGAACAGGCATTCCGCAAACGGAACTGCCCAAATTGTTCGACCGGTTCCATCGGGTTGAAAACGCGCGCGGGCGAAGTTTCGAGGGGTCGGGAATAGGCCTCGCGCTGGTTCAGGAACTGGTGAAGCTGCATGGAGGGCAGATCTCGGTCGCGAGCGAGCTCGACCGAGGCTCCGCCTTCACCGTCTCGATCCCGCTTGGATCGTCTCATCTGCCAGCCGAGCGGGTGGAGCTCGATCTCATGGATGCGCCGACAGGCGTGCGGGCTCAGTCCTATGTCGAGGAAGCGCTGCGCTGGCTGCCCGGCGAGGCTGGCGAGGCCCTGCTGAATTCGGGCGCGACCGAATTGGCGCCGCACGCCTTCGGCCTCGCCGCGTCGGTCCCGGACTCCGGCGCTCGCGTGCTGCTTGCCGATGACAACGCGGATCTTCGGTCCTACATCGCCCGGCTCCTCACGGAGCGCGGCTACGAAGTGACGCCCGCTGCGGATGGAGAGGCGGCGCTCGAAGCGATCCGCCGGCGCCGCCCGGACCTCGTGGTCACTGACGTGATGATGCCCCGGCTCGATGGTTTTGGACTGCTGCGCGCCATTCGCGAGGATCCCGCGCTGCGCGATCTGCCGGTTGTCGTGCTGTCGGCGCGCGCCGGAGAAGAGGCTAAGGTCGAAGGCCTCGAGGCGGGCGCCGACGACTATCTCGCCAAGCCTTTTCAGCCCGCGAGCTCCTTGCGCGGGTCGCGGCCAACATCGCGCTCGCGCGCCTTCGACAGAGGCGGCGGAAGCCGTCAGGTCGAGCGAGGCGGTTGCTCGCGAGCAGGCGGAGCGGGTGCAGCTCGCGCTTGACGCGGGCGCGATCATTGGCACCTGGGTATGGGACATTCCAAACGATCGGCTGATCGCCGACGAAAGTATTCCTTGCTCGTTCAGCCTTTCGACGGAAAAATCCAGGGCGGGTCTACCGCTGGCGAAGGTCATGAAATCGATCTACGAGGAGGACCAGCCCGCCGTCGCCCGGTCGATTGCCGACGTGCTTCAGTGCGGCGGCGCCTACCGATGCGAATACCGCGTTCGCCAGCAGGACGGCGGCTATCGCTGGGTCGAGGCGAACGGGCGGGTGGACCCGGGCCCTGACGGCGCTCCGATCCGATTTCCCGGCATCCTCATCGATGTCGACCATAGGCGGGCGATCGAGACGGCCTTGCGCGAGATGAACGAGGACCTGGAGCGTCGCGTCGAGAGCGCAATAGCGGAGCGCGAGCGCGTGGAAGAGGAATTGCGCCAGGCGCAAAAAATGGAAGCTCTGGGACAGCTCACCGGCGGCATTGCGCACGACTTCAACAACCTGCTGACCATCGTTATCGGCAATGTCGACATGGCGCGCCGGGCGCTGACGAACAGCGAAGTCTCGCGCGCCGCCCGCGCCATCGACAATGCGCAGAAGGGCGCGGAGCGCGCAGCAACGCTGACCCAACGGCTGCTTGCGTTTCGCGCCGGCAGCCGCTCGCGCCGAAACCTCGACGTCGATCGGCTTGTCGCCGGAATGGGCGATCTGCTTCACCGCGCGCTTGGCGAAATCGTGGAGTGGAGACCGTCTCGACCGCGGGTCTTTGGAAGGCCGAGGCCGACCCGAACCAGCTCGAGGCGACGATCCTGAACCTGGCGGTGAACGCGCGCGACGCGATGCCGGAAGGCGGCAAGCTGACGATCGAGACCGCGAACGTCCGACTGGACGAACAATACGCCGCGGGGCACGCCGAGGTGGCGTCCGGCAGTTACGTCCTCCTCGCCGTCACCGACACGGGCCATGGAATGAGCCGGGACGTACTCTCCAAAGCGCTCGATCCGTTCTTCACCACCAAGGGGATCGGCAGAGGGACGGGCCTCGGCCTGTCGATGGCCTATGGTTTCGTCAAGCAGTCGGGCGGTCATCTGAAAATCTATTCGGAGGAAGGTCAGGGCACGACCGTAAAGATCTATCTGCCGCGCCTCCTCCACGTCGATGAAGCCGTCGATGAGAGCGAGAGCGCTCCGGTCGACCGCATCACGGGCAATCATAGCATTCTCGTCGTCGAGGACGACGACGACGTTCGCGCCTATACGGTCGAGATTTTGCGAGAGCTCGGTTACCGCCTGCTCGAGGCGCACGACGGACCTTCCGCGCTTCGGCTCATCGAGCGTCAGGACCGGCAGATTGATCTCATGTTCACCGATATGGTGATGCCGGGAATGTCCGGCCGGGAGCTCGCGGACAGAGCCCGCGCGGTCCAGCCGGAGCTCAAAATCATCTATACGTCCGGCTATACGCGCAACGCGATCGTGCATGGCGGGCGACTCGATCGGGGGTCGAGGTGGTCGCCAAACCCTTCACCTATCAGGCGCTCGCTCAGAAGATCGCCGACATCCTGGAGGCGGGTCGGATCGGCCGAATCCTTTGGTCGCGGAAAATGCAAGCGCCAGGACGTCTGCCGCCCAGGCGGTCGTGGAGCTTGGGTACCTGTGGACCAGGCCGCCACTGGGTCGGAGGCATTGGGGCGCGCACGCGCGGCGCAGGGACGCTACGACGCGGTGCTGCTCGACAACGGATTGCCCGACAAGACCGGGGAAGCGCTGGCGGCTGAGATGCGAGCCAACTTCGCCGACCTTCCCATCATCGTTGCGAGCGGCGAACGAGCGGGACTGCTCGCGGCGCGTTTTGCCAAGGACCGAGGCATCGCGATCATCG